>CAKUCW010000005.1 GCA_934643825.1 uncultured Clostridia bacterium | reverse complement strand
TCGTTTCATCTTTCCTCGCTCCTTTGCCTTACTGAAGAAAAGACGAACCGCCGCCGGAAAATCTTCCCCTGAATGGGTCAAAAACAAAAAGACGGAAGAAATTCCTCCGCCTTTGGCGTTACTGTTCCATCTGCCGCCCGACGATGCTGGCGGTTGTTTCGGCAACCTTAAGCTCGGTATCGCCCATGCGTGCCGCCGGTTCCCGCGAGAGAAGCACCACCGCGCCGATGGATTCCCCATCCGCAATAATCGGACAGATGACCTGCGCGGTGTACGCCTGCGCATCGTCCTCACTCGTCACGGGGACAAGGCGTGTGCCGTTCCCCCGATTTGCCGTCACAACCTGACGGCTCTGAATCGCCTGCTCCAAATCGCGGCTGATGGGCTTTTCCCAAAGCTCTTTTCTGGATACGCCGCTCGCCGATACGATCATATCCTTATCGGTAATGCAGGCGATATGCCCCAGCGACCGGAAGAGCGACTCCGTATAGTCCTTCGCGAAATTGGATATCTCGCCAATGGGAGAGTATTTTTTGAGAATGACCTCTCCATCCTTATCCGTATAGATTTCAAGCGGGTCGCCGCATCTGACACTGTTGATCAAGCGTTCGTCTTTTTTGTGATTCCGCACCTGTCGGACGAGCGCCGATTCATCCCCCGCCGCCTGCTCGATGGCTTGCGTCGCGGAAACGTGCAGCAGCGCGTCAATGTCACTCTTGAGCTGGATGTCGATGTGGTCGTCGTATACGTCGATGCGCTCGACGATGAACTCGATATCCTGTTTTTTCAGCTTGGGCTTGTTCAGAATATCGTCAAAGATATCCAGCGCCGTCTTCGCGATTCGGTTCATGCGGATGACGTTGTTGCGATGGTCTGCCATCAGGTCGAGCTGGCTTTCCAGCCCGCGAATCTTTCCGTAACACTCCGCTTCCAGCGCGTCATAGGTTTCGTTTATCATCTCCTCCTGATCCGGCTTGCGCATCAGCTCCGCAATCTTCTGCCGGGTCAGCACCTTGAGCTGATTTTTCGCCGCGTCGATCTGCCTGCGCAGCATGTCCTGCGTCTTTTCGCCCTCGTTGATCTTCGCCTTTTCATCGCGGATGGACGCTTCCAGCGCGTCGATCATGTTCGCGCTGCCCTGCTTCACCTTCTGGACATACATTTTCAAAATGCTGTCCAGAAAGTCCACCCGCGTATGATGCGACGTGCAGCCCTTGCGCCCGCGCCGGTGATAGGTTCCGCAGGTATACGCCGGATCAAGCTGCTTGCTGCTCATGGAGAACATCGGACTGCCGCAATCCCCGCAGAACAGCAGCCCGGTATACGGCGTTTCGTACTTGCGAATGCCGTTGTAGTTGCTGCGCGTCCGCTTCTTCATCTGCTCCTGCACATAGGCGAACGTCGGATAATCGATAATCGGTTCGTGATGATTTTCAAAGACAAGCTGCTTGGATTCGTCGATTCGCTCGTCCTTTCCGTTGATGCCCTTGCGCCTGTACTTGCCCTGTCGAAGCGTTCCGATATAAAAATCGTTGCTGAGCATTCCCTGTATCGTCACAATCGCCCACGCATCCTTGCCCTGCCGAATGACCGGCTCGCCGCGTTCCGCCTTTCTCGCGGCTTCGGCACGTCTGGGCGTCGGTATGCTGTGGTCGGTCAGATAATTCGCAATCCGCTTGTAGCCCCATCCCGACGTATACAGTTCAAAAATCTTTCGGACAACCTCCGCTGCCGCCGGGTCGATTTCATACGTCATCAGCTTGTGGTTCTTCATGACATACCCATACGGCACGGAACAGATCCAGCGTCCGTCCTGCTGTCGCCGGGAAATGACGCTTTTGACTTTCTGAGAAGAATCCGTGACCGGCATTTCATTGAGCAGAAAACGCAGGCGGATGTTTGTCCAATCGTCATGCGTCGGATAATCGATGCTATCCCCGATGGCTACAATCCGCACGCCCGCATCCCGCAAATCCTCCAGCTCAACCAAGCCTCGCGAATTGCGTCGGGAGAATCGGCTCAAATCCTTGATGATGAGAATGTCGTACTGCCCCGTCATCAGATACGGGCGCATCCGCTGATAATCCTCCCGCTGCTCAAACGTATAGCCCGAACGGTCGCGATCCACAAAGAAGGTCAACTCGCTCTCCGGAAAGTACCGCTGAACATAGTCGGAAATGATGTCCTTCTGGTTTTCGATGCTCGTGTTATCCCGATCCGCTTCCACATCCACGGAAATCCGGCAATAGCCCGCGATGCGATGCGGCTTTTCAACTCTTGCTTCCATATCAAAATCTCCTTGCCCCGAATGTCCTTATTATTGTAATCTTCTCCCTTTCTTCAGTGCAAGGATGCTGCCAATGCGCACCCATGGGAATCCCTTCCAATCGGCGTTCCGCGGTTGAACCAGAGAAGCGTGGACGTATTGTTTATCAGGCTGCCAAAGCCGGAACGGATCACCACCACTCGGTATCTCCACGTCTTTCCCAGCTCATAAAGCAGGCTTAAATCCGTGCGGCACCCGCTGCGAAGCCAAAGGATGATCGTTTGATTTTCATGCTGAACCTCTAATTCCATGACGCACACCTCATTTTCCCATCATTTGGCAGAAGGTATACCCCCGCCGCCTGATGTTATTGTAAGCGCATCGTCTCCCTTAGACAAGGATACGGCAGACCTGCCAGGAAGGAGGTCCGCCGTATCGGATTGATATTCGCTTTTCCTATCGGTTTGCTTTCAGCAATGCCGCCGTATTGGTCAGCAGATTTCCTTTGCCGGAGTGGAAAACAGCCACGCGATACGGTGTTCCTTTATATTTTCGATACACTGGCTCTAAAATCGCCACATCTTTTTCATCATTCGGAAGCCAGATCGAAACCAGATGACGCTGATGATCGACGTACATTTCCATATTCTCACCTCTTGAACTTATTTCTTTTCCTAACATGTGGAAAATATACCCACTTCTTTCCAAATCCTCGCTCATTCTGTGACGGATTTCGGCATCACAAGGATACGGCAGAGTATCATTCTCTGCCGTATGGCTTCTGATGCCCGTTCGGCATAAGCCTTTATCGAGGCTTACAGACTACAGGCGCCTCACCCACATCATACTCTTTTGCCGCTTCACCCTTTGTGCGCATCAGCCTCTTCCGAACCCATATAAAAAAAACGCCTTATATGCAAACCGCTCTCTTCGACGGCTCAGCATACAAAGCGTTTCTGATGATCAGCTTTTTCCCCGATAGTTTCCCGGCGTCACACCCGTATTCTTTTTGAATAAATAGCTAAAATAATGTGGGTCATTATAGCCAACCGCATAAGCGATTTCGCTTGAACGCATGTTTGTATTGGTAAGAAGTTCTTTTGCCTTTTCCATGCGCAGCTCCGTCAAATACTGTGTAAACGTTCGCCCCATGTTTTCTGCAAAAATCGTAGAAAAATGACTGCTAGACATCGCCACATGCGCAACCACATCCTGAAAAGTCAAGTTGGAATCCATATAATGCTCTTTCATATAGGAACGCGCCTTGTTGACTACACGATTTCCTTTCATATTGGTATGTTCGTCGCGGTATTCCGCCACACATTCCAAAATATCTGCCGCCGTTCCGATATAGGAGTCCAAATAGATGTTTGAACGCACCTCCGCCTCCAGCCAGTTATTATCCAACACTTCACCAACGCTTCCACCCAGACTCTGAATAATTTTACTTGCAGCTAAAAGAGTTTCCACTCTCAGATATTCCGCTGTCAACATAACGCCTTTGCATCTTTGCCTCAGGCTCTCCACATACCGCGTAATCAGAGATCTCATCTCTTCTTTTTCGGCATATCTAACCAGTTCATAAAGAGACATATCACTTATATTCTGCTGGTTGTTGGGTCGGATCTGTTCTTCATCCTGTAAATCCTTACAGCCCATAATTTTCCGGTCATGACAGATAGCAGGATTCGCCTCAATCACATGCCGTGTATGTCTCGCGGAACAAAATGACTTGAACAGATCGCCGACCTGATATACCGTTTCTCCTATGGAAAACCGAACTTCTACGCCTTCCAGACATTCCAATTCGTCCTGCATCGTTCTGGCGTACGAATAAGCACGCTCTTCAATTTCCTCGTCCTTGTCGCCAAGAACCAGTGCATTGAGCGAATGTCCGCTTTCACACAAGAAACACGTCGTATCGTGTCCCATTTCGAAAATAGAAAGTGCTTTACGAATCGAATCGTAGCTTGCCTTCCTATCTTTCTGACAAATCTCAATAACTGTATAACATTTTGCAGAAATATCAATGCCAAATGTGCGAAGCTGACTACAGATTTCTTCTCCTTCTGTTTGGCTGATGTTGGTTTGAATCACATTGCTAAGCAGATGATTTCGAATAAGCAGTTTTCCTTCCGCCATTTGACGATACATCTGTTCCTGACCGACTCGTTCCTTACGTTCGTTTTCGATGCGTTGTGCTATGCGATTCAGCGTTTCTTCCAGTTTAGTTGAACTGACCGGCTTAAGCAGATATTCTTGTACGCCATAGCTGATAGCCTGTTGTGCATAGCTGAAATTATCATAGCCTGAGAGAATGACAAGCTGAGTCCTCGGCATTGTCTTGTGAAGCTGCCTACAAAGCTCCATACCATCCATAAAAGGCATTTTGATATCAGTAATCACAATATCCGGACGTTCATCCCGAATCATGGGATAAGCAATTTCGCCATCTCCCGCTTCACCAACCAACGTCAGCATTCCGCCATCCCAAATCCGACTATTTCGGATTCCCTCGCGAATCGCGATTTCATCGTCAACCACAAACACCTTGTACATGCTTTTCTCCATTCTCAATGATCGGCACACTGAATTCTACCGTCGTTCCTTCTGCGCCGCTCTGAATATCAATCCCTTCTTGCTGATGATAGTACAGACAAATGCGCATATTGACGTTGCTCAATCCAAATCCCGATCCAGAACCTCCTTCCCGCACTTTAGCGCTGCTTCCTTCTCGAATGCTCTCCCTAACACTGGCAAGCATTTCCTCGTCCATGCCTCTACCGGTATCCTTGATGCAGAAGCGGATTCTGTTTCCCTCTCGTTTTCCTGAAACAATAATTGAACCGCCTCCACGCTTGTTTTTGATTCCGTGATACAGCGCATTTTCCACCAATGGCTGCAGCAACAGCTTCAGCACAGTACAATTCATAATATCCTCATCTATATGAATTTCATAGCGCAGGATATCACGGTAACGTGTTTTCTGGATAATCAAATAGCCTTCCAAGTGTTCCATTTCTTTGTAAAGCGGAATCCACTCTTCTCCACTGCTGAGGGAAATACGGAAGAAATTACTTAGCGCCTGTGTTGTACGAATGACGCTCTCGGAATCATCTTCCTCTGCCTGCCACAAAATTGTATCGAGTGTATTATATAGAAAATGCGGATTAATCTGCGCTTGCAGCGTTTTCAGCTCAGCAATCTTCAGCTTTTCTTCTTCCTCTCGAACCCGCTTAATTAGCATTTCAAGCTGACTCGCCATATCATTCAGGCTGTTACTCAGCGGCTTCAGTTCTTCAAGCTCCGCTTCCGGTATACGCCGATCAAAATGTCCCGCAGCAATCTGCGTAGAAAAACGACCAAGCGCATCAATGTTATCGGCTACATCATTTGAAAGCAGTTTCTGCCTATGCATAATCAGTACAATAGCAAAAATGTTGGATAATAATGTGCATGATGCAAAAACGTTAAACACGCCACGCACTTTTTGATTATGTACCGATTCACGTTGAACGTAGACGTGAATCAGCTGGTCAACCATATCTCGAACCAGTTCGCCAACATCTCTAACATTGTCCATCAGACGTGTAGACTCATCCACACTTCCTTCATTGAGAATGTTCTCCTTCAGCATCTGAGCATACTGTTTATAGGTATCCATCGTTCTGAGAACAACAACATACTCAATATCTTCATCAGAAATCCGGATCTTTTCCAAGTCTTCTTCAATCTGCCCCATTAACGCATCAGCTTTGCAGTTTTCCGTTTTCGTGCGTCCGATCAGCGCGTCATACAGTTCACCGGGAATCGTTTCTGAAACAATGGTTTTGATTTCCATGCAATATGCCATCCGCTGAATAAACACCCGAGACGAACTATCGGTATAAATTATAAATGAAAGCGATGTTATCATGGTTGCTAACACCACAACCAAAATAATATTCGCACTATGATAAAGCTTCAGCGCAATGCTTTTCTTATTTTGCTTCAAATTTCTGTCCTCCACACCTGCCGCAAGCAAAAATATTCTTGTATAGTATTACAGCTTGTTGACATAAGCAAACTTGGCTTGGATAGCATAATCAAGAAATTCAGCTATTCTTTCATTTGCGGAAAGGGCTATTCTCCCCCTTCGGGGGGAGAACAGCTTTTTGTCTACAGCCTGAAATACTCTTGTATAGTATTATTATATCATGAAACGTTTATCTCTGCTCCATTTTGCGGCAAAAAAAGTGTCTTTCCCTCTAAGTAATGCGGGAGACACTTTTAATTTGATTAAAGGACAAATTGTTTAGCTACCTCGACAATGTGATCTGCGGTCATTCCGAATTGACGCAACAATTCTTTAGCGGGACCGGAGTGACCAAACTCATCATTGACGCCAATGCGGCGTATTGCAGTGGGATGTTTTTCCCCGAGCACAGCGGCAACTGCTTCGCCAAGACCGCCAATGATGTTGTGTTCTTCACAGGTGATGATTTTGCCGCATTCTTTTGCTGCCTTGATGACGATCTGCTCATCTAGAGGTTTAATGGTGCAGATGTTGATTACGCGTGCGTGAATGCCCAAGCCTTCGAGTTCTTTTGCGGCAACAAGCGCTTCGTTAACCATTAAACCGGTAGCGATGATGGCAACATCGTTGCCCTCGGTGAGTTGCTCACCTTTACCGATTTCAAAGTGATAATTTGTTTCGTCATGAAAAACCGGTACTGCCAGACGTCCGAAGCGCAAATATACGGGTCCTTGATATTCGTAAGCCGCTTTTACCGCCGCACGTGCTTCCACGTCATCTGCCGGGCTGAGTACGACCATGCCCGGAATAGAGCGCATCAACGCAAAATCCTCACAACACTGATGGGAAGCGCCATCCTCACCGACGGAAATGCCGCCGTGTGTTGCGCCGATTTTTACGTTTAAATGAGGATAACCGACAGAATTGCGAATCTGCTCAAATGCACGTCCTGCTGCAAACATCGCAAAAGACGATGCGAATGGAACCAATCCCATTGTAGATAATCCCGCAGCCACAGCAATCATGTTGCATTCCGCAATGCCGCAATCAAAATGACGATCGGGGAACACCTTGCGAAACATTCCGGTTTTGGTTGCCGCGGCAAGGTCGGCATCCAGCACAACGAGGTTGCTGTGTTCGCTGCCCAGTTCAACCAACGCTTGCCCATAGCTTTCACGGGTTGCGATTTTCTTCACTTCGCTCATGCTCATGCCTCCAGTTTCGTCATCTCAGCGTTCAGCTCGTCCATGGCAATTTGATATTCTGCATCATTGGGCGCTTTTCCGTGCCAATCGACGCTGTTTTCCATATAGCTGACGCCCTTGCCTTTGATCGTGTGCATTAAGATTGCAGTCGGCTTATTCTTGCATGTGTGGAAGGATTCAAACGCCCTTTCGATTTCGTCAAAATCATGTCCGTTAATGGAAACAACATTGAATCCGAACGCTTCCATCTTTGCATCCATTGGTGCGCTGTTCATGATTTTTTCTGTTGGACCATCAATCTGCAAACCGTTGAGATCGATGATGACACACAGATTATCCAGCTTATAATGTGCTGCGAACATGAAGGCTTCCCAAACTTCGCCTTCCTCGATTTCGCCATCGCCCAGCAGGGTGTAGACATGGATATCCTTGTTGAGGTATTTCGCCCCCTTAGCCATACCCACTGCGCAGGAAACGCCTTGTCCCAAAGAACCGGTACTCATATCCACGCCCGGCACAAGGTTCATATTCGGATGCCCCTGTAAATAGCTATCCGTGTGGCGCAGCGTCAGCAAATCTGCTATGGGAAAATAGCCGCGATATGCCAGTGCGCTGTACAGTCCGGGCGCTGTATGACCTTTGGAAAGCACAAACCGATCCCTGTCTTCCATCTTTGGTTTTTGGGGGTCGATGTGCATTTCACGGTTGTATAAATAAGCAAACATCTCTGCTGCGGATAAGCTTCCGCCCGGATGCCCTGATTTCGCGCTATGGGTAGCCTCGATAATCCCCATGCGGATTTGACAGGCTGCTGTTTTAAGCTGATTCTTTTCCTGATTGGTCATAATGTCCTCCAACTATGTTTCGAATCATCGAAAAGCCCCCAACTTTCTCAAAGTCGGGGGCTTTGATTAAATTACTCACCAAAGACTTTGATGTAATCCTTTTTGAATTTTTCGATGCCTTGGTCAGTCAGCGGGTGATGTGTCATCTGCTCAATCACCTTGTAAGGAACGGTGGCGATGTCTGCGCCTGCCAGCGCACAATCGGTCACATGAATCGGATTGCGAACGCTTGCGGCAATGATCTCGGTGTCAATATCCGGATAATTCGCAAAGATATCGGCAATGGTTCGAATCAGGTCAATGCCGGGTTGCGAAATATCATCCAGCCGTCCGAGAAACGGACTGACATACGCCGCGCCCGCACGCGCTGCCAGCAGCGCCTGATTAGCTGAAAAGATCAGCGTGCAATTGGTTGGAATGCCTTCGCTCGCAAGCACCTTGATCGCCTTGAGACCTTCGACGGTCATCGGAATCTTAACGACCATATGCTTGGGGTCAAGCGCGAAGATTTCCCGTCCTTCCTGAATCATGGTTTCGGCATCGGTTGTCGTCGCTTTCACCTCGCCGGAAATCGGTCCGTCAACAATAGAAGCGATTTCCGCAAGCGTCTGTGCGTAGTCGCGTCCTTCTTTGGCGATGAGGCTTGGGTTTGTCGTTACGCCCGCGATTACGCCCATGTCATTCGCCTTGCGAATTTCATCGACATTGGCAGTATCAATAAAGAATTTCATAGCGCTCATCCTTTCGCTGCAAGTTACGTCGGGCTGTCGCTCAAATCGGGCTGACAGTATTTTTGTCAAGTTACGCGTATAACGATACGCGGGCGACGGGAAACCTGAACCGTTCGTTATGGGAGAGAAGCAGCCTTCTCAATCATAAGACGGTCTTCGTTTCTTAACGCTGCCCATAATACGCATTCGGACCATGCTTGCGCATGTAGTGCTTGTCCAGATAATGCTGAGGCGCGGGCGCTGCATCCGGTTTTACCATCCGCGTGAATGTCGCCATTTTCGCGATTTCTTCAAGAACAACAGCGTGATAAACTGCTTGATCCGGATCCTTTCCCCATGCAAACGGACCGTGGCTGAAACAAATCGCGCCAGGAATTGCTATCGGGTCAAGCTTCCTTTCTTTGAAGGTTTCGATTATCACTTTGCCGGTGTTCATCTCATATCCTTCGTCAATCTCCTTGGGTGTCAGATGGCGCACACATGGTACAGAACCATAGAAGTAATCTGCCTGTGTTGTACCAAAGCAAGGGATATCCTCTCCAGCTTGCGCCCATCCTACCGCGTATGGGCTGTGCGTATGTACAATTCCGCCTATATTGGGAAATGAGCGATACAGTTCCAGATGCGTTTTTGTGTCACTTGAAGGGTTATAGTCGCCTTCAATGCGGCTGCCATCCTCCAAAGATATGACGACCATGTTTTCCGGAGAAAGATCCTCATATTTTACACCCGAAGGCTTAATCACCATGAGTCCCCGCTCTCGATCAACGCCGGATGTGTTGCCCCATGTGTACGTGACGAGACCACGTTTAGGCAATTCCATGTTTGCTTCGTAAACGATATTTCTCAGTTCCTTAAGCATCATGGATTATTCACTCCATTCATTATTTGAGTTTCCATGCCAGATCGGAAAGGAACAGGTCGTGTTCCAGACCTTCAACGGTTGTATCTTTTGTGATGTGTACAAACTCGATGTCCATCATCCGCGCCCAGTCGCGCATCTGCTCAGCCGTTACATCATAGCTGAGTGTGGTATGATGCGCCCCGCCTGCAGTGATCCAGCAAGTCAAGCCTGTGGTCAGATCGGGCATCGCACGCCACATGACGCGAGCCACCGGCAGATTCGGCATATCCATAATCGGTTTTACGCACTCGATATCCTGACAGATTAAGCGCAGACGACCGCCCATGTCGATCAGACTGACGACAATTGCCGAACCGGCATGACCTTCAAACACCAAACGCGCCGGGTCTTCTCGATCACCAATGCCCAACGGATGTACTTCGATGCGCGGTCTTTCTGCAGCAACAGACGGACAAACCTCCAACATGTGCGCACCCAAACTATATTCGTTGCCCTTAACCAGATGATAGGTGTAGTCCTCCATGAACGCGGTGCCGCCGTTCTGTCCCTCGCTCATTGCTTTCATGATGGCTGTCATTGCCGCCACTTTCCAGTCTCCTTCACCGCCATAGCCATAGCCCTGCGCCATCAGGTGCTGAGAGGCGAGACCGGGAAGCTGACGCATGCCGTAAAGATCCTGGAACGTATTGGAGAAAGCCTTGCAGCCTTCGTCATCCATCATCTTCTTCATCGCGATTTCCTCGCGTGCCTGATAACGGACGGTTTCCATGTCGTCGGTTGCAAAATCGTATGCAGAAGCATACTCCGCCATCAATTCGTCGATTTCCTGTTCGGTAACGGCATTCATGTTTTCTACCAGTGTGCCGACCGGCCAGGTATTGACCTGCCATCCCAGCTTGGTCTGTACTTCAACTTTGTCGCCTTCGGTTACGGCTACCTCGCGCATATTGTCGCCAAAGCGCATAACCTTTAGGCTTTTGCTGAATGCCACACCGACTGCGGCACGCATCCACAAGCCCAGTTTCTTTTGCACGTCTTCGTCAGCCCAATGACCCGCGATAATTTTGCGCGGCATGCGCAGACGTGCGGCAATAAAGCCATGCTCACGATCGCCATGGGCTGCCTGATTGAGATTCATAAAGTCCATGTCGATCTGTTCGTTCGGAATCTCAACATTATATTGAGTCGCCAAGTGGCAGTACGGTTTTTGCAGATTTGCAAGACCGTTGATCCACATTTTCGACGGGCTGAATGTGTGACACCAAGTCACGATGCCGGCGCACTTTTCATCATAATTCGCTTCACGAACGATATCCGTGATTTCTTTATTTGTCTTAGCCGTCACCTTATAAACCAGCTTGCACGGCAAATTGCCGGAAGCGGTCATCTTTTCAGCCATTTCCTGCGCACGCGCTGCGACGGTTTCCAGCACTTCCGGACCGTAGAGAAATTGACTGCCGACTACAAACCAAAATTCATACTGCTGCATGCTCATATTGATTCGCTCCTTTTTTATGCGTTTATCGTTTCTACGGCTGCTCTTTGCACCGAAAGCCCCTGACGGAACAATTTCAGATATGCATCAAAACCCGCAACGTCCTTTGCCTCGGGGGAAAGCGTTAAACTTTCTGCCGAAGCGAATACGCAGCGATTCAGGTAATCCTCTAAAGACTCGCCGTTTTCCTTATTTACACGATAGGATGCCAGCAGCGCCATGCCCCACGGACCGCCTTCGCCTGCTGTTTCCATCACTGAAATCGGGGTGTTCAATGCCGCAGCCATCAACTTCTGTCCTGCGTTTTTCGTTTTAAAGAAGCCACCGTGTCCGAGAATTGTCTTAACCTGCACCTTTTCCTGTACAGTCAGAATTTCCATGCCCACGCGCAGTGTCGTCATTGCACCGAAGACCAGCGAGCGTGCAAAGTTTTCAAAGCTCAGCTTGGATTCCGGCATCCGTACAAGCATCGGACGTCCCGTTTCAAATCCGGTGATGGGTTCTCCGGAGAAATAGTTGATATTCAGCACGCCGTCACAATCGCTATCGCCTAAACAAGCCGCATTGAACAGGGTTGTATAAATGGCATTAGCGGAAACTTGAGTGCCCAACGCTTCAGAAAACCCTGCCAACATACCAGCCCATGCATTGATGTCGCTGGTGCAGTTGTTGCAGTGAACCATGGCAACCGGTTTTCCCGTCGGCGTTGTGACCATATCAATTTCGGGATAGACCTTTGAAAGTGTCCTGTCCAGCACGATCATTGCAAAAACGGATGTACCGGCGGAAACGTTGCCCGTCTGCGCTGCGACTGAGTTGGTAGCGACCATACCCGTGCCTGCATCTCCTTCCGGAGGCGCCGCAGGAATACCGGCTTCCAGCATTCCGGTCGGATCGAGCAGCTGGGCGCCTTCTTCAGTCAGGCTGCCGGCATCGTCGCCTGCGGAAAGTACCTTGGGCAGAATGTCGCGCATGCGCCACATATAGCCATCCGATGCCACAAGTTCATCCATTTTTTTGATCATCATCTGGTTATAATCCAGAGCTTCGCTGTCGATCGGGAACATGCCGGAGGCTTCTCCAATGCCGGCAACGAATTTTCCGGTCAACTTCCAATGGACGTAAACAGCCAGCGTTGCCAACTTATCAAGCTGTGGCAGATGCGCCTCATGCGCAATCATGGCCTGTCTCAAGTGTGCAATACTCCAGCGCTGCGGAATGTTAAAGTGAAGCAGTTCCGTAAGCTCGGCTGCCGCTTGTTCAGTCATGGTGTTGCGCCATGTGCGAAATGCGGCGAGCTGATTGCCGTACTTATCAAGCGGCAGATAACCGTGCATCATCGCCGAAATGCCAAAACCCGCAAGCTTACGCAGCGTGACTCCGTACGTTTTTTCTACATCACGAACCAGCTCGGCATATGCGTCTTGAATTCCGGTCCATACATCATCCAGATGATACGTCCAAATGCCGTCTTCCAGCCTGTTCTCCCAATTATGCTCGCCCTTCGCAATCGGAAAACAATCCTCATCAATCAGCACCGCCTTGATGCGCGTGCTGCCCAACTCGATACCCAGAACGGCTTGACCCCGTTCGATTGCTTGCGCAATTTTACTTTGATTCATACTTCACCTCCAGCATATCAGCCATTCTTTTTCTTGGATTTCACTCGTGCAAACACCGCTTGAATAACAATAAAGAAGCACAACAGGATGGCCGTCACAACATTCGGCCACGAAGAACTCAACTTACCATTTGTTTTAACCAGTGAAGAAATTGTTCCATTAATCAGCACACCGAAAAACGAACCAAACACATTGCCCACGCCGCCAGTCAGTAACGTACCGCCGATGACAGCAGACGAAATCGCGTTCATCTCAAGCCCAAGCGCCTGACGGGTCGTTCCGCACATGGTATTCATCACATAGCAAATTGCGCCGATAGATGTCAGGAACGAACAAAACACATACGCTTTGAATTTAGTCTTCTTTACGTCAAGCCCCATCAGTTCAGCGCTCTGCTGGTTTCCACCGATAGCATACAAGCTGCGACCAAACTTTGTAGAACGCAGAACAAAAAATGTCACCAGCAGCACAATTACAGCAATCAGCACATATAAACTGAAATTGGGAATCATCAATTTGCCTTTTTTGTTTACATAAGCGCCGATCGCAAAAGGCATATTGAATTTCATTGTTGACAGCTTTGCCATCAACGAACTGCTTGTGATGGAGATCTGCTGAGTAGAGAGTACAGCTGTCATACCCCGTGCAAAGAACATTCCTGCCATTGTAACGATAAAAGGCTGAATATCCAGATACCCCACGCAGAAGCCCATAACCATCCCGAAGACAATGCCGATTACCAGCATCAACGGCAGCAGAAGTTGCGCCGACAGTCCCCAGTTTTCGATACCGACAGAGAGGAACATACACTCCATAGCAATCAGCGCACCAACGGAGATATCGATGCCGCCCGTAATCATTACGACCGTGATTCCACAAGTTGCGCAGATCAGACCCGCATTGTTTTTAAGAATATCGAGAAAATTCTGCACGCGTGCAAATCCCTTGTCAGCGTAGATGACGCAGCCTGCTACATACATAATTACAAACAAACCGATAGTCATCATCAACAAAATCGTGTTACTATTGATGTTCCTTTTTTTGATTACCTGCTTTCCACTCATACTCGCTTAGCCTCCTTCGCCATCTTCCATCCGGCAATATACGCTTTAAGTGCCGGGGACTGAATCGCCACAATCAAGATGACGATAATTGCCTTAAACACAGGCGCCTGTGCGGAGGAAACGCCCAGAGCGTAAAGCGTCGTAGTAATGGCCTGAATGGTGTATGCACCGATGATCGAACCGGAGATGCGAAATTTACCGCCGCCCAAACTATTGCCGCCAAGCGCTACAGCGAGAATCGCATCCATTTCGAGATTAAGACCAATATTATTCGTATCAGCAGAGTAGATCCGACTCGTGGCTACAATACCTGCAATACCTGCAAACAGGCCGCAAATCACGAAACTGATGAAAATAATCATGTCCGACTTATACCCTGATAGACGAGCAGCATTCTTGTTAATGCCAACAGCCTGCACATATGTGCTAAGAGCGGTCAACCGAAGTACAAGCACAACCGCAAGAACGCACATCACTGTAATCAGAATAGGCGTCGGGAAAATGCCGCAATAACCACCAAAGAACTTAAAACTCGGCACGTTGACATAGACAATGTTGCTATTGCACAGCAACAAGCCAATTGCGCGACCCGCTGAATAGAGAATCAACGTTGCAACCATGGGCTGTATCTTCATATAGGCAACAAGGAAACCATTAAACGCACCGCAGAAACAGGCCACCAATATACCGGCAAGTACACCGACTGCCAGCGGTACGGCATAGCTGTTCACATTCACGTTACCATATCCAGCCAGCAACACACAGCAGACGCCTCCTGCTAAAGACATTACAGAACCAACCGAAATATCCGTACCTGCAGAAGCAGAAACGACAAGCGTCATACCCAGTGCCAGAATGGCAGCTTCACTGCCGCGATTCAGAATATCAATGATACGACCATAAAGAATACCGTTATTGATTGTAATGGTAAAAAAATTATAAAACGAGTTACCATGCGCCACATCATAGACAATGTTCACCAGCATGACCAGAATCATGCTGACAATTGGCAAAAAAAGCGGTTTCTTTGATAATGCCTTGACCTTGCTCATGCCTTGTCACCTCCGGCAATGGTTTTCATAACCTGTTCCTGCGTGATATCGCCGCTCAGCTCTCCGACTTTTTGACCGTCACACAGAACCGCTAAACGGTTGCAAGTGCGTAGCATTTCTTCGATTTCAGAAGAAATAAACATGACGCTCTTGCCCTCTTGCGCAAGCTTGATGACCAGCTTCTGGATCTCCGTTTTTGTACCAATATCAATGCCGCGTGTCGGCTCATCAAGAATGAGGAAATCAGGATCAGTCGCCAGCCAGCGGGCAATAATCACCTTCTGCTGATTACCTCCCGAAAGCTGCTTGACAGGCGTTTCACGGCTCGCCGTCTTAATTTGCAGCAAATCAATAAATTTGTCAGCAATCTCCTCCTGCTCCTTCATCGGGATCAAGTCCATCATGCCGCGTTTAGCCTGCATTGCCAATATGATATTTTCGCGCACAGAAAGATCGCCCACGATACCTTCGGCTTTTCGATCATCCGGCAACATACCCATGCCCATGTTCATTGCGTCTATCGGGTGCTTAATATCAACTTTTTTACCCCTAATTTTAAGCGTACCCGTCTGCGCCCTGTCAGCACCATAAATCGTACGTGCCAGCTCACTGCGTCCGCTGCCCAGCAGCCCTGTCAGACCAACAACTTCGCCTTTCTTCATTTCCAAATCAAACGGCTTAATCTTGCCCGCATGGCTTAACCCTTCTGCATCGATCATGTCCTCGCTGCTGATCTTATTGCCGCGTTCCGGCTTAATGGAAGCCAAATCATCAAAGTCCTTACCCATCATTGCAGCAATCAGGCGAACACGCGGCAACTCCGCAATCGGATATTCGCCAACGAGCGTACCATTCCGCAACACCGTGATGCGATCGCACAACGCATACACTTGTTCGAGGAAGTGTGTCACAAAGATGATTCCAACTCCCTGCTCACGCAGCTTACGCATAAGCCCAAAGAGCTTCTCCACCTCGTTATCGTCCAGTGAAGAAGTTGGCTCATCTAGAATTAATACCTTACATTCCATGTCCACGGCACGCGCAATGGCAATCATCTGCTGCATGGCCAACGAGTATTCTTCTAGATTTAGCATCACATCTACCGGAAGATTCATTTGTTCCATTAACTTACGTGAACGACGAACAATCTCCCGACGATCAATCGTGCCAAAGTGCGTCATCGGTTCACGACCAATAAACAAATTTTCCGCTACCGTCAAATTCGGGCAAAGGTTGATTTCTTGATATACCGTGGAGATGCCATGCTTTTGCGCGTCGAGTGTCGAACGATTTTTAATCGGGCCATCATAGCCGTCCACGCGGATTTCACCCGCCTCAAAATCGTTGACACCTGTCAAACACTTGATGAGTGTAGATTTTCCCGCACCATTTTCACCCATCAAAGCATGGATTTCGCCTTTTCTGAGCGTGAAATCAACATGATCCAGCGCCTTTACGCCAGGAAACGTCATGGTAATCCCCCGCATGGTCAGGACGACATCTTTCTCCATAGGTTCACGTCCTTTCGCAGAATATGTTTCTATTGTCTGATTTTCGCGTTTTCATCAACTAGCCATAACTCCGTCGTCCTGCCGACGGATTCATGTTGGAAAGAAAAGGAAGAGGCGATTGCCCCTTCCTTCGGGATTCAACTTACGCCCTTGCTTTGCTGCCTATCAATCTGCATCTTAGTAAGCGCGACCGTCGAGGATCTCCTGCGTCATGGTGTTAGCAAACTCAGAGGTAATGCTCGGCGCAACAAAGGCCTCATCAGGAACGATCGTCACAGACGGAACTTCTTCACCGGCTTCGAGCTTCTGAATGATTTCAGCAACGCCCTTGGCCTGCAGCGGGTTGCACTCAACATTGCAGTTGATTTCGCCAGCCAGCGTGCGAGTCAGACCTTCCTTAGTAGCGTCAAAGGAAATCAGGATCACATCGCCCTTTTCGCCGTAGGTAACGCCCGCAGCCTTCATGGCGTCCATCGCGCCGTATGCTTCGTTATCATTCTGGCACACAACTACGTTGAACTGTCCCGGATAGCTCTTCAGGTAGCTCTCCATGACCTGCTGACCACCAGCCTGCGTAAAGTCACCGGACTGGCTGTCAATAATCTTCCACTCGGCATGCTCGCCAGCGATCTTGTTGAAGCCATTGGTACGGCCGATCGCAGCAGAAGCGCCAACAGAGCCTTCGATGACGAGGATGTTAGCTTCCGCACCCTTGAGCTGCTCAGCCAGCCACTTGCCAGCGGTTTCGCCTTCAAGCGCGGTATCGGTGCCGATAAAGGTCGCATACAGGGACGGATCGGCAGATACGGTACGGTCAGCAATGATCACCGGAATACCGGCATCCTTCGCTTCCTGAAGAACGACTTCCCAGCCAGCTTCCTGCACCGGGCAAATCACGATGTAATCAACTTCCTGATTGATGAAGTTGCGGACAGCTTCCATCTGCTTCGTATGGTCATTGTCAGCATCAACAAAAAGCAGTTCGTAACCGTTTTCCTCAGTAAACGTCGTCTGGTAGTCGATGGTATTCGCGGCACGCCAGTCAGACTCATGACCAACCTGCGCAAAACCAATCTTCAGGGTGTCTGCCATCGCAAAGGAGCTCACAGCGACGAGAACCAATGCGAGAGCGATGAGAACAAGTTTCTTCATAAGGACAACCTCCATTTCTTTTAGGCTTTCACGCCTTCTGAATGTTATTATACTCATTTTGCACAAAATTCAAATGTATTTGTTTTTCAAATAAGTTCATTAGATTTCTCAAATCGGCTAAAGCGCACAAAAGATTTAACGTATTTTTGAATTTGTTCGTTTTGTTTTGATTTTCGAGTTGCTTTTATGCGCAAATCTAACATACCCCCTTCCCGATCAGGAAGGGGGTATTGGTAGCTTACTTCACATAAGGATTGTAGATAACTTCGCCAGTTTCAAGATTACGGCTAAAGTGCTTGGCATAATCCCAGCAAATACGACCGAATTCCTGATACAGACCATGCGGCAGATAATCGGTAATGTTCAGACCAACCATCGGCACACCGTCCTCATTGGTCATCAGCCACGTACGATTCATATACTCGTTGTTCAGCAGCTTCTCATAGTAGATATCCGCACGGAAGCCCGACATCGGATACTTTTCAAAATCATAGCTGATTTGTTCAAGCCCATTAAGCTTCATGTAATCATTGATTCGATTCTGATAAGAGGTATTGATATGCTCCGGATCGTACGGATCATCCGGGTTCGGAACAGCAGTATGACCAGAAATTCCACCGTAACCGCAGAAATCATAGGTTGCAGTCGTAAACAAAATCGGAAGATTGACATCATCCATCTTGACAACTTCATCCTCGGTGTTGAAAATAGCCGCAGCATTCGGACAGGCAGCCGCAAAAATCTTCGCGTTACCATTTACAGCATGCAGCGTCGCACCGCCGCCCATAGAATAGCCGGTTACATAGACACGGCTCGGATCAAGAGAAGGATACTTTTCAAGGAAATACTCGACAACAGCAGGCAAGACATCAAAACCAACCGTAAACATCGCTCCATGAATCGGAGCAATCATCGCAAAGCGTTCTTCACCAGCAAGAACCATAAAGCCCATCTCATCCAAGAACTGAAGCGGGTCATCACCGCCGCCGTGCAGCATCAGCCACATCGGGACACTATGCTCCGGCGCAGTACCGTTCTTCACTTCTTCCGGAACCACTTCATACCAGCTGTCGATATATGCACCAACCTGTGCCGGTTTTCCAAACAAGCCCATGGTGCCTTCCTTGATATTGTAATCCTTGAAGGTCTCCTGTCCGACAAACTCTTCAATGACCAATCCGTCATCCGTTCTGTAATTGAAGAAAGCGTTGCGCTCACCCAGAGAATACGGAGCAGCATTCCAGTTGCGATCCGTGAAATCCTGAGAATAGGTATGCAGACCAGCCAGAACAACCGGTATACGCATAGACTTAATCAGCAGATTGTAGTAACCGTAGTTAATCTCAGCCGCCAGATCGAGATTCTCAGTTTTCTTAACCCAAACCTTCTGGAGCTGCATTTCCTGATTGTAATACGTGTCAACGTCTTTCACATAGCCGTAGCGATTAGTTTCATTGATTTCCTGATACTTGGCAATTGCCGTATCGGACGGATTGACCATGTAAACCGGAACCACACCAGCGACATCATGGATGCGGTCCATCTTGCCGCCAATAAGGATCATGCCCGCAACGCGGGTAATGTCATCAAAAGTCGGAGCAATATAGTTGTTGATAAACGTTGCGCCACCATCAATACCGATGATATAGCGATACGACGTGCCGCCATAGTACGCACCTTCAGCACAGGTGTATTTTTCATCGTTTATGGTCGTAGTACCGCCCAAGTTGCAGGAAGCAGCCTGCATCAGGTAATAGGCTCGCGCATCCGCCTTAGCAAACGACTCATCAATCGGATTGACGAGGATAATGCTGCCCTTCGCCTCCTCGATAATGTCGATTAACCCAAGCTCTTTCAGATACGCCTGAGCGGCGTCCTTATTTTCAAACTTCTTATCGGTATAAACCTGAAGTACGGTATTTTTTCGGTAACCTGCACTAGTCGCAGACCAACGTGCAGCAGAACGATAAATGTATGTCGTACCCACAGGATATTCTGCAAGGCAGGGGTCAGAACAATACGCGCTACCCAGTTCAGCAGACATTGCTGCCGGACCATTTACGCAAGCTTCCTCAAAGGTTTCAAACGTCGATGGATTATCAGAGAATTGAACCTGCGCCAATCCAGTCCATGCCCCTAGGCAAAAGCACACGATCATCAGCAAACAAAACAGCTTTTTCATTGAATCATCTCTCCTTTTTCGGTTTTATTGTCGAACAATGATCAGGAAAAGCACCGAACCCGTGCTTTTCTTTACAGCCACATTTCTTGTTTTTCCATTTTTAAACAAGATACATCGGATCATTTATTTAATGTATTCCTGATAGACAACTTCTCCAGTTTCAACATTTCGAGAATAATGCTTAACGAATTCCCAGAACAGCTTTCCATATTCCGGGTAAAGGGAATGCGTCAGCCCTTCCGTGACATTCAGTGCGACCATTGGCACACCATTCTTGTTCATATACCAAGTATGGTTCATGTATTCGCCATTCAATTCAGAGGCAGTTTCACGATCTGCATCGATACCGCTAATTGGATGCTTCGCAAAGTCAAATGTAACTTCGGGCAACTCGTTGATCTGGCACATCTGGTTAACCAGTCCTTGAAGCGCATCAAGGATATGCCCGTTTTCTTGATCATAGGTCAGCGGCAAGTCGTAGGTCGAAGAGGTTAACATCACCGGCAGATCCACATTTTCGAACTGCGCAAGATTCTCTTCCGACGGAATCCAAACATCACCGAAATACGTTACCGGCGACATGGGCACAGCCGCTGCGAAAGTCTTCGGCGAAGCAAGAATCGCTTTCATCGTGGAACCACCGCCCATCGAGTAACCCATCGCGTAGACTCGAGAGGCATCCAGCGCCGGATAAGTTTCCAACATATATTGAACCAACGCAGGCAGGGCTTCCGTTTCAATCGCCCAGTTTAAACCACCCAACGCATTATGTTCCGGCGCAATAATCGCCATTTTCTCTCTAGATGCTACATCCAGCAAGCCAATTTCATCCACAAACATGCGCGGGTCATCGCTCGTTCCGTGGATTGCCAATACGAGCGGAACCGAACCAGGCTCTGCGGTATTGTTCAGCACATCTTCCGGCAAGTATTCAAACCATGTCTGAATATACTCACCCTCGTCCGTTTTATAGGCACTGAAACGATCTTCCACCTTGCAGAGCATGTGGATTCCATCTTTTGTTACACCGCTGGTAATATCATTGCGGGCACAGAGAGAATACGGAGCTTTGTCATTGCTAAGTCCCTGCATCGGCGTTCCGGCGCTGTACAAACCAGCTTTGCCAACGGGTAGACGCATCGCCTGAGTAAAGAGGTTTTCATACGCATCCTTGATATAGAACGCCTCATCCTGTCCGTCTTTCGCAAGGATAATTTTGCGCAGCGGGAATTCCTGATTAAACAAAACTGTCCTTTCCTTGCTCTTGTCACTCGCATCAATCCCATTTGCTTCCTTGTACTTTTCAAGCACCTCTTCCTTCGGATTGACCATATATACCGGTACATAGGTCGAAACGCTACGAATACTCTCCATCTGACCGCCAACAAGCAACATGCCCGCGATTCGGCTTGCAAAGTCAAACTGAGAGGAAACATAATCGTTCAAGAACGTTGCTCCACCTTCGAGTCCTATGGCATAAATATATCCAAATCCGCCAAAGTACTCCGGTTCCGCAAAAGCAACACCATTCTTTGCGCCTTTAAGCGAACAGACCGCACTTTGAATTTTATAATAGACGCTCTGATCGGCCTGTCCAAACTTCTCTCCGTCCGCCGGGGTCACCAAAATGACGCTACCTTTCGCCACATCGATGATGTCAATCAATCCCTGCTTTTTCAGATAATCCATCGCCGCATCTTTGTTTTCAAAATGCTGCTCAGCGAAAACAAGCAGGTTTGTATTCAGTCTGCCAGATGCGCGTCCGCCATACATATCGGCACTTCGATAGACAAAAACTGTTCCTTCCGCAATACCGTCCAGCACATCCATCGAAGCAAATGTCTTGGTTTCATTCTGTTCCAAGTTTTGAACAGCCGTCGGCGCAGACAAACGCGCTTCTTCCAGCGTTTCAAAGGTTGCGTCATTATGCTGACAGCCGGTAAATCCCAACGCCAGTGCACCACTCGCAGCTGTCATTGCAAAGGTCAAGCTCAATCCAGTTGCTAGTGCACACTTCCAGAACGGTCTCATACTAAATACACCCTTTCTTCAATTTTTGTTATTTAAAAGAAAGCCACAGTTCGTTCCCAGCTTTCTTTTTGACTGGTGAAAACTTTGAATTGAATTCAATTCCTCTCCAATCTATTTGATTATACTATATGTTTTTAGGTCAAATTTTACAATTCACGCAATTTGTTTTTTCTTACATTTCATTTCCATTTATGTTCATATTGTTCAAACAGGTGATTCTCTTTTTGTTTTCTTTCAAATAAATCTTTTCCTGTTTAGAACGAATTTGAAAAAATGCCCAAAAAAGAAGCCCTGCGTCATTTCGCGCAGGGTTCATCCTTTTTAATAGCCTCTCGGTGCAATCCTACTCAGATCATCAAATTCCGTAAAAGCTGTTTCTTTTGAACAGTATTCTCGTTCAACATTTTCTCCATTCGCCAGCTTTTGAGCAACATCCATAACAATATCACCCAACATAGGGCTGCATTCCACCACACAGTTAATTTTTCCTTCACGAAGCAAATCAATTGCCCCCTGATCTCCATCGACAGAAATGACAATGATATCCTTTCCCGGAACAAATCCCGCCTCCTCCATAGCTTCCAATGCTCCCCTCATCATACCGTCATTTTGCGCAAATAATACGTCGATCTCTTTTCCGTACTTTTCCAAAAGATCACGCATAACTTCTTTTCCCTTGGAAATAATAAAGTCTCCGCAAACTGTCTCCATAATCGTAAAACGCTCATCATCACCCAAAGCGTCTTTAAAACCACGCTGGCGTTCAAGCATGGGCGTTGAGCCTTCCGTCCCTGTAATTTCGACAATATTCAAGCGATTACTACCCATCTTATCTGCTTTTTTTAACAAATATTGTCCTGCCCTCATGCCCTCACTATAAAAGTCACTTCCTACATGGCAGGCATAAAGCGTCGAATCCTCTGTTTGGATGCCGCGATCCACTAAAATAACAGGAATATTCGCATCTTTCGCCTCTTTAAGCACATCGTCCCACCCATCTTCAACAATTGGTGCAAACGCAATCACGTCCACTCGATAACCTATAAATGAGCGAAGTGCTTTTTTCTGGTTTTCCTGGGATTGATTTGCATTAATATACATCAAGTTAACATCATACTTTTCTGCTGCTTCAAACATGCTCTTTGTGTTACCCAATCGCCATGTACTTTCTGAACCCAATTGGGAGAAACCAACCAGCAGTTGTCCTTCCAAATCTTCCTTATCCGTTTTTTGTGCACTGCATCCTGTCAGTAATACCAGCAACGCCAGCATAAACGCCATAGCTAACCATTTGATTTTCGTCATGAGGCTTCTCCCTTTCCTTTTCTGTTTCTCATTCTTCTGCTTAAATAACGATTCTTATTCTATATTTATACACATCGATCCATTTTACTGAATTATATCACAGTGATTCATTATATTCAATAAAAATCTCATGTTTTTTTCGTGGATACTTTGCACATTTATCGATTGCTCATCATTAAACAGCATTCCAAAAAAGCGGTCTGAGCCCGCGTTCACTTCCGCCGAAGTCCGTCGCGCATCAAAGTATTGCACACGCGGGCGATTTTTACGTAATTTCCTATACAATAAAAAAACAGCGAACAGGTTTCCCTGTTCGCCGCTTCAAAAAGCTAATAAACTCAACGATAGGCGTTATAAATGATTTCTTTTGTCTCCGGATCTCGGGAATAATTCTTTACGAAATCCCAAAGCATATCCGCATATTCCGGATACAAGGCATGAACCATGTCTTCCATGTAGATGAAAGCAAAGCGAGGTTCTCCCTTTTCATTGTTGAAATACCAAGTCGTTCGGGCAAATTCATCATTGATCGTATCCGTCACTGTTCTGTCTGCCTTTTGTCCAAACAGAGGATACTTTTCAAAATCAAACGCAGGAAGTTTTTTGCCGTTAATACCTGCCCAGGTACTGACCATGCCCTGTTCGGCTTCATTCAAATTTCCTTCCAGCGCAGCCAAGCGGCGTCCTGCCGGATCAAACGCAGAAATCGAAAGAATCGTCGGAAGCTCAACGCCATCGAAGTTTGCAGCATTTTCTTCAGGCATCGGCGTTGCAGATCCAGCAAACGGAGCAATCGCAGCAAACAGCGTCGGTTCATGGTATGCAGCAAGATATGTTGCGCCGCCACCCATTGAATAGCCCGTCATATATACTCGACTCGCATCCAGCGCCGGATACTTTTCAAGCATATATTTCGCAACAGCAGTCAACGCCGGACCTCGCACAGAGCCCACCGTCTGATGATCAGGAGCAACAAGCGCAACGCGCTCCTTTTCAGACAGCTCAATCAGACCAAATTCGTCAACAAATACACGCGCATCATCTCCACCACCGTGGTTGCACAAAATCAGCGGAACGCTGCCTGCCGGAGCTGTTCCGTCAAGCACTTCCTGCGGCAAATACTCATACCAAACATCAATGTACTCGCCTGCCTCCGTTTTGTATTCGGCAAAGCGATCGTCATCACCTTGATGGGAAATCATGACAATGCCGCCTTCCGTCTTTCCATCCACAACATAGCAGCGATCACAGAGGGAATATGGTGCCTCATCAAAGCCATACCCGCTATAAGGCGTGCCAGCACTATTCATGCCCTGCGTGAGCACGGGTACGCGCATTGCCTTCACCATCATGCCGCGATAGACTTCTTCAATCAGCGCAGCTTTATCTACGATTTCTTCGGAAATATCGATGACCTTGCGCAGCGGCCACTGTTGATTATAACTGACAACACGCCCATCCATGACATCCTGCGCATTCACGCCATTTACAGCGCGATACTTGGAAACAATCGCCTCGTCACTGTTAACCAGCGCGATGGGAACGAATGTTGCAGGCTGTCTCGTACGCTGCATATCTCCACCAAAGAGCAGCACACCCGCCATGCGTCCAGAGAAATCTATCTCCGGCGCAATATAATTGTTAAAGAATGTTGCGCCGTCATCTATGCCGATAAAGTATTCAAAGCCATATCCTCCGAAATACTCTGCATCGGAATAATAAATCGCAGTTCCATCCTCCAGACGCTTAGCCTCTTTTTGAGAAAGCATCGCCGTTTGCAAAGCATAATAGGAAGCCACATCCGCCATATCGAAGCTATCGCCAATTGGCGTCACCAAAACAATGCTGCCTACCGCTTCATCGATCAGTTTAATCAATCCCAAATCTTTTAGATACGCCATCGCATCGTCTTTGTTTTCAAAATGCTCAGGCGCATAAACGAAAATATTGGTGTTCAGACGTGCGGCAGCACGACCCGCATATTGATTTGCAGAGCGATAGACAAATGTCGTTCCCTCCGGATATCCGTCCAGCACAGGATGCGTCGCAAAAACTTTTGTGTCATTCTCCACAATGGATGAAACGATATTAACGGAGTTCTGATTGGCTTCCTGAAGCGTTTCAAAGGTCGCCTCATTGCCCAGCTCTCCTGTAAATCCTATCGCATATGCCTGCGTTGCCGCGCCAATGAGAAGCAGCATGCTCGCTCCAAGCGAAATTATTTTTTTCATTTTTGTATCCTTTCTGATTCCATCGTCGTCTAATAGCTCAGTCTGACAGAAAAACGATAAAGATGATATTGAAGTTGATTTCCACCATTCTTTAAAAAGGAATTTCAAAATCCAAATTAAAATGTCTTGCGGTTCTTTCCAGCTGCTCAGTTGCTGAAGCCAGTCGGAAAGAAGAGGTGTCATCCATCATCCAAGCAGTGGAAAAGAACCGCAAGGCAACAAGGGGGCTTACTTCTGCCAAGGAGTATATTCAATCTCCAAGGTTTCCTGATTTCTAGAGAATTTGCTCATGTAATCCCATGCAATGCGTGCATATTCCTGATACAGTCCATGCGGAATATACTCGATAACCGTCAAACCAACCATCGGCGCACCCTGATCGTTGAGGAAGAACCAACTGTGCATCGGGTATTCATCGTTGACGGTCGTCTCACGATATAGATCGCCCTTAAAGCCGCTAATGGGATACCTTTCGAAGTCAAATTCCACCTGATTCATCTCGTTATACTTCAGGTAATGATTAATGTTCATCTGGAAGTCTTCAGCAATAATACCATTGGCTGAATCGAAGTGCGTCCAAGTATCATAGGTGCAAGTAGTCAGCATCATCGGAATATCAATCTTCTCAAACTGCTTTTCCTGACCTTCAACATAGGTATATGGCGTACCAGACATGTTGACCGCCGCAGCAAACTTAGAAGCGTCACCATATACAGCGCGGTTAGTCGCACTGCCGCCCATAGAATATCCACTTACATAAACGCGAGACGGGTCAAGCGCAGGATAGGTATCCAGCATATACTGAACCAGCTGCGGCAAAACTTCAGAACTGATATTCCACGGAGACGGCGAACCAAACGGAGCATTGATATTTTCAGAAGAATGCCGTTCAGCAACAATAGCAAGACGCTCTTCGCCCGCCAAAGTCAGCCAACCCAATTCTTCCACCGCCTGAATCGGGTCATCTCCACCACCATGGTTGCACAACAGCAACGGCACAGAATGTTCATCCGCAGTACCATCGAGTACTTCGTCCGGCAAAAACTCATACCATGTCGTGATGTACTCTCCGTTTTCAGCCTTGTAATCGCTAAAGCGCTCTTCCTGACGTTCGAAAATCTGCAAACCATCTCGGGTTGCATGATCAATAATCAGATTTCGTTTTCCCAACGAATAAGGCGCCTGATCCCACTTATAATCGCGGAATTCATTAGAAGCAGTGTAAAGATTGCCCTTCACAACCGGAATGCGGAAAGCTTCGGTAAACATATCATAATAAGCGTCATGTACCAGAGAAGCCAATTCCGTTTTTTCAGTTTTTGTTACAATAACCTGCTGGAGCGGATGCTTGCTGTTATAGAATAGCTGGTCGTCTCCATTACGTCCCGTGCTATCCGTCTCATTAGCCTGCGCATATTTTTCCGCTACGCCATCTCCCGGATTGACCAGCCATACCGGAACTTCAGCGGCAACCGTGCGAATCTTTTCCATTGATCCGCCAACGAGCAGCATGCCTGCAATGCGGCTAACATAGTCAAACGACGAGGCAATATAATCATTGACGAACGTTGCGCCGCCATCCATACCGATGATATAGCGATACGTTAGACCGCCCATATAGCCTGCGTCAGCATAATAAGTGGTCTTATCTCCCTCCCTGATCGAATAGCCAATGTTGCACATAGCGGATTGCAGCAAATAAAACGCATACTGATCTGCCTGTCCAAATCCCTTTTCCATATCAATCGGAGTAATGAGAATAACGCTGCCAGTCGCTTCATCCGCGATATCCGTCAAGCCCATCTCTTTCAAATATGCCAAAGCCGCATCCTTGCTTTCATAATGTTGGTCAGAGAAAACGAGGATGTTCGTGTTCATGCGCACTGCTGCGCTAACGCAATTGTACATGCCCGGCGAACGGTAAACGAAAGTCGTACCCGTGGGATACTTGTCAAGCGCCGGATCTCCCACATAAGATCGTCCTTCATACTCGGATTCCAACCATACCGGAGCATTTTTGTGTGCTTCTTCAAGCGTTTCCATCGTCGCAGCATTGCTCTGATGCTGCTTGTAGTAAATTGTCTCCGCCCACGCGCTGCTCGTCGGCAATGCTGAGAGCAGCATAGTTCCTGCCATGACCATACTGAGTAGCTTTTTCACACTTTTTCCTCCTTATCTGTTCTTATACTGTTCGTGGTCTGTCTGGTGGACTTCATTCGTTCTATCCACCTCATCTGATTCTCATTTTATCACATTTCAATTTCATTCCAAATAGAAGCCGACCCGTTTTCAGTTCACCTTGTTTTTATTCTAATTCACCAAAAAACAGCAAGTTAATTTTCTTCCTTTTTTGATGATTTCATTCTTATGTAAAGCAAAGGGAAGCTTTCCGATTTCGGAAAGCTTCCCTCTTTACCACTACTTAATGGATGTACGGGTTGTACACCACAGCACTACTTAATGGATGTACGGGTTGTACACCACAGCGCCAGTTGTAAGATCACGAGAATAATGTTTGACAAAGTTCCAAACCATATCCGCATATTCCGGATACAGGCAATGGACGATATCATCAATGTACTGGAAACCAACCATCGGAACACCATCTTTGTCAAGGAAGTACCACTCATGTTTGGTGTACTCGCCATTCATTATTTCAGTGCCCTTGACATCCGCATCAAAGCCTGTCATAGGATACTGATCAAAATCAGGCTCTTCCGGCAGTGCCTCCATGCCATTCATGGTCTTAAACGAACTAATCAGTTTATAGAAATCCGGAACAATGTTGTGGGTTACGCCGTCTACGTTATATACCATATCATATTCCGACGTAGAGATAGACACCGGCAGATTGACATCAGCAAAATTCTTGAGTTCTTCGTCGGTCGGCGCAGCATTCATAATACCAGCTTGCGGGAACGCCGCAGCAAAAATAGACGGATCACCATACATTGCCTCGCAAGTACCCAAACTGCCCATCGAATAGCCATTGACATATACGCGAGACGCATCCAGTGCCGGATACTTATCGAGCATATAACGAACCAATGCCGGGAATGCTTTGTTCAGTACAGTTCTGCCGTCCTGTGCAGCATTGTTTATGCTGGAATACTCAGGCGCAACCATTGCAATGCGTTCCTGACCAGCAACCCTCAGCCAGCCCTGACCATCCACGAACTGTCGCGGATCATCTCCGCCACCGTGAATCGCAAGCAGAAGCGGTACGCTTCCTGCAGGGGCAGTATTGTTCAGGACTTCATCCGGAAGATACTCATACCATGTCTGCACAAACTCTCCGGCATCCGTTTTAAACTCACTAAGTGCATCGCTGACAGTCGTGATTTCGTGAATACCATCCGCTGTAACACCGTTAATCAACGCATTACGCTCAGAGAGGGAATACGGCGCTGCATCATTACCATAACCCTGATATGGCGTAGACGCGGAATACAACCCGGCTTTCATTTCCTGACCACGGACAGATTTCAGGAACAGATCATAATAGGCGTCATGAATTGCCGTTTTGAGATCGATATCAGATTTCTGAACCATAACCTTGCAAACCGGTTTCGCCTGATTATAGTAGGTGATGATATCCTTTGTTTCGGTAAAAGCATCCGTACCGTTGGCTTCACAATACTTGTCAATCGTATCTTCGTCGGCATCAATTAAGTAAACCGGAACGCTGGAAGCCACACTGCTGATGCGCTCCATATCACCGCCTACAAGCAGCATTCCTGCAATTCGGCTGACGTAATCAAGTGTGCCGGAAACATAATTATTCAGGAATGTTGCACCGCCGTCCACACCAATTACATAATAGAAACCAAAGCCGCCATAATAGGACGCATCCACATAGGTAACTTCTTCGCCATCCTGTACACCCGAAGCATTGATAGCAAACATGGCAGTTTGCAGCTTATAATAATTCTTTTGATCTTCTGCCGTAAAGCCCTTTTCCGGATCAGAAGGTGTCACGAGAATTACACTGCCGCGTGCCTGATCAACCATGTCGGTCAATCCAAGCTCTTTCAGATACGACAACGCTGCATCCTTATTTTCAAAAGACTTATCAGAATACACAACCAAATTCGTATTCAGGCGAACTGCCGCATTGATACCATACATATCGGCACTGCGATATACATACGTCGTATCTCCCGGGAAGTCTGACATAACGGGGTGCGCAACATAGTTTTCCTTGACGTGCTTCATCGCCGCTGCTTCATTAGCACGTACTTCTGTCATGGTTTCAAACGTTGAGGCATTGCCCAGCGTCGCCGTATAATTCAACGCAAAAGCATTTGAAGAAGCACACATCGTGAACGCCATCGTCAGCGCCGCAAGCGCAGATAACTGTTTTTTCATAAAAAGTACTTTCCTTTCTTTTATTTCTTTTATTTCTTTTATTTTTCAATTTTGAAGCTTATAGAAACATTCGAGAAAACAACGTAAGCGTTTTAAATTCTTGCGCTAATCTCTCTTAAAAACTGCAGCAAGATCGTCATTTTAGTATTTCTTCCAAATACGGTTATTTGCTCTGTGCAAATAGCCAGTCAATCATTTCCTGATTATTGACAGCAGGCACCCATCCATGATGAAGTAAAAATCCAAATAATTTATATTGATACATTTCCTGTTCTGTCCAGATGGTATAGCGGAAATTCGGATTATTCTCCAACTGATAGGGTATATGATACTTTTCCATTTCTTCAGTTGCACCCGTAGGATCCTTCGTACTGATAACACTCCAGAGCGGCAGTTTTGCATCTGCAATCTCTTTCCAACCAATGCCGCTCCATTCGTCGCCAACCTTCGGATCCGGATCATAAGCATGCCAATACAGGCAGTGCAATGCTGCAGCAACGAAATCCACATTATAGGTTGCAAACCAAAGTGTTGCCTGATAGGCAGAAAAACCGACCGCATAAATCCGCTTTTCGTCAACGATTCCTGAAGCAACCAATTCGTCTGCCACTGCTCGCACATCATCCAGTTTTGTCTTATCCCAAGTAGAATCTGCAGGAATCTGCGGTACCAAAACTATGCAGGGATGCTTTTCCTGATAGGCAGGCTCTGCCCAACAGATTGCGCCCCGGTAATCTGTCAAAGGAGCATCGCCATCATCACCGCGTTCTCCCGCTCCATGGAACCAAATGATGAGCGGCAGCTTATCATCCGTTTCCGGCTTATACACACGATATAGGGCTTCATCAGTAAGAATTGTTTCAAATTCATCCGCTACATCTGTCGTATACGATACAACATCGTTTATCGTAAAAGAGAAGAGCATTTCACCATCACGTACACAACTGACAACAAAATTCTGTTTAAACAAGAAGGGGTCCACGTCAATTTTCATCAAATCATCGTGACAAAACACATCAATGACGCCATTAGAAAAATCCGAAATATAAGGATGACGCGTATTGTTCTCTATCAATATATTATCTTTATCAATTCCGGTAAAATCAAATTCTTCATTCAGTCGCACAGTGAAAGAATCAACCAATTGACCAAGATCTCCTACATGCGTCTTTGCTGTAACACTCAGAACAGGGGATACAGTTTTTTCAGCACATCCAATAGAGAACATACACAGTATTATCGCAGCCGCAAGCATCAAAGCAATAATTGACTTCTTCATGGTTATCCTCCTTTTTAACATCAATATTGTTACCGAACATCAATACTCTGTCCACCAACGGTAGTGCGCATCAATCTTTCTATACCTCCTTTTCTAAAAGCGCAAATACAAGGGGACTTATTCACTTCTATACTTTATGCCCACAGCTCAGAGTCGTTCATAATCACGTTATACAAATCATGTTTTAATGTTTTAACATTTTTATGTACCAGAGGATTAATATTCCCCTATGCAATTTTCTTGGTTAACTATTCATAAAGAGTTGGGAATCTGTTTTCAAGCACATTCATCGTAAATGATTACTTTATTCCTGATGCCGCTGTTCCTATCGCAGAAGGGAACAGCGGCAAGCAGGAAAATTACTTACTTCACGAATTCAGTATATTCAATTGCACCAGTTTCCTGATTGCGGGAATAGTGTTTAACAAAGTTCCAGAATACTTTCGCATATTCAGGATACAGTGCATGCACCAGATCCTGCGTGTAGCTGATGCCGACCATCGGCACGCCATCTGCGTTGTCAAGAAGCCACGTCATGTTTCGATACTCACCATTCAGCGTAATCTCCGTATAACGATCTCCTTCAAAACCGCTGATCGGATACGTTTCGAAATCATACTCGATCTTTTTGTCAATCCCGTTGTAAGCAAGGAATGTATTTACATAGCCTTGATACGCTTCGGATATGGTTGTTGTCGCCGGAGTAAACGCACCTGGCAAATCAAAGGAAGACGTCGTGAACATAATCGGCAGATCGTATTTTTCAAACTGAGCAATCTGTTCTTCCGTCGCTGCATATCCGGCAGCCGCCATAGGAACAGCTGCTGCAAACACGCTGGGATCACCATAAATCGCCATGAAGGTTGCTCCTCCGCCCAGCGAGTATCCCGTGGTATAAACACGGCTTGCATCCAATGCCGGATACTTATCAAGCATATAGCGAACCAGTGCCGGAAGAGCCTGCGGAAGAATGCTCGGCGCTCCGTTGCTAAAGAAGCCGCCATAAATACTCTGGTGCTCGGCTGCAACAACCGCAAACCGTTCCTTACCTGCCAAAGACAGCAGACCAATTTCATCCACGAACAGACGCGGATCGTCTCCACCTCCATGGTTGGCAAGAACCAGCGGAATGCTGCCCGGAGCAGCCGTATTGTTCAGTACTTCCTCCGGCAGATACTCAAACCACGTCTCCATAAAATCGCCATTAGTGGAAACAATGTCCTTAAATGTGTCATCTACATGCGAGAACAGATAGATACCATCTTCTGTCTTGCCGTCAAAAATTGCATTGCGGTCGCACAGTGAATATGGCGCTTCGTCAAAAGCACCGCCCTGATACGGAGTAGCAGCCGTGTACAATCCTGCCTTGATAACGGGTACACGCATTGCTTTAACAAAGTACTCGTAGTAGGCATGCTTGATATAATCAGCGTTGGTCCTGTTGCCGTCACGTGCAACAATGACTTTTTGGAGCGGAAGTTCCTGATTGAAAAACACTTCATCGTCCGCATCGCGATAGTAAGCGTTGGTATTGTTTGCTTTCTGATACTTTGTCAGAATTGCTGTGTCCGCATTCACCAGATAAGTCGGTACAAGACTGGCAACCTGGCGGATACGTTCCATGTCGCCGTTAATCAGGAGCATACCGGCAATACGGCTGGAATAGTCAAATGTGCTGGCAACATAGTTATTAAGAAACGTCGCGCCTTCATCAATACCAATGACATATAGATAACCGTAACCGCCATAATACTCCGCATCGGAATATGACACATCGTTTCCTTCAGCATCTTTCCCGCCTGCTTTCTGCGCAAGCATTGCCGTTTGAAGTTTATAGTAGTTAGTCTGATCTGCCTGACCGAATGCCTCGCCGTCTGCCGGAGTTACTAAAACGACACTCCCGATGCTGTGGTCAGCAATGTCAATCAGCCCCAGTTCCCGAAGATACGTCTCGGCACTTTCCTTATTTTCAAAGTGTTTTTGAGCAAAGACGAGCAGATTGGTATTCATGCGAGCTGCTGCACGGTCTCCGTACATGTTCGCGGAACGGTAAACAAATGTTGTTCCTTCCGGATAACCATCAAGAACCGGATGGGAAACAAATACTTTTCCCTGATTAGATGGCAAATCCTTGATGGCTTCCGGTCCGCTAAGCCGCGTTTCCTCCAGCGTTTCAAATGTCGGCTCGTTAAACTGACATCCATAAAACTTGACAGCGCCCGCCGTACTTGCCGAAAATATCAAGCACATGGCAGATAAAAGTAAAGCAATACCCATCCTTCTTTTCATCGTGTACAACCTCCTTTGAACACTTGTTTTAAAAGGCTTCCGTCTCATAAACGTCAGGCGGAAAGCCGCGTAACCGTGCGTCAATCTACATTTTCATGATAGATAATCTTTCCGGTTTCCAAATCACGAGAATAATGTTTGAAGAAATCCCAAATCATGTTAGCATGCTGCGGGTACAGGCAATGAACGATGCTCTCAACATACGTCGCACCGACCATCGGAATACCGTCGTCATTCTTCAGATACCAGCTGTGAACCACATAATCGTCATTCAGTTTCTTTTCGGTATAGATATCCGCCTTAAATCCACTGATGGGATATGTATCATACTCTGCGGCAGGCAGCGCATCCATTTTGTCCAAAACCGCAAGCTTGCTGATCAGGTTGTAAAATCCCTCGGACAAATGCGGCGCATATACCATGTTGTATTCCGAAGTAGAAACAACCATCGGCAAATCGACGTTCTCAAAATGCTTGGCATCCTCTTCTGTCGGCTCCGCACCGCGGATGCCGGACTGTGGATACGCTGCTGCAAATAATTCAGGAGCTCCATATGCCGTGCGCAATGTCGCCAAAGACCCCATTGAGAAACCCGTCACATAAACTCGGGATGCATCCAGTGCAGGATAAGTATCCAACATATAACGAACCAAGCGCGGCATAACTTTAGACATAAAGTCATCGCCTTCGGTATCCGTTGTGTGCAGTGCTCCTTTTTCCGGTGCGACGATTGCCAATTTCTCGCGACCCGCCAATTCAAGGAATCCCTGTCCATCCACAAACTGTCGTGGGTCATCACCGCCGCCATGCAGTGCAAGGATCAGGGGAACCGTGCCGGGCTGTGCCGTTCCGTTGACAATATCTTCCGGCAGATACTCATACCACGTTTGCAAGTATTCGCCTGCTTCAGTTTTGACATCCGCAAAACGCTCTTCCACATGCTCAAAAAGATAAATTCCAGCTTCTGTCTTGCCGTCAATAATCGCATCACGCGGTGAAAGCGAATATGGCGCACAGTCTGCTCCGTACCCCTGATACGGAGTAGAAGCAGAATATAATCCACCTGTAATTTCCTGTCCGCGTTTTGCTTTAATCAAGAAATTATAGTATGCATCGTTCATGATAGTCGGCAAATCTACATCATCATTTCTAATCGAAACCACGCGGCGAACCGGATACTGCTGATTGTAATGCGTCACTTTATCGCCTTCGCGTAAAATAGAATCCGTACCATTAACCGCTTCATACTTTGCTTCGACAGAATCAGTCGGATTGACAAGATAAACCGGAACAAAGCTTGCCACATCACGCACCCTATCCATGCTGCCACCAACAAGTACCATACCAGCAATGCGGCTTACATAGTCAAACGTACCGGAAACATAATTATTCAGGAATGTTGCACCACCATCAATGCCTATGACATACAGGTAACCATAACCTCCATATGCATACGCATCCACATATGTGAACTTCTCTTCGCCATGCATTTCACTAACATTGATAGAAAACATAGCCGTCTGCAAATCATAGTAGTATTTTTGATCGGCTGCGGTGAATCCCTTTTCAGGATCTGACGGCGTAACCAAAACAATGCTTCCCTTTGCCTGATCAATCATATCAATCAAACCCAGTTCTTTCAGATAAGCCTGCGCGTCTTCTTTGCTTGCAAAGCTCTTATCCGAATAAACTACCAGATTTGTGTTAATGCGCACCGCCGCATTTCTCCCGTACATATCCGCACTGCGATAAACATAGGTCGTGTCGCTCGGGAATTCTGCCATGGCAGGATGTGCCATGTATTTTACTCCAGTTATTGCATTCATTTCATCTGATGCAGTTGCTTGTACTTCTGCCATGGTCTGGAATGAAGCTTGATTTCCAATATTACCAGAATACTCCAAGGCACTCGCCGTCGTTGTAAACAACATACTAGAAATCAAAGTCATCGGAACCATCCATTTTGTTTTTCGCATATTCCGCCCACCTGTCATTTTGCCATTTTTCCGCATGTATTTTTGTTACTATTCAACTTCATGATCAGTATACGCAAGCTCGGCTTTGTTTTAAATGCACTATTTTTCTGTTTATGTTCTTTTTCTTCTTTTTATATAATATGACGATTAAAAGGTAAATCTCTTTTCTGAATTGGTTTGTTTCCTTTTGTTTCATCCTCCTTATATGATTGAGTAGCGGTTTCTTGATCTCCTTTCCAGGGACTGCGCTACACTGTAAGGGATGCTGTGGATTGGTTTATAGCAATTTTCAAAAATATCGCAGTTCTTAAAATTTTTTGAAAAAAGTGGGATAACAGAATCAGAGAAGGTGAGCATCATGCTGCATGGATAACATGAAATCACATCATGCAAAAGCGGTGAAGGCACTGTTGGATAATTCACATGTTCAGTATGTTTATCTTCCACCGTATAGTCCTGATTTGAACCCTATCGAAAAACTTTGGTCTAAGATAAAAGCTCTTTTGCTTAAATTCAAAGCCAGAACTGTCGAAGCTCTTCCGCACGCGATTCATTGTGCATTTCAAACAGATTGTGTGGGGTGGTTTCGCTCTTGTGGATATATGCTTTAATTTTAAAAACTGCCATAGGTATGCAAAAAGCGCAGCCTTTTCAAGCCGCGCTCTCTCGTCTATACTGTTATCGTTTCAAAGCAATTCACGTTTCTGTCATCCATTTTCACCGAAACGCAGATTCTACGATTTCCAGCCCCGGTATGTCGCTTCAAGCGTCCGCGTCTTTTCCCGAATCTCCTCAACAATCTTCTTGCAGTTCTTCGCGTTCATCCCCGCCGCCTTTCCAACTGCCAGCAGCTCTTTCATCCCAGGATTCCTGCCGTTTCCATCCACCGTCGTGCTATGCTCTCCGAAGTAGGTCGTGCTCCACGTCAAATCATACGCCGGCGACGGATGCCAGCAATCCATCTGTTCGTCATAGATCCAGCTGAAATTCTTCGCATGGTCATCGCGATTATGCGCAAAGACATTGAAACACATCCGTCTGTACATCTGCTCCAAATCTTCCCGATTATCCAGAGAAAGAATCTTCGTCAGTTTCATCAGCGTATGATAGTCCATCGCGGCGGTGCGCCAATCCACTTCGAGAATCGCCGCCGCAGTCAGCATGTGCTGCCGCTCGATATGCCCATCCGTCTTTCTTCGGTCAAACCGCTTTACAGCAAAGTAACCCGCGCACACATCGGACGGCATCAGCTTGGTTTCCGGCACGATGATTCCACAATCCGCAGCGCAATCCATATAGGCTTTTTCCATCGTGCCGCTATCCTTCATCTCATCGGAAGCCGGAAACTTGATGATCCACTCATCCGTCATGATCTTCGGTCTTGCGCCGCCGGAACTGCCGCCCATTTGGAATAGTTCATCCAGATTGCCTGCATCCTCGTGATTCAGTATCGCATGACATTGAGCGGAAAGCTCGTCCAAATCGTCAATCGCCGTATTCTGCTGGATATTCCACGCCGGGCGGTACAACAACGCGCCCATGCCCGAATCGCCGACGATCGCCAAGCGCTCCAACTGCGTCATATCCGCAGAAAGAATTCCCCGCGCCTTTAACATCCGATCGACCAGCAGCTGCCCCCACGCATCCGGCAGACTATCGGCAAACACGCCCCACAATCCGGAAAACGCTTGGCTCGTCGGAACAAAGACCTTTTGCTCCACCGGCAGCGAAAACGGACTGATTGCAAAGCCGTTGTCCAGCCATTCTTCCGAATAAGCGAACGCTACCCGCCGATCCGCGGTCTGCGCCATCGTTCCGACAAATCGCTCGCCGAGGTAGACTTCGAGCTTACGTTCTTTCACGGATAACCTCCTCAATGCTGCCGTATTCCACATTCGTGAACAGATTTTTGATTTCATCCGCGCAGTCCAGTGCAACACACAACTTTGTCAGCGAGTTCAGCGAAATCTGCCCCGTCGTTTCAAAGCGCTTGATGCTTCCATAGCTTACATTGCTCTTTTCGCTCAACGCCTGCTGTGAAAGATTGCGGCGCTTGCGGATGCGGCTCAAACGCTGCGCCAACGCTTTGTCAATTTCTTCCGGCGTTTCCCAAACGAACTTCATGTCATTCTCCAACGGATCATATTTGATACAAATCTCTAAGAGTCACGCTTAATAGACCATATTTTATCCATTTCAGTATATCACAATGCGTTTTTGTTTTCAAGACAATACTTTCTATGCAAAAAGCGCAGCTTCTGCAAGCCGCGCTCGATCATTCGATTTTCCGCTTTCACGCATACTTCTTTCTCTGCTCGATCACGCCCGCCAGCAGCGCCAGAAGCATCTGCGCGTCCTCCTGCGCATCGCCTTCCAATGCCGTCTGTTGCGGGTCGCCCTCGCGAATTCTCAGCGTGCGCCGAATCTCCTTGGGAATGACCACACGTCCCAATTCGTCGATTCTCCGCACTATGCCCGTTGCTCGCACAATATGCTGCCTCCTTCTTCAACTTTCGCTCTCTTTGGCACCTCTATTATGCGGCAGGCGACGCGATTTATGCGCAATGGCACGTCTGGCAATCCCATCCAATCCATCTTTCAGATTCTATTTCAGGCAAAAAGCAGGCGCAGATGAACGATCCGTTTTTTAAATTCGCCTTCACCTGCGCCGAAGTCCGCTCAAAACATGCTGTTCTAAAGGCGAATTGTTCGAGTCGAAAAAAAACTGAATTTCAATCGCCGCATCTTGGCATTTTCTCAATCCGCCTCTTTTCGCGTCCCGCTGAACAGACGTTGCAGCATACGAATCAGTTCATCGACATCGACGGGTTTGGACAGGAAACCGTCCATGCCGGCTTCAAGCGCGGCGGCGCGGTCTTCATTGAAGGCGTTGGCAGTCATGGCAAAAATCGGAATGGCAGCCTGCCGCGGATTGCTCAGTCCGCGGATTTGCCGGGTCGCCTCAAGCCCATCCATGACAGGCATCTGCACATCCATCAGCACAAGATCGATGTCGCCGGGTTCGGAAGCTGCCACCCGATCCAACGCTTTCCGACCATTTTCGGCGGTATCCACCTTGAAGCCATACTCGCTGAGAATCGTTACGGCAATTTCACGGTTCAGCTCGTTATCTTCCACCAGAAGCAGCTTTTTGTCGGCAAAAGACGGAATCGGATCGGGCTGTGCGCTGTCTTTCTCGTTCTTCTTTCTACCCTGCCCTGACCGTTTCTTTTCGTCGGGCTTTTCGGTTTGCAGGCGCATGGCGGTTCGGATCACAAATTCCGTTCCCTTGCCGGGCGCGGTGTTGACCTCGATGACGCCGCCCATCATATTCACAATACTCTTGGTGATCGCCATGCCCAAGCCCGTTCCCCGAATCTTGCTGACGGTGGATGTGCGTTCGCGTTCAAAAGGCTCAAACACATTTTCGGCAAACGCCGCGCTCATGCCGATGCCCGTATCCTTCACGCGAAGCTCATACAGCCCCTTGCCCTCCGGCGCACCGGGAAGCTGGGCAACGCGCACGGAAACCGTTCCGCCCGCAGGGGTAAACTTGATGGCGTTGCTCAGCAGGTTGAGCAGCACCTGATTGAGCTGCGTCTTATCGCAGTATACGTTTGCGTCGGTCACGTCAGCGGTATCCACAATCAGCTTCATCTGCTTGGCGTGAATCTGACCGCTGACGATGGCTTCCAAATCATGCAGCAAATCGAGAAGATTGACCTCCGATTCCTCCAGATGAACCCTTCCGCTCTCGATGCGGCTCATATCCAGCACATTATTGATCAGGGAGAGCAGATAGCTGCCGGAAGCATGGATTTTAGAGAGATAATCCTGCATCTTCTTCGGGTCATTGATGTTGGCAGAAGCAAGCCTCGAAAACCCGATGATGGCGTTCATGGGCGTTCGGATATCATGGGACATGTTGCTCAAAAAGGCGCTCTTGGCTCTGCTGGCATTTTCCGCCGCATGGATGGCTGTGCGGAGCGCCTGATTCTTCTGCCGATCCACCGTGCGATCCGACAGCTCGATGATACACTTGCGCTCTCCCTGTATATCGCTGGAAAAGGCAACCACATGGAAAAAGCGCGGTTCCTTGCTTTCCTGATGGATATACTCCCGATCCCATTCCAGCTGCTCGCCGTTTTTCATTTTCATGATGGCATCGATCTGGATTCTGTTGTTTTCATTGCTCTCAGCCTCGATCAGCGCATTCATGTCTTTCTGAACAGCCGCCGCGGAAATTCCCAGTATTCTTTGCACATTGGGGCTGACGTACTCCATGTTTTTCGTCCGCAAATCCAACATCAGGAAGATATCGTTCACGTTGGCGGAGAGCTTTGCAAACAGCTCGTCACGCGCCAGAAGCTGAACATCCTTATGGCGCAGTTTTTGCCGATTGTCGCGGATGACCATCACGATGATGCTCATCGCCAGCAGCAGCGCGATGAAGCCGACGGTTTCAATCGTCCTTTTCTGCATGTCGTTCATGTTGGCGTTGACAATGCTCGTGGGCACCATGCCGACCATCATCCACCCCTGAAAGCTTGTAGGCATATACAGCAGATAGAACGCCTGTCCGTCGTGCCTCACCGTCATCGCGCCTCTGCGCTGATCCCTGAACGCCTGCCGAAGCCGGGCAACGGCGCTTTCATCAAAACCGTCGCATTCCTTCAAAAACGCCAGCAGGTTATGGATGCCGCCCAAGCCCTCGCCGGAATTATCCACCACCACGCGTCCGTCCGCCATAATGGCAAACGTGCTGGCTCGGTTATCAAACGCCGAAACCTTCAGCGCGTTCACCAAGTCATCGTTTGTATAGGTGATGGCAATCGCATCGTATTCAAAATCCTTGAAAGCTGCCCTGTCCACCGGCACAGCCAGCACGATGATCTCCGGCTGATCCGGCACGACGGAATTGATGGCGATGGGCTGACGCGCTAAAATCAACTCTTCCATTTTCTGCCGCAGATCCAGATAGCCCGTTCTGCCGTCCACCGTGCAGTAATCCCCATCGCGGGACAAAAAGCAGAAATCGGTAAAACGGAGCCTTTCCTGCGCCGCCGCCATATAGGCGTCAATATCCGCTTCCGAAGGGGCTACCTTCAGATACGGTTCCCACAGCGCCATTTGGTTCCAGTTGTCGTTCACCAGAATGCCCAGCCTTTGGGACGCGCCGGAGAAGATCTCGCCGAGGTGGGCGACGCTTTCATCGTAAATCACGCTTTCCACATAGCGATAATAATCCACAACGCCTCGCATAATGGCGGCAATGCCCAGCATCGCCGTCAGGATGAGGAGGATTCTCTTCTTCACTGCGCCGCCCGCCCTTCTCAAATCTTTAGAATCGTCAACGCATAGATCGGATGCACCGCAATCGCCGTCCGTTTCCTTCCCGGTATATATATGTATATTTCTCAACCCGTCAGTTCAGAATCGTCACATAATCCGAAGGCGCAAGCAGCTGACCGGCAGCGGAAATGGAATCGACATACAATTGAACATTGCCGTAGTTCATTTTTGTATCCTCGCGCTTTGCATCCAGCGCCTCAGGCATGGGATTGTTGAAGTAATCCGCATGCTCCATCAGGGTCTTGGAACCGATCAGCATCACCTTGTATACCTGGTTTTCATCCAGCGGATGACCATCCACCGTCAAATCGATCAGCTCGTATTTTCCGTGTGCTGTCGTCCTGACGGTATAGGTCATGCCGCCGGTTACCGGCAGAAGCTGGTTGTATCGAATCGGGTTGACCCCATTCTCCTTCACATCGATCAGCCACGACATCACCTGACGAATCTCCGCGCCGGTGTACTCCGCCAGAAACACATCCGTCTTGGAGCTGGTCAGCCATTTAAACTGCTGCAAGGTGTAATCACCCCGATAAATCGGCTCTGTGACGACGTGACCATAGGCAATGGCAATATTCTGCTCGTTAGCGGAGAGCATGGTATTGACGAAGGACGACGCGGCGGGGCTTCCATGTTCGCCGAAGCGATCGGTATACGCCGTCTTCTGCGTAAAGAGCGTTTCCGGCGCTTCCTGGTTCGCCGTGCTGAGCATCAGGCGGTTATATTCCTCATACGCGCTTTCGGCATCCAGCTCGCCGGAGAGCATCCGGGAAACCACCTTCTTGGAAGCGGAAAAGGTCTCCGAGGAAGCCAGACGGATATACAGATGGTTGCGGTCAACGCACTCCTGCGCATAGCGCATGGATCCGGAAGGCACCACATGAACTTCCTTGTTATAAGACAGCACCGTGGCGCCCGCCGCCATCGCTTCCTGCCCTTCCTGGCTGAATATCGCTTCCAGCACCGCCATCACGGCTTTCCGCTTGGCATCATCCGCTTCAACCGCCTTGGAAACCGCAAATTGGCACATGGGATACGTCATCACCCAATTATCCTTGCTGGTTTCGCCGAAATAAGGAAGCACTACACAGTCAAAATCGTAGTTTGCGGTAAACGCTTCCGCCATCCCGACAGTGGAGCGGATCATCGCCGTTTTTCCTTCGATGAAAGGGGTGGTGACGGCGTTGTAGCCGCCTGCCGTCACGCCGTATTCATAACGGATATCGTGGATGAACCGTTCAAACTTCTCAAACACGCGCCGCCAGACCCCTTCGTCCAGCCCCACCTGCGCCTCGTCGGTTTCGCTTTCGTAAGCCCTGCGCCACATCGCGCCCTCAAAGCTCATCAGTTCGGGAATCGCGCATCCCTGCAAGCATTCCAGACAGGTATAATCAAATTCCCAGTCCGCCTGAAAGCCATGAATCCCCAGCCGCTCGAACGCATCAATGGCAGACACAAACTCCGCGTAATTCGTGGGCAGCGGAATGTTGTTTCGATCAAACAGCGTCTTGTTGACCACCAGACAATCTACCTCGGCGCAGGCGGGCAGCCAGCGGATTGCGCCGCTTTCCTCCTTGTTCACATCCAGATAGCTGGTGTAGAACGTGCCCGCCACCTCGGTGTCGCTCAAATCCATCAGATAAGGGGACAACGCCGCCGCGTCATTCAGCGAAAAGCGGCGGCAGGTGATGAGATCCGGCAGTTCATCGCCGCGGCTTACCATATCCTTGTAGTAATCCATGGTGTTGTAGGCGGGAACGAACGTGAAATCGATCTCCGGAAACTTCCCTTCCAGATAAGGCGTCAGCTGGCGCATCATCGTTCTGTCCCACAGATACATGCGGATGGCAACCGATTCCCCGTCCGCCGCCTTTGCCCGCGTCAGAGCGCCGCCCGCAAACAAGAGCATCGCCAGCGCAAGCATTGTCATTCTGCGAGTCCACGTCTTCATCCTTGTCATCGCCCCTTCCAGCAGTTTGATTGGAAACTCTCCTCGCGGCGTTCACCGTTCTTATTCGATAACAAGTATCCTAAAAAGTATTATATCGGGTTGTTTTCATTATATACCTGCCTCATTAAAATTCAAGCGTTTTTTGTCGATGCTTTTTCCGCCGTGCAGATTCTGAAATCGACTGCAAACGGTGATCCGCATCTCATTTTCGTCATTTTCTGCCCTGCAAAAAGCATTTTTAGACAAAAACACGGCAGACCCGCCGGGAAAGCGGTCTGCCGTATGTGTCAAATATGGACTTTTTCCTGATTGATTCGCTTTGTTCGGCGCTGCCGAAATGAAATCCGATGGCTGTCCTTTACATTCTCAGCGTGCCGCGGCGTCGCGTTCCTGCATCAGCGCACGGTAAACGCCGTCGCTCGCCTCTTTCGCCGCATCCGCAAGCGATTTTTTCTGCACAATGCCATCCAGCAGCAGCGCACAGAAGCGGTCGCCCGTGCCCCAGTGTTCACCTGCCACGCGGGTAAACGGCACGCAGATTTCCTGCCCCAGCTTTGCGTCATAGCCGACAACCGCATTCCCCGCGCTGGTAATCAGCACGCTTCGCTTTCCCTCCGAGAGCTTTGCGATGAGTTCATGAAGCGTGCTTTCGTCCTCCGCAATGCGGGCGCAGGGCGTATCCGTCATCAGGCACGCTTCCGTCAGGTTCGGCGTCAGAATATCCGCATGGCGAGCCAGCATCGCCATCGCATTCGCCTGTTCTTTCCCAACGCTATTGTATTTTTTCCCGTTGTCGCCAAGAATCGGATCGACCACGACGGGGATGCCGCGCTTTTTTGCCGCTTCCGCAACTGTGCAGAGCTTTTCCGCCTGCGCCATGCCCGTGACAAAGCCGATATACAACGCATCATAGGTCAGCCCCAGCTTTTCCCACGTTTCAAGCGACTGCATCAGATAATCCGTCGTATCGAGCATCGCCGCCTGCCCAAGGTTCAGCGTATTGGAAATCAGCGCCGTCGGCAGAGCAAGCACCTCATGCCCCCGCGCTTCAAGTTCATAGGTCAGCATACGCAAGGCGACGCGGCTGCGCCCCGTCAGATCGCCGAGCAATAGAATCGTCATAGAAGATACCTCTTTGTTTTAATGAGGATATCATATCACAAAAGCGTTCAAAGCTCAAGCAGCAGCCCGGACAAAGGGGCACGCAACGCGCCTGTGGATTTCTTTTTTCTTGCACATTTCTCCGCCCTGTGCTATACTATGGGATACATCGGAGAAGGAGGTAATCGCATGGCACGCGCAAAAGGCATCAAGCCCATGGCACAAAACAAAAAAGCGTTCCACGATTACTTCGTCGAAGAGCGCATCGAATGCGGCATGGAGCTGAAAGGCACCGAAGTGAAGAGCATGCGTCAGGGACGCATGAACCTCAAAGAAAGCTTTGCCCTCGTCAAGGACGGCGAGGTTCTCGTCTGCGGCATGCACATCAGCCCCTATGAGCAGGGAAACATCTTTAACACCGATCCCCTGCGCCAGAAAAAACTGCTGCTGCACAAGAGCCAGATCCGCCATCTCGGGCAGGAAGTCGGCAAGATGGGCTATTCGCTCATCCCGCTTCAGGTCTATCTGAAGGACGGACGCTTCAAGATGGAGCTGGGGCTGTGCAAGGGCAAAAAGCTGCACGACAAGCGCGACGACATCGCGGCGAAGGACGCCCAGCGCGACATTCAGCGTGCGCTGCGTTCCAGAAACCGCAGCGAAGACTGATGTTCAGTTTTGACGGGGGTGTACTGGTTTCGACGGGATTGTGGGCGGTCAGGTAAGCGAGCCGTGGACCCGAGCCACGTTAAAATCGGGAAATTAAAAATTAACTGACAATAACGATTATTGCCTCGCGGCCTAATTAGGCTGCGCGTCGGCCCGATGATCCCGCTGCATCGGAACCCGGCGTCATTTAGCGGGCCATGTTCTTGCCTAAGCTTTGCAGCATGAACACATGATGAAGCTACTGAATCCCTGAGCCCGTTCGTGGGCGCCGGGAGGAGGGAATGTTAAATCGTGAACTGCGCTCGGAGAAAACTTGGCTGTCGCTTTTTCGGACAGGAGTTCGATTCTCCTCACCTCCACCATCCAGCCGGAACGAATCGTTCCGGCTTTTCTTTTAGGCTGACTTGGTGCTTCCGCTATTTCTATCGGATGAGGCTGTCAAGATTAAACCGAACATTTCAAGAAACAAATATCCAAGTATTTGGGATATGGGGCTTTGCCCCATCGCCCCACCAAAGGGCTTTCCGAGCGTTTACGGCGCCCGTTTGGCGCATCGCCCTTTGGAAACCTTCGGTCGCAAATCCTTCGTTTTGTTCTTGAAATATCGGTGTTGTTAACTTAACATCCCTGTTAACGGTCAACATCGCAATTGGGAGGAAACCTCATGAACACATCTGCGCTTTCAAAGCGGCGAATCACCGCTGCCCATGCGTTTTTTCTCGGCGCCATGCTGGCTCTTTTTGCCTTGGCGCCCGCCATCCTACCCTATGGCGGCAGGTTTGTAACGCGTGGCGACTTTATCGAGCAGCAGCTTCCCTTCATCCTTGAAACGCGCCGCATTCTGCGCGGCGGGCTGAACAGTTACAGTTTTTTCACCTTTCTCGGTGCGCCCGCGGTCGGAAGCTACGCGTTTTATACGCTCGGAAGCATCTTTGTCTGGGTGCTTGCGCTCCTGCCCGCCGCGCTGATTCCGTACGGCATCAGCGTCATGGCGATTCTCAAGCACGCCGTCTGCGCGACGACCTCCTTTTGCTATCTGCGCAGGATGATTAAAAACGAAAGGCTTGCGCTGCTGGGCAGTGTGCTGTACACGTTTTCCTCTTTCACGCTCGTCAATACGCAGTTTTATCATTTTACGGAGGTCATCGCCTTCTTCCCGCTCATCCTGCTCGGCATGGAAATGGTCATGAGTGATCGTCCGCATTTCGGTGCGCTGGCGCTTTTCTGCGGACTGAATACGCTGACCAATTACTACTTCATGCTGTCCAGTGCGCTGCTGGCTGCGCTGTACTTCGTCTTCCGGTTTTTCAGTGAAGACTGGAAGCCCTATCGCACGGTGCGCCGCGTGTTCTCGCTTGTTTTCGAATGCGGCATGGGCTGTGCGCTGGCGGGCGTTCTCCTCTGCCCCGCGATGCTCTTCATGCTCAGCATCACGCGGACAGGCGCGGGCGACACGCCGCTCCTTGCCCAGCATTACACCCCCAGCGTCCTGCTCGAGCGGCTTCGTGCGCTTTTGATGCCCATTGAGAGCAACGTCGTTCACGCCTATTACGGCGACGCGGGAAGCTGGTGTTCAACCGCCGCCTATCTGCCCGTGTTCGGTATGACAGGCGCGGCAGTCTTCGCCTTCGCGCAAAAAAAGCAGCGCTGGCTCAAGGCGCTGCTGCTGGCTCTGCTGATTTGCAGCGCGGTGCCGGTTCTGTGCGGCGCATTCGCGCTGGAAACAAACGTCGGCTATACCCGCTGGTGGTACGGGCTTGCGCTGATGACCACGCTTGCCACGCTCTATGCCCTCCAGCCTTTTGCCGAAAAAACGGACGCGCCGAATTCTTCCTTTCTGCATGCCTTTGCCGCGCTGACCGTGCTGGTTCTGCTGCTGACTGTGCCCTTTATGCTTCCGGAAAGCCTGCTGACGACGCTGAGCGCAAAAGGCGGCGTAGTCGGGCGAATCGGTCAGGTGCTTCTCAATCGCCGCGGCGGCGCGTATGCGTCAAATGCGTTTCGAATGCTGTCCGTCTGTGCCACGCTGCTCGGCGGCGGCGCGATGCTGCTTCTCATTTTGAAAAAGCCGCGCTTCACCGCCGCGCTTGCGCTCGTCTGCGCGGTCGCAGTCGTCCAGTATGCCGGATATATCGCCGTCGGCGACAAATACCTGCTCTCCGGCAGCGAAACGCCCGGACAGGGCATCTACACGCTCAGCGAAATCGCCGAGCCGACGCTGAACGCTGCCGCTCAGCCCGATTTCAAAGACTGGCGGCGCATCGACTATGGCAAAAAAATTCGCAATTACGGGCTTCTGCGCGGCGCATCCTCGCTGACGAGCTTCATGAGCCTGCGTGCGTCTACGGTCGGGCGCTTCGTGTCCATGGCGGGCTTTGGCTATGACGAATCCACCACCGTCTGCCCGCCCAATGACAGCGCGGCGCTCCGCGCCTTCCTGAGCGTCACGGAGTACTACAAAACCGATGATTCCCCCGTTCCCGAAGGCTTTGTGCTTGACCGCGAAGAAAACGGAATCCCCGTCTATACCAATCCGAACGCCGTGCCGATGGGCTTTTTGCAGACGACCTGCACCGGTACGCATCATCAGCGGATGGACAGCGAAACCGTGCCGACTGTCATGCTCGCCGCCGTCACGCTGGAGGACGACGCGCTGAAAAAGTACGGCGACCGCATGGCAAAGCTCGATGTTTACGCCATCCCGGATTGGCAGGAGAGCGTCGCACGCCTGAAAGAAAATGCCTGCGATTCCTTTGAGACCTTCGCCAACGGCTTTACCGCGAAGATCGACGCAAAGGACGCCGGCATGCTGGTCTTTACCCTCCCGTTTGACAAGGGGTTTTCCGCCACGGTCGATGGGCAGAAAGCGGAGATCGTCAACTGCGACGTCGCGTTCATGGGCGTCTTTGTCGAAGCGGGCACGCACGAAATCGTCTTTACCTATCATACGCGTGGCTTGACCCTCGGTGTGGTCATGAGCCTGCTCGCCGCGACGGCGCTCATCGTTTATTGCGCCGCCGCAAAAGCGATGATGAAGAAAAAGCCGTCAGGGTACAAATCCTGACGGTCGGTTCTCACAAAGCTCGGTTCTATTGAAAATCCGTTTTAGGCTTCCCATTTTTCATCGGAAAAGTAAATTTGAACGTCGTTCCCTGTCCCATTCGGCTTTCCACATCGATGACAATGTGATGCCGTTTGGCAACCTCGCTGACGATGGCAAGCCCCAGCCCCGTTCCATCCTGCCTGCCATGCGCACGGCGAAAGCGTTCGAAGATATGCGGCAGATCCTCCTGCGCAATACCGCTTCCTTCGTCCGCGATGACGACCGTTTCGCCATCAAACGCCAGCGTGACCGTCTTTCCCGGCTCGGTGAACTTGACCGCGTTATCCACGACGGCAAGCAGCATCTGACGCAGGCGCGTATAATCGCCCCGGATCGTCTTCCCGGATTTCGGCTCTTCGCAGACGAACACGACGCCTTTTCTGTCGCAAAGCGCTCCCGCACTCATCGCGACATCGCCCAGAAGATCCCGCAGATCCACATCCCCCATATCGAGCGAAAACCCGACATTCTGAAGCCGCGAAAGCTCCAGCAAATCCGAAATCAGACGCTGCAACCCCTTGGTTTCCGTCAAAATCTGGTTATAATACGCCCGCACATCATCCGGGGAGGAAATCACGCCGTCGCGCAAGGCTTCCAACGATCCCCGGATGACCGTGACGGGCGTTTTCAGTTCGTGGGAAACCGTCGCAAAGAACGCCTGCTGCTGCTGTTTGAGCAGCTCATCCTTCCGCCTCGCTTCCTCAAGCCGCTGCGCCAGAATATCCATCGAGCCATACAGCATGCCGATCTCGTCGCGTTGATCGGTTCGGAGGCGTGCTTCATACTGTCCCTGCGCGAGCGCACCGGCAAAATGCCGAACCTCCGTGATGGGTTTGGTGAAGATGCGGGAGAACAAAAAGCTCAGCCCCAGCGCAAACACGAAGGCAACGAGGACGCAGAACACCAGAATTCCTGTACTGGATACCTGCGCAAAGCCCAGCTCACGGAGCGTTGATTCCAGCAAAACGACGCCCAGAACATGGCTCTGCGCGTTCATGATCGGCATACTGGTCGTCAGGTGCGTTTCGCCGTCCTCTTTCATCATCAGAAACGGCGTTTTGCCCATAAATCCCAGCGCAATCGTCTGCTCAATGTAGCCGGGCAGAAGCGGACTGCCGATCGTCTGCACCACGCCGTCAAAAAAGCCGGTCACATGGTGCTGTTCGTCAATCAGGTAGAGGTTGCAGTGCGTGATATGCTCAATGAGCGCCATATACGGCGCAAGCGTGTCCTCGCCGACGATGAAGGGGTTTTCATCCAGCGAATCATACGACGACGGCGCGATCATCTCCGAAAGGTTTTGTGAAATCGCATAGGCGTCGCGCTGCATGGTTTTGCTGTAATGGGAAATCATCTGCTTCTCCATCATCGCGTTGAACAGCAGCGTCAGCAGGAGCGTAAAGACGACGAGCATAATCGCAAACAGATTGGTCAGCTTCGTGACCAGCCGATGACGCAGTTTCATGGCAGATTCCTCTCAAACCGATAGCCCGCGCCCCAAACGGTCGCGATGGAGAAAAACGGGTGCGGATAGGCATCCAGCTTGGCACGCAGGCGCTTGATATGGGAATCGACTGCGCGGTAATTGCCCGCGAATTCATACCCCCATATCATCGTCAGCAGGTTATCCCGCGTAAAGACGCGCCCCGGTGCGCCGGCAAGCGTATAGAGCAGCTCAACCTCGCGCCGGGTGAGATTGAGTTTATGTCCGTCCAGCGTGACCGAAAGCGACGGCATATGGATCGACAATGTGCCGATGACCAGCGTTTCATCCTTTTCGCTCGCGGGAATACGGCGCATGACCGCACGAATCCGCGCCATGACTTCGCCGGGCGAAAACGGCTTCACAATATAATCATCCGCGCCGATGTCCAGCCCAAGGATGCGGTCGGCGTCTTCATCCTTGGCGGTGATCATCAAAATGGGGACGCTGGACACCTGCCGGATGCGTCGGCAGACCTCCAGCCCGTCGATGCCCGGAAGCATGATATCCAGCAGGATCAGCACAGGCTGCGCCGCGTCAAACAGGGACAGCGCTTCCTCACCCGTCTTCGCGGTGAGCAGCGCCCATCCTTCTTTTTTGATGTATTGCGTTAAAATATCCAGAATCTGTTCGTTGTCATCCACAACGAGGATGGGGTTCATGACCTTGATCCTCCCGAGTATTTTTTCATTCATTGTAGAATGTGCAGGAAGGAATGTCAAACCCTTTACACGAAATTTAATTTTTGTTTTTTTGCCGAAAGACACACTTTTGACATCAATTCACTTTAGAATGATTTTCGTAACCGGGAGGAAATCACATGAAACGTTCGCTTGCCCTGCTGGCTCTGCTTATCGCCCTTGTCTGTCCCGCGCTTGCGCAGGATTATCCCGACGGCATCTATCGCGGGTTTTACTACGACGGCGGCATTGAGCAAATCGCCATTCAGTTTGAACTGAAGGACGATGTTTTTACATCGCTCATCTATCGCGGCGTCAAGTACAAAGACGGCGATTATATGAGTGAAGACGCCAGCGACGCGCAGAAAGCCATTCTGCACCAATACCGTCAGTTGTCGGATTACCTCATCGGCAAAAATGTTTCCGCAATCGACGACCTCTACTCCCCTTACGACATTGTCGAGGATCTGGACGCTGTTACAACAGCAACCATGAAAGCCGGCAAGCTCATCTCCGCCTTATGGGACGGTCTGAACCGCCATCCTTATAAGATTGTCGATACCACGAAACTGCCCGAAGCCGAGCCGTATCCGGACGGCGTTTATCGCGGCAGCTACATGGAAGACGGCGGCGAACAGGTTGCTTTGGAATTCACGCTGAACGACAACCGTTTTACCGAAATTCACTATACCACGCTTCAATATAAAAGTGAGGATTATCTGTTAAGCGACGCCGAAACCGCGCAGGGAAAAATCAGCGCACAGTTTGGTCAGCTGCTTGACTACCTCGTCGGAAAGGACGTTTCAAGCGTCAATCAGCTCTATCTGCCCGGTCAGATTGCATCGGACACCGACGTTTCCACCGGCGCAACGCTCCGCGCTCCAAAGGTCATTTCCGCCATTTGGGACGCGCTCGGGCGGCACGCCTATACCATCATTAAGTGAGTTTACTGCATCTCCATCCGCGGGGAAATGCGGTGAGCGATATATTTTAACACCCATTCATCTGCATTTGGAGGAACATATTTATGAAAAAGTTTGCTATGGCTGCCGCGACTGCGGCTCTGCTTCTCTCTGTTTCTACCGGCGCTCTCGCCGCGACCGGTCTGGGCTCTGTGACCAGCATGTCCGGTTCCGCCGCGACCGCCGACAAGGCGGGCTCCGTCACCGCGAACACCACCATGTGTGCGCTTGAGCTGGACGACGAGGGCAAGATCGTCAGCGTCAGCTTTGATATCGCCCAGAATAAGATTGGCTTTGACGCTGCCGGTGCGCTGACCACCGACCTGGCTGCTGAGCATCCGACCAAGAAGGAGCTCAAGGAAGGCTACGGCATGAAGGCCGCCACCTCCATCGGCAAGGAATGGTATGAGCAGGCGGAAGCGCTTGAAAACTGGTGCGTCGGCAAGACCGTCGCGGAAGTTGTCGGCATGCCGACCTATGACAAGGGCGACGGACATCACACGCAGGTTCCGGACGATGTTGACCTGAAGAGCGGCTGCACCATCGACGTCGGCAGCTTCCTCAAGGCGCTTCAGGCTGCCGCGAACAACGCGAAATAATCCTGAAAACCGACCATCTCGCAAGCAGCTTCCTTCTCCTGTTGGGAAGCTGCTTTTTTCTGTTCAAATTCCACGATGGAAGCGCAAAGGGAATGTACCTTTCCACGTTGAACCCCCGCGTAAATCATGGTATACTGAAGGCAAGGTCAGACCGCCCCGCGGTCGGGAAGGCAGGTACATTTATGATTCATTACAATCCCCTGCTCCAAAACATGGAAAACAGCAAAAAGTTTATCACCATGGGTGAAATCATGCTCCGCCTGACGCCTCCGAACTATGAAAAAATCCGCATGGCGTCCGGATTTGAGGCAAGCTATGGCGGCAGTGAAGCCAACATCGCGCTGGCGCTCGCCAATCTCGGCGTAGACAGCACGTTCTTCTCCGTCGTTCCCAATAACAGTCTGGGCAAAAGCGCCGTTCGCTGGCTGCGTTCCAACGACGTCCACTGCACCCCGATGATCCTCACCACCCCGGAGGAAACGCCGACCCATCGTCTGGGCACCTACTACCTCGAAACCGGATACGGCATCCGCCCGAGCAAGGTGATCTACGACCGCAAGCACAGCGCCATTGCGGAATATGACTTCTCCGATGTCGATCTGGGTGCGCTGCTGGAGGGCTTTGACTGGCTTCACCTGAGCGGCATCACCCCTGCGCTCAGCCCGAATTGCAGCAAGCTGGTGCTGGATATGCTGCGAATCGCCAAGGAGAAGGGCTGGACGGTCAGCTTCGACGGCAATTTCCGCAGCATGCTCTGGAGCTGGGAAGAAGCGCGTGATTTCTGCACGCAGTGCCTGCCCTATGTCGATATCCTGCTGGGCATCGAGCCGTATCACCTCTGGCGCAGCGAGGACGACCACAGTCTGGGCGATGTCAAGGACGGCGTTCCGATGCAGCCGAGCTATGAGCAGCAGGACGAAATCTTCCAGCGCTTTGTCGAGCGCTACCCGAATCTCAAGTGCATCGCACGCCATGTCCGCTATGCGCATTCCGGCAGCGAAAACAGCCTGAAGGCGTTCATGTGGTATGAGGGGCATACGTTTGAAAGCAAGCTCTTCACCTTCACGATTCTCGACCGCGTGGGCGGCGGCGACGCATTCGCCAGCGGCTTGATTTACGCCATGCTGCATGATTACAAGCCGATGGACATGCTGAACTTCGCCGTTGCGTCGAGCGTCATCAAGCATACGATTCACGGCGACGCGAACATCACCGATGACGTCAGCAGCATCCGCAACCTGATGAATATGAACTACGATATCCGGCGCTAACCGAAAAACAAAGTTAAGGTTACAAATATGAAGATTATCATTACCGCACGCAATTTTTCCGCATACGATTCTGCCGCCCTTCAGCTTCTGCGCGACGCCGGACACGATGTCATCGACCTCAGCGCCAAGGGCTTTGGCGTAAGTTCGAGCGAAAGCGACATGATTGCGGCACTTTCCGATGCGGACATTGCCATTTCCGGGCTTGAACCGCTCTCCGCCAACGTCATCGCCCATTGCCCCAGGCTGAAGCACATCGCCCTTCGCTCAATCGGCTACGACGGCGTCGATTTGGACGCCTGCCGTGCGCACGGCATCTCCGTCACCCGCCTGACCGGCATGGTCGAAGGCGCGGTTGCCGAGCATGTTATGGCGTATATCCTCTGTTTTGCACGCCATGTTGAGGTGCAAAATGCCGCCATGCAGCAGGGCATTTGGAATCGCATCCTCATGCCCGGCGCAAAGGGGCGAACGCTGGGGCTGATCGGCTTCGGCGGCATCGGCAAGGAAATCGCCCGGCGTGCCGTGCCGTTCGGCATGAACATCCTCTACACCTGCCGTCATCCCAAGCCCGAATGGGAGGCGGAATATGGCGTCAGCTACCGCAGTCTGGATGCCCTGCTCGCGGAGAGCGACTATATTTCCGTCAATGTGCCGTTATGCGATGAAACCCGCGGCATGTTCGGCGACGCGCAGTTCGCTCAGATGAAGAAAAACTGTGTTTTCATCAATATCGCACGCGGTCCCATTGTCGATCTCCACGCGCTTCGTCGTGCGCTGGATCATGGCGTCATCGCCGGCGCCGGGATTGACGTTTACGACAGCGAACCCTGCACGGATTCGCCGCTGGTCGGCTGCAAAAACGCCGTGCTGACGCCTCACGTCGCCTCCTTCACGAGTGAAAACTTCATCGCGATGAACAACCGTGCCGCGCAGAACGTGCTGGACATCCTCAGCGGCACGCTCGACGGCAAATACAGATTGGCATAAAGCAGAAAGAAGAACCCCCATGGCAGATAAAAACAAGAATGAAAAGACCAACGTGATGCGCATTCTCGACAAAGAAAGCGTTCCGTATCAGGTTCACACCTACTCCCCGGACACCGGCATTGACGCGCTCTCCGTATCCAAGGCTCTCGGTCAGGATCCGCAGGCGGTCTTCAAGACGCTCGTCACGCAGGGCAAAAGCCGCGCCTACTATGTCTTTGTGATCCCCGCGACGGGTTCGCTCAACCTCAAGCACGCGGCGGCGGCATGCGGCGAGAAAGCCGTCGAGATGATTCCGCAAAAAGCGCTGCTTCCCAACACGGGCTATATCCACGGCGGATGCAGTCCGATCGGCATGAAAAAACTCTTCCCCACGTTCATCGACGAAAGTGCGCAGCTTTTTGACACCATCTGTGTCAGCGCCGGAAAAATCGGAGCGCAGGTTGAGCTTGCCCCCGACGCGCTTTGCCGTCTGATTGGCGCACAATATGCCGACCTGACCGATTGAAGCGCATCAAATTCTTTCAACGCATTCTTTTTTCTTCCACCGGTCATGCCGGTGGATTTTTTATGGGCTGAGGTGGGCTGAGGTGGGCTGAGGTGGGCTGAGCCCACTTTCACTTCCGCCGCAGTCTGCAAAGCATGGAAGTTTGGCGCATGCGGGTGGTTTTACGCAAGCAGGCTGAGTCTGCTTTCACTCCCGCCGCAGTCTGCAAAGCATGGGAATTTGGCGCACGCGGGCGGTTTTACGCAAGCAGGCTGAGTCTTCTTTCACTCCCGCCGCAGTCTGCAAAGCACGGAAATTTGGCGCACGCGGGCAATTTTACGCAAGCGGGCTGAGTCTTCTTTCACTTCCGCCGAAGTCTGCAAAGCATGGGAATTTGGCGCACGCGGGCGGTTTTACAACGAAATGTTCAAGCCCAACAAAAAATGGCCTTCCCGCCCAAGCGAGAAGGTCATCGATCTATAAGGTTTACACGCCGGAATACGCGCTGAATCCGCCGTCAACCGGAAGCACAATGCCGGTCACGAAGCTTGCCGCACGCTCATCCACGAGGAAGAGCATCGCGCCGATCAGCTCTTTCAGCTCACCGTAGCGCTTCATCGGCGTGCCATTGACGATATGCTCGCAGCGCGGGGTCGGCGTGCCATCCGGGTTGAACTGGAGCGCATGGTTCTGCTCGGTCATGAAGAAGCCCGGAGCAATCGCGTTGACGCGGATGCCCGAACGCGCCAGATAGGTCGCCAGCCACTGGGTGAAGCTGGAAACGCCCGCCTTCGCGCCGGAGTAGCCCGGGATGCGCGTCAGCGGAATGAACGCGCTCATCGAGGACACATTCAGCACGCACGCGCCGGTCTGACCGATCATCAGCGGGGTCATGACCTTGCTGGGGAGCCAGGTGCCGCGCATGTTGAGGTCAAATTCCTTCTGAATATCGGCGGAAGGCACGTCGAAGAACGTCTTATCCGCCGGATCCGCCATCTGATCCTGCGGAACCATGGCGCTCTTGACCGCGCCGCCCGCAGCATTGATGAGGATATTCAGCTTTCCGTATTTCTTTTCGATTTCTTCCTTGACGCGAAGCATCGCGGCTTCATCCGTCACGTCGCCGGACATGGCATCCGCCTTGCCGCCGCCCGCGTTGATCTCCTCCGCCAGCTGCCGGCAGCGCTCCAGGTTACGCGCCAGAATGATGACCGTCGCGCCGCATGCCGCGAGCGCACGGCAGAACATGCCGCCGATGCCGCCGTTGCCGCCCGTCACAAGCGCAACTCGGTCAGAAAGATCTACATGAAAAGGGATATCATATTGGTAAGCCATTTTTTCTTCCTCCTTCGTTTCGCGAAAAAGGGCTGCGTCCGAGGCGCCTCCGCCCCAAACGTTCTCCCTGATTTCTTTCAACCTGTGTATATTTCGCCGCGTTTCGAGAAAAACCTGCATAAAAACCTAAGTTCTGATTTGTTTCTTTTTTATCATTCGTCAGACGTCTTTCTTACCTGTTTTTTGTTTGAATGGCAATCCTGTGCGCAGGTTTTCTCTCCCCTTATTTCTTTCGGCATCTTGCCAATCCGCTGCAACAAGCTTATAATAAGGATGTTTTGTTTGCTTAACTTCTCAACTATTCTTACAGAAAAGGTGGATGTTCTTGAAAAAGCTGTTGATTTACATCAAGGACTTCCGGCGCGAGTGTATCCTTGCGCCGCTGTTCAAGCTGCTGGAAGCCTCCTTTGAGCTGATCGTTCCGCTCATCATGGCGGCGATTATCGACAAAGGCATTCCCGGCGGCAACACGGGCTATATCGTCCGCATGTGCCTGTGGCTGGTCGCGCTGGGCGGAATCGGTCTGCTCAGTTCTGTTACCGCGCAATATTTTGCGGCGAAGGCTGCCATCGGCTTCTCCGCCAAGCTGCGTCATGTGCTGATGGCGCATATCCAGACGCTGAGCTATACGGAGCTTGACAAAGTCGGCACGTCTACGCTCATCACCCGCATGAACAGCGATATCAATCAGGTGCAGACCGGTGTGAATATGACGCTGCGCCTGCTGCTGCGCTCGCCGTTCGTCGTCTTCGGCGCGATGGTCATGGCGTTCACCATCGACACGAAATGTGCGCTGATCTTTGCGGGCGTCATTGCTGTTCTGTGCGTCATCGTCTTTTCCATCATTCTCATCACCATCCCGATGTATCGCCGCGTGCAGGGGCAGCTGGACAGCGTGACCGCAACGACCCGCGAGAACCTGACAGGCGTGCGCGTCGTTCGCGCCTTCTGCAAGGAGGACGCAGAGAACGCGAAATTCGAGCGCAAGAATCAGCTGCTCACCCGCATGCAGCTCGCCGTCGGGCGCATCTCCGCGATGATGAATCCGGTTACCTACGTCGTCATCAATGTGGCGGTCATTCTGCTGATTCAAACCGGCGCGATGCGCGTCCAGATGGGCGACCTCTCTCAGGGGCAGGTCGTCGCCCTCTACAATTACATGAGCCAGATTCTCGTCGAGCTGATTAAGATGGCGAACCTCATCATCACGCTGACCAAGGCGGCGGCATGCGGCGACCGCGTATCGAGCGTGCTTTCCGTCAAATCGACGCAGAAGGACGGTCAGCAGATTCCCGCCGCAAACGCGCCGCACGGCAGCGTTGTATTTGACAACGTATCCATGACCTATGCGGATGCCGGCGCCGAATCGCTGACCGGCGTGAGCTTCACCGCCGCGCCCGGCTCGACCATCGGCGTCATCGGCGGCACGGGCAGCGGCAAAAGCACGCTTGTCAGCCTCATTCCCCGCTTTTACGATGTGACCGGCGGCAAAATCCTCATCGACGGCATGGACGTCCGCGACATGCGCAAGGATGCGCTTCGCGCCCGCATCGGCGTCGTTCCGCAGAAGGCGATGCTCTTTAAGGGAACCATCCGCAGCAACCTGCTCTGGGGCAACCCGGACGCGACGGAGGACGATCTTCGCTCGGCGCTCCAAACCGCGCAGGCGCTCGACGTCGTCAACGCCAAGTCCGGCGGGCTGGATGAACCGGTTGAGCAGGGCGGGCGCAATTTCTCCGGCGGTCAGCGTCAGCGTCTGACCATCGCACGCGCACTGGTTCGCAAGCCCGAGATTCTGATTCTCGACGACAGCGCTTCCGCGCTGGATTACGCAACGGACGCCAGCCTGCGCCGCGCCATCCGCCAGATAGCAAACCCGCCGACAACCTTTATCGTTTCCCAGCGTGCGGCATCCGTCCGCTTTGCGGATCAGATTCTCGTGCTGGACGACGGACACGTTGTCGGCATGGGCACGCACGACGAGCTGCTCGCCGGCTGCCCGGTCTATCAGGAGATTTACGCTTCCCAGTTCAAGAAAGAGGAGGGCAAGCAACATGGCTAAAGAGAAAAAAGCGCCTTCCATCGCCTCTCAGGGCGCCGTTTTGCGCCGCGTTCTGCGCTATATCAAGCCGCACATGCCGCTGCTGGTGCTTTCCCTCGTGCTGTGCCTCATCAGCGTGGCGCTGACGCTGTATGTGCCGATCCTCGTCGGACGCGCCGTGGACTGCATCGTCGGAAAAGGTCAGGTACGTTTTGACGCACTCACCCCGATTCTGATGACCATCGCCGTCTGCGTCGTCATCACGGCTGCGGCTCAATGGGTCATGAACGTGCTGCATAACCGCATCACCTACAATACCGTCCGCGATATCCGCCGCGACGCGTTCGCGCATATCCAGAACCTTCCCCTCTCCTATCTCGATGCCCACCCGACCGGCGACACCGTCAGCCGCATGATTGCCGACGTCGATACCTTTGCCGACGGTCTGCTGATGGGCTTCACACAGCTCTTTTCCGGCGTCATGACCATTCTAGGCACGCTCGGCTTCATGCTCACGCTCAATGCGCCGATCACGCTGGTCGTCGTGCTGATTACGCCGGTTTCTCTGCTCGTCGCCAACTTCATTGCCAAGCGAACCTACGCCATGTTCCGCCTGCAATCGACCACCCGCGGCGAACAGACCGCGCTCATCGACGAAGCCATCGGCGAGCAGAAGCTCGTTCAGGCATTCGGTCACGAAGCGGAAACGCTTGCCGCGTTTGACGAAGTCAACGAACGCCTGCGCGATTGTTCGCTGAAAGCGACGTTCTTTTCTTCCCTGACGAACCCGTGCACGCGCTTTGTCAATTCGCTGGTGTATGCGGGCGTCGGTCTGTCAGGTGCGCTTGCCGCCGTCAGCGGTCACCTGACCATCGGCGGTCTGTCCAGCTTCCTCTCCTACGCCAATCAGTATACCAAGCCTTTTAACGAAATTTCCGGCGTCGTCACCGAGCTGCAAAACGCGCTTGCCTGCGCCGGGCGCATCTTTGAGCTGATCGATCAGCCTGCGCAAAAGCCCGATCCTGCCGACGCCGAGGTTCTCGCTCAGCCCCGCGGTGAAGTCGCGATCAAGGACGTTTTCTTCTCCTATACGCCCGATCGCAAGCTGATTGAGGACTTCACGCTGCATGTCAAGCCGGGTCAGCGCGTCGCCATTGTCGGTCCGACCGGCTGCGGCAAAACGACCATGATCAACCTGCTGATGCGCTTCTATGACGTGGATTCCGGCTCCATCAGCATCGACGGGCACGAAACGCGCCGCCTGACGCGCAAGAACCTGCGCCAGAACATCGGCATGGTTTTGCAGGACACCTGGCTTTCTGCCGGAACGATCCGCGAAAACATCGCCATGGGCAAGCCGGATGCGACCGATGAGGAGATCATCGCCGCCGCCAAAGCCAGCCATGCGCACAGCTTCATCAAGCGTCTTCCGGAAGGCTACAACACCGTCATCAGCGAATCCGGCGGGCAGCTTTCTCAGGGACAGAAGCAGCTGCTGTGCATCGCACGCGTCATGCTCTGCCTGCCTCCGATGCTGATTCTCGACGAGGCAACCTCTTCCATCGACACGCGCACCGAGCTGAAGATTCAGGAAGCCTTTGCCAGAATGATGGAAGGGCGCACGAGCTTCATCGTCGCTCACCGTCTTTCCACCATACAGAGTGCCGACATCATTCTGGTCATGAAAGACGGTCACGTCATCGAGCAAGGCACGCATGATTCCCTGCTCAAACAGGGTGGATTCTACGCCACGCTCTATCAGAGCCAGTTTGCTCAATAAGCGGACTGAGTCCGCTTTCACTTCCGCCAAAGTTTGCAAAAAGTGATTGTCTTGCACACGCGGGCGATATCACGCGATTCCCATACATGAAAATAAGACGGGGTTGTCAAGCTAACAACACCAATATTTCAGGAATAAAACGAAGTATTTGCGCCCGAAGGTTTCCAAAGGGCGAGCGGAAAGCCCTTTGGTGGGGCGATGGGGCAAAGCCCCATATCCACAAATGCTTAAATACTTGTTTCCTGAAATGTTCGGTTTAAGCTTGACAACCCCGCCTTTTTCTTTACAGTGTTACACCCCGAACCCTTCTGCCTGTCATGCGTGATCTTCCGAATCGTTCCGCAGGTTTCCGCATTTACCGCACCGCGAACACCCGTTGCAGGTGAGCCTGCTGCCACAGGTTTGACAGTTTTCTCCGTAATAGGGCGCATACAGCTCGTTCTCCGGGATCTCGCACCCCAGCCCATCCGTCAGCTTAAAGCGCATGGGCTTTCCCGCGTAATTCATGCCGGATTTACACGCCATGCGGCTCTGCAAAGCCTTATCCGGCAGATGATATCGCTTTCCATCCTTGACGAAAACCGTTCCCGTTTCGATGAAGCAGAACGTCACATTTGCCTGAACGCATTCCTCCCGAAGCGATTTCACCCAGTCAAAATTGCAGGGTCGCGCACCGTCGTAATTCTCCCCGCCGCAGAGAACCTGCTCAATCTGACCGGAGGGCAGATATTTTTTAAGGCTGACCCTGCCGATATAGGGTGCGCACATGACGCCTTTATGCTTAAACGGCAGATCCAGCAACAGCGGCACGCGCTCATCCGCCCGCCGCTGGTTTTCGCAGGTCACGTTGAAAAAGATATTCTCCCATCCGTCGCCCCATCCTTCCGGCAGGCACGCCCGAACCCTCTGCGGGCGTTTGGTCAGCAGAAAAAACTTCACATCGCTCCTCTGCCGCATGATTTCCCACGCTTCCGCACGCCATGGGTCCGCCTGTTCCAGAAAGAAATCCGACGTCATGCACACCCGAATCATTTCGCCGCTGCGCACCTTATAGCCGCCGCTCCGTTCCCTTTGCAGCGGGTAAGAAAAGCCGTTTTTCGTTCGATAGATATCTGCGCCGTTCTGACCGCGCATTCGATCCAGAAAATACATATAGCAATTCCGGCATCCTTCGCTGCACTTGACGCAGCCATGCCACGGGTTCCAGATATCATGCACGATCAAACGCCCCTCTCATCGATTTAACGCAAGTATATCATGCCCGCCCGCGTTTTTCAATCTTCCCTCTTCCCCGCCGATGGAGTATAATAGCCCCATACCATTTTGCCATCAAAAAGGAGCCGATTCGCATGATACGTCAAGCCACATCGTCCGATCTTTCCCATATTCTGGTCATCTACGCCCATGCCCGGCGTTTTATGGCTGAGCATGGCAATCCGACCCAATGGGGCAACACCCGCCCGACGGAGGCGGATATTTCAGCCCGCATCGCCCGAAACGAGTTATTTATTCTCGAAGACAGCGACGGCATCCACGGCGTTTTTGCATTCATCCTCGGGGAAGACCCCACTTACCACGTCATCGAAAACGGACAATGGCTTTCCGATGCGCCATACGGCACGATTCACGCGGTCGCCAGCGACGGGAGCATCCATGGTTTCCTGACGCAAATCGTTATGTACTGTCTGCAAACCATTCGCCATCTACGCATCGACACCCATCCGGACAACCTCATCATGCAGCACGTCATCACAAAAAACGGTTTCACGAAATGCGGAATCATTTACGTTGCAGACGGCACGCCGAGGTTAGCATACGAGCGTCTATGATTGCATATCGCATTTGAGGTGGGGATATTGGGCTGCCGCCCAAACCCGCCTGAGGGACTTCATCCCTCAGACTCCCTTCTCTGCTTCGCGGCGGTTAAAAGAAGTGGGATCAATAAAGAGCGCCCTCCGTTTTTACGCGGAAGGCGCTCTTTTATTTTTCAACAGACTGGATTATTCTTCCGGCTTTGCGCCAATAACCGCCTTAATGCGGCGCACGCCGGCGGAAGAGGATTCCTCTTTCTGGATCTTGAAGCTGACCAGCTCACCGGTATGGCTTGCATGCGGTCCGCCGCAGATTTCCTTGGAATACTCGCCCATGGTATACATACGGACACGATCGCCGTACTTGCTCTCGAACAGACCGATTGCGCCTTCCTTCTTGGCTTCCTCGACGGTCGTTTCAGTCATCACAACCGGAACATCCGCCTTGATCCACTCATTGACCAGCGCCTCGACCTGAGCCAGCTCATCCTTAGTCACCTTACGGCCGAAGGAGAAGTCAAAGCGCAGGCGCTCCGGCGTGATGTTAGAGCCCTTCTGCGCGACCTCATCGCCCAGAACACGGCGCAGAGCCGCATGCAGCAGGTGAGTAGCGGTATGCAGGCGGGCGCTCTGTGCGCTGCTATCCGCCAGACCGCCCTTGAAGCGCTGCTCAGCGCCCGCGTGGCTGCTCTTCTGATGCTCGGCGAAGTGCTTCTGGAAGCCTTCTTCGTCAACCGTCAGACCATGCTCTTTCGCCAGCTCACGGGTCATCTCGATCGGGAAGCCATAGGTCGTATAGAGGTTGAACGCCACAACGCCGTCGATGACCTTATTCTCGCCCATGCGGGAAACCGCCTTCTCGAACTCACGCTCGCCCTGGCGCAGCGTGCGGGCAAAGCGGGTCTCCTCCAGCTTGAACTGCTCCAGCACGAACGCTTCATTCTGCTTAAGTTCCGGATAAACCTCGGCATACTGATCGATAACGACCTTGCCGATTTCAGCGGTGAAGCCTTCCGGCATGCCCAACTCCATGCCGAAGCGGACAGCGCGGCGGATCAGGCGGCGCAGAACGTAGCCCTGATCCACATTGCTCGGGCTGACGCCACGCGGGTCGCCCATGATAAAGGTGGAGGTGCGCAGGTGATCGGCAACGATGCGGAACGCCTTGGTGGTCTCCTCATCGTCGTCATAGTGCTTACCGGACAGTTCGGAGATCTTGGCGATGATGCCGGTGAAAGCATCCGTTTCATAAACCGTCTTGCAGCCGTTCAGCGTGCAGACCGTACGCTCCAGACCCATGCCGGTATCAACATTCCTCTTCGCCATCGGCACATACTGACCGTCCGCCGTCTTATTATACTGCATGAACACGTCGTTCCAAATCTCGAGAAAACGACCGCAGGAGCAAGCCGGGGAGCAGTTCGGGCCGCACGGCGCCTGATCCTTGATGATGAACATCTCGGTATCCGGGCCGCAGGGACCGGTCTGACCCGCAGGACCCCACCAGTTATGCTCACGCGGCAGGAAGTAGATGTTCTCCTTCTTCACGCCGTTTTCCATCCAGTAGCCCGCCGCCTCATCGTCACGCGGGATATCGCCTTCGCCCTCGAAAACCGTGAACGCGAGCTTATCCTTGTCAAGACCGAGGTATTCCGGGCTGGTCAGGAACTCCCAGCTCCAGGAGATCATTTCCTTCTTGAAATAATCGCCCAGGGACCAGTTGCCCAGCATTTCAAAGAAGGTTAGGTGAGAAGCATCGCCGACTTCGTCGATATCGCCGGTGCGGATGCACTTCTGCACGTCGGTCAGGCGGGTGCCGGCAGGATGCTTGCTGCCCAGCAGATACGGAACCAGCGGATGCATGCCCGCGGTGGTAAACAGAACGGTCGGATCATTCTCCGGGATGACGGAAGCGCTCGGAATGACGGCATGACCCTTGCTCTTAAAGAAGTTCAGCCACATGCTGCGAAGCTCGCCGGAAGTCATCTTCTTCATGGTAATTTTCTCTCCTTCATATAGATGCTGCCCGTTTTTTGGGCAAACTAAAACGCCTGCCGTCCGGGGACGAACAGACGTTGATTCGCGGTACCACTCCGGTTGACGCGCCCAAACGGGTAAACGCGCCCTCTTATGACCCATAACGCGGGTGAACCGTCCGGCTCGTCGCCGGAAGCTCTTTGCAGGGCTGCCAAACCGCCTGCGCACCGGGCTTGCACCCTCCCCGGCTCGCTGAGCGCTGCCATCGGCTTGGCTCTTTGCACGTCATTGCCTTTGTATATCGGGTTTATTATAGTCAGAAATACGCGGATTGTCAAGCCCAAAACGCGGCAGAAGCGGCGCATCTTTCAGCGCCGCTTCTGCAAAAGAGGGGTTGGGGGGCTTATTCGGTTGGTTTACGGATATACGGTCTTGACCGTCACCTGAACGCCGTTGACCGTCTTACCGGACATGATCGAAACCGCGCTCTTGATGGCTGCCTGATGATCCGCGTCCACGCTGCTGGAGGCATGCGTCTTGGAATCCAGCAGATGCAGACAGAACTGACCTTCGTAATTGTTGTTATCGATATCCTCCGCACCGTGCGGCTGACCATAGATCGAGCAGACAACCTGCACGCCCTTGGACGTGGTGAGCAGCATCGGACGGCGCTTATAGCTGATAGAGCTCGGCGAGCCTACGCCGTAGATCTCGCACAGCGTCGTCGTATCCGCCGCAGTCAGCGGCTCCACGTCGATGTGGTTGCCGGTGGACTGGATATGGATGTTGAGCGACTTGTTCGTCGTCAAATCCGTCAGCTTCGCCGTCTGGTTGTGTGCAATGCCGATTGCGGAGAGCGTACCGTTCGCCTTGTTGGTGAACCAGCTCAGGTTGTAAACCGTCGTCTTGAACTCGGTCGTCGCGCTGCTGGAACCGGAGTATGCCTTACGGATTTCCGCGAGGGTCGCCGGGCCGCAGACGCCGTCTGCCGTCAGGTTATAATCCCGCTGGAAAGCGCGGACAGCATCCGCCGTCTTGCCGCCGTAGTGACCGGTGATCTGCGCGGTGTAATACTTCAGCGCGGTCAGCGCGGTCTGGATATAGGTGACCGTCTTGCCGGTAGAGCCGTACTTGTAGGTCGAGCCGGTATCGCCGCTGCCGCCGTTGTTCTTGATATAGGCGTCCACCTCAGCGTCCGTCATCACCTTGGCGTAGCTGCTGGAAATCCAATAGCCCGCCTTGGTCTGGAACCAGCCGCTGACCGTATCCACATAGTAGAAGCAATCGCCGGTATTCGCCGTGCCGACGCGGTTGGCATCGGTAGACGGCTGATAGCGCAGGGAAACGTTATTTCCCGTGATGCGGATCATGCCGATGGTTTCCTGTTCACCGGAATTATCGGCGCCGGCACCGAACTCGGCAGCCGTGATGTTCTCCATCATGTCGCCGCGGATATAGCCCTTATAGGTGTAGTTTCCAACGACAACCGTCACATAATACCACTTCACGCCGCTGACGGTGTAGACCTTGGAAATACGGAACTTCTGTCCCTTGGGAAGGCTTGCCTTCGCGCTGGACGTCGTGGAATAGGAAGAACGCAGATAGACATTGTTCTTCGTCGTGCGGCCGTAGGAATTTTCGGTCTTAACCGTCGAACCGCCGCTGCTTCCGCTGTCGCCGCTCGAGCTGCCGCCCGTCAGGCTGCGGAGCTTGTTGATGGTGGACGGACCTGCAACGCCGTCCACGGTCAGGTTGTTCGCATCCTGGAATTTGCGCACGGCACGCTTGGTCAGGCTGCCGAAACTGCCCGTGATATCACCGTAGTAGTAGTTCAGAGCCTTCAGCATCGTCTGAAGCTCGGTGACGGCAGTACCCTTATCGCCCTCGCGCAGCGTGGTGCCCGCGGTTCCGGTGGTGCCGTTATCAATGCCCGCGTTCTTGAGGGCGCTGTTGATGGCGTTGAGCGTCGTGGTGCTTGCCACGCCGTCCTGCGTCAGTCCCTTCGACTTCTGGAACTTCTTGACCGCCTGCTGGGTCAGGTTGCCGTAGTGACCGGTGATGTCGCCGTAGTAATAGCCCAGCGTCGTCAGGTTCTGCTGGAGCGTGCTGACGGCAGTGCCGGTCGAGCCAAGCTTCAGGTTCGTGCTGGTGGACGTGCTGGAAGAGCCGCCCGCGTTGTTGACTGCCGTGGCAATCGCGCTGAGCGTCTTCGCGCCCGCAACGCCGTCAGCCGTCAGACCCTTCGCCTTCTGGAACGCCTTGACCGCCGCTTCCGTCTTGGTGCCGTAGTTGCCGGTGATTTCCGCGTAATAGTAACCCAGCTGCTTCAGGTTATTCTGAAGCTCGGTGACCTTGGCTCCCTGGCTGTTAAGCTTGAGCGTCGTTCCGCTGACAGAGGAAGATGCGCTCGTGCCGCCCTTGCGGGCAATTGCCGCCGCGACGGAACTGAGCGTCTTCGCGCCCGCGACGCCGTCAGCCGTCAAGCCGTTCGCCTTCTGGAACGCCTTGACCGCCGCTTCCGTCTTAGGACCGTAGTTGCCGGTGATCTGCGCATAATAGTAGCCCAGCGTCGTCAGATCCTTCTGAAGGTTGCTGACCGCCGTGCCGGAAGAATTGAGCGACAGCACGTTAGAGCTTCCGGAAGAGGAAGACGTGCTTCCGCCCTTCGCCTCATACGCCGCGTCGATCTTCGCAATCGTCTGCGGGCCCGCGATGCCGTCGGCAGTCAAGCCGTTCTTGTTCTGGAACGCCTTGATGGCGGCGATGGTCTTGGGGCCTGCGTTACCGGTGATCGAGCCGGAATAGAAGCCCAGCGCCTTGAGCTTGGTCTGAACGCTCTTGACGGTTTCGCCGCTGGCGTTCTCCCTGATATAGGTGTTATCCGAATTGGCGGCGCTTGCCTTGCGCTCGGCAGCAGTGAACGTGCCGACCTTCTTGCTGGGCAGCTTGCCGCCGCTGACGTTAAACAGCTTCTTCGTCTGATCCGTGCTGAGAATCTTGACATACGTCGTCTTGCCGTCGTTCTGGCAGATCCAGCCGGTTTCAGTCGTTCCATCGCTGGAGCGATACTTCACCTGAATAAAGGTATTGTTTCCGCTCGTCTTGGACGACGTGATATACACACAGGCATCCTTAACGATGTTGTCGATAATGGTCGCGTTGGTCGATGCGGCTTCACGGACGCGGACTCTGTCCTTCGTCTGACCGTAGACCTTGCTGTAATTCGCGGCGCTCGCTGACGGGATGGCAAAAACCATCACCAGCAGACACAGAACCACAAACAGTGCGGCTCGCTTGCCGTTTTTCAAAGTAGATCCCCTCTTTCAGTCCCACATTTTCGCAGTGGGCGTTATTTGGAGCAGGCGTCCCCTCAAACTATACCTGCCCTTTTCTATCATCACGAAACAATTTTATTACAATTTTGTTAATTTGTCAATGTCTTGTGATGAATTAGTTTATGGAATTGTCATCCTTTTTGGCGTTTTCTTCATATTTCTCGGATTTTTCCGCTTCATCCTGCCCCTCTGTGAGCTTCAGGCGCTTGCGCGGAACGAAGCCGGAGAACACCGTGTCGCCGTCGTGGGACTCGACCGTGATGCGTCCGCCCATCTGTGTGATCGTCTGGTTGACGATGAACAGCCCCATGCCCTGCCCCGTCTTCTTGGTGGTAAAGCCCGGTTCAAAGATTTTCGCCCGCTGCTTTTCGGAAATCGCAGGCCCGTTGTTTCTGACCGAGAAGAACCAGCTTCGCAGATCCTCGCCCAGAACCAGCTCAACCGTCGGCTTTTCCCCGGCGGGATGCTCCGCGCCGAGCGTCGCGTCCAGCGCGTTGTCGATGAGGTTGGCAAGCACGCGGCAGATTTCCCACGCCGGCATCAGCGGATCATCCCACTTGGCGGCGATGGACAGCTTCAGCTCCGCGCCGCGCTGCTCCGCCTCGACAACCTTCGCCTGAATCAACGCATTGACCGCGGGGCACGCCGTGCGCATCATGCGGCTCACGCGCTGCATGTCGCCATAGATCTTATCCATATATGCCATGGCTTCGCCCGGCTCGTTCATCTCGATCAGGCTGTATACCACCTGAATGTGGTTCATGAAGTCATGTCTTTGGGCACGCATTTCGCGGTTCAGGTCTTCCAGCTGAGCGTATGCCTCTTCCAGTTCTTCCGTTCTGCGAACCATGCGCAGGCTGGTCAGCGACGCGCCGATATCCGTCAGTGCGCCCCAGCCGACGATGGTGAAGCAGAGCAGCGAGATCATCCTGACCAGCTTCTCCTCTACGCCGCCCGAAAGCATCTTGCGCACCAGCATCATCATCGCAACGCCTGCCACAATCTCCAGAACGTTGATGGCGATGGAAATGAATGCAGCTTTTTTGACCTTGACATGGTCATTCAGCTCTTCTTTGGTCAAATTGAATTTCATATTCCTCCGGGCAGGCGGGAAGCGCTCCTCGCCTCTGATCAAGCGGATTCAAGGTCGTGCAACGAAAAAATCCCATGCGACACCCTCCGGGGAGCCGCACGGGATGTTACGTTCGCTGATTACTCGTGAAGCGAAGCCGGATACACGCCGCTCTCATGCAGCTTGCGGAGTTCCGCCTGCACAAACGGCTTGTCCTCTTTGTAGGTCACGCCAAACCACACAGCGTCCGTGGTGAGCATCGGAACGACAAGCTCGCCCTTATGCATCATTTCATCCACAAACACCGGCAGCAGGCATTCTGCCTTGATCGCATCCGGCGCAAGCCCCTGGAGGAAGTTCACGAAATACTCCTCAAGCTTGCCGAAGATCCACGGGGTGAAGCCCCAGAAGTTCATGCTGACCGGTGCGAGGGGATCGAGCAGCACGCCCGGCTCGCCCGCGTCGATGTCGCGGATCTCGCCGTTTTCGCAGAGCTTGATCTTGAGCGTTTCGACAACCTTATCCAGATTGCCATCGACCGCGTGGCAGACGCCGCGGGAAACCGTTCCGTTCTTGGAAACCGTGTTCTGCAGCTGATAGCCCACCATGGTCGCTTCGCCTTCCTGCGCCAGGGTCTGCAATTTTTCATAAATCGTGCCAAACGCCGACACGCCATAGTAGTCATCCGCATTGATGACGGCGAACGGCTGATTGATGTAGTCGCGTGCAACCAGCACGGCATGCACCGTGCCGAACGGCTTGGTGCGCTCTTCGGGAATATGATAGAAAGAAGGCACGCTGGAGAAATCCTGGAAAGCGTAATCGACCTTCACCTTCTTGGCGATGCGGTCGCCGCAGATGGAAGCGAGCGTATCCTTCATGCCCGGCTTGATGACAAAGACGACATGGTCAAAGCCTGCGCGAATCGCGTCATAGATGGAATACTCCATCAGAATCTCGCCGTTCGGGCCCAGACCGTCAACCTGCTTGTTTCCGCCATAGCGGGAACCCATACCGGCAGCCATGATTAAAAGCGTTGCACCCATAGTAATACATCCTCCTCATCGAAAATCGACTTATCCGGACATATTATACAGGATTCGCGCCTTTCCTTCAACCCCAATCCCCAAAATTCATGAAACCTTAACCTTTTGAATCCCCTTGCGCCCCTGCGCACGCATGGCGTATAATAAACATAGGAAACAATCCGTCTGGATGTCATCTGCATTCCGGCTGAAACAAGCAAGTTTGATGCGAATTTTTCAATCTCGTTTCACATCGGACGATTCGGGAAAATTCCGCTGAACAAACCGAAGGAGGAATTCGCGATATGAAGGTTCTTTTGCTCAACGGCAGTCCGCATGAAAAGGGCTGCACATACACCGCCCTGCGCGAAGTCGCCGATACGCTGGAAAGAGACGGCATCGAAACCGAAATCCTCTCGATCGGCAATCAGGCGATTCACGGCTGTATCGATTGCCGCGAATGCTCCAAACCCGGCACACACCGCTGCATCTTCAAGGAAGACCGCGTCAACGAAGCTTTGGACAAGATGCTCGCGTGCGACGGGCTTATCGTCGGTTCCCCGGTTCACTATGCCTCGGCAGGCGGAAGCATCACCTCTTTCCTGGATCGTATGTTCCATGCTGGCGGAACCCAGCTGCGCACAAAGGTCGGCGCTGCCGTCGTCAGTGCGCGGCGTGCAGGCACGAGCAGCACGCTCGACCAGCTGCAAAAGTATTTCATCATTCGCGGCATGCCCATCGCGCCGAGCCAGTATTGGTGCATGGTACACGGCAGCACGCCTGAAGATGTCCGGCAGGACGAAGAAGGCATGCAGACCATGCGCATGCTCGCCCGCTATATGGCATACATGATGAAAAGCTTTGCCCTTGCGCGTGAAAACGGGCTTCTGCCGCCCGCCATGGAAGAGCCGAAAAAGCGCACCAACTTCATTCGATAACCGCTTCATCTATATAGACGAGCAAACGCGGCAAAAAGTTGCGTTTTTCTGAAAAAATCCATATACTGCGACGCACAGCAAAGCCCAGCCCGCAATTCACAGCAGGCTGGGCTTGTTTTATGCCACAAAATGACGCGGTTTCAGCGTTCTCCCCCGATCACAGATGGATATGGCGCGGCAGACCGTCGATGAATACCGGCGTCAGCTCCGATTGAATCAGCGGACGCGCATATTGCAGGAATTCGGGCTTCATATCGGTGTGATAGGTATTGATCCATTCCAGCGGAATCTTCTTTTCAAGGTTCGCGATCAGATGGATATCCACCGGCTTCGTCGTGCATTGATACGGATCGTTGGAAATGCGCTCGAGCGCAATCATCTCGCCCGTGTGTCCCTCAAATGCAGCCTTTGCCGCCGCGCATCTGACAAGCCTGAAGCACACCCGCCAAGCTGGCGTTAATGACAGAAGTCGGGCCGCCGCTCTGTCCGACGATAGCATTCTTTCCCATGGACGAATCCTCCAAATGTAAAAAACGGGTTCCGTTTTGCCCATTATAAAGCAGAGCATCCGCCATTTGCAAGCATTCCCTTTGAATAACGATAAAAAATTTGTATTCTTCTGATAAATGGTCTGACGAATTGCGGGCTGAGCCCGCTTTCACTTCCGCCCAAGTCTGCACGGCATGAAAGCTTTGCGCACGCGGGCGATTTTTTGCTTCATTCACCATGCATTAAAATTACGGGCTGAGCCCACCTTCACTTCCGCCCAAGTCTGCATGATATGAAAGCTTTATTCACGCGGGCGATGGTTCTTCGCTGTTTCCATGTATCAAAAAAAACTGCCGCGCACGCTTTCCCTCTCCCTCATAATCCTTCTTTTCGGGAAAAGAATGCGTACGCGACAGTTTATGGTTTCTTATTCAGCGACCGTGCAATACTCAAAGTTCGGATGTCCGTTGCTGTTGCGGGTAAAGCCCTTCACACGCTCGGAAACCAGAGCCGTCGCCACATAGTTGTAAATCGGCATGACCGGGCATTCCTGCGCGAGCAGCGCTTCCATATCCTTATACAGCGCTTCGCGCTCCTCGTTCGTCAGGCTCGTGCGCATCTTGTTGCACATTTCCAGATAGGCGGGGCAGTCCCAGCGGGTCTTCGCCTTGCCCTCCGCGTTTTCCAGAACGGTGAACGCGGCGCTGGGCTCCGGATAATCCAGCGTATAGCCCATGTATGCGATATCGAAATCGCCGGATGCACGCGTACCGGTTTCATCCGCCCAGTATACGCCGCTCTCCACGGCGGTCACTTCGCAGTTGAGACCCAGATACTGCTTCCACATTGCTGCCATCGCCTGCGCGACGTTCTCCAGCTCCGTGCTGGGCGTATACTTGATCGAGAAGGTCGGGAAGCCTTCGCCGTTCGGATAGCCCGCTTCGGCAAGCAGCGCCTTCGCCTCTTCGATGTTTTCTTCAAATGCGTTGCCTACCGCGTCGCGCCAGTCAGTGCTTTCATCCAGAACATCCTTGATGCCGTACGGAACCCAGCCATACAGCTGCGGAAGCGTCGCATCCTGCAGGATGCCTTCGGTCAGGATCTTGCGGTTGAGCGCCAGCGTCAGCGCACGGCGGACGCGGGCATCGTTAAACGGCGCCTTGGAGCAGTTGAACTCATAGTAGCGATAGCCGATGCGGTCAGAGCTCATCAGCTTGTCCGTGCCGGTATACGCCTTGAGCGCGTCGCTGTTGACAGAGGTCGCGATGTCAATCTCGCCGCCGTCAAACGCCATCTTGACGGTTTCCGGGGCGTTGAGGAACACATACTTGACCGTATCGATCTTCACTTCGTCGGCGTTGTAGTAGTTCGGGTTCTTGACGAGGGTGTAGCTCTCGTCCTTCTTCATCTCCGCCAGCATGAACGGGCCGTTGCAGACGTAGGTTTCCGGGGTATTCACCCAATCGTTGCCATACTTCTCGACATTCGCCTTGCAGACCGGCATGAATGCCGTGGAGGCGGTCAGGGTGATAAAGTAGCTGGCAGGCGCTTTCAGCTCAACCTGAAAGGTCGTATCATCCAGCGCACGAATGGGCAGATCATCCACCGCAACGGTTCTGCTCACATAGCACTCGTAGCCGTCCTTGATGACGCCATACAGCGTGTACGCCGTTTCGCTGCCCGCATCCGGGTCAAGCACGCGCTTCCAGCTGTATTCAAAATCATAAGCGGTCAGCGGGCTGCCGTCGCTCCACTTCAGCCCTTCCTTCAATTTAAAGGTGTAGGTGCAGCCATCTTCGGAAACCTCGTAGCTCTCTGCCATCGCAGGAACAAGGCTGCCGTCCTCCGCGTACTTATACAGACCGCGGAACAGGCTCTGCAGTGCGTAGGAACCGGAAGAATAGTCGTTCAAAGTCGGATCCATGCATTCCGGCTCGCCGCCCATCTGGAAAGTCAGGCTCGCTTCCGCAGTCGCTCCTGCGCATGCAAACAGCAGCATCATGGCGGCCAGTGCCAGTACAAACCATTTTTTCATCATTTTGTTTTCCTCCTACGGTTTAATGTTCCGGCAGAGTTGCCTGCTGCTTCCCTCGCCGAATATGTAAAGAGGATAGCAAACGCTATCGTTTTTGTCAAGCTTAGGGCGGATATTCGTGCTTTTTTGAATTTTTAAAGTTTAATTCCTTCATAAAATTAGATTTTTGTCAAAATAAGGTTGCATTTTTCGCAGAATCATTCTATAATTGAATCATAATTTGAAAAAAGGGGGCTCTGCCTGGTGGGCAAGTATATCATAAAGCGAATTCTTTCCGGCATCGTTACCATTCTGATTCTGATTACCGCGTGCTTCTTTTTGATGCACGCCATACCGGGCAGCCCGTTTTCAAAAGGCGAGCAGGGCGTTCCGGAAGCCGTCATGCAGCGGCTGAATGAGAAATATGGTCTTGACCAGCCGCTCCATGTGCAATACTTCCGCTATCTGGATCAGATTCTCCACGGCGACTTCGGCATTTCCTATAAGAACTCCAGCGTGCAGGTCAACGACCTCATCAACCGCGGTTTTCCGATCTCCGCACGCATCGGCATACTCGCCGTGCTGGTTTCGCTGGTCATCGGCATTTTGCTGGGCGTGATCTCGGCAGTCAAGCGCGGCAGTCTGTTTGACGGCATCGCGATGGTTCTGGCGACCATCGGCGTATGCGTGCCGCTGTTCGTCATTTCGGTTTTGCTGCTCTATCTGTTTGCGGGCGTGCTGAAATGGCTTCCGACCTACGGCTTGAGCAGCTGGAAGCACTACATTCTGCCGGTCACCTGCCTCTCCTTCTCCCCGATCGCCTATATCGCACGCATGACCCGCTCCTCCATGCTGGAAGTCATGCAGCAGGATTACATCCGCACCGCACGCGCCAAGGGCGTCGCCGAGCGCATGGTCATCCTCAAGCACGGCTTGCGCAACGCCGTTTTGCCGGTCGTCACCTATCTGGGTACGCTCATTGCGAACCTGCTGACCGGTTCCTTCATCGTTGAGCGCCTGTTTGCGATTCCGGGTTTGGGCAAGTACTTCGTCGATTCGATCACCTCCCGTGACTACAACATCATCATGGGCGTCACGATCTTCCTCGGCGTGTTCGTGGTGACCTGCAACCTGATCGTTGATGTCGTGTATGGCATCATCGATCCACGCGTCAAACTGGATGAATAATCGGGAGGATTCTATTCTATGGAAAAAACAGTCGATACCCGTTACCAGCCGCTGGACACGTCGGCGATTTCCGCCGACCAGATTTCCCGCCCGTCCGTTTCCTATTGGGAGGACGCCTGGCGGCGTTTCCGCAAAGATAAGCTGGCTGTATTCGGTCTGATTATGATCGTCATCATCTCGCTCTTTGCCATTTTCGGCCCGATGCTCTGCCCGTATGAATACGATCAGGCGGACTTCCTTTCCATCGCCCAGTGGCCCTCGAAGGCGCATTGGTTCGGCACGGATGCTCTCGGGCGCGACCTGTTTGTGCGCGTGCTTTACGGCGCACGCATCAGCCTGTCCATCGGCGTCGTTGCCGCGCTGGTCAATATGATTATCGGCGTGCTTTACGGCGGCATTGCGGGCTATTTCGGCGGTAAGGTCGATAACATCATGATGCGCATTGTCGATATCATCATCGCGCTGCCGTCCCTGCTGTATACGATTTTGCTGATGATGCTCATGGGTTCCAACATTCGCTCGATTCTGATTGCGCTCTGCCTGTCCTCGTGGGTCGGCACGGCACGCATCACGCGTTCGCAGGTCGTTAGCCTGAAGCATCAGGAATACGCACTCGCCGCGAAGCTCGCCGGCGCAAGCGATTTTCAGATTCTTCTGCATCACCTGCTGCCCAACGCCATGGGCCCCATCATCGTATCGGTCATGTTCCTGATTCCGGGCGCGATTTTCTCGGAAGCGTTCCTCTCCTTCCTCGGCATCGGCATTCAGAAACCGATGGCGTCGTGGGGCTCTCTGGCGAATGACGCCATCGGCACGCTGACCAGCGCCCCCTATCAGATGTTCTTCCCCATCGCCGCCATCAGCCTGACGATGTTCTCCCTGAACTTCATCGGCGACGGTCTGCGCGACGCGCTCGATCCGAAACTCAAGAAATAACAGGAGGCACCCATGCAACGACTCCTTGACATTGAAAATCTGCGGACGACATTCGATATCCACGTCGGCAAAGTGCAGGCTGTCCGCGGCATCGATCTGCACGTCGATGAAGGCGAAACCGTCGGCATCGTCGGCGAAAGCGGCTGCGGAAAGAGCGTTTCCATGCTCTCCATTCTGCATCTTCTGCCCGATTACGCCAAGATTTCGGCGGACAAAATGGTTTTTGAAGACACCGATCTGACGCAGCTGACCCCGAAAATGTTCCGCAAGATCAGCGGCGACCAAATCGGCATGATCTTTCAGGATCCGATGACCTCGCTCAACCCGCTCTTCACCGTCGGCGATCAGCTGATTGAGCCTCTGCGCATCCACAAGGGCATGAGCAAGCAGCAGGCGCGTGAAGTCGTCCTCGAAAAACTGCGTCTGGTCGAAATTCCCGATCCGGAGAGCCGCATGAAGCAGTATCCGCACGAGCTTTCCGGCGGCATGCGCCAGCGCATCATGATTGCCATGGCAATCATGTGCAATCCGCGGCTCATCATCGCCGACGAGCCGACGACCGCGCTGGATGTGACCATTCAGGCGCAGATTCTCGACCTTTTGCAAAGCCTGCAAAAGAAGCTCGGCACTGCCGTCATCATGATCACCCACGACCTCGGCGTCATCGCGGGCATGTGTTCACGCGTGCTGGTCATGTACGGCGGCGTCGTGGTGGAACAAGGCACGGTGCGCGAAATCTTTTACGAGCCGAAACACCCGTATACATGGGGACTCCTGCGCTCCATCCCGCAGAAATCCGGCGAAAAGCGCAAGCTCATCCCCATTCCCGGTTCTCCGCCCGATTTGATTGCCCCGCCGCCGGGCTGTCCTTTTGTCGCACGCTGCCCGTATGCGATGAACATCTGCAACAGCGAACTGCCGGAGCTGACCCGTCTGTCCGATACGCATTGCGCACGCTGCCGTCTTCTCGATGAAGGGGCGCCGCGTGTCACTTGGGAGGGAAATCACGAATGAGCACCATCGTAGAAGCCCGCGGGCTGAAAATGTATTTCCCGATCGGTCGTACAATGAGCGGCAAGCCCAAGAAGCTGCTCAAAGCCGTGGACGACGTTGATTTTTCAATCGCAAAGGGCGAAACCTTCGGTCTGGTCGGCGAAAGCGGCTGCGGCAAGACGACCATCGGGCGCTGTCTGGTTCGGCTGTATGAGCCGACGGACGGACAGCTCCTCTTTGACGGGCAGGATATCGCGCACATGGGCGAAAAGCAGCTTGCCCCCTATCGCCGCCGCATGCAGATGATCTTTCAGGATCCGTATGCGTCGTTGAACCCACGCATGACGGTATCCTCCATCATCGCCGAACCGCTTCGCTATGCGGGCGTCAGCGCAAAGGAGCAGCAGGAACGCGTGCGCGAACTGGTCGATCTGGTCGGTTTGAAGCCCGATCACTTGCAGCGCTACCCGCACGAGTTTTCCGGCGGACAGCGGCAGCGCGTCGGCATCGCACGCGCTCTGGCGTGCAATCCGGAGTTCATCGTCTGCGACGAGCCTATTTCCGCACTCGATGTTTCCATTCAGGCGCAGGTGATCAACACACTCGAATCGCTTCAGGAGAAGCTCGGGCTTTCGTATCTGTTCGTTTCGCACGACCTGTCCATGGTGCGCCACATCTCCCACAACGTCGGCGTGATGTATCTGGGCTGCATGGTGGAGCGTGCGCCGGTGCAGGAGCTATATTCCAACATGCTGCACCCCTACACGCGGGCGCTGATGAGCGCCGTACCGATTCCCGATCCGGATCTGGCGGCGGCGAGCGACCGCATCCATCTCTCCGGCGACGTGCCCACGCCGATCGACCCGCCGAGCGGATGCCGCTTCCGCGCACGCTGTCCGTATGCAACGGAGCAATGCGCCGCCGAGCGTCCGGCGCTTCGCGAGGTCACGCCGGGGCACTTCGTCGCGTGCCACAAAGTCAAATAATACAGGCAAGGGAACGCCGAGGATGATCCGCCTCCGCACCCCTGCCTTTTTTGTTTCGCGATGCACGGCGCACAAAAAGATGCTTCTAAAAGATCAGACCGTAGACAAAAAGCTATTCTCCCCCCGAGGGGGGAATAGCCCTTTCCGCAAATAAAAGAATAGCTGAATTTCTTGATTTTGCTATTCAAGCCAGGTTTGCTTATGTCAATAAGCTGCTAAAAGATATTTCTATGCCGAAGAAAAGAACACCGGGCACTTTTCGCATTCTTTTTGCAAATATGCCGCATATTCTCCGGCGCTTCGGGCAGGATAAAGGCGAGGAGCTGAGGCACAGACCTCAGACCCGATCGCTCTGTCCTTCCGCCGCAGGGTTCGCCATCGTCATGATTGCGCATCCGCCCGGAAACAGCAGAGCCGGGCGTGATGCAAAAAACACACCTCCTCTCTTTCATAAGCGGAGGGTCGCATGATCGGCAGGACGTGCGGCTCTCTGCCTTTTTTTCTAAAGACCGGGTTGCCTATTTTCAAATCATCAGACGATCATCATGAATCATTTTCACTCGCCGCATGAAAGCTATTGACATTTCAATTGAAATGAGTACAATAGTTTTCATCGCCTGTTTGGGTGACCACGAAAACACTTTCGGAGGAAAAGATTATGAAGAAACTGATGACCCTCGCTGCCCTGGCTCTGTCCATGGCGCTGACCAGCGTCTGTGCGCTGGGTGAAACCGTCCTGCAGCTCGGCACCACCGTCAACGAGCAGGACTCCTTCCACGTTGCGGCTACGAAGTTCGCTGAGCTTATTTCTGAGCGCACGAACGGTGAATACAAGATTGAGATTTACCCCAACGGCACGCTCGGCGACGAAAGCACGATGCTCGACTCGATGTCCATGGGCATGCTGGATATGGGCATCATCACCAGCGGCCCGTTCGTCAACTTCTCTCAGATGATGGGCGTTCTGGATATGCCGTATCTGTTCGCCAACAACGAAGAAGCCTATAAGGTGCTGGACAGCGAAGTCGGCCGCGAGCTGCTCGATACCCTCGAGGACGCGGGTCTGAAGGGTCTGGCTTACGCCGAGCGCGGTTTCCGCAACCTGACCAACTCCGTTCGCCCGATCAACAACGCCGCCGACCTTGAGGGACTGAAGCTGCGCGTGATGGAGAACGAGGTCTACACCGCGACCTTCTCCGCGCTGAAGGTCAATGCCGTGCCGATGGCTTGGTCGGAAGCGCTGACCGCCATGCAGCAAGGCACCATCGAGGGCGAAGAAAACCCGATCAACGTCATCTATTCCTACAAGCTGTGGGATTACGGTCAGAAGTATGTGACGCTTGACCGCCACAGCTACTCCACCGCCATCATCACCATGAGCCTGGATGTGTTCAACAGCTTGGATGAAGCTACGCAGGAGATCTTCCTGACCAGTGCGCAGGAAGCCGCCGAGTATGAGCGTGCTTGGGTCGCCGAGCAGGAAGCCAGCCAGCTCGAAACCATCAAGAGCCACGGCGTTGAGGTCATTGAAACGCCGGAAACCGACACCTTCCGTGCGGCTGTCCAGAGCGTATACGACGCGTATCCGCAGTTTGCGGACTACATCGCCCGCATTCAGGCGATGCTCGCCGAGTAAGAGACAGCCATGCTCATGATTTCCTCTTCCTCGAGGAGAGGAAATTTTTTTAGCTTCACTATTCCAATGATGGAGGCATCTCCCTATGATACTCAAGAAAGTTCTTTCGCCTGTCAGCGATGCGCTCGATCGGGTTTGCAGCGTCGCCATCGTGCTGATGCTCGGTCTGATGGTCATCATCACGACCGCGCAGATCATCTGCCGCACGTTCTTCACCTCCCTGACCTGGTCGGACGAGGTGACGCGCTATCTGCTCATCTGGTCCACCTTTCTCGGCGCGACCTGCGTATATCGTCATAACGGCAACATTTCGATTACCTTCATCCAGAACATGGTTCCCAAGCGTGTGGGCGCGTTCATGCGCATCGCGGTGCATGCCGTCTGCTGCCTGCTGTTCGCCGTGCTGCTCTATTTCAGCAGCAAATACTGCGGCAAGCTGAACAAGACGGCAACCGCCCTGCCCTTTAAGATGAAGTACATCTATCTGTGCATTCCCATCAGCATGGGCATCATGATGCTGCACGCGCTGGTCATGGCGCTGGGCGAAGTCGAGGGCTTGAAGGAGGTCAAGGGATAATGGCACTGATCCTTTTCGGCGTGTTTATCGCGCTGCTGCTGCTGGGCGTACCGGTTGCGTTCTCCATTTGTTCCGCTGCCGCCGCAACCCTGTTTGCGGGCTTGGGCAGCGGCAAGATGATGCTTCTGGCGCAGCGCATGTTCGCCAGCTGCGATTCATTCAGCCTGATTGCCGTTCCGTTCTTCATCTTCGCGGGCGACCTGCTTGCCGGCGGCAGGATTTCCAAGGTGCTGGTTGAGTTCTGCGAATCCCTGCTGGGCATGATCAAGGGCGGCTTGTCCGTCGTTTCCGTTCTGGCGGGCATGTTCTTCGCCGCAATCTCCGGTTCCGGCGCGGCAACGACCGCAGCCGTCGGCGCAACGCTCGTTCCTGAGCTGAAAAAGCGCGGATACCGCGAGGATTCCGCCGCCGCGCTGGTCGCCGCCGCCGGTACGATCGGCGTCGTCATCCCGCCCTCCGTGCCGATGGTGCTTTACGCCGTCATTGCCGAGGAGAGCGTCAGCCGCCTATTCAGCGCCGGTTTCCTGCCGGGCGTCATTATGGGCTTGATGCTGATTGCCATCTCCCTCTATCAGGCATACAAGAACGATTATCCGAAGGGCGCACCGTTCTCCCTCCGCAATGTCGCTAAAACGTTCGTCAAGGCGATTCCGGGCATCCTGATGCCTGCCATCATTCTGGGCGGCATCTTCTCCGGTTACTTTACGCCGTCGGAAGCCGCCGCCGTCGCCGTCGTCTATGCGCTGCTGGTTTCGACGTTCGTCTACCGCGACATGAGCTTCAAAAAGCTCTACAACACGATGCTCGGCTCTGCCAAGACGAGCGCGGTCATCATGATCATCATCGCGTGCAGCGGTCCGTTCGGCTGGGCGCTGGCAAACTGGAAGATTCCGGAAGCGATTTCCGCGGCGGTATTGAGCGTTTCGACGAACAAGTACGTCATTCTGTTCCTGATTTCCCTCATCATCCTCGTCGCGGGCGTGTTCATGGAGACCTCTTCCGCGATCATCATTCTGACGCCCGTCTTCCTGCCGCTGGTTCGTGCGCTGAATATTTCCACGCTGCACTTCGGCATCCTGTTCGTGGTCGGCATCGCCATCGGCATGATCACCCCGCCGGTCGCCATCAACCTGTTTGTCGCCTCGGGCATAACCAACCTGCCTCTTGAGAAGATTTCCAAAGCGGTGGTGCCTTACCTCATCGGCTTGATTGTCGTTTTCCTCGCCATCGTCTATCTGCCGCTGTTTATTCCGGGCTTCATCGCCTGATTGGCATGCTTCTCTCCCCTGCCGCTTATCGGCAGGGTTTTTATTGATTTAACATCTTTTTCATTTTTTCTTAACTTTTCCAAAAACTATGCTATAATGGTTGTGTCATGTTTTTTTCTTTATGATTGAAGGCGTATAGGAGATATTTATGTTTAAAACCCATTCCCACCGCACCATGGATATGACCGAAGGTCCGATTCTGACTAAAGTACTCTTTTTCTCTCTGCCCATCATGCTCTCGGGCATCCTTCAGCTGCTCTTCAACGCGGCAGATACCATTGTTGTCGGGCGCTTTGCCGGCAGGCAGGCGCTTGCAGCCGTCGGCTCGGTCGGTTCGCTCAATAACATGATTATCAGCTTGTTCGTCGGTCTTTCCATCGGCGTCAACGTGCTGGTTGCACGTTATACCGGTGCAAAGGACAACGAGCGCGTTGCCGAAACCGTTCATACCGCTGTTCTGCTCTCCGTCGTCGGCGGCAGCATACTGACAATCATCGGATTGATTGCCGCCCGCCCGCTGCTGGAGATCATGGGTTCGCCGGAGGACGTCATCGACCTCGCGGAGCTGTATACCCGCATCATCTTTGTCGGCATGCCGGTTCAGATGCTCTATAACTTCAGCGCCGCCATTCTGCGTGCCGTCGGCGACACCAAGCGCCCGCTCTACTTCCTGACGATTGCGGGCGTCATCAACGCCGGGCTGAACCTCGTTTTCGTCATCGCGTTCAAGATGAGCGTGGCGGGCGTAGCGCTGGCGACCATCATCTCGCAGGCGGTTTCCGCCGTATTGGTCACGCGCTCGCTGATGCTGATGGACGGCCCGACCAAGCTGTATTTCAAGCGCCTGAGCATCAAGCCGCATATCATGCGTGAAATCATCCAGATCGGTCTGCCCGCGGGCATTCAGAGCTGCATGTTCTCGCTCTCCAACGTGGTCATCCAGTCCTCGGTCAACAGCTTCGGCTCGGTCGTCATCGCCGGCAACGCCGCCGCCGCGAACGTCGGAAACTTCGTCTATCAGGCGATGAACACCTTCCAGCAGGCGGTCACCTGCTTCGCCGGGCAGAATATCGGTGCGCGTAAGCCCCGCCGTGTGCTGACCTCCATGTATGTCTGCCTGTTCTGGGCGTTCTCGTTCGGCGTGGTGCTGGGTCTGCTTTCCTGCGCATTCGGCGCACAGCTGCTCAGCCTGTATTCCACCGATGCGGACGTCATTCAGGTTGGCTTGAACCGCATGTATTTCGTCTGCGGCCCGTACTTCCTCTGCGGCATCATGGACGTCATGACGGGCGTTCTGCGCGGCATTGGCTATTCCCTGCTGCCGATGATCGTCTCGCTGATGGGCGCATGCGTGTTCCGCATTTTCTGGGTCATGACGGTGTTTGCGGCGAACCGGACGATGGATTGCCTGATGCTCTCCTATCCGGTTTCGTGGGCGCTGACGTTCGCGGTTCTGGTCACCATTTTCATCGTACTTTGGAAAAAGGTACAAAAGCGTTATACGCCGGAAGAATTGGCGGCACGCTGATGTCTGCAAAAGCTTCATCAAATGCATAAGGCAAAAACCGACCGGTTGTCACATCGGTCGGTTTTTTCATAGCTATGCGCAAGTGTTTGGGCAGACGTTTCTGATGATTGAGAATGATGCTCCCCGTGTGGAGAATACCGCGCCTTTTTATGACAAAAGGAATTGACTCGTTCGGCAAACTGGAATTTATAAAACAAAGTCCTTCTTCATTCGTGTATACAATATCTTCCTATCCTCATCCGGTAATACGCTCTCTTTTTTTAAAGCATAGTGATGCGCAAATTCTGTATCTATGTAGGAGTGATTGTTCACGACAACTGCATTTTTATATCGTGGTCTCACATGAATATGTAAATGTGGATTTGGCATAGATTCTTTGTAAAAGTGATTTAATAAACAACTCCAATTGCTTAATTCGGCTCCCAATACCTCTTTATAGATCCATTCCAATCTATCAATAATTGTTTTTAATTCAATCCACTCAGAAATATCTAATCCAGAAAGACTGCCGCAATGTCTATTCAACACCACAATACATCTGCCGACATAATCCTGAATATCTGCCAGATAGACAGACCAATATGATGATTTATATAGCAGCCACTCATTTTCTTTATAATCACACCATTCACAGCTACTCATCACATATCCCCCACAAATTCAATAAACACCTTCACAATTCCGATTGATTGTTCATCTGTACATTCAAATTATACCATAAAGCAGGAAACGCGAAAAGCCCGAGCCATTTTCCGCCCGGGCTTTTTTATTTCAAATTGATTTGCGAGTCCTTGTCAAAGCTTACGCCAGACTGAATGCCGTAAGGAGGAAGAACAGCAAAACGGCAAGCACCGTGCCCAGCGACAGCGTGGTGGAAACATACTCCGCGTCGTCGCCCATGTCGGCAAACAGCGGGATGATGAAAGGCGCGGGCAGAGAATATTGCAGCATCAGCGCCAGCAGCAGCCCCTTGTCAAACGGAATCACGGCAAACAGAATGCCGGAAACCGCCGCGCAGACCACCGCCAGCACGCCCAAGCGCAGCCCCATCGTCGTCAGCACAGGGCGCAGGAGCTGCCTGCTGACATGCAGCTGATAGCCCATGATGATCAGGATCAGCGCGGAGGTCGGCGCGGTGATGAAGCTCAACAGAGAGGAAACAATCTCCCCCGCCGCCGTGCCGTCGATTGCCCGATATACGCCCAGCACACCCAGCACAATGCCGGAAAGCATGCCGATGCAGGCTTTATTGGTCACGATGTTCTTCACGATGAAGTTGGGCGTCATCTTTTCGCCGCCCGCCGCCTTGAGTGCCGTCAGGAACACGGTGTAGGCGAATACCGTCTGACCGATATCGACCATGGCGTAAGTCTTGGTCTGATCCGCGCCGCAGAGCAGCGCATAGAGCGCGTAACCCAGCATACCGCCCTCCGCACCGGTCATCAGCAGCGGCATGAAACGACCATATGGCTTGACGAACCGGCGCAGCACATAACCCGCCGCCAGCGCCGCGCCATAGCCGACGAACACCAGCACGAACACCAGCAGCATCCGCTTGCCGTAATCCGCCGTGAAAAACGCCTGAAACAGCACAACCGGAAGCAGGATATCGCCTACAATCGCCTTTAAACCCGCGTGCTGCTCGTCGTTGATGATCTGCTTGGTTTCGCAGAGCCGTCCGAGCGCAATCATGACCAGCACAGGCAGAACCTTCGAGAGAATTTCGGTAATCATGTGAAGCTCCTTGCATCTTGTGAAAATACAATCCGTTTATACAAAAAGGCTGCAAAGCGCAGCATGCTTTGCAGCCTCCTTTTCCGCAATTACTTGGTGTGAATCGCGTCGGTATAGAACTCGAATGCTTCCCTGTCGGTCGCCTTCTGGTGTACGATCATGCGAATAGCCTTCGCCATCTCGACCGGATGGTTGCTCTGGAAGATGTTGCGTCCCATATCCAGACCGCGTGCGCCGCCCTGAATGGAGCGATACGCCAGCGTCAGCGCCTCGTCCTCCGGCAGCTTCTTGCCGCCCGCGACAACGATCGGAACCGGGCACGCCGCGACGACTTCTTCGAAGTTATCGCAGTAGTAGGTCTTGACGAGCTGCACGCCCATCTCCGCTACGATACGGGTCGCCAGCTTGAAGAAGCGATCCGTGCGCTCCATGTCCTTGCCGACAGCCACAACGCCCAGCGTCGGGATGCTGTAACGCATGCCCGCATTGATGCAGCGGCTCAGGTTCTCGATCGAGGAGAGCTGACCGTCCGCACCGATGAAGGTCTGAACAGCCATGCAGTCCGCGTTCATGCGGATCGCGTCTTCCACGTCAACCGCCAGGCACTCATGGCTCAGGTCGTCGTTGATCATCGAAGAACCGCTGGTCACGCGCAGAGCGATGCCCTTCTTAAAGGTCGGGGAAACGCAGGTGCGAATCGCGCCACGCGTACCCATGAACACATCCACCTGCTCCTGAAGCTTCGGGATCACCAGATCCAGACGCTCAAGACCCGCCGTGGAGCCCATGAAATAGCCATGGTCAAACGCAAACATCACCGTATTGCCGCTGACCGGGTCAAAGATATTGGAAAGGTGGCGCTTCATGCCCCAATCCGTGTTATTCGCGCCCTTCACATGGAAGCTGCCCTGATTGCCAAACGGAACATCCGTATGATAATCCTTTGCGACCTTCAGTCCGTCCTTATCTGCCATTGGAATCAATCTTCCTTTCTGAAAACGGTCCATTTGTATGCTTCTTACAGAGGCAAATGCCGCGTCATGCCGCAGCTTTCACCACAAAGGGAGGAGCCCCGAAGGGTTCCTCCTTGAAATACCTTGGGAGATTAGAAGTTGTAGTCCGCAACGTTCTCAGCGGTGAACACAACGCGCTCCGGCAGAAGCACGACGCCGTTGTTCTCAGCCGCGGTCTCCTGACCGGCGACCAGCGCATCGTTAGCGAGAACTTCAACCGTGCCGATTTCCGGAATGTCGATCTTGTCGCCGACCTTCACGGTGTTGCCAGCGGAGATGTAAGCAGCCAGATAGCAGCCCATGGCGCCCTGGATGCCGCAATCCCACAGACCCCAACGGGTGCAGATGCCGTTCTCGAGGTAAGAGGTCATGCCGGACGGGGTGCAGAAACCGGTGATGGTGATATCCTTCGCGGTCAGACCCTTGTTCTCAGCAGCCTTGCACTGTCCCGGCAGAGCGGTGGAGTCGTTGCAGATGATGACGTCAACATCAGCATACGCGTCGAGGATGGACTCGCCAACGCTGACGGACTGAGCCGGATCCTGGTTGGAGTAGTACGGCTCATTGACCGCAACCCAAGACGGATACTTTTCCTTGATGTACTCGTCGCCGGCAACGTACCAGGAGTTCTGGTCGGAAACGGACGGGTTGGAGAAGTGCCAAACGTACTTGACTTCGCCGTTCACGTCCACGCCGCGCTCCTTCAGGGAGTCAACAGCCATTTCAACCAGCATCGGTCCAAGGACGCTCGCGGTGCCCTGAGAAACCATCAGCGCACGGGCGTTCGGGGAGACGTCAGAGTCCCAGGTGCTGACGTAGATGCCAGCGTCCTGAGCTTCCTGGAGCTTCTCGTCCAGACCGGTCGCGTCAACAGAAGAGATGCAGATCGCGTCCACACCCTTATCGATCGCCTGCTGGATCAGCTCCAGCTGGGTGGTCACGTCAGCGGTCGGTGCACCGATGTAGTCAACAGTCAGACCCCACTTTTCAGCGTACTTCTGGGCGCCGTCGTTCGCAGCCTCGAAGAACGAGTTGCCGGATACCTTCGGGATGAAGGCAACGGTCATGCCGTCAACCGGGCTCTTGCCCTCAGCAAAAGCCGCGGAGCACAGCGTCAGAGCCATGCACAGCACAAGGATCATAGACAGGATCTTTTTCATGATTGGGTTCCTCCTACGTTTTTTTATTTATCTCAAGAGGTGCTCGACGGCGCCCCCTGAAATTCGATCATTTTAGCTCTTCTTCCTGCCTTTAAACAGGTGAGCGAGCATGTGTTGACCGGCGATTTCGCGGCCGAGAACGACCACAACCAGAATCAGACCGATCGGCAGGTCGAGGTTCTGCGTGCTCACGTCGAAGCAGAGCGGCAGACCGTAGCGCAGAATGCAGATGATCAGCGACGCCAGCACCGTGCCGATGATGCTGCCCTTGCCGCCCGTGTTCAGCGTGCCGCCGAGCACGACAGCGGTGATGATGGCAAGCGTATAGCCGGAGCCGAGGTCATATTTGGCAGAGTTGACATTCGCCGTCAGCAGCGTGCCCGCAATCGCGGCGCTCACAGCCGAGAGAATGTATGTGCTCATGATGGTCGCACGGGTGTTGATGCCGGAATACTCCGCCGCCTGCGGGTTTACGCCGATCAGGAACAGGCGCTCGCCGTACTTGGTGCGGTGAAGAATCCACATGCACAGCAGAATCAGCACGATATAGATGACGATCTGCGTCGGGATGCCGCAAATATTGCCCTTACCGAGGAAGCGGAAGTCCACAAACTCGCCCGCTTCGTTCTTCGCCGGGAAGCCGCCGATGCCCTTATACGCCGGGGTCGCGGACATGCCGGAAACCATCAGCGCAATGCCGGAGTACAGGAAGCTGCCGCCGAGGGTAACGACCATCGGCTGAACGCCGCAGTAGGCAATGAAGAATCCGGAGAGGGCGCCGCACAGCGCGGCAACCACCACGGCAATCGCCACGGCTGCCCAGACGTTCATGCCGGCGTCGCTCCAAAGCACGCCGATGATGATGCTGCTCAAGCCGATGATGGCAGGCGCCTGAATATCGATGCCGCCGGTAATCATGACCATCGTCACGAACAGCGAAATGATGCAGACGCTGATGTAGTTGACAATACTGTTCATGATGGACTGCGGACGCAGGAACTTGGGATTCGCCGCGCCGAAGACCACGAATTCAAGAATCAGGAAGACAACCAGGAACAATTCCCAGTGTTTAAAAACCTTTTTCAGCTGCTCTTTCATGCCTTAGCGCCTCCTTCCGGCGTATGCTCCGCCGTTCTGGACAGAAGGCGCTTTCTGCGAGTCATCTCAATGGAACGGCGCTGCGCCAGCGCGTCGATGACGACAATCACGATCAGCATCGTGCCGGTGATGGTGTTGTTGTAGGTGGACGGAAGACCGATGAAGACCAGCAGACGGCCGATCGAGGACATGATGACCGCGCCGATGGCAGCGCCGACCACGTTGCCCAAGCCGCCGGAGAGCGAAATGCCGCCCAGAACGCACGCCGCAATCGCCGTCATTTCGTAGCCGTTGCCGGCAACCGTCATGACCTGACCATACTTGGAAGCGAAAACGAAGCCGCCCAGACCCGCGAACAGACCGCAAAGCACATACGCCAGAATCTTCGTGCCCAGCACGGAAATACCGACCAGATTTGCGCCGCCCGCGTTATCGCCGACCGCGATGAAGTACTTGCCCTTTCGGGTCTTTGTCAGAGCCAGATGCGAAATCGCAACCAGCACGATGGCAATCGCGTAGTAGAGCGTGATGCCCGCGAACACGGTCTTGTTGCCATAGCTGGAAATCGCGCCGCCGAAGTTTTCAATCGTGCGTCCGCCGGACATGATGTAGATCAAGCCGCGAACCACGCTGTTCGTACCGAGGGTGAAAATCAGCGACGGCACGCCGAAATACGAAACGCCGACGCCGTTGACCAGACCGATGACCGCGCCCGTCACCAGACACAGCAGCAGCATCTTGGGGATGCTTCCGCCCTGCTGGGCGATCAGACCCGTCATACCGGCGGTCAAGCCGAGGGTTGCGCCGATGGAAACGTCGATCTCGCCCGTCATGATGACGAACGCGATGCCGACTGCCAGCAGCGTGTACATCGTCGCCGTGTTAAAACAGGTGATGATGTTGTCATACGTCAGGAATCCGGGGGCTGCGATACCGGTGATCGCGAACAGCATAATCAGAAAGATCAGGCTGGTCATCCACCGGGCTTTAAACAGGTTCTTCATTTTCCTCACACCTTCCTCTCATGCGCGATGCCGAAGGAGGCGCTGGTCAGAGCATCCTGCGTAATCTCATCCCGGCTGAATTCGCCATTGATGCGTCCCTGGAAAACCGTAATGGCGCGGTCGGCAAGCTCGACGACTTCTTCCATATCGGAAGAAACCATGATGACTGCAACGCCCGCATCCTTGAGCTTACGGATGATGTTGTATACGTCGCTACGCGCAGCCGCGTCGATACCGCGGGTCGGCTCATCGAGGATGACGACCTTCGGCGCCGTGGAGAGCGAACGGGCGATGACAACCTTCTGCTGGTTGCCGCCGGAGAGGCTGCCGATCAAATCATCCAGAGAAACGATCTTGGTGCGGAAATCATCGACATACTTCTGAGAAATCTCTTTCTGATGGCGGCGGTTCATGTTCACCTTGCCGATCTCTTCGCTGCCAAGCAGCGCGGAGGTCGTGTTCGAAGAGATGGAGCGAATCTTAAACAGACCATGGTTGTGGCGGTCTTCCGGAACGAAGTTGATGCCCGCCTCCAGAATCTTCTTGGTCGAAAGCCCCGTGATGTCCTTGCCATCGAGGATGACCTTGCCGCCAAGCGTCTTGTCGCGTCCGAAAATCGTGCTGATCAGCTCGGTACGACCCGCGCCGACAACGCCCGCAATACCGAGGATCTCGCCCGGATACAAATCGAAGTTGATGTTGCTGAAGCCATAGCCGCTGAAATCACGAACCTCCAGCACGGGCTTCAGCTTGTCATACTGAACCGGCACGTAGGTCTGCGTCTCCTGCCCGTTCGCCTGAGAATCGTTCGGCAGAAGACCCTGAATCAGCATTTCCTTGGTGAAATTCTTGACCGGTCCCTCCAGCGTGATGACGCCGTCGCGCATAATCGCCACATGCGTCGCAATCTCGAAGACCTCGGTCAGGCGGTGCGTGATATAGATGAGGGCAATGCCCTTCTTCTTCAAATCTTCAACCGTCTTGAACAGTGCCTGCACTTCGTTGAAGGTCAGGGAGCTGGTCGGTTCATCCAGAATCAGAATCTGCGCATTGCGCATCAGACCGCGCAGAAGCTCAACGAGCTGCTGCTCCGCGATGGACAGCGTGCTTGCCTTGCGCTGAAGGTTGAGGTCAAAGCCCAGCTCCTGCATGCAGACATTCAGGCGCTTTTTCAGCTCGCTCTCGTTCTCGTTGAAGCCCATCAGGATGTTTTCCAGAACGGTCATGTTCGGGAAGAGCATCGGCTCCTGCGGCACGAGGTAAATGCCCTGCGCCAGCGATGCGGCAGGCTTTCCGAGCTTAACCGCTTTTCCGTCGATGAGAATCTCGCCCTCATCACAGCTGTAAATGCCCATGATGATCTTCATCAGCGTGGATTTGCCGGCACCGTTGCCGCCGATCAGCGCAACGACCTCGCCCGCGTCCACACTCAAGTCAATCCCCTTGAGCACGACGTTTTGTCCGAACGCCTTGCGAATCCCCTTCACCTGAAGGCGCGGCGCACTCTGTTTCGTGGTCATATTTCAATACTCCTGCGTTATGCGTTTACAAAGGTTTGCTCATCACACAATCTTTTGTTGTCCCCATTGTAAGCTCGCCTGTGCATTTTGTCAAGATATTTTTCTCAGATTTTGATTCATTTGGGTTAAGTCAAGAATTTATGTTGTAATTTCTTAAAAGAATTGACATTGCGCGTATCCGGTGCTATACTGATTTGTGCAAACATTTGTTTCGATGTTTGATTATTGTTCTCTTTGGAACATGCAGACGGAGCCGTTTATGAATAACAACACTGTTCATTACGAAGACGCCCTGATGGTCAAGGCAGCCTGGTATTATTATTTCGAAAATATGACCCAGCAGGCGATTGCCGACCGTCTTTCCATCAGCCGCATGCGCGTGATCAAGCTGCTCGACGCCGCCAGACAAAGCGGCGTGATCCAGTTTCGCCTGCGTTCGGACAGCGTCGGCATGATGCAGCAGAGCCGTGAGCTGATGCAGAAGTATCATTTAAAGGATGTCTTCATCATCCCCGAAGCCGAGCAGGAAAGCCAGCTCAACGAGTCCGTCGCCCGCGCAGGCGCGATGTATATCGCCGACAGGCTGGGCGACAACGCCTGCATCAATGTCGGCTACGGCGATACGCTCAGCCGCACGCTCAACCATCTGGCAACCATGGTGCAGACCCCTGTCACCTGCGTTTCCCTGACGGGCGGCGTTTCCTATTATCTGCCCAACGCACGCAGCAACATCTTCAATGCGCGGCTCTACCTGATGCCCGCGCCGCTGATCGCTTCCTCGCATGAGATGGCGGCGGCAATGCGTGCGGAAACCTCGGTCAGCGATATCATCCGCATGGCGGAGCTTTCCTCCTTCACGCTGGTCGGCATCGGCGCGATGCACGAAAGCGCAACCATCGTCCGCTCGGGCGTGATTTCTCAAAACGAGATGCTCCGCCTGAAGATGTCGGGCAGTGTCGGCGACGTGCTGTGTCATTTTGTGGATGAATACGGTGCGCTTATCCCCAGCGATATCGAGGACAGGCTGATCTCCACCCCGCTTGAGCAGCTGCGTTCGATGGATAACGTCATCGGGCTTGCCGCGGGCACGCAGAAGGCAGAGGCGATTCGCGCCGTCCTGCGCGGCGGCTATCTCGATGTGCTGATTACGGATGAACCCACGGCATCTTTGCTACTCAAGGGCGAGTGAACGCCCCTGACATATATCTGAAACCGGCGGTTGCCGGTCTGTGAAAGGATGGTTTTCTATGGCAAAAACCCTCATGGCTGTGGATGCCGGAACAGGCAGCGTCCGCGCCGTACTCTTCAGCCTGGACGGAGAGCAGCTCGGCTGCGTCCAGCAGGAATGGACGCATAAGGAAGACCCCCGCTACCCCGGCAGCATGGATTTTGACTGGGTGCATAACTGGGAGTTTGCCCGCGGCTGTATCCGCGGCGTCATCGAGCAGACGGGCGTCGATCCCCATGATATCGCCGCGGTTTCCACGACCTGCATGCGCGAGGGCATCGTCCTCTATGACAAGGACGGCAAGGAAATCTGGGCTTGCGCCAATGTCGATGCCCGCAGCGATGACGAAGTCGCCCAGCTCGTTCATATGAACCCCGAGCTGGAGAAGCAGATCTACCGCGAATCCGGTCAGACCTATGCGCTGGGTGCTCTGCCCCGCCTGTTCTGGGTCAAGAACAAGATGCCCGAGGTCTATGAGAAGACCGCGCTCTGCACGATGTTCAACGACTGGCTCATCTACAAGATGACGGGCGTGTTCTCCTCCGAACCTTCCAATGCCTGCACCACCGGCATTTTCGACCTCAAGGCTCGCGATTGGGACGACAAGATCGCCGCGTCGATCGGTCTGAAGACCGGCATCTTCCCGAAGATGTACGAGTGCGGCACGGTTGTCGCTCAGGTCAGCGCACAGGGCGCCGAGCAGACCGGGCTTGCCGAGGGCACGCCGGTTGTCGCGGGCGGCGGCGATGCGCAGCTGGGCTGCGTCGGCGTAGGCGTGGTCGATGCCAATCAGGCGGCTATCTTCGGCGGCAGCTTCTGGCAGTATGAATATAACACCGATGAAGCGAAAACCGACGAGCATTGCCGTGTCCGCGTGAACTGCCACAGCGTGCCGGGCATCTGGCAGTATGAGGCGCTGGCGTTTAAGCCGGGCATGGTCATGCGCTGGTATCGCGATGCGTTCTGTCAGTATGAAAAGGAACTTTCCAAGACGACCGGACGCGACCCGTACGACCTGATGAACGAAAAGGCGAAGGATATTCCCGCCGGCTGCTACGGCATGATGTGCGCCTTCTCCGACGTGATGAACTACATCTCCTGGCGTCATGCCAGCCCGACGTTCACCAACTTCGACTTTGATCCCGAGAAGTTCAACCGCTATACCTTCTATCGCGCCATCATGGAAAACACCGCAATGGTGACGTATGGTCATATGCAGCTCGTCCGCGAATCCACCGGCAACATTCCGAAGGAAGTCGTGTTCGCCAGCGGCGCATCCAAGAGCGAGCTTTGGTGCCAGATTCTCTGCGACGTGCTGGGCATTCCGGTCAACGTTCCCAGCGTCAAGGAAGCGACGGCACTCGGCGCGGCGATCATGGCGGGTCATGGCGTCGGACTGTTCCCCAATATTTCTGAAACCGCGAAGAAGCTCGTCCACATCGAGCGCCGTTTCGAGCCGAATATGGAGAACCACGCAACGTATATGAAACTGTATGAAGATTGGCGCAAGCTCTATGCCCGTCAGCTTCAAATTGCAGACGACCGTATCGCCCGCCATATGTGGGCGGCACCGGGCGTTTAAGATCGAAAGGAGAATGAACCTATGTATATCGTGAACGAAGAAGATAAAGAGTATCGCTTTGGCGACAGCGGCCCCAAGTACCTGATGAAGGGTCCGCGCATGAACTTTGCGCTGGTGCAGTTCCAGGCGGGTCAGGATTTTAAGGCGCACTATCACAACGTGATGGAAGAGAACTTCTACATCCTCGAAGGCGAAGTGGATATCGTCGTGGATGGCGTGGTCAACCACCTGCGTCCGGGTCAGATGATCCATATCGAGCCGGGCGAAATCCACTATGTCATCAATAATTCCGGCGCACCGATGAAGATGATCTCCACCCTCGCGCCGTATACCAACCCGGATAAGGTTGACGTCGAGAATTATACCTACTAATTCCGGCTTTGCCCTCGCTTTGGTTTAAACGTATAGCAAAACCCCCGGCATTTCACGAAGAAGTGTCGGGGGTTCGTTTCTTTATATATGAAAGTAACGGGGCTGTCAAGCTTAAACCGAACATTCAAGAATCAAATATCTAAGCATTTGTGGATATGGGGCTTTGCCCCATCGCCCCACCAAAGGGCTTTCCGAGCGTTTACGGCGCCCGTTTGGCGCATCGCCCTTTGGAAACCTTCGGGCACAAATACTTCGTTTTTTCTTGAAATATCGGTGTTGTCAGCTTGACTGCCCCGTTATTTTTCTTATTATTCCCCACAGCTGTCGCGAAGCGATAGCATAGTGAGGGTCAAGGGAACTCAGTTCCTTGTCGGACTTCGAGCAACGCCCCACTTGCAAACGCATCTATACAATGTCATTCCCCCAGCTATCGCAAAGCGATAGCGTAGTGAGGGTCAAGGGAACTCAGTTCCCTTGTCGGGCTTGGGATTGGAGTTACGCGCCCGCTGTGCGGGATTCAGCGTAACGGAAATCGGAAATCGTAAGAAACGCAAAGCGTTTCTATACGAGTTTCCCGGAGCAAAGCCCCAACGTCCTCTCCCCCTTACTCCTTCGCAAATACGCCGCGATCGCCTTTGACAATCTGCCGCGCCGGAATCACGCCGCGTACGCTGGACAGCGGGTAAACCTGCGAATCCCTGCCGATCACCGTGCCGGGATTCAATACACTGTTGCAGCCGATTTCCGCAAAATCGCCGAGCATCGCGCCGAACTTCTTGCGCCCGGTTTCATAATTCTGCTCGCCATGCACGATAACGTTCCGCTTGTCGCCCTTGACGTTGCTCGTCACAGCGCCCGCACCCATGTGCGCCTTGTACCCCAGAATCGAGTCGCCTACATAGTTGTAATGCGGCGTCTGTACGCCGTCAAACAGAATGCAGTTCTTCAGCTCGCAGGAGTTGCCGACCACCGCACCGTCACCCACCAGCACATTGCCGCGGATGAACGCGCCGGGGCGGACTTCCGTCCCTTCGCCGATGACGCATGGACCTGTGATGCTTGCCGTCGCCGCGACGGACGCCGATTTCGCAATCCAGATATTCTCCGCCGGATGGTCATATGCCGCCGCATCCAGCGTTTCGCCGATGGCAAGCACCGCCGCGCCGATCTTGTCAAGCGCTTCCCACGGATATTCGCAGGTTTCCAGCATCTGCGCCGCACGCGTATGGGTCAGGTCGTAGAGATCCTTTACCTTGATCGCATCCATTGCGCTTCCTCCTTACGCAAGTCCCTCGGCGCGAATGGCGTCGATCATCTCGTTGACACAGGCTTCCGCGTCGCGAAGCTCCTGCGCTTCCGCCATCACGCGGATCACCGGCTCGGTGCCGCTCTCTCGCAGGAGAACGCGTCCCGTGTCGCCCAGCTTTTCGCCAACCCGCTTCACGACTTCCTGCACATGCGCGTTCTCGCGAACCGCCGCTTTGTCGCTGACGCGGATATTCTTGAGCACCTGCGGATAGACCGTAACCGGCGCGGCAAGGCGGGAGAGCGTCTGCTTGTTGTCCAGCATCGCTTCCATCAGCTCGATGGAGGTCAGAATGCCGTCGCCCGTCGTCGCATACTTGCTCAGAATGATGTGACCGGACTGCTCACCGCCGACACAATAGCCGTTCTGCGCCATGTTTTCATAGACAAAGCGGTCGCCGACTGCCGTCTTCTCGTAGCCGATCTCCGCCTCGTCAAGCGCCTTGTACAGACCAAAGTTGCTCATGATGGTCGTCACGACCTTGTTGCCGGAGAGCCTGCCCTCTTTCTTGAGCTGACGCCCGAAGATGTAGATGATCTTGTCGCCATCTACAACCTCGCCGTTTTCATCGACCGCCAGACAGCGATCCGCGTCGCCGTCGTAGGCAAAGCCGACATCCAGATGATTTTCCACAACGAAGCGGCGCAGACCGTCGATATGGGTCGAACCGGCGCCGCGGTTGATGTTCACGCCGTCCGGCTCCGCGTTGATGACAAACGTCTTCGCGCCGAGCGCCTCGAACACCGTGCGGGCAATGTTCCACGAGCTGCCGTTCGCGCAGTCCAGACCGACGCGCATATTCTTATAGGAATGGCAAGCCAGCGAAATCAGATAGCCGACATAGCGGTTGCGTCCGGAAACGTAATCGACGATCTCGCCCAGCTCTTCCCGATGCGCCGCAGGCACATCGCCTTCCAGCCCCAGCTGCGCATAATCGCCGTCCAGATACGCCTCAATCGCGGCAATCGTTTCATCATCCATCTTTTCGCCGCGCCCGTTGATGAGCTTAATGCCGTTGTCGTAGAACGGATTATGCGACGCGGAGATCATGACGCCGCAGTCAAAGCTGTCCACACGCGTCACATAGGCGACGCTCGGCGTGGTCGTCACATGGAGCATATACGCATCCGCACCGGTCGAGGTCAGACCTGCAACCAACGCGTATTCGAACATATAGCTGGAACGGCGGGTATCCTTGCCGATGACAATTCGTGCCTTTCTGCCCGTGCGGGCGCCGTAATACCAGCCGATGAATTTACCGATTTGATAAGCGTGTTCGCTTGTAAGATCCACATTGGCTTCGCCGCGGAAACCATCCGTACCGAAATATTTACCCATATTCAATGCCTTTCCCGGTCACCACGACCGATCCACACAAAGCGTTGTGCCGCATAAAATAACATTTCTCATTGTATCACGGCAACAATGCTTTGTCAATTTACGGCGCATCGCGTCTGTCCTGCGCCCCGGCGACGTCCTTCGCGCTTTTTTTGCTCGTTTTCTCTTGACAGGCGTTCCATAATCTGCTATCCTGTCACATTGTGTGAAAAGTATGAAAAGTATGATGATTGGAGGGATTCGTCTGGCATCCGGCAAGCATGTATTGGGCATGAACAAAACCCGTCATATCTTTGGCACAGCCAAGGTCGGCGACCGCGGTCAGATTGTAATTCCCAAGGATGCACGCGAGCTGTACGGCATCCGTCCCGGCGACACGCTGCTCATCCTCGGCGATGAGGAAAACGGCATGATCGTCACCAAGCCGGACGTGTTGAGCGACCTCGCCGCAAAGATCCTTAACCAGATCGGGAACGAGAAATGAAGGAGAAGGCAATGAACAAGGATAACGTATTTGAACAGCTCGGCGTTTCGGAAGCCGTATATCGCTTTGGCGAGGATATTCTGGCTCCCCTGCGCCCGCGCTTTGACGAGATCGACCGCATCGCCGAATACAATCAGGCGAAGGTGCTCGCCGCCATGCAGAAAAACCACGTCAACGTCGGCTGCTTTGCCGGCACGACGGGATATGGCTACAACGACGTCGGACGCGACACGCTCGAGCGCGTCTACGCCGACTGCTTCCACACGGAAGCCGCGCTTGTCCGTCCGCAGATCACCTGCGGCACGCACGCGCTGACCGTTGCCCTGAGTGCGAACCTGCTGCCGGGCGACGAGCTGCTCTCCCCCGTCGGTCGTCCGTATGACACGCTGGAAGAGGTCATCGGCATCCGCGAAAGCGCCTGCTCGCTAAAGGAATACGGCGTCAGCTATGCGGAAGTTCCGCTGCTTGAGGACGGCTCCATCGATTACGAGGGCATCAAAAACGCCATCAACGAGCGCACCAAGCTCGTCACCATTCAGCGCAGCAAGGGTTACGCGACCCGCCCGACACTCTCGGTCAAGCAGATTGGCGAGCTGATTGCCTTTGTGAAGGGCATCCGTTCCAACATCATCTGCATGGTGGACAACTGCTACGGCGAATTTGTCGAGCCGATTGAGCCCAGCGATGTCGGCGCGGACATGATTGTCGGTTCGCTCATCAAGAATCCGGGCGGCGGACTCGCGCCGATCGGCGGCTACATCTGCGGCACGAAGGCCTGCGTTGAGCGCTGCGCCTATCGCCTTTCCGCCCCGGGTCTGGGACAGGAAGTCGGCGCGAATCTGGGTCTGATGACCGCGCTGTATCAGGGCTTCTTCCTTGCGCCGACGGTCGTTTCCAGTGCGCTCAAGGGTGCGATTTTTGCCGCCAACGTCTACGAGAAGCTCGGCTACCGCGTTGTGCCGAATTCCACGGAATCCCGCCACGACATCATTCAGGCGGTTGAGCTGGGCAGCGAAGAGGCGATGGTCGCCTTCTGCCGCGGCATTCAGGCTGCCGCCCCGGTGGACAGCTATGTGACGCCGCTCCCGTGGGACATGCCGGGCTACGACAGCAAGGTCATCATGGCTGCCGGCGCGTTCGTTCAGGGTTCTTCCATCGAGCTTTCCGCCGACGGTCCGATCCGCCCGCCGTATGCCGTCTATTTCCAGGGTGGTCTGACGTGGGTACACGCGAAGCTGGGCATTCTGATGAGCTTGCAGAAGCTGGTTGAAGCCGGGCTGGTCACGCTGTAAAAAGGGTGACGGTTGGGGCTCTGCCCCAAGCCCCGGCAGGGAACATGGTTCCCTGCACCCTTTCCTTCATTTACCGCTGCGCGGTAAATGGATGTTCGACAGATTCAAACTGTTGCAAGGGAAAGGAAGCCCGAGGGAATCAGAACTATGCTCTGCGCGGTGTGGTTCTGCATGATCAAAATCTCTCAGCAGGGTTCGGTGCAGATCAACAATCGTTCCTTTTTAATAGAATTTCATATTTTTGAGAGGTATTTATGTGGTTTTGGTTTTCTATCATCGCGCTGCTCTGCTGGAGCGGTTCTGACCTTTTCTCCAAGATCGGCTGCCGCGAAGCCGACGACAAGACCGCGCACCTGAAGATGGTCATGGCGGTTGGTATCGTCATGGGTCTGCACGCCTGCTACGAGGTCTTCGTCGGCGGCGTTGAGATCAACATGCAGATCATCCTGACCTACCTGCCGGTTTCCCTGCTGTACATCGTCTCCATGGCGATGGGCTACATCGGTCTGCGCTACATCGAGCTGTCCATCTCCTCCCCGATCTGCAATTCCTCCGGTGCGCTGGTCGCGATTCTGACCATTGCGACCGCGGGCATCGGCGATATGAACGCCTGGCAGCTTGCCGCCATCGCGCTGGTTGCCATCGGCGTCATCGCGCTGGGCATCACGGAAGCGACCGAGGACGACGAGCTTCGCGCCGCCCGTCAGCAGGCGAGCAATCACAAGTATGCCAAGTCCCTGCTTGCGCTGCTCCTGCCGATTGCTTATTGTATTCTCGATGCGGCGGGAACATTCGCCGACAGCCTCGTTCTGGAAACGCTGAATGAGGATTCCGCGAACGTCGCCTACGAGCTGACCTTCCTCGTCGCCGGTCTGATTGCGGGCGCATACGTCATTTTCGTCAAGCACGAAAAGCTGACCCCGCGCTCCGAAGCGCCGAAGTACATCGGCGCCGTCTGTGAAACGATCGGTCAGTTCTTCTACATCTACGCGCTGGCGGACAACGCCCACGTCGCCATGAGCGCCCCGATCATTTCCTCTTACTGCGCCGCGTCCGTGCTTTGGAGCCGCATCTTCCTGAAGGAAAAGCTGAGCGCCAAGCACTACGTCGCCATCCTGATGGTCTTTATCGGCATCGTCATCATGGGCGTATTCGACATGTAATTTCAAAGCAAGGGGCTGTCAAGCTGACAACACCGACATTTCAAAAATAAAACTAAGTACTTGCGCCCGAAGGTTTCCAAAGGGCGACCGGAAAGCCCTTTGGTGGGGCGATGGGGCAAAGCCCCATATCCACAATTGCTTAGATATTTGTTTTCGGAATGTTCGGTTTAAGCTTGACAGCCCCTTTTCATGTATGGAAAACTGCGGCAGGAACAGCCTCGTCCGAGCCGAAAAAGAAATCCATTCTTTCCATTTTTCGGGAACCAAACCGACTTCCGATTCGTCTGAATGGTGTAACCCATTGAAAACAATCGAAAGGATGATTCGGATGAAAAAGTTTGTTTCCCTTCTTGCGCTTGTCGCGCTGCTGCTTTCCTGCCTGATTGCCCCCTCTTTCGCCGAAGAGCCTTTGCTCGGCGTCTGGTACGCCAATGTGGAGCATCCGACCGAGATTCCGCAGGATGTACTCGACGCGTTCGATGCCGCGACAGAAGGCCTGACCGGGTGTGTCTATAAGCCGATTGCGCTGCTTGGCAGTCAGGTCGTCGCGGGCACGAATTACTGCCTGCTCTGCGAAACGACGCTCGCCGTTCCGGATGCTCAGTCGGGCTATGCGCTGGTTTATTTCTACGACGGCGTCAACGGCGAAAAAGAGATCCTGAAGGTCGAAGAGATCAAGTTCTGCGCCTATTATACGCTGGATGGGGAGTGAGGGATGGGAACGAAAATTCTGTGCAGCATATTATCTATCATTCCTTTAAACCACACTTGATTATTCAAACCTGATCCGCGCCTCTTTCCTAAATACGGGTTAAAAACGAATCATAGGCTCGTCAAGTGGATGCTTCCCCGAATCAAACGGGAAGCATCTTTTCTATTATTTATTCTTCGTCATTTGGCAACATTTTCGATTCTTTAGTTCTTCCCTAATGAAATCTGAAAAATCCTTCATCCTTACACGGTATTCTCTCGGTAAGCAACGCTTCAATCTGTTCGTATTTCCTGTTCGAGAATCTATCGCAAAGCTATGCGCTTAGCAGCCATGTGCAATTTCTCCGCTCGTAGCGAACGCGAAAAAGCACACGGTAAAACAATCTGCGAAATCATCACACTTCTTCGTTTATCTATTTCGGCAGAATCGTTAGCGTTCAGCTTGAATTCAACACAATTTGCCTATATACTGTCATTAGACAAACCTGATGATTATCAACATCGAATCCGAAGTGTATTGCGGAAAAGCATTTTCGTATTGAAAAGCCGGCGGTGACAAATCAGCCGTACATATCACAAATGAGGAGGAACAACATGGACGCCCATAAACTTTGGATGCTGAGAGACTTTATCGGAACAAATAAGGTTCTGTTTCGCATTCCGGTATATCAGCGGAATTATGATTGGTCAGAATCCAACTGCGATCGTCTGCTTGACGATATCTATGAAATTATCAACAGCGGCGATAAGCATTTCCTTGGCACAATCGTATTCATGGCGGCTCGAAGCGGTGGCTTTACCCTGCAAGAGTATACGATTATCGACGGACAACAGCGCCTGACAACCATGATGCTTATCCTAAAAGCGCTTTCGGTTGTTGCCGAAGAAGCTGGAGATATTTGCTATCACGAAATAGATGAGCAGTATCTGCACAACAAATACTGTGAAGAAGAGTACAAGGTGAAACTAAAGCCCATTAAGTCAGATCACAATCAGTTTACGTTACTTTTAGAGAACAAGCTTGAGGAAATGGATGAGGAAACGCACATTTTTCAGAACTTCAAGTTATGCAAAGAACGATTTGAACGCTGGGTAAACCAGGGCATTCTTCCCTCTCGGATACTGGATGCCCTAACCAAATTGGAAATTGTGGAAATCGTTTTAACAAAAGGTGAAGATGATCCGCAGGTCATTTTTGAAAGCATCAATTCCACAGGTTTGGAGCTATCCAACGCGGATCTGATTCGAAACTTTCTGTTAATGAACGCAGAAAACCAGGAACATCTTTACGAAGACTATTGGTTGGTTATCGAAAAAACGCTCAAAAACCGAATGGATTATTCCCATTTGGATAACTTTTTCATGCAGTATATCGTTTACAAGACCAGTAAACCCATAGCCGAGAGACAGCTCTATCACAGTTTCGTAAAACTGTTTAAGAATTGCGGCTACACGCAGGAAGTCATTCTGGACGAACTGAGATACTACGCAAAAATTTATGGTGCCTTTGTTTACGGCAGTAAGGATTATTCAGCACGAATCAATCAATTGCTGCAACGGATTAGAATTTTGAAGCAAACCACATGTTACCCATTCTTATTCCATGTTTTTGATGATTACCACCATGAAATAATCGATGAAAAAACAGTGGAACGTATTCTGCAATTCATCCTCGCCTATCTGCTCCGCAGATTGGTATGCGGTGTTCCATCCAACACATTGCGCGGACTGTTTATTTATCTTTATAATCGTATTTTCAAAGTCTCTTCCAATAAGCAAAAATACTACGAGTCTCTAAACAAATTTCTATTTACTGTTTCATCAAAAGACGCTGTTCCTCCGACGAGTGAATTTGAAAGGTCCCTGCAGTCTGTCAACATTTACGGCAATAACGCTCTTTGCAGATTTTTGCTGCTTGATATCGAAAACGGAGATCAAAAAGAAACATTGCAAGCAGACAGTTTGACCATCGAACACATTATGCCGCAAACTTTGAGCGCAGACTGGAATCATATCAAGCCCGAAGATCATGAAATATACCTGCACACGCTGGGAAATCTCACGGTAACCGGGTATAACTCTGAACTTTCTAATAAGAGCTTTAAAGAAAAACAAGAAATCATCCGTGATAATTCAAAGGCAAACATCCTGAATAAAGACGTCTTAGAATCAAATACATGGGGAATTCCCGAAATACAAGCGCGTTCAAAACGATTGGCAGACATAATAACCAGCAGATATGCCATCGATCGAATCACAGATGATTCAATTGAATTCGAATATGTCGAAACGCTCACGCTGAATCACTATGATACAGTTACCGGAAAGAAGTTAGTATCTTTCAAGCTGTTTGGTGAAACATATCGTCAAAACACATATGCTCTAATGTTGCTGAGTGTTATTAAGCTGCTGGATAAAAAACGCCCCGGAAAACTGCAGGAACTCGCAGACAGCAACTATTCATTTAATTCAACTAAAAGAAAGCACGTCCATCTCAACAACGACGGAACTGATATGCGCTTACCATGGAAAGTATCTGATCGAATTTATTTAGAGGCTAATCTTTCCGCATGGTCATGCATTCGATTTATTGATAGTTTGATTTCAGAATTTGGATTTGACAAATTGTCTTTTTCCTTCAACATCATCGCCGAAGAACCAGATGAGAGCCTTGAAGCTGAATCGTAATGACCAGCAGTTAAAAGGCGTACAAGGCGGTGGACAAAACTTGTTTTTCTTCCGTCACCTCTCCCCCCATACCGCATGGGTATGCCGTTCCCACGCCTTATCTCAAGCGCCCTATGGCATTTGCCTTTTTGCCCTATATGTGATAAACTGTTGATGTCGTTCATCCGAATGACCTCCTTTTGCTGTTCCCTGTTGCAGTTGCCAGACCGCTTCAGGGGCTCCGGCAAAAGGAGTTTTTTCTATTTCACGATCCGGTGGGCTGAGCCCACCCTCACTTCCGCCATAGTTTTATCATGCGTGAAAGTTTAGCTCACGCGGGCGATTTTCTGCAATCACCTTTACACACAAAAAAATCCTCATGCTCTGTTACGAAGCATGAGGATCATCATGGTGCGGGAAACAGGACTTGAATTCAATGTCTTTTAGCAGATGCGCTAGATGAATAGGAGCGGCTATGAGTTCATGTCATAGCCGCTCCTATACACTCATGGAGTTAAATAAAAACACTCCGTGGTTTCCCCTTGTGCATTTGTCTTGCTACCATAAAAATAGAGACCGTACCCCTGCTGCTGATTCCAAGTCCCGGCATAATGGAAAGCATAGGGATCGTCTTCATCCGGGTACATCCAGACGCGCCACTCTGGCGGGTTGGTATCATCGACAATGTTCAAATCATAATTGGCGAGCAAGATTATGTCAGGCAGGTTTCCTCCGTAATCCTGCGAGTAATCATATTCTTTTGAAAAGCGGAGGTTAACAAGCATAAATTCATCATCAAGGATCAGAACCGAACCGGATTCCACCAACATGGGTTCGTCGCCCCAATAGTCGGTTTCTATGCGGTAGTTGTTTTCGAGGTCAATTTTGAATGTGACATCGTGTTCGCTTCTGGACAGGAAAGGGGACAGTTCGGAATCACATGGAAAACTGAGGGGGGATTCCGCAACAGCTGCCAGGGTCAGTAACGACAACATACAGAACGGAATCAAACACCGTTTCAAGAACATATTCCAGTCATCTCCTTTGATTGCTTTATAAAATTATTATACTCCTAAACCTCATTCACAGCAATTGATGATTTTGTGTCATTCATATTCATTTAATCTCAAATTAAAGGACATTGCTTTTATGCACCGCACCATGTTGAACCCCTGACAGCTCATTTCTTCTACAAAATACCGCGCCGAATAGCTGTCATCATGCACCCATGCCGGGGTCAGTTCATAGGTCTGCACCATTTCCATGAACCACGTTGTCACATCGCTGTAATTGATCGTATTGCCTGCACACAAGCGCAACCGCCCCTTGCTCAAACCATTTATCATAGGGGATTTTATCCTGCTTTACGCGCTCTTGCAGACAAAATGCAGGCGTTCATCAAGGCGATACCCAACGCCTGATTAAAAAATAAAGGGTACTGACATTGAATTCAATCCCGTTACGCTTGCACCGTTAAAGGGTATGCAATGCTGCTGTAAAGGGTAATCAGGGCAAACAGACAAAGAAAAAGCCCTAAAAACTCAAGGCTTAACAGTCGTAAGGAACTATAAGTCTTGCAGTTGGGGCAGAGAACGGTGTGACCGTAAAGGTCACGCCGTTTTTCTGCGTCCAAGGGTAGATTCTGCGATCATGGGTTCTGCCAATACGGGAATTTCCACATCGTCCACGAAGTTGAAGAAAATCTCAACCTTCTGTCGGCGCTTGCCATCAGACTTATCCGGCGCATGAATAACGATCTTCCTGATATACTCGTTGACGATCGTCTGCGTCAGCTCCGTGACATCCACATACTTTTTCGTCAGCGCAATGAAAGCATCCAGATCGTCGCCCATCGCCTGCCGCTGCTCGACCCATTCTTCCGTTGTTTCAATTTCGAGCTTTAACCGTTCCTGCTCCGCTTCATAATCAGCAGTTATCTTCTTGTACTTTTCCTTGCTGATTTCACCGAGGGCGTAGTCCTCATAGAGCCGGGACATGACCACATCAAGATTGGCAAGGCGTTTTCTTGCCTGCTCCACGCGCTTCTGATCTTCCCGGATGTCACGTTCCTGATCGGCGCGGCGGTAATGCAGCCACTCCTCCTGAAAGCCCTCCACATCGCTGCGGATATACGCATTGACCGCCCGAATCCGTTCCAGTACCAGTTCCCGCAGCACATCCTCGCGGATATAGTGTGCGCTGCATTCGCCCCGTCCGCTCTTGTACTTGGAGCAGCGATAATGATCCTGCTTGCCCTCAAAGCCCTTGCAGGTGGCGAAATGAAGCTTGCTGCCGCAGTCTGCACAGTAGACCAGTCCTGCGAATAATCCCTGCCGTTCCGCTTTCACGGGACGGCGTTTGTTTTTGCGCAGCTCCTGTACTCTATCCCATTGCGACTGAGAAACGATAGCCTCCTGCGTATCAGGGAAGATACACATATCTTCGATGGCATTAGGAATCCGCTTTTTCAGCTTGTAGGACTTGGAGTAGGTCTTGAAATTGCAGGTGCATCCGGTGTATTCCTGCCGTTC
>CAKUCW010000004.1 GCA_934643825.1 uncultured Clostridia bacterium | reverse complement strand
CCACGAGGAATTCTTGAGTCTCTTTATTTGCAAACATAATATAATCGCAACGATTTAGTTTGCCTGTGATTCTCAGCTTAAAACGATACCAACGATTTATCCCTGAACGAACGACTTCAATGATTTCATGTCCCTTTGCGTAATCTTTTAACCCATTAGGCAAAGACTCTCCTCCGCCAAGTGGCCCACAGACAAATTTGATATTTGCTATCTTTCCATAGTCTCCAATTGCACGGAACTCAATTGGCGTAATCTGATGAATAACGTCAATTTTTTGATCCGCACAGATTTTTTTCGCAAGAGGAAGCACCCGTTTATTCCACACATTAAGTCTTCCAGAATACATGAATCCCTTGAAGATTTTCTTGTAAAAATTCGGGATGTCCACATAATAAAATTTTATATTTTCAAGGGGGTGGCTCTGTAAATATTTTTCGACTGGTTCACGTTGCTCTTCTTTTGTAATCACATAAACTTTATTTGTTTTTGAACTTTCATAAGGAACGCACCAACCGATTTTATCTTCACTTCCAGCAAAAGGGTTACATGAATAAGCTATATACAGGATATTCATTACTTCGTCTCCATCTGCTGTGCGATATCAGCGTCCACGATTTCCTCGCCGGTCTTATGCTTCAGCTGTTCCTTGGATGCTTCACTCAGACCGTTGTTGATCACACAGTTCATATCGCAGGTGCTGCACTTATCCAGTTCTTCCTTAGTGACCTTGCCGTCGCGGTAGTCACGGCAGATCTTCAGCTCGTACATGCTGTACGGATGCTTGGTGAAGAGAGCCTTGAACTTATGAACCAGAACCCAAGTAGCAGGCTTCCAGATATACTTGTGCATAGCCGGGCTGACAGAACCAATCATCCAGCAGTCACGGTCGCAGCAGCGAACCTTTGCACGAACCTTCTCTGCTTCCGGGCTGTTCCACAGCTCATCCCAAGTCTGATTGTTCAGGTTGCCCATGACCTCTTTGTCCTTGGTACCGTTGCAAGGCATGACATCGCCATACGGGTCGATGAAGAAGGTATCAAAGCTCATATCGCAAGGCAGCAGACGCTTCTGGCCGTAGATGTAGTTGATCAGACCGTGGTTAAAGTACGCACGGAACCACTTCTTCGGGCTATTGCTGCGGAGCAGTTCATTGACCAGATTCTCGAAATTCTTTGCCACCATCGGACGGTCATGGATGATGTTCTTTGCCTCAACAAAGTAGAAGCTATTGTGCAGAGATGCGGTTGCAAACTCCATGCCCATCTCGTCAGAAATCTTGTACAGAGGAACCAGGTCAGGAGCGTTCTTGTCCTGAACAGTCATGCCAAAGCCGACATCCTTCATGCCCATCTCACGCAGCTTTTTCAGTGTGCCGTAACCACGCTGGTAGCCATTCTGCAGACCACGGATCTCGTTGTTGGTCTGCTCCAGACCTTCGATAGAGATACGAATACCGATCTGCGGGAACTCCTTGCACAGGTCAACGATACGGTCGGTGAAGAAGCCGTTCGTGGAAATAACGATACGGTCAGACTTCTTGTACAATTCACGCACGATATCCTTCAGGTCGGTACGGATGAACGGCTCGCCGCCGGTGATGTTGGTGAAGTACATCTTCGGCAGTTTCTTGATGGTTTCGATGCTGATCTCCTCTTCCGGCTTGGAAGGTGCCTTATAACGGTTGCACATGGAGCAACGAGCATTGCAGCGGTAAGTGACGATAACCGTACCATTCAGTTTCTTTTCGTTATTGTTAGCCATTTTTCTAATACCTCTATCTCTCTTTTTATCTATAAACTTTCATAATTTTCTCGTAATACTCATCAATGGTATCGAAGCTGATGTCCTTACAGTTCGCACTGTACTCCGCACACAGCTTCTTATCAGCCCAGAGCTTCTCGATCTTCTTCTTCAAATCTTTCCCGTTACCACTCTCGAACAGCTCGCCGGTCTTGCCAACCTGAATCAGTTCCGGGATGCCACCAATGTTCGCTCCCAGCACCGGTGTGCCATACATCTGGGATTCCATCACAGAGAACGGGCAGTTCTCGTACCACTCGGACGGATAGATGGAGAACCGTGCCTCACGGATGAGCTTTTCCAGTGCCTCGCCTTTCTGGAAACCAACGTTCTTGATGTTCTTAATACCATTTACTGTCTCTTCCAGCGGGCCGGTGCCGGCGAAGATGAACTGTACATCCGGCAGTTCCTTGCAGACCTTGATGAGTGTGCCGATGCCCTTTTCTTCAGAGAAGCGACCAAAGTAGAGGACGTAATCCTTCTTCTCCGTCTCTTTCCACTCCACCTTGTCGATGAAGTTGTGCATTGCCACGGTCTTGGTCGCAAACAGAGGATTGCTGTCCATCTTGCTCTTCATGAACTCAGAGCAGCAGATCATGGTGTCAATGTACTTATAGGTACCCTTCCACTTCCAGAACTCGGCTTCCATCATGCCAATGGCAGATTTCGCCGTGGAGCCGTGGATGCACTTGCCTTTCATGCAGTTCACGAAGTGGCCGCCGAGGCACTTCTCACAGTTCTGGTGCGTGTTCGGATTGTTCAACATGTGGTTCGGGCAGACCAGCTGGTAGTCATGTGCCGTGAAGATGATCTTACACTCTCTTCCGGTCTCCTTGCGCCACTTCACGATTTCCAAGATGATGGAAGGTGTCAGCTGGTAGTTAAAGTTGTTCAGGTGACAGACATCTGGCTTGAAGTCGTCCAGAACTTTTCTCAGCTGCACCCGTGCTTCCTTGCTGTAGATGGTCTTGATCGGGTAAGTCAGCTTACTCAGCTTGCTGCCGCCGTGGAAATCCATATCAGATGTATAAGCATTGACCCGGTTGCCCACGCAGCGGCCTTCGTGCTCCATACCGAAGTACTGAACCTCATGTCCATGCTGCTCCAGTGCCTCACCCAATTTGAATATATACGTCTCGCTGCCGCCGTTTCGGTGCAGAAATTTATTCAAAATCAGCGTCCTCACGTTAAATTTCTCCTTGTTCTATGTTCTATTTCACTACCTCTGTTCAGATGAAGCACTTCCAATGTATTGTTCATAAACCAGAGTGCTCCATACAAACGCAGGTAGTGATACTGAAAGTTCTTATGATAATTTCATCTGCTGTTGCTGAACCTAGGTAGCGAGATTAAAACTGCTTTTGCAGCTTCACCCACCTCTCGAAAAATGCCGTAAATACGCTGTTTTTCTGACATTTTCACTATGTACATCTCACTGCCTGCGTTCGGTTAGCGGAGATTATTTATTATCAATACTCTCATCTATTATTTTCTCCTGTATAGTTTCATCGTTTCCTTTACAACATCATCCCAGTTATATTTCTCACAGATAAAGTCAGCTGCCTGATTCTTCATTCTCATAACCATTTCAGGATGGTCACAGACATCTTGCAATTTTTCTCGCAAGTCCTCTACATCCGACTTTTTAAAAATCAACGCTTTATCTTCCACAACCTCTGCGCACTCTGGAATGTCGGAAACCAGACAGCAATTTCCATAGCTCATTGCTTCCAGTAGACTTAGCGGCATTCCTTCCAAATCAGACGGCAGCGTGTAGATGTAAGCGTTGCTGTACAGTTCATCCAGCATCGCTCCCTGCACAAACCCGGTAAAGAGAATCCGATCGTCACCCTTCGCCAGGTCTTTCAATTCCTCCATAAAGGAATCCGTATCGCTGGAGCCGCCTGCGATGACCAGCTTTTTATCCGTCTTGACATTCTTGAAGGCCTCAACCAGATATCGAATACCCTTTTCCGGCACCAGACGACCGAGGAACAATATGTATGAGTCTTTTTTCAGCCCGAACTTATCTGTAATCAGACTTGCTTCCCGAATCTGCGGCCTATTCACACCGTTGGGGATAAAGTGCGTCTCCCTGTCATAGGTTTCCCTGAAATAATCCTGCACGCCCTTGCTCAGAACAATGACCTCATCCGCATATTTCACAGCATTTTTTTCACCCTGGTGGATATACTTGGACCCAAACCCTGATTGCCATTTCTCGCGCTGCCAGTCGATGCCATGGACGGTAACTACAACTCTTTTACCAAACATCTTCGGCAACCACGCGAAAAAGGCAGGTCCCTCGGCGTGGATATGCACCACATCGTATCTTCCAAATGCACTATAAAGCGCTGCGAAAAATGAAGAGCTTACCGCTGCAAGTCCCTTCTTCTCAATGGTCGGAACAACCTTTTGACGGATACCCTCGTACTCCGTTTGATCAGCATCGTCATATTCTGCGCCACTCACATGATGCCCTGCTCTGTTATAGCAAGTTATGTCACAGCCATTCTGTGCCATTCGGGTGCAGAGCTCTTTGACAACGATCTCCACTCCGCCTTCTCTTGATAATCGCTTCTGTCCGAACATCGCAATCGCAAGTTTCTTACTCATAAACCATTCCCACAATTCTACTCAATTTCTTCATCTACATTTCGGTCAACAGGAATTGTAGATTGGATAACCACTTTTGCCGCAAATGTATCAAAATATTGTGTCTCTGACTCATCATTTACTGGTACTGCGATTACAACAAAATCTCACTCCTGTATGCCTCTTTAGCATCCGGTGTTGCAGTAAGGCTTAACTCTTTCTCTATCAGATATTTTCGATGCACCCATCCTGAATCGGGGGCTTTTTATCATCAATCCACTTCTTCTTTTGCAATGCCTGCAGCCCATACTTTATGATGCTGTGACAAGCCGCTTGTAGGATTTACATCGATCCATCTTCCTTAAACACTACCAATACCGTTTTCAACAGAATTTTTATATCCATTTCGATGTTCCAATTCTCAATGTATTCTTTATCAAGCTTTACAACTTCTTCAAAATCGGTGATATCGCTTCGTCCGCTCACCTGCCACAAGCCGGTAATTCCCGGCTTAATGGCCAGTCTCGCACGATGATGAAGCTCATACAAATTTGTTTCTGAAATGAGGGGTGGGCGAGTGCCTATAATCGACATGTCGCCACGCAATACGTTAAAGAACTGCGGAAATTCGTCTAAACTCGTTCGTCTGATAAAATCTCCGATTCCTGTCTTATGTGTCCCATCCGGAAGTATCTTATTTCCGATAACGCGAGGATCGAAATCAAGTTTAAACATCTTTCCATCCCCGAGCTTATTATCTTTCATAAGCGCCGCTTTCCGTTCTTCGGCATCCATATACATACTGCGGAACTTGTACATTTTAAATTTCTTTCCATTCCTTCCAACTCGTTCCTGAGTAAAGAAAATGGGTCCCGGTGATGCAATATAAATAGCCGGTCCGACAAAAATACAAATGATTCCGGTAAGAATGCACCCTACTAATCCACCAGCTATATCCATTAATCGTTTTAACATCAACTGTTGGGTTGATGCATAATTGATGCTTGTCGTAATAACCGTATAATTGCCAACCTTTTCAACAAACTGCTTTTTCCCTGGCACATTTGTAATCTTTCCGAGATTGAGATGAATGGTTACTCCCGTCTCTGATAGTTGCTCAATTAATTCTGACGGATAAGGAAGATTATCGGAAATAACAATCAGAACTTCGTCAATCCACTCCTGGCATACATACATCGCTGCGTTTTCTTTGTTCGCAACCACCGGGACTCCATGAATGTCTCGTCCCGTCCAATCCGCATCAATCACCGCCACACCAGCTAACGTGAATCGGGCATAGTTGTTTTCCTGCATACTCAATACTACTTGTTCAGCCACAGCTTCTGAAGTAATAATCAGTAATTTACGTTCTCCTCCATCTTCCATTTGCTTTCTCAGAAGTTTTTTCCAAAGCTCTCTGGCACTATATGTGATTCCAATATAAAGAGATATTGTCAAAATCAATGTTAATCTTGAAAAAATATGTCCCTCCTGAATCAAGAATAAATATAGAACTGCCAAGACGCCTACTATAACAGAATGTTTAAATGTAACTTTGAAATCTTCGTAATATTCTCTCTTCAATACGCTTTTCATCGTGTCATATGCAAAAATCACAATCAAATCTGCCAGTTCAAGGAAAACTGCCATATTGCGGTAAATAATTGTATTATATGGATTAAATCCGTATCCGCTAATCGCATATGCCAGTACATACGCCAATTGCAAACAAATCATATCTAAGGCAATAAAGTCTGCATGCTTTATCCATCTTTCAGAATCTTTTCTATACATAGTTTTTTCTTTTCCCTTCTATTTTTGTCATCTATCTGTTTTTTTAATCGTCAACGCAATGTAGAGATTGTCTTGAAATATGAGTGATTTAAAACCAGATCGGATTATTGCTGCCCAAAGAAAAGCCTTCATCCAAAACATGCTTCATGCAGATATTCCAGCTTCACCATGCAGCGGTTCACGCGCAGAATCGACAGGTGAAGAATGTCATCATCAGTACCCCTGAGCATCACAGCATCTTTAACTTTTGTCATAATCCGTAAAATCCTTTCTATTCCTCAGCAGCCAATTTGATCCACATGAATTCATCCCGCTCGGCTGCAATCCGCTTCGGTCAGCCTCCGCCAACTCGCTTTCGACCGCGCCTCGCTCTTCCCGAAAAATTAATTACAGCCCTTTTATAGAAAACCGCATCATGAGGTTCTCCTATAAAGGGCTGTCTATTTTTGGCAGACTGGGACGTAAATCAACACGGGATGATCCCGCTTTTCACCGTGTGTCCAAACTGTCATCATTCCGCACATCTCACTTTCTGTCACGGTTCACGAGGTGCCTCTTGCGCTCCAATATGGAGACAATCTATCTACCCTCGCTCCTATTATATTTCGCAGATCATTTTACCACAGAACGGTAAATAAGACAATATGAATACAGAATGTTATCATTGATTTTTACCGTGCGGCAGATGCCTCATTCCCGCTTCTTTTTTCTGCAGTTCATGCCTTTTTTACGCTCGGCGCTGCTTCTCACGAAACACTGCGGCAGGCAAAGGATGTCGGCTGATCTGAACTCGCCATTCCACGGACGGCTAAGCATTCGGGCAACAGGAAATAAACTTCAAGCTCATTGGTGATCCTATATTTAAAAAGAAGTATACGCTCATTTAATTCAAAAAACGGAAGGAATGTCATGTAAAACACGCAGCAAATACAACGATATCGGGAACCGCCCTCCGGACGGTCGGGCGCACCCTGTTTGCCATATAAAATGTGTGCATGATGCTTTCTTTTCGCACTCAGCAAACAAATCCATTCGTCCTTTTTTCATCGAAAGATTCCGGCTCGTGTTTTTAGCCTTCTTATATAAAGTGTTATTTTCAATTTACGATATTTTGACTAATTTTTATCGGTATTCAGCTTAACAATACAAGTGCCGTTATATTATACTGGCGATGAGTCAGGACTGTATATCTTCGCATGAAGTGTGACAAAAATTGTGTCCAAAGAAGGTGCATGATCGCACTGCGCTGTATGCATGCTCCCTCTCTGCCGTTCGGCATGGGATGATCCGTGCCAATAAAAATAGGAAGGGGAATCTCCATGAAAAAGTTCCTTGCTCTTCTGTTGTGCGTACAGCTTGTTCTGTGTGCCGGTGTGGGTCTTGCACAGGCAGCTCCCGCTGCGCAGCAGGCAGATGTCGTGATCGTCGGCGCCGGTGCCGCGGGCATGACGGCTGCCATCAGCGCTTGCGAAACGGGCGCACGCAACATCCTGCTTGTTGAAAAACTGTCCGTGGTCGGCGGCGGCACCACCTGCGCCTCCGGCGGCATGCACGCCTGCAACACGCAGGTGATACAGAAGTGGGACTATGACGAGACCATGGTCGATATGTTCGCGACGGCGATCCGCCGCGGCGTCGGCGTAGGTCAGCCCGCCGTATACGGTCTGTATATCGACTCTGCCACCAAGTATGTGGATTGGCTGATCGACAGCGTCAAGGCGGCAGCCGAGAGCTGGAAGTCCGGTCCTTACTACGCCAGCCTGCAGACGGTGGGCATCAACCACACGCTGGGCAGTCTGGTCATCGACACCACCGGTCGCGTATACAACGGCGATAACCTGCCGATCTTTGATCTGTATGCCTGCTCCGGCGCCACCTTCTCCTGCGAAGGCGTGCGTGAAGCCGTGAAGAATGCGCTTGGCAAATAAGCATACAATCCGTCATCCAAACAGATTGCTTTAAGCGGCGAATCCTGTTGTGACAACCTCGGTCCTCGAAAGCCTCGTGCTTTCGAGGGCTTTTTTGATGCCTTCCCGCCGCCGGATTTCATATTCGCCTTTCCCGCTGAATCCGCCGAAACAAACTGTGCGAAAATCCGGATTTATGTTATACTGTTGTCAATCACAGGACGCGGAGGTGTATCCCTCATGATCGCAAGCGAATTCGCCCAACGGCTGGGTGTCCCCGTCAGCAAGATCCGCTATTACGACCGTTTGGGGCTGGGTCAGACGGAACGCTGCGAAGAAAACAACTATCGAAATTTTGAGCCGGATGACGCGCTGGAATACGGCAATGCGCTGATGCTGCGCAGTTTCGATATGAATCTGAAGGAAATCTCGCAGACGCAGTCCGGGCAAAGCGTAAATGAGATGGGCATATGGCTCGAGGAGCATGTGCGCGAGCTGGAAGAGCATCTTCGTCTGGAACAGATTCGCCTTGCCCGCCTGCGCGAAATGCAGCGGTATTGGCGCACGCTCGGCTGCGGCACGGGAAAGGCGACCTTTACCGATCAGCTCGCCAACTATGAGATTTGGAGTTTCGATCTGTCGCGTGAGCTGACCCGCGAGGAGATTCTCGCCACGCAGGAGCTGACCGACCGCCTGCCATACAGCTACCTCGCCGCCAAAATTCCGGCGGAAAGTCTGGCTCATGACGATGTGTTCCACCCCATCCTCGGCGTCGGCATCCTCGAGCGCAACTGTTCGGCGTGTTCCTATACCCCGCCGGCATGCGCCGAACATTACGGAAGCGAAAACATGCTGACCTGCATGTTTGAAAAGGAAAGCTTCAAAACCATGACCCGCGAAGACCTGGAACCGATGTATGCCCTTGCCCGTCAAAGGCGCGTCGAGCCTTACGGCGATATGATCGGCCGCTTCGTCTATTCCCATACTTTAAACGGAAAACGGCTGCACGGATTGTGGATGGGCATCGCTTATCGCAATTTGTGAAATTTTCTACGTTAAATCCTTGACTTGTAAGTTGCTTACAGGATTATAATCCCCTCATCGCCGCCAAGCCTGTACATGAAAAGGCGGCTGTCCACTTTTTTCACAACTGGTTAAGGGGGATTTGTTTCAAATGAAAAACTCCAAGCTCCTCGCCTGCCTGCTGTGCCTTGCGATGCTGCTGACCGCCTGCGTCGGCGCGTCTGCGGAGGTCTACGAAGGTTCTTCCATCGGCATGCAGGGCACCGTAACGGTTGCCATGACCGTCGAAGACGGCGTTATCAAAAACGTCGAGCTGACCGAATGCCACGAGACCGCCAACATCGCGGGCGTCGCCATGGAGCGTCTGCCGCAGCTGATGGTGGAGCATCAGACCACCACGCTGGACGCCGTAACCGGCGCGACGCTGGCGAGCAACGCCATCATGCGTGCGGCTGCCAACGCTGCCAAGGCTGCCGGTCTGGATGCCGACGCGCTGAAGGCGAACGCCTACTCCGAGCCTGCCGGCGAGGATGAGGTTTGGGATGCCGACGTGCTGGTTGTCGGCGGCGGCGGAGCCGGTCTGTCCGCGGCGATCTCCGCGGCGCAGGGCGGCGCGAAGGTCATTCTGGTTGAAAAAAGCTCTTTCCTGGGCGGCAACACCATGATGGCTGGCGGCGCGTACAACACCGTCGATCCGGAAGCGCAGAAGGGCGTCATCCTGACTGTCGCGCAGAAGAACACGATGGACGGCTATCTCGCGCTCGACCACAGCGATCCGAGCCTGAAGTTTGACGTGTTCCCGGAGTGGGAAGAGGTTCTGACCCAGCTCCAGCAGGATATCACCGATTTCTATGCCGCGAACGAGGGCAAGACTGCGGGCGTGGATATGCCGGGCTTTGACTCCGTTTCCCTGCACATGTGGCACATCTATGTCGGCGGTCTGCGTCAGCTGCTGGATGGCAGCTGGGTCGCCTCCGACATCACCCTTGCGCGTACCCTCGCTGAAAATTCCCTCGACGCGTTCAAGTGGCTCGACAGCATCGGCGTATACGCCGCCAACGGCGCGGACGCTTCCTCCGGCCTGTTCACCGTTCTGGGCGCCATGTGGCCGCGCACCCATCGCGTTTCCGCCAGCACGGAGCTGATCTCCATCCTGAAGGACAGCGCCGAAAAAGCGGGCGTGACCATCTACACCGAAACCGCCGCCACCTCTCTGCTGGCGGATGAAAACGGCAAGATCGTCGGCGCGACCGCGCAGAAGGTCAACGGCACCAACATCACCATCAACGTGACCAACGGCGTCGTGCTTGCCAGCGGCGGCTACTGCGCCAACCCGACCATGGTGAAGGAATACGACAACTACTGGGGCGACAGCCTGAGCAGCCATATGCTCACCACCAACGTCGGCACCAACAAGGGCGACGGCATCGTGATGGCAACGGCAGTCGGCGCGGACACCACCGGTCTTGAAATCGTTCAGATGATGCCTTCCTCCTCTCCGGTCAAGGGCACCATGACCGACGGCATCTGGGGCGACGCTTCCCAGCAGATTTGGATTGACGGCGAAGGCAACCGCTTCGTCAACGAGTACGCCGAGCGCGACGTGCTGACCAAGGCTTCCCTTGCGCTGGACGGCAGCATCTTCTACATCATCTACGCGGGCAGCGAAACCAACGAAAACGGCGAGCTTCTCGGTGCTTCTCTGGATAACACTCTGTTCGGCACCACCGTGCAGAACATGGTGGACAACGGTCATGTCTGGTATGGTTCCACGCTGGCTGAGCTGGCGGAGAATTCCAAGAAGACCGCCGGCGGCGCGAACCCGAACTTCACCGAGGAAGCTCTCCGCGCAACCATCGAGAAGTACAACAGCTATGTCGCTTCTCAGAATGATCCGGACTTCGGCAAGGAAGTGCTTGCCGGCGCGATCGACATCGATGCCATCGAAGCAGATCCGAACCGCGGCTTCGTCATCAGCCCGCGCAAGGCTTCCCTCCACCACACCATGGGCGGCGTGAAGATCGACAGCGAGGCGCATGTTCTGAATGCCAACGGCGAAGCCATCAGCGGTCTGTGGGCGGCTGGCGAAGTCACCGGCGGCGTCCACGCGGGCAACCGTCTGGGCGGCAACGCTGAGGCTGACATCTTCACCTTCGGCCGTATCGCCGGTGTGAACGCCGCGGCGAACCAGTAATTCCCTTCCATCATTCTTTACAGGCAGAATGAACGCAGGCACGGGCTTGACCCCGTGCCTGTTTTTTGATGGATAAAAACAGAAATCCTACCTGTCCGAATACCCGAACAAAAAATAGCAAAATCGTTGAATTGATGTTGCGTTTTCTCTGCTTTTTGTGTCTAATAGATGAAAGGTGGTGAGGTTGCCGTGGAAACTGTCAAGGGCCCAGACAGTAAAGAAAAAAGAATTGAACATATGATATTCTTGTACCAGCTTCCACTGCTCCGTCTTTGCATAATGTATCTACACGATGAGGAGCAGGCGAAAGATGCGGTACAGGAAACATTCATCAAAGCCTACCGGAATTTGGACAGCTTTCGAGCTGATTCCTCCGAAAAAACTTGGCTGACACGCATAGCGATCAATACCTGTAAAAACGTTTATAGAACCGGATGGTTCAGATATATCGATCGAACCGTCACATTGGACATGATTACGGAACGCTCTGCTCCTGCCGCCGCAGAAGATGATGAGCTGACGACAGAAATCATGAATCTTCCTGTAAAATTAAGAGAAGTCGCTCTGCTTTGCTGGCTGCAAGGAATGGCTTACGAAGAAGCCGCCGAAACCCTCGGAATATCTCGTCAGGCTGTAGGCAGCCGCTTGAACCGTGCAAGAAAGAAACTGCGCTTTGCTTTGGGAGGAAGTGATGATTATGACCCTGCATGAGGAACAGGAACGAGTCCAGAAGGCAGTGAATCATTCTCTATCGCATGTGCAGGAAGATCCATGGCTCACGCAGCGGGTTCTTGCACACGCGAAAGGAGAAGAACCTATGGTCAAAAAGGTATCGCTTGCCTTTATTATTCTTCTTATATTATCTGTCATTACCATCACCGCTTTGGCGGCGGGAATACTCTATAATCAGGATTGGTACTACAATAATCGGGGCAGTGCATTGCGCGACCATCAGCCTGAAATCTACGAGGCTGTCATGGCGAATCTGGCCGAGAACCCTGAACAGACTCAATCAGAAAACAGTCTGGTCGATGTATCCGTTCAAGATGTTTCTTGGACTCCGGAAGCTGAAAAACTGACCATCTCTTTTAAAGTTTCGCCGAAGAATCCCGCACAATATGAATTGCACAGCATGTGGGCACTGGATACGGATGGCGCATATATCGGCGAAGGCGGTTCAACCACGGCAACAGATGACAGCGAGGATCGAGCCATGCACTGGTTATGGCGTTCTCCGGATACAGACGGCTATACCGGTTCCTTGCGTTATGGACCGCCGATGCAGATGATGGATGACAGCACAAAAAAACTGCTGCTGATTGATAGAAAAGAAATCACTCTGTTTGACGGAACTCTGGATGTCTCTGGTTCTTCAGACATGCTTCGCACTCCGGAAGGCGATATCATATTCATTGAAGAGGTTGATCTGGATTGGCTCAACGAAGAGTTCGATCAAAAAATGAAAGAATGGAGCGAACAATATCCAGACATGAAAGATTACGCAGAGGAAAGAATCCACGCTGCACAGGCTATACGCGCAAAACTGAAAGACGAAATTATTCCATGCAGATTGACTTATTCCGTAGTAGAGTATACAGAAGGGATGGATGACATGCAACTGTACACAGGCGGTGAACAAGGGTTTGTCGATTTCGTAATTCGTCCCGCTTCCGGTGTGAACGCCGCGGCGAACCAGTAATTCCCTTTCATCATTCTTTACAGGCAGAATGAACGCAGGCACGGGCTTGACCCCGTGCCTGTTTTTTTGATGGATAGGAAACGCATAAAGCTGTCCGTGTGTGTGCGGCTTTCATGCTCTGCATCAGCAATAAAGCTCCATCGGATATGTCAGATACTGCGGCGGTTCGAGCTGGTCTGCGGTCACATAACCGGCGGGCGCACGCAGAAGGCTCGGCAGGCGGTTGACGACCGTGGCGCAGGTATGCTCAACGGTAGCAGGCTTGACGACATGGAACTCGGTATCCGGTTCTCCGAAAATCTTCCAGTCGCACAAATCGCCGTCGTTCGGCTCATAGACCTTGCCGATGGTTTCCTCCTCGATGGTGATGCCCTGCATGGTTTCGATGGTCACGACGGCACGCATGCCGATGCAGCGTCCCGCCTTGATGACCTTGCCCAGCGTCGCGGATTCAATGTTGTGATCGATGATACACGGAACATGCTTTTGCCCGATGGATCGAACGGTCAGCCCCAGCTGATGGCAGAGGGCTTCGCTGGCGTTCCACGCATAGGACGGCTCAAAGGAAACCGGATGGGCAATCTGCTGCTCGAATTCCTCCGGCGTCAGGTCGCAGCCGTGCGCCTTCGCAAGTGCCAAGCCGTATTCATCGACGTTGTAGCTGTACGCGCCCTTGATTTTGGTGATGCGGTGACAACCGCCCGCAAGGAGCGCAACCATGTTGATCCAGAAAATATCCTGCATGCCGCTGCCGGTGATGGTGCATCCGGTTTTCTTGGCAAGCGCGTCGAGCCGATTGATCTGCGCGGCGGACGTCGTCCAGGGGTAGATGGCTTCCTCGCAGGTGGTGATGACGTTAATGCCGCGGCGAACGCACTTTTCGACGTGGTCATAGATATCGTCGATAAAGCTGAACAGGGTCACAATCGCAACATCCGCGTCGCACTCATCCAGCACGCCGTCCGCGTCCTCACGGATGATGACGCCGGTTTTGATACCCAGTCCGGCGAAATCGCCGACATCCTGCCCGACGATTTCCGGATTGACGTCAATTGCGCCGACAATCTGTGCGCCATGCTCATGCAGATAGCGCAAGATATACCTGCTCATCTTACCGCATCCATATTGAACGACTTTGATTTTTTCCATCGCAGCTCTCCCTTTCACGATATCGCTTGATGGTGATAGCATGAACGATCCCGCACGAAAAGATTCTGTTATTTTTCGGAAAAGCGGGCTGAGCCCGCACTCGCTTCCGCCGCACGTTTTTCAAAGCGCAAAATCTCTGCTCACGCAGACAATTCTTATACGGTTTTCTATTCGTCTAAGTTTGGCTGTGCCCGCTTCCATCTCCGCCGAAGTTTATGCACAATGATCTAACAAAACAAAAAGGACGCCTCCAAAGAAGCGCCCTAACTTGGCTTGAATAGCAAAACTAAGAAATTCAGCTATTCTTTCATTTGCGGAAAGGGCTATTCCCCCTTCGGGGAGAATAGCTTTTTGTCTACAGTCTGAGGACGCCTCCAAAGAAGCGTCCCCAAGAAGCGATTCAAGCCTTAGCCCAGATCTTCCCCGTTCTCAATCGCGGCAATCTGGTCGATACGGCGCTGATGGCGTCCGCCCTCAAACTCGGTCGTCAAATAGGTCTGCGCGATCATGCGTCCAAGCTCCGTTCCGACGACGCGTGCGCCGAGAGCGAGCATATTCGCGTCGTTGTGGACGCGGCTCATCTTCGCGGAGTAGCAGTCCGAGCAGGCGCAGCAGCGGATGCCCTTCACCTTGTTGGCGGCAATCGAAATGCCGATGCCCGTGCCGCAGCACAGAATGCCGCGCTCGCATTCGCCGCTGACGACAGCCTTTGCCGCCCGCTGCGCAAACATGGCGTAGTCGCAGCTATCCGAGGTGTACGTTCCGTAATCGTGATACGGAATATTCATTTCCTCCAGCAGCGCGATGATTTCCTTCTTGAGCGGCAGACCCGCGTGGTCACTTCCCAATGCGATCATGTTTGTGTTCCTCCTTTTTATCCGGGGTTGCATGTAGGGCTTTGCCCCATTCCCGCCAAGAACCTGCGGTTCCTGAATTTCAAGCTTTCATGAATCTATCGCCGTGCGATAAATGGCTGTAACAGTTCGCATAGCAAAGAAAGTATGCCGAGCGCATGCTCCCCCGTCAGTCGATCAGATCCTCCGGCTTCAAGGGACCTTTTTCCGGCGCTTCTTCGCCGGGCGTTTCGTCCTCAGCCGGCATGTTTCTGAATGCCAGGCTGCGCAGGTTTTCCCTGCTGACCACGGTGTTCGTGCCCATACACGCACGGCAGCGGTAAAGGCACTCCGGGCAGACGCATCCAAAGTCTATGCCCTCGGATTGGATCATGTATGTTCCGCATTGCGGACATCCGCATCGCATAGCGCTCTCCTCCTCATTCCTGCGCCGCGGGCAGCATCAGGTTCGCGCTGCATCGCGACAAAATTTCCGCATCCTCCGGATCGGTGGACAGCTTTCGGAATTCATATCCCCTCTCCCGGAAGAACGCAACCAAATCCGGCAGAATTCTGCGCGTGCGCGTTTTTGCCTCATGCATCAGCACGATCACCACGTCTTTGTTGCCCAGCTGCTTCGTCGTATAGTGGAGCATTTTCGCGTTGCTGTCGAACTTATACTGTGCGTCGCCGGTCATCATGTTCCAGTCAAACCACGCATAGCCCAAATCACGCACAAACGCCTTCGTTTCCTTGCTGTAAATCGTGCTTCCGCCGGGAAAACGAAATAGATCGGTCGAGAATTCCGGATCGACCAGTTTTCTCATCGTATCGATAAAATCCTGAAGATCTTCAGCGAGGTATCCGGTCGAATCCAGCCGATTGATCGAGTGATTCATCGAATGGCTTCCGACGGCATGACCCGCTTCCAAAATCAGCTTTGTGTTTTCCGGAAAAGCGCGAACGCCTGCCCCGACGAGGAAAAACGTCGCCGGAACATCCAACTCATCCAAGAGCTTCAGCAGCTCCGGGGTGTCCTTTTTGGGTCCGTCGTCAAACGTCAGATAGACCACCTTCCGAGGTTCGTCTTCTTCAGCCAGCGCCGCACCCGACGTCCACGCCATCATCATCAGCAGCAGCAACACCAATCCGCGCTTAAACAGAGTCTTTCTCATTTTACACCAGCTTCTTATGCGTAAAGCTTCTGCGCCCATCCGCGAAATCCGCAACGATATCGCCATGTCCGCGCAAAATGTACTTATACGAGCAGAGCCCCTCCAGCCCCATCGGACCGCGTGCATGGATTTTTCCGGTCGAAATGCCAACCTCCGCGCCGAAACCATAGCGATAGCCATCGGCAAAGCGCGTCGAGCAGTTCTGATAGACGCCCGCGGAATCGACCAGCGCGAAGAACTGGCCTGCCGCGCCCTCATCGCGGGTCACGATGCAATCCGTGTGATGCGAACCATGCGCGTTGATATAGGCGATGGCTTCCTCCAGCGAATCGACGACGCGAACCGCCATCTCCGGCGCGAGGTACTCATGCCCCCAGTCTTCCGGCTCCGCCTTCCGGCTGGCAACGCCGCAGGCATACAGCGCTTCACGCGCCCGTTCGTCCGCGTGCAGCGTCACCCCCGCCTCAACCAGCGCACGCCCGATCACGGGAAGCGCATGGTTCAGCTGTGCGCTGTGGATGAGCAGCGTTTCCGCCGCGTTGCACGCCGCCGGGTACTGCGTCTTCGCGTCCACCGCGATCCGCGCCGCCATCTGTTCATCGCAGTTCGCATCCACATAAATGTGGCAGACGCCGTCGCTGTGCCCCAGCACGGGAATCCTGCTGTTCTCCATGATGTAGCGGACAAACGCATTCGAGCCGCGTGGAATAATGAGGTCGATCTCCCTGTCCATGCCGAGCATGACGCCCACGTCCTCACGCGTCGTCAGCAAGCCGCACCAGCCTTCCGGCAGACCACACCCGACGCTCGCGTCGCGCAGAATGCGGAAGAGCGCCTCATTGGTGTGCAGCGCTTCCCGACCGCCCTTGAGCAAGACGGCATTGCCGCTCTTGAGGCACAGCCCGCCGATCTGAATCAACGCATCCGGACGCGATTCAAAGATCACGCCGATCACGCCGATCGGGCAGCTGATGCGCGAAAGCACCAGCCCATCCGCCAGTTCCGTGCGAAGCTGCTCTTTGCCGATGGGGTCTTCCATGGCAGCGAGCTGCTCCAAGCCCAGGCAGACGTCGTTCAGCTTATGTTCATCAAAGCGAAGCCGCTTGAGCGCAGGCGCGGAAAGCCCTTCCTTCTCAGCAGCTTCCATGTCCTTTTCGTTCGCGGCAAAAATGTGCCCGGCTTTTGCTCGCAGCGCTGCCGCCACGGACAACAGCGCATTATCCCGAACATTGCTCGGCGCGGCAGCTAAAGCAAAGCTCGCATGCTTGGCGGCTCTGGCGATATCCGCGGCGTTCAACTCCTGCTTATTCATAAATCTCTTCCTGAATCCTCTTCTGCATCGCAGCTTCGTCTGCGCGGAGCGGGTTTTCGCTGATGACCTGTTCCGGCTCGGGCAGAACCAATTCGCGGCGGTCGTCGCCTTTTTGAACGGCGGAAGCCAGCGTAATCGCCGTCATCACATTCAGGTTGGTGTCCATGGATGAAAGCAGGTTCTTGCCCAGCCCCATCATGCTTCCCAAATCGCCGCTATGCACGCCCGCATACAGCAGCTGCATCAGCGCGTCGTAACCGCGGCTGCGTGCCGGGTCATCGCCGTCCAGATGCAGGCGGACGAACGCCAGCAGTTCTTCGCCGTCCAGATCGTTCCAGCCTTCCTCAAGCCCCAGCGCAGCGGCTTCCGCTTCGGTCAGCTCCATGCTCACCGTGTCCACCGCATCCACCAGCGTCGGCAGGGTGCTGATATCCAGCGCAAGATAGGTGCCGATGTTCAGTGCGAGCATCGTGTTGATCGTCCGCTCGGCGAGCAAGCCCCGGCACTTTTTGCTGCCCAGCTCATAGACATCCGCCAGACGCGTCTCCCCGTTCTCCGGAAGATCCGCCATCAGGCTGCTGTTCACACGCGTCATCACGGAACGCCCCGTCCGGCTGTTGATCGACGCGATCATGATCGTATCGGTCACGCCGCCATCCTGAAGCAGAACCAGAATGTTGGTCACGTTCTTATCGAGCGCTTTGTTCAGGTTGATATCCTTCTTGGTGACATTGATCCCGCCCTCCGCAAACGCGCACGCCGACAGGAGCAGCAGGGTCAGCAGCATGCAAATAACTCTCTTCAATGGCTTCATTTTGTGTCCTCTCTTTCAGCCGTAAAATCAGAACATCCATGACCCGCGGATGAATCGCGAAAGCACGGTTGCTTCCTTCGCCGCTTACTTCTTCTTGAAGATAAACAGCTTGGAGAAAACGTAGTTCAAAATGATGACGACGATGTTCACCAGCAGCTTCATCGCCAGATCATTCAGATGCAGCACCTCGACCAGCAGGAACATCAGCACCGTTTCAATGCCCAGCGACGCCAGACGCATCGCAAAGAAGCTGCCCGCCTCCCGCAGGAGCGCCAGCATGTTTTCGCAATGCGTATGGAAGACAAAAGCCTTGTTCGCCGCATAGCCAAACGCGACCGCAAAGACCCACGCCGTCCATGTGCCCGGCATAACATCCAGCCCCGCCACGCGGGTTGCCAGATAATATACGATATAATTCACCAGCGTCGTCGCCACGCCGACAAACAGATAGCTGACCAGTTCCGTATTGTTCCAAAGCTTCAGGCAGGCTTCTCCCAGCTTCGGAGAAACCTTGCCGATCAAACGGATGACCACACGCGCAAGCGCGTCGATCGCCTTCCAAATCACTTTCATTTGCGAACCTCTTTCGGTCTTCCCCTGCACACGCGGGGCGTTTGTGCGGCATCACGCCGATTTGTTTTGTTGATCCGTTCGTTATTATAACACGACGACTTGTCAAGGTCAATTCCGGCCGGGCACCGGAAATGCGTGGGCAAAACGATGCGTTTAGCGGCTCTGCCTGAAATCCGCCGTGCGTTTTCCGGCTTGCCCGATTCCACGCCCATGTTTTGTCCTTTTTCCCGCACAGAGGCGCCTTTATGTTTCGTCCGCGAGAATTTATCGTCTTTCCCTTCCCTTTTCAGGCAGAGTATCGTATAATATAGGATTGAATAAACAAACGCATATTGGGAGGACACCGACATGGAAAATCCGATCATCTCCTGGCTGTTTGAAACCGACGCCGTTCGCGTCTGCCCCGAAGGTCATCCTTTCTGGTATACGTCCGGAAAGCTCGGGCCGTTCTACATCAACACCCAGTTCCTCTACGGCAGCGAAGCGGCGGCAAACGCGCTCCTCGCCGTCATCGAGGAAGCCTGCGCAGGCGATAAGCTCACGTTCTATGACAAGGTCTATGCCGAGATCGACAAGCAGCTCGCATCCTGCCCGATCTACGCCCAGCTCATCGACCTGATGACCGAAGCAGCACGCAAGATGGATGTGGATTTTGTTTCCGGCGGTGAGCGCCGCGACTTCTTCTTCTCCATGCCGGTCGCACGCAAACTGGGTCTGGGGCATTTGTCCATCTTTAAGGATCTGTCCTCCGTTTATACGGACGAAAACGGCGTGAGCATGCCTTCCGAGGCGGCAAAGCTGTCGGGCAAGCGCAGCGTACACATCGCCGATCTGGTCACGGTCGCTTCCTCCTACATCCGCGCATGGATTCCCGCCGTCGAAGGTCTGGGCGCAAAAATCGCCTATTCTCTGGCGGTTGTGGATCGCGATCAGGGCGGCAGCGATATTCTGAAGAACGCCGGCTGCCCACTGACGACGCTGATCGTCATCAAGCCCGAGCTGTTTGAAACCGCGCACCGCATGGGACGCATCACCGATAAGCAGCTTGCGCTCGTTCTGCATTTCATCGAAGACCCGGATGCCTTCATGCACGATTTTCTCGTTGCCCATCCGAATTTCCTTGCCGAGGAGATTGCCAAGGGCGGCAAGAGCGCCCAGCGTGCCCAGCTCTGCATTTCCAGCGGCTTCGCCCCGGAAGAAGCGCTTCCCAAAGCGTAAGACATGGACGTCACGCTATTCCCGCTTGAATCGAACGCCGCTTGCCGCCGATTCTTTATCCGTGCCGACGGACAGCACGCGGGCGGCATCACGGTTCACAGCGTGCAGGGAAACTGCTTTTCCTATGGAATTGCCATCACGCCCTCCCTGCGCCGCATGGGGATTGCCGGCGCGGCGCTTCCCCTGCTCTTTGAACGGATGAAGCGCTTGGGCTTTCACCTCGCCGTCGTGCAGGTTGCCCCGGAAAACACCGCATCGCTCGCGCTGCACCACGCGCTGGGCTTTGAAATGACTTCCAAAGACGTTTCGGCGATCACCCTTCAGAAGCGGTTGTAAAGTTGAAACGGGCGCCGAGCGATGAACCCCTCCGCTTGAGTGAGTGCAGGGCGTTCATTTTCGGTCTTCTCTTCTTCCGCGTTTTTCACAATTCCCGATACACAGGAAGCCTCCTGTTGCAACAGTTCCTATTGCTGCAACAGGAGGCTTTTATTGAATCACCTTGTTTTTTCTGCCGACTTGCGTTTACACAATATAGGAAATAGCTTCCCGTTTTTGTTTCATTCGATATTACACCGTCTTCGGCGCAACACCTGAACCATGCATTATTCGCAGAAGCAGAATTCGCCGTTTTCAAGCGGCAGTTCCGCGATCAAACCGGGCTTCATATCGCCAAGCCAGCGATCCGCGGTCAAAACGGTAACACGGAAGTTTCCCTGCCATACGCCGTCCTCGTCCTTCTTTTGAAGGGTCACTTCGCTATCCACAGAAGCAGACGAGCTCTTCTTAGTGAAGTAATAGCCGGACGTATTCGTTGCATGGCTGTAAACTTCGATCTGCTTAATTGAATTTTCACCGCCAGTTACGCCAACCTCCAGCTTCTTATCCAAGACAATGGAAACGGTATAGGTTTCATTTTCAAAGATAAAAACTTCGCCGGACATTCCCTTCGAAATTCCCTTAAAGGAAAGCTCCTGAGGCTCGTCATAAATATCCACCTTCATCCAACCTGTGCCGGATTCGGGTGCATAATCGGGTTCGGCACAGGCAAACGCAGTCAGAAGACAAAGCACAATAGCAAAGATTGCACACAGTTTCTTCATTTGCTAGCTCCTCCTTGATTATACATTGATACAGTGAAGGGGGGAGGGGGGCGACATGAGCGCATTACGCGCCCATGTCGGAAAACGTCAAGACCGATTCTTCATCAAATTTGCTGTTTCCGTCCGAAATTACTCGATCGCGAACAGATCCGTGGTGAACTGCCAGAATGCATCATTGTCTACATTGAAAATGATCTGGCAATTCGTGGACTCATACGGACCATTGTCGGTAACCCAAGTCACAGCGTTGGCGTAGGAATAGCCGGAGCTGTTCAGATCCATCGCAACATCGCGGAATTCGGTTTCGGTGATCAGATCCGGGCACAGGAACGGCGCAACCGTCAGCGCATCCCATACGGAGCTAGTCTTGGTCGGATTCTCTTCATATCCGGGCATCAGGTTCTCCATGAAGGCCTTGGAAACTACGGTTTCTTTCTTGGAAGCCATCAGATCCATAACCGCCTTGGAAATCTGGATATGGTAGGAAATATCGTGCGGAACGATAATCTGATACGGGAATTCATTGTTCAGGCAGATCTGAACGGATTCCGGATCATAGAACCAGTTGAATTCGCCGCACGCATTGGCGTTGCCGGGAACGTCAATCGCGCCACCCATATAGATGATACCCGCAGTATTCTCTGCGAAGGTCGGATCCATGGAGCAAGCCAGCGCAACGTTGGTGCAGGCGCCGATTGCAAAGATCGTAACCTGTCCGGGATACTTATGTACCTGCTCAATCATGAACTCGACAGCGCCCTGTTCCTGAACTTCCGTTTTGGAATAGCCGCGTTTTTCGCTGTAAAGTTCGCCCAGATCATGATAGTTTTCAGGGGAAACATAGTTGGCAAGCTGGCGATAGCCGCCGGTCCACTGGAATCCACCGGTCACGGGTTTATCCAGTGCCAGATTGCGGAATCCCATCAGCGGGACGTCGGTTCCGGCATATACCGGAATATCCGTGCGTTCAATATCTTCCAGTTGGTTCAAAATAGCATTTACGCCAACGGCTACGATTTCGTTGCCGCCAACAGAGGTCACACCCAGGAAATCAATATAACCAGCCTTGTCTGCCTGCGCCAACATGGACATGGCCCACATGTCGTCGCCATAATAGCCCATATCGCAGTCCAGAATAACCTTGTTATCTTCTGCCGTGGTCACGATATCCCAATCCGAAATTTCAGCCATTGCCGTTGCAGAAACCATCAGCATCATCAGAGCCATCAATAACGCAAGCATCTTTTTCATGTTGTACCTCCTGTGATCATAATCATGCTGTTTCCCAAAGTTTTCGTCCTACCTTACATGCTTCGGGCTGAAATTTCCGCTTCTGAATTCGCCGCTCCCCCCACATTTCAGACATGCGAATCGTTTGCCTGCAAATTCAACACCCTAAGCACATCATCGTGAAACAATCTGGTTGGATGTGTACAGCAGACCACCCATACTTTTCTTGATCAATCTTCAAATCGATCCGCTTTCATGAACTCGCCACAGCGCGTCGCAAAATTATTGATCCCGCTACGATGAATAGATCCGAAGCTAACCTCCTTTATCGTCCGTTGTATGATTAAGTTGAAATCCTTATTCTGTCAACCCAATGGAAGTCAGGGCGTGTTCCCAAAGGTATGATTCCTATTGGGAAACACACCCTAATCCATTTTCTTGCAGATTCACTTCATTCGAGTGTGTGAATCTTCCGTTTTACAATTTACTTGCGAGAGAATGCCAGCTGAATCGCACTCACGATGGCTTCGCTGTCCATCGTCGCGCCCGCAATGGCATCCACCTGCAGGGTCTGATCCGTGATGATCTTGTTCACGAACTCTTCCAGTTGTTCATCGGTCATGAACATATTTTCACGGCCTTCGATGATTTCGATGCTGACAAACTGATGATCCTTGACCACGCACTTCACGGTATACGGACCATGGGTCGCCTGTGCGCTGGCAACGTATTCGCCGTCGTTCTTCTTGGAAGCGTCCGTTGCCGGCTTGAGCGTAGACTGGGAACCTCCAACCGCGACGATATTCTCTTCCATCGGCTTCACATAATCGTTTCCGTGGTAATCGTCATGCTGTTCTACGCCGAAAATATGCTGCGCAGCCGCACGACCGGAGGTGATACATTCGTTGAGGAAGATACCGTTCTGATACAGGTTGGACACATAGCTGCCCAATTCGCCTACGCAGTACAGGTTCGGGATGGGATTGTCGTTCCAATCCAGCGCACGGGAATGCGTATCGCGGCGTGCGCCGCCGGTCGTCGCAACCACTGCCGGCGTCAGCTCAAACGCGTAGAACGGACCTTCGTCGATCTTTGCCATCGTTTCGGGGTTACGTCCAAAGTCATCGTCAACGCCCTTTTCGACCATCTCATTGTAACGGTCGATGGTCGCCTTCAACGCTTCCGGATCGCGATTGATCTTCGCGGCGAGTTCTTCAATCGTATCCGCCTTCACAATCCAGCCCGCGTCGATTTCAGCCTGATTATCCTTAGACCAGCGATATCCGTTGGCAGAAATCGGCCAGCCCATCCAAACGGTTGCCAAGGTCGTGCTCTGGCGGACGCTTTCATCACAGATGAAGTGTACCGGCAGGCTGCGCCAATGCGGCACGTCAATCCAGTGACCGTTCTTGTATTCCTTCATGTGCTGCTTATGGTAATAAACAGACTCATTATAGAAGCGTTCGCTGTTCGCATCGACTTCGATCCAGCCGCCATCCGGGAAATAGAACTGACGCAGGAACGCGGACGGATAATCCGGAACCTTAATTCCGAGCCAGTAGCCGCCGGACTGGGTCATGTTTCTCATATGCCAGATCTTCGCGCCGGCTTCCATCAGCATTTGGATGCCGTCGCCGGTGTTGCCAGGCGTACCCGTCGTGCAGACATTTTCGACGCCATGAAAGTCTTTCTGCATTTCCAGGTTGTTTTCATAACCGCCGCAGGCAAGCACGACGCCCTTCGTCGCACGAACATTGAAGAGCTTTCCATCCTTGTCGCGTGCCGTAACGCCATAGATTTCCTTGGTATCCGGATCCTGAAGAAGCGCTACGACAGGCGTTTCATACCGGATATCAACATTTTTCAGCTGCTTCACGACATTCGCAAACGCGGTATATGTTCCGCCCGCCTGCATAGCCGTATCGGGCTTTTTGCAAAGAGAATTGGAAATGGAACGGAACTGGGCACCCGGCAGATCCGGGAATTCCATGATCGCGTCGCCCCAGTTTTTGTCCGGCCGCCACCAGTAGCCGACAGAATCGGCAACCTGAGCAATCCAATCCGGTTGACGGGTCATGTCTTCAACCCACCAATCGAACCATTCACGCGGAATGGGATTCGGCTGACCCATTGCCCACATGTATGCGCTGAACTTGTCCAGATCGTCAGGGTACACATGCAGAACCGTCTGACCCGATGCAATCGAGTTGCCGCCGGACTGAGCTTCTTCCATCTTTTCCAGAAGCAGTACTTTTGCATCCGGAGCAATGTCAATGGCTTCAACGACTGTCGTCGCGCCGGACAAACCAAATCCAGCCACTACGACATCAAAGGTTTCGTCGTAGTGATAGCGGTCTGCGCCCGTCGCCCCTTCCGCAGTTCCGACGGCAGTTATGCTCAGCAGCATAACCAATGCCAGTGCCAACGACGAAATCCTGGTCCACGTGTTCGTTCTCATTCTTCCTTTCCTCCTTCAAAGTATTTTTTCTTATCAAAATGGTAAGACACCATGATGATACGTCTTTTCTCGGCGCAAAATTTTAGGTTTGTCGATCGATACCTACATTATACTTATATTATAGTTCATTTTCAATAGATTTGATAAAAATTCCCGCAGCATTTTATCAAGTTCTTGTAATCTTTTTATTTTTGGTTTGTTCACATTGTCAAAAAGCTTCGGGCGCCCGTGAAGGCGCACTGTGCCGCAGTTTTGCAAAGCACGGAAGCTTCGCTCACATGAGCGATTTTTCTCAGTTTCTGATTCAACAAAAAAAATGTGGAGCTTTCGCCCCACATTTTTTGCCGTTTTACTTACCCAGTGTTTTAGCGACAACATCGCCAACCAAACGTCCAGAAGTGTAAGCCCAGCCCTGAGCTGCACCGCCGTAGGTCACATAAGCCTTTGTCTCAGAGAACAGAACGCCCATGCAATCCGTGCCAACTGCGTACAGCCCCTCAATCGGCGTTTCTCCATCTGCCTTGAGCACCTGGAAATCTTTGTTGATATCCAAACCGCCACAAGTTGAATAGCAGTAAGAGGAACCAACAATACCGTAATACGTCTCGCCCGTTACAGGAACAAGGTACTTGGCATCCTTGCCGAACTCCTCGTCAACGCCCGTTTCGCAATAGCGGTTATACGTCTTGACAGTATCGGTCAGCACCGCACCATCGAGTCCCATCTTTTCTGCCAGTTCTTCAATGGAGTTTGCCTTATAAACATAACCGGCAGCAATTGCCGCATCCAAAATTTGATCCGCATCGGGGATCGGCGTATTCGCCGGAATGCTCGTGCCATAGCCCAAATAGCTGGTAGAAGGTCCAAACGGAACCTCGTCAAAGCCCTCGGCGGCAATCTTCGCAACCTGATCGCTTCCATAGATGGTGTAGAAGTGCGGGCCGGATATCCACGGGTTAAACATGGACAGCGCGGTTTCGCTGGTATAACGTTTGGCGTCCTTTCCGACAGCCAGCACATTGGAGGAAATCGCCATATTCAGCGGCAGATCACCTTCAGACCAAACCGCCGGACGACCGGTCGCTACGCCCATCTGTCCTTCGATTTCATGGGTCGGATAGCCCGGCAGGAATCCATCCACACCGCCGACATGCACCATCGGCGGAACGCTGATATTGTAGGTGCCCGCGCCATCATCAAGCGCAGCCTGAATCATCTTGCCGTCGTTCTGCTGCATGCCGAACATCTTCCATGCGCCTTTAATCGGATAATAGGTATTTTCGAGATACTTCTCTTCCATCTCAGCGCTGCCCGCAAAGCCGCCAGTCGCCAAGATGACTGCATCCGCATGGATGACGTATTCCGTGCCGTCTGCCGTGCTGTGCGCAAGAACTCCGGTTACCTTTCCCTCTTCCTGAATGAGGTCGTATCCCTCAACCTCCAGCAGGTAGCTGCCGCCAAGCTCTTGGAAGTGCTTGTACGCCTCGGCATAGTAGCCTTCGGTGAGGGCTTTCTTTCCGGTAATCGGTGTATATGCACACCAGCTATTTCCTGCAAAGGTCGAAGCGGTATCGAAGGAAAAACCGAACTGCGTCAGCCAATCATCCGTGTAGCCGCTCTCGTCGATCATCAGGCGAACCATCTCTTCTTTAGCCTGCTGTTTGCCTTCGTATGTCGTATAATTCAGCCAATCCTGATACAGCGCTTCGGCATCGATCAGTTTTTCTCCTGCCGCTTTCGTGCGTTTTTCCTTGGTTGCCGGATCAGTCCATTCGGCAATTTCGGCTTCAACCTGGCTGGGAACATTCAACGCCATCGGTCCGCTGGTCAGTACAGAAGTGCCGCCAAACTTGGCAGCTTTATCGATCGCCAAAACAGAAAGACCGTTCTGCGCCGCGCTCAGTGCCGCCGCCGTGCCGGAACCGCCCATGCCGACAACGAGAACCTGCGTGTTCAGCTCGATGGTTTCGCTGCTCTTCTCGGGAATTGTCTGGAACGCCTTGATTGCAGAGCTGTCGCTTCCGCCCGCTGCCAGCGCCTGCGTAAGTGCATCTTCAACCGCCTGACGCACGCCATTGCTGGACGCCGTTGCACCGGTGATGGCATCTACCGCAATGGACTGATGCTCGATCATTCGCGGAATCATGCGATCTACAACCGTCTGAAGCAACGCGGGCTTCTCGGATGTATGAACCTGATCGACATCAATCGCAGTGATTTTTTCCTCATCCACGGTAACGTGAACCGTCAGCGGTTCGCTGATGCGGAATCCCATACCCTGACCCGTGTATGTGCCGGGAGCCAGCTTCACTTCAGCAACCGTGGTCTGTCCGCTCGCCTGCGCGATGCAGTCCTCCACAGCATCCAGCACAGCTTTGCTCGTAAAGGTTGCGCCGGATACCGTATCCACTTTCGCGCTTTGCGCGGCAAGAATTTCGGCGGGCAGCTTTTCAGCCGCTACACTTCCAATTCCATTCGTTTCGTTCGGCGCCTCCACCTGAACATCCGTCATGCCCTTTTCATCGAAGGTCACATTTACACTGACCGTGCCGCCGAAACCCTTCGCCTGTGCAGCATAAGTTCCCGGCGTATACACGCTTTCAGCAACAACCTGCGATGCAGCCGCGCTAATTAACGCCACGGCTGCCGCTGTCGCCATCCATTTCTTCATTTGGAATGCTCTCCCTTCTCAATTCCCGACATTTTTCATCGGTGTTTGATAAGATTATAGCAATCCGTTTTTGAAAAGGCAAATTCACGTTTCTGATGGTTCCATCATAAAAAGCGATGCAAAACGATCGATCCATTCCTGAACCGCTTGATGTTTGTTCCAAAGCAGACAGATTCGTTCCAAATGAGGCCGCTTCATAGGCACATAAGCAATCATCGGATGCGGTCTGCAAGCACTTTCCACAGACATGGATATTCCGTAGCCTGCCGCGACCAGCGTTTCCACGCTTTCCTGAGAATTCACATACGCATAAATCGGTTTAGCGACGCCGTCTATCGTCCACGCCGCCAACCGTTCAGTTTTATCGCTGCCGCTGAGCAAAATCAGGCGTTCCCCCTCCAGCTCCTCTTTCGATACCGCTGCGCATTTGGCTAGCGGATGACTGGAAGGCAGCATTGCAAAAACGGGTTCTTCCTTCAATACATAATAGCTCATCCAGTTTTTCAGATTGTATTCCGGCCAGAACAAAGAAATCATGCAATCAATCTGTCCGTTTTCCAGCTGTGTCATCAAATCCGCGTGCTGCCTATGCATCGTCAGCACCTTGACATCCGGGTAATCTTTTCGAAACCGTTCGAGTACCTGTGGCAGGGTTTCGCGGCACAAATTACCGTTACAGCCAACGCGGAGCAGATGTTGATAGCCCTTCGCTACGTTTTGAACCAGCTGCCTCGATCGGTTCATTTGATTGAGGATTTTTCGCGCTTCCAGCACCAACACTTCTCCCTCTGCCGTCAGATGAAGTGCGCGTTTTTCTCTTACAAACAGCGTCACGCCGAGTTCTTTTTCCAGCGAAGAAATCTGCTGGCTCATCGCAGACTGCACAATAAAACACGCCTGTGCAGCTTCCGTAAAATTCAGATATTCCGCTGCGGATAGAAAGTATTGCAGTTGTTTGAATTCCACCGTCACTCCTCCTTTTTGGACATTGTATCACATCATTATCTTTTACGCACAGCATTTTAAAGCGTATTCTTTTCTCTTTCTTCGCTTTGTCAACGTCGTATCCAAATATGTTTTTGATTTCAAGCACTCCCGTGGAAACATTCCGCAAAATATACCGTGCCAAAGCTGAGCCTTGCTTTCTCCGATGTCCGGAAAGCTTTAAGACGCCGCTCCGCCAGTCGCTTTTCAATTCGTTTTGGATAGCGAAAACACCCCCTTCCCTTCTGCGTATGGCAAAAAAGCAGCCGGAACCGCTCTCTGTCGGTTCCGGCTATACAGGTCTTCATTTTCCGAAAAAGGGATCCCCGTCCCGATTACTTTCCGTCGGGATCGATCAAATCCGAATGACCGATGCCAATGATCTCGGTGGTTTCGCGGGCTTTGGTTTTTCCGCCGTCGTATTTGCCAATACGGGAAATCTGCTTTCCCATGAATGTCATCACCGCGGTCTGACCGCCATCCAGATTGAGCGCTTCCGTGCAGCCGCCTTTCTGCATCAATTCAACCATTTGCGAGATGGATACGCCGACGCTGACGCGACGGATGCGCCCCTCTGCCAATACGGCATAATAATGCCCCGGTTCCACCATGCCGATGGCGCAGCGCGGCTGCTGAGTCCTTCCGTTCGTCATTTCGTCAATGAACGGATTGACTTTCCCTTCCCGAATCAGGTATGGACCGAAAGAGAACACATCAACGGCGCCCATGTCCAAATACTCCTGCGCCGTATGTTCATCGGAATGGAACACGCGCCAGCTGCCATCCTCCAGCATGGCAAGCGTATCCAGATTGGGAAATTGCCGGCGGTTTGCCGCAGGCACACGGTCAAAGAAAACCTGTTTGTTTCGAATGACCATACCCGTTATGGTTTTTCGTCCCAGACGATAGGTGTAGTAATCGGTATTCATTCCCCAGACGACCTGGTTCTGCTTCGCAATTTTTTCCGCCTGCACATGCTTCGCCTGCGGCTTTTTCGGGTTATAGAGAATACTGCCCACATGTTCGGCGTTGAGGTCGCAGTAAACCTGGGCTTCGTACCATGTGATAACGGCATCCGGATCGAAACAGCGATCGACCCGGACAACGAGCGTCGGCGACGCGTAAAACCAGACGCCTTCTTCGTCGCTGACGTACACATGCTCGCCGGAAAGCGGATAACCGCAGGAATCCAGCGCGGGCTGCTCGATGGGCCACGCGACCTGAGCGCTGACTTTGCGATGAACAGCCACGGGCGTCGGCGTCGGCGTCGGAATGGGCGCAGACGTCGGGGCAGGGGTCGGCTCCGGCAGCGATTCGTCCGTCTCTGCCGACAAGTCTTGGTCATCCGGCGAAATATGCTCAAAGAAATCGCCGCCGACGCGATCTTCCCCTACCAAAGAATAAACCAAACTGAATTCGGCGTTGCCCGTTTTGCCTTCATCGGTGACGACAAAGGACGTCGTATTCTGCGTCACATGAAACGCAAACGCTTCCTGCGCCAATTCAAGCCCGGTTTTGCCGCCCATGGACGAAAGCGGCACGCGCCAATCCATGGTGATGGTCTTTTCCCGTCCCAGATGCAGATAGAGCTTTTTAACGTTCCATGTTCCCCATTTTTCCGCGGACTCCGGTCCGAAGGTTTCGTCGCCGGATCGCTCCACACAGTATTGGGCAACGCTGGCGCAAAGCCTATGCGCACCGTGACCATATTCACCGCCAATATCGTGCGTGAGCATCACATCCGGCTTATATTTCCGAATCAGCTCGGTGACATAGTTGCGGCTGGCGCCTTTTTTCCATTGAGCATAGGCGTCATCCAGCGTTCGCATATAAACATCATGAAACGGACCGATGACCGGATATTGCCGAACGCCCATATGCCACAAACCGTTGAGAAGCTCGCTTCTCCGCGTCGTGTTGGAATAGGTCATATACGCCACAACGACATTCATCCCGCGTTCCACAGCATAGGTCGGGATCGTGCCGCCGAAATAGATCAGCTCATCGTCCGGATGCGCAACCAGCAGAAGCAGATCGGCTTTTTCCGGGGTGGGTTCCCAGCGCTGCACCCAGTCCGGCAGCTCTCCCTCGCCGAAGACAAAGACCTCGTTGATCTTCAATCGGCATTTTCCGCCGGATGTATCCGCGATTCGAAAATGCGTCTGACCGCCCAGTTCGAGAAGCACATGAACATAGTCCCTGCGCCCCTCGGTCAGGGTGTGCCACTCGCCGTCCGTTTCCGTTTCAACGACCCATGCCTTGGGCATTTCGGCAAAACAGATATACAGATACTGTGCCGTCTCGCCTTCCGGCGTTCGGAATTCCAAATAGGGGTATCTTTGTTCGGAGCTTCGCCACTGGCTGGTGTATTCCCCGTCGTGAACGGAACCCGTCTTCCTACCGGGCGATGTGATGATGCAGTCAGCTGTCAGTTCCCGTGCCTCCTGAGCTGCACAGCAGACAAACGGCAGGCAAAGAAATACCGTTATCATCATCAACAATAGGCTTTTCTTATGCATCGTGATCCACCCCACATCTGACCGTTATCGTTCTACCGTATACAGATTTTCCTTTGTGCCGTCCCTGCCGGACAACTCGAGCGCACCGAGATCCAGCCGAAGCGCCGGGCGAATGCCCTCGCTCATCACCACGCAGCGGATATAAGCCCACGTTGCCATCCATTTTGGTGCAGCGTGTTCCATACAGAAACTGAGGGGATTGCGTGCGCGTCCAATACGGGCTGGAGCCGTTTGAATAGCGGTACAGCCCTTCGGCAAGGGCGAATTCCGTTCCGTACGTCCTTCTGGCTTTATCTGTTCCCAGACCGTAATCCTCGTTTCTCACGTCTTTGGAGGACAGCAGAAAAATATGTCCCAGCTGCTCATCATCGAGGATCAGGCGCTTCTCTGCCTCCGTAAAAGCCTGTTCATAGAAGCTGGTTTCCGCAGCATAGGTGCGACCGTAATACGTTTTGCGGCGCAGTTCCGCCTCTTTCTCTTCGGAAATGACGATGCGTTCAAACGGTCCGTTTAAGAGTGAATCAATCTCGGTTTGATTAAAAGCGCCGTCAAACGCGCAATAAGCATCGTCATCCGGATGAACGCGGTTATTAAAGAGGATATACTCGCTCAGAAGATAGGCTTCCCGATCCGATACGCTCAGGATGCGCCAGAGAATCGGCAGTTCTTCCTGCGCAACAGCAGAATAGGTTGAAAACAGGAACAGTGCAGTCAAAAGCAATCCTACGAACCGATTCATAGATTTCATCCTTTCATAAGCAGGCTGAGCCTGCCTTCACTTCCGCCGAAGTTTGCCTAATGTCAAAGTTTTGCTCACGCGGGCGATTGTGGGCTATCTCCCATCCGCCGAATCCTTGCGGGCTGAGTCCGCCTTCACTTCCGCCGAAGTTTGCCTAACACCAAAGTTTTGCTCACGCGGGCGATTGTGGGCTATCTCCCATCCGCCGAATCCTTGCGGGCTGAACCTGCCTTCACTTCCGCCGAAGTTTGCCTAACACCAAAGTTTTGCTCACGCGGGCTATTGTGGGCTATCTCCCACCCGCCGAATCCTTGCGGACTGAGTCCGCCTTCACTTCCGCCGAAGTTTGCCTAACACCAAAGTTTTGCTCACGCGGGCGATTTTAGGCTATCTCCCATCCGCCGAATCCTTGCGGGCTGAACCTGCCTTCACTTCCGCCGAAGTTTACCTAACGTCAAAGTTTTGCTCACGCGGGCGATTGTGGACTATCTCCCATTCGCCGAATCCCTGCGGGCTGAGTCCGCCTTCACTTCCGCCGAAGTTTGCCTAACACCAAAGTTTTGCTCACGCGGGCGATTGTGGACTATCTCCCATTCGCCGAATCCTTACGGGCTGAGTCCGCCTTCACTTCCGCCAAAGTCTGCAAACCCTAATTGGGCATGTTAAAATTTAGACCCGTATATTATAGCAAATCTCAACAGAAATGTAAAGATGAATATATAATGGTAAGTTTTTGTATGGTAAAGCATACGATGTGTCAAATCGGATTCGGCTGAATCGGGCATATAAAAACGCCATAACCTATAAAAGCTGCCAAGCGAAGCCCCAATCTTCTCGTTTTCTCAGAAGATCGGGTTTGTTCGCTTGACAGCCCTATATGAGGATCAGCGGATAGGAATTGGAACGGATCAAATTGCTTTTTCGCACCCATGACCTTTCCGTCATGCGGGCTTGACATCGGCATGGCAGGAGGGCAACTGAAAAGAAGAGAACATCTGTCACGCACATTTTGGAACGTTCCCATGATATTTCGCGGCATAGCGGGGTGCGCATGGATGCATTTGGCGCTGCAATGATTTTTTATGTTAAAACTTCAACTTGCACAATAATTTGCTATTGACACGTTCCAATATTTATGGAACCTTAAAATATCAGTGTTAGCTTAACAGCCCCTTTTTCATGTCCTGAATGATCCAGTCCTCCTCGCCCATGTGAGCGATTTCGCGCAATTTTCCAAAAGAAAACGGATGCCTCTCCGCATTCAGAGAAGCATCCATCATGGAATCCACTTGATTCACTTTTAAGCCCGCCATCACCACGTCGCGCAGAACCCGGTCACATACCAGTCATCTTTTTGCAGCTTATACTGGCAGTTTTCCTCGATGATCTCGTCTTCCGGAATGGCGAACATGTTGTAATACTGCCGCTTGGGCGTCGCGTCATAGCGGTAGTTGATGCGGCGAACGGTCGAGTTCAGGTTGCCCTCGATGGTCGTCAGCTCATATACGCCGTCGCCCATTTCCTTCACGCTTTCAACAATCGCGACATGCGTATACGGCGTAGACGCACGCACGCCGTAAATCACCAGATAGCCCGGCTTGGGTACGCCGCCCTCCGTGCCGTCCACCCAGCGCCCATGTTCCTCGAACGCAAGGCGCACATTGCCCACGCGCCCTTCCATCGCGGATATGCACGCATCCGGCTCGACGGTCACATCCTGCTTATAGCGGATGAGCTGCAAGCCGCTGTGATACGCGCAGTAGATTTGAAACACCGAGCACCAGCCGATTTCCCGGTTGTCGTGATAATACCATTTGGTATATTCATTGTTTTTGGGGAGCTTCGCCCAGTTGTTCTTTTCAAACTCTGCGCGTGCGGTCAATACAAAATTTCGCGCCGCCAGCGGCATATCCTCCGGAAAGGTCAAACCGTAGGTATCCAGTTCGCCTTCCGCCTGCGTTTCGATGGCTTCCGGCGGCGTCTGCATCTTCACCGGCGCCGTATCCGCAAGCGCCGCGCTCGCCGCTATGCACATCGCCGCGGCAAGCGCCCCTATCCTTTTCAGCATGCTTCTATTAGTCCTCCATGACCAGCGAAAGCTCGCCGTTCACTTCCGTTTCCTTGATTTCTCCGTTTTCCATGGTCTTCACGCGCCAGCCCTGTCCGTCGGTCGTCAGCGTATAGCGTGCCTGACTCGGCGAAACGCGCTCGCTCCTCACGTTGAACAGGTCTCCGCCGATCTTCACATTCTCAATCTGCCAGCCTTCCCAACCGATGGGCGTATGCGGATGCCAGAAGATTTCCTTCTTGCCCGCGTCCGGACGGATGCCGAACAGGCTGTTGAATACCGTGCGCACCAAGCCGTAACCCGCGCTCGCCTGAAGCAGCACGCCCGGCGCAGCGTCTTCCGTGCGGATCGAACCGGGCAGACCCGGCGCCGCCGTGTGAACCATCTGTCCCAGCTTGCCGACCATGCGCCCGATATGCGCTTCCTCGCCGCAGCGCATAGCCTGCTGCGCCAGCGTCATGTTCTCTTCGGACTGTTCCGCCTGCGCGGGCAGCTTTTCGATCAGGGTGCGAATCGCCGTGTCGTCTGCGCCCGTCAGATGCAGGATATAGGTCTGACCGACCAGCGCCGCACGGACATCCTCCACCAGATCCGGCTGAATATCCTCAAAGCTCCGCATGGTGCGGCGCAGATAATTGATGCAAAGCCCCGTCACCGGCAGCATATCCTCGGCAAACGCACGATCTCCCGACCAGAGCAGCGTCTGATGAACGAGCGCCACGAGCTGTGCGCTCTCCCGCTCGCCGCCAACCTGCGTCACGCGACCGCCGAGCGAAACGCTCCGTGCGATGCGTCCGGGTGCCAGCTGTGCCTCGGCGCTGACTTCGACCAGCGTGCGCAGCATCTTCTGCACCTGCGCCGCGCCGCCCAGCGGAAGCAGCGTTTCCATCGCACGCGCCCAGCCCTCGCCATACAGCGCGGGATGTTCCGGCAAATCGCAGCTCAGCGCACATCCGCCCCGCGGCAGATCACGCGTCAGCCAATCCGCGTAGAGCTTCGTCCAGTTCAGACTGCGTTCAATCGAGGAGCTTGGCAGCGTCGCCGCGCTGTTCTGCATCAGCTTGGCAATGCGCGTCTGCTTCTGGTTCTTGAGCGTTTCTGCGTTTTCGCGAAGCATCGCAAGCGCTTCCTCCGCCTTGGAGCGAGACGGATAACCGCCCGCGACATACAGGCGCATGGTCTTCTGCTCGCCCGCCGCGATGCGCAGGCGATAGAACAAGCGGCCGTTGACGCCCTTGCCCTGCGTATTGCCGAAGCCGTAAATCGTATGCGGCAGATCCGCCTGCAAGGCGCGGCACGCCTTGTCGGCGCCCCAGACGACGTGCCACGGGTTGCGGCTGTCACGGGCAAAGAATGCCTGTTCCTTCTCGTCGTATTCGCCCACGTCGCGTCCCAGCTCCATGCCGTCCTCGCCGTGCGCAGCAGCAACGGTCATGATATCCGTGCGCACGGTGTAAGAAACCTCAACCATGCGCGGCGCGGAGCGAAGGTTCTCGATGGTCAGCTCGATGACGCATCCGCCGACGCCGTCGGGAATGAACTGGCTGCGCACCACATGCAGTTGTTCTTTCTGCATGCGGTAATGGAACGCGGTCAGCGCGGGATGGATCTCGCACGCATCCGCCTGCGTCAGCGGCACGTCATCGATGGCGAAAAAGAAACCGTCGCAGACCTTTCTTTCGCCTGCCCACAGACCGCCCATTTCGCCCGGAACGGCATAACCCATATCCGGGAACAGACCATTCTGTGCGCCGATGAGGACGGCAGCACTGCCCGCGGTGACGACCGGGGCTTCCAGATGTTCGTAACGATAGACCCTATAATCGCTGCGCATATGTTTTCCTCCTTCAAACATGGAACAACCGGAACTTTATCCCGGACTTTGGCTTTTCTTGGCGGCGGCTTTAAGCCGCCACGCTTGTCGACATAAGCAGACTTGGCTCAAATAGCAAAATCAAGAAATTCAGCTATTCTTTCATTTGCGGAAAGGGCTATTCTCCCCCGAGGGGGAGAATGGCTTTTTGTCTACAGTCTTCTGCGGCTTTAAGCCGCCGCATTGGGTTTAACCTTTGATGACAGCAACAATCGTTTTCAAAATCAGGCGGATATCTGCCAGCGGGGAGATTTCCCGCAGGTATTTCATATTCAATTCGATTTTATCGGGCATGATCTGCTCGATGTACATGGTTTCCGGATTCGGCGCACCGGCGAGCAGATCGTTTTCGTTGCGATAGGCGATGGACGCGTAATCCGTAATGCCCGGGCGCACAAGCAGCACCTGCCGCTGATACGGCGTGTACAGCTCCACATATTTGGGTACTTCCGGACGCGGCCCGACAAAGCTCATCTGCCCAAAAAGCACGTTGAGCAGCTGCGCCAGCTCGTCGAGCTTGGTCTTGCGCAAAACCGCGCCGACGCGGGTGATCCGGCTGTCCCTGCCGACGGTAATGGCAAGCCCTTTTTTATCCGCGTCCATGACCATCGAACGGAATTTGAAGATGCGGAATGTCTTTCCGTTCCTTCCGACGCGCACCTGACGATAGAACACAGGTCCCGGATCGTCAATCCAGATCGCCAGCGCAATCAGAAGCAGCAGGGGCCAGAGTATCGCCAGCGCACACGCGGAAAGCACGATATCCATCGCACGCTTGGCAATCAGCTGGGGTTTTCGCCGTGCAAGCACGTCGGCGATATCCATCGGTCGGTCGTTTTTCTGCATGGTCTTTTCGCCTTTCGTCATACCCGATCAAATACATAGGTGAACAGGAAACACATGGCAAACGCCATCCGCCGCTTCATCAGCGCGAGCTTGATGCCCAACTGTGCCGGAAAGTCCTTCGGGTTGATCTCGTCAAACAGCGCGACGACATCCGGTCGGTTCATGTAGGCGCGTGCGCGGCGGACGCGCTCCCAGAATTCATACGGCGTGCCCGGATAGCAGAGGTTGCGCACGGTCGTCACCGCCATCTTGCGGCGTCGGATGCGCATGCGCCGCACGCATTCCGGATAATCGGCGAGCAGCTCGTCGAGCGCGGCGTTGGATTTTTCATAGCTTTCCGGAATGTGAAAGCTGAAATGCTTGGTCACGCTGCCCTCATAGCAGCGATAGTGGTAATATGCCCGATCCACCGCGACCGCACGCTTTGCCTCCAGCATGCAGCAGACGATAAACAGCAGGTCTTCCGCATAGCGGATATCCTGACGGAAGCGATGCGAACCGATGACCTCCCGCTTGAAGAGGTTGCGCGGCGTGTACCCCGAAAGGGGCAGATCGTCGCTGTCCTTCGGCTGGGCGAGCATCGCTGGGATGAGCGCATGGCGGATGGAAGCGCGGTTAAACGTCATGCCGTCGTCAAAGCCAAGCGGCACATCCTCGTGCTTTTCGCCCCTGTCCTTAAAGACCCGGCAGAAGGAAACCTCGGCGTCCGCTTTTTGTGCCGCGTTGTACAGCGTTTCGTACATCTCCGGCTCAACCCAGTCGTCGCCGTCGCAGAAGCCGATATAATCGCCCCGCGCCGCGTCGATGCCTGCGTTTCGCGCCGCAGATACGCCCTGATTTTCTTCAAAAGCGATGACGCGGATGCGGCTGTCCATCTTCTCTGCGCGGCGAAGAATCGCCAGCGAGTTATCCGGACTGCCGTCACAGACGAATATGAACTCGATGTCCCTCAGCGTCTGCGCACGCAGGGTTGAAATGCACTTGGGCAAAAACGCCTCATTTCCGTAGACCGGTATCACGATAGAAACTTTCGGATTCATTCAAAACTCCAGCTATATCGACGTTTCAGGTTGCGATCGGGGCAGCGCCCCAAACCCTTAGATTTTCGGATTTACCACGATATTGTCGCAAAGCGGCAGCGTCAAATCCATCTGTTTAAACCTCCGCGAAGCGAAGCGGAAGGTGCAGGGAACTCAGTTCCCTGCCGGGGATTGGGGCGGCGCCCCAACGTTCCATCACTCCGCTCTCCAAAGCGGTGCCTGCACCAGGAAATACACACAGCCAATGACTGAGAACGGCGCGTAGACCGATTCAAACATGCCGACCAGAATGAAGATCGTGCAGAAAGCCAGCGGCGTCGCCGCATACGGGCTTGTCTTGCGATGCAGCCAGTAATAGCGGACTGCGCGAATAAACGCCAGCACCGTATAGGCGCAAAGCAGAATGCCCGCGATAAAGCCGTTGTTGTAGGTCACGCCGAGGAACGCATTGTGCGCGTTAAAGTGGCGGTCGCCCGCGCCGTCCTTCGCCACCCACTCGCGGATGACGCTCGTTTCGTGTCCGTTCCACGTCAGATTGTCCAGAATCGTCATCCAGATGCCCCAGCGGTCGCTCGTCAGGTCATCCATGTCAATCTGCTTGTCCTCCGGCTTGGGCACGGTGATCGGGTTGCCATAGGTTTCGTGATTGTACAGGGCGAGGTTGTAATCCTCAACCGCCGCCTCGTAGACCTTGTCCTTCGTGATCTTCACGCCCGCAATGCCGCAAAGCACGATAAACGCGCCCAGCAGCGCAAGCAGCCTTCCCGGATGCTTTGCCGTACCCGCGATGATTGCCGCCACGAGAATAACCACCACGCCGACAAACGCCAGCAGTCCCGAGCGGGAAAGCGTCGCCAGCAGCGTAAACGCCGCCCACGCGCCCAGCAGCAGGTCGATCAGCGCCGCTTTTTTGCGCCCCTGCGTGAAGCTGGCATATGCCAGCAGCAGCGCCGCCGTCGCCATCACGATGCAGCACATCGACAGGCAGTTCGCGTCATAGAACACGCCCTTGTAGCCCGGATAGACAAGCGTCAGCGGCACGGTCAGATACGACCACGCCAGAAACGGCAGAACGGCAAACATCGCGCCGCGCAAAATAGAGCGGAATGTCGAATCATCCTCTCTCGAGGCGAACACGGAGAAGACGATGGGATAGCAGATCAGCAGCGGCACGCTCTCCGGCAGCCAATCCTGATAAAACAGACCGGAAACCACCATCATCCCGTGCAGCGCAAACCACAGCCCCGCCATCCCCTTGTGAAAGCGAACCTTCGCCTTGCCGGGGGTACGCGCCGTCAGCGTCACGAACGCCAGCAGGATCATGCCGAAAAGCACGAAGATCATCCAGCGCATCGGGAATTTTTGCTGCGTGAACAGCGTACAGTAGCCGACCAGCGCAAGAATCGCCGCGGTCAGCAGCCTTACGTCAAAGATCTCGTTGAAAATGCCCGTCACCCTGTCATACAGGTTGAGCATTCCCGTTCCGTCAATGCCTTGCTTGCGCATGTTCTTTCCTCCAATGCTCGATTGCTTCGCGGTAAACCTCCGCCGTCTTTTCCGCGTTGCGTGCCCATGTCAGCTCGTGCGCCGACCGCATGCCCTTCTGCCTGAGCGCTTCATACGCTTCCGGATGGGCGAACACCTGCCGCATGACGCGCTCGGTTTCGTCGATATCGCCCGCGGGAACGAGGAAGCCGTTTTCGCCATCCGTGATGGTGTCGGCAATGCCCTCATCCTTGGCGCCGACGGCGATGCAGCCTGCCGCCATCGCTTCGATGTAGACGATGCCATATCCTTCGCCCCAGCTCGGCAGAACGAACAGGTCGCTCTGCGCCATCCGCCGAAGCACCTCTTCATGCGGCAGACCGCCCGTCAGCGTGACCCGGCTCTGCAAGCCGAGCTGCCCGATGCGCACGCGGAGCGGCTCTTCCATTTCACCGATGCCGACAATGGTCAGCGTCGCATCCGGATATTCACCCGCCAGACGCGCAAACGCCTCCAGCGTCCTGTCCATACATTTTCTCGCCTTCAGCGTACCGACGGAGATGACGCTGCGCGGCTTTCTCTTTTCATGATTCGGAACAAGCGACAGATCGACGCCGTTCGGAACGACTCGCGACAGCCTGCCCTCGCCGCGGTAAGGCGCGACACGCGACATCAGCAGATTGGAAACCGCCATCAGCGCATCTACGTCCTGCGCAATGCGGATATTGCGCTTCCACGGCTCTTTTCCGGGGATAAAGTAATGAAAAATATCGGTGCCATGCACGGTCAGCGCGACGGGTACGCCCAGCGCCCGCGCCAACAGCAGCCCCGCATGTCCGTCACGCGGGAGCATGTGCGCATGAACGATGTCAAACGGCTTTTCCCGATGGAGCGCTTTGGCAATCGGCAGCGCGGCGCGATAGAGCAGCCAGCCGCCTATCGCCTTTTCGCCTGCGTTGCCCAGCGTCAGGCAGCGCGGGAAATACACGGGAATGCCGTCGATTACGTCCTTCTTGGGCGTCCTCCGATCCGTTTCGGCGAGCGCCGGGCGGAGTTTCTGCATCATCGGCATCACGCCAACGCAGGAGATGACCGTCACATCGTGCCCCTGCGCACGCAGGGCTTTCGCCTGCTCATGAACATAGAAGCAATACGGCGAGTTATCCGCCTGCCGATGAATCATCATCAAGACCCGCACGCCGGGCACCTCCCTTCAAAAGAAAACGCTTGGAACTCCGTCCGCCATTTTGCAAAAACTGAGTTTTTTGAATCTTCCGTTTTCATCAATCGCTTTGCGGGAAACAGAGGCTCTTTCAGTTTCCTTTCGGGGATGGGTCTAAAGCCACAGCCGTCTCCCCGTATGCTTTCATCCACTTCCTGGCAATCCGTTCCCACGCATATTCCCGTGCGCGTTCGACACAGCGGGCTGAGCGTGCGGGATAATCCTCCATCACGCGGCAAAGCGCGTCTGCCTGCGCAGCCGTATCGCCGCAGGGAACCGAGAAACCGACTTCTCCCTTCGGAAACTGCCCGTCAAAGCCCTGTCCCTTGGTATACAGCACCGGAACGCCCTGACTCATCGCTTCCAGATAGACCATGCCGAATGTCTCCGCCGAGGACGGCACAAGCAGCACATCGCAGTCCGCATAAAACCGTTTCATCTCATCCACACCCGATATGCGCCCCAGATAGCTGTCCTCCGGCTTCATCGCCGCGCATACAGCTTCCTTGAGCGGGCCGTCGCCGCAGACTCTGGCGATAAAATGCCCCGACTGCTTTTCATTGGCGCGATGCACCGCCGCAATCGCATCCAGCGGACGCTTGCGCGGGTTCAGCAGACCGGCAAAGCCCACGCGCACAGGCTCATGCGGAGCGGTCTTGGGCTTTCCATCCAGCCATGCCGGGTCGATGCCGTTGGGGATGATTTCCATTTTCCGCGCCAGCTCGTCCCGCGCCGCGCCCTTAACCCAGCCCAAAACGGCGTCCTTTGCCGCGCCGCTCAGACAGACGACCTTTTTCGCGTCTTTTAAAATGCGCCGCGCCATCGGGCGCAGATGCGGCTCATATTTCCATATCGCCGCAATATCGCTGTATCGAAGCGTCACCATGTAGGGCAAGCCCGTTTTCTGCGCCAGACTGCGAGCAATCGAGCCGTCCGTAAACAGCGTATGCGCGTGGATCAGCGTCACGCCGGATAGATCCACATCGCGCCGGATGACCGGAACCGTCCTCTGCGCCTTGCGGAAGAAGAAGAGCATATCCGTCGCCTTGACCGTCATCCGATAAATCGTCGGAACGCCCTTCGGCTCGTTTTTGTGCATGTCCTTTGCTCGCCGCTCCGGAACGAATACAATCTGTTTGAGTGCCGCCTTGTCCAGCGATTCAAACATCTGCGGAAAGACCGTCGAACCGGCGAGATTGCAGCAGATGTGCAGAATCTTCACGATCTGCCACCCGCCTTTTTCTCCTTTTCCTTGCGGATAAAGCCCGGCAGCGCAAGAATGCCGCTGAGCGAACCGAATCCATAGGCAAAGTGGAACGCCGGATAGAGGATGACCTCAACCGGAAAGAATTTCCAGCCCTTTTCCTTGGCAATCGTGTAGGAATAGAAGAAATCCAGCAGCAGATATGCGCCCCATTCCAGCGCAAGCAGCCCGCCGAAGAGCATGCTGCGCGTGATGAGCGTCAGCAAAACGAGCAAAATGGTCGAAAGCACAAACGCCAGCGGCACGAAATGGCGGATGCCCATCGAGCCGGGAACAAGCGTCATCGTGATGACGTTCCATTTGCCGTTCATATAGCCCATTTTCATGATGCCGCGCATCGTGTCGCGGCAATAATACTGCACGCGAATCTTATGGTTGAGGTAGATCTTGCCGCCGTTTTTGCGGATGCGGAAATTCAGCTCGTTATCCTGATTGCGGGTCATGCGCTCATCAAATCCGCCGATGCGGTCAAACAGTTCGCGCTTGAAGCATCCGAACGGCACGGTATCGACATAGCCGTCCTCCGTCGTCAGGCGATAGGTCGCGTTGCCCACACCCAGCGGCGTCTTGAGCATTTCGGCAATCGCCTCGCCCATGAAGCCGCGTCCATGCGTTTCAAACACGCCGCCCGCGTTGTCGCATTCCTTCGTCAGCAGCGTTTCCACCGACAGACGGATATAATCCGGCGGATACTCCGCATGCGCATCCAGACGGACAATGACCGGCGCATGGCTCGCCTCAATGCCGATGTTCATCGCATACGGCACCGTGCGATTGGGATTATCCAGCACGACGATCTGCGGATGCACCTTCTGCATGCCATGCAAAAGCTCGACCGTACGATCCTCCGAACGGCCGTCCACAAAAATGACCTCCATCTTCTCCGACGGATAATCCTGCGAAAAAATAGAGTCCACGCATGCGGTAATAAAGCGCTCTTCGTTGCGCACGGGTAAAATGACCGAAATGAAAGGCAGCTGCATGTTTATCTCCAACTTCCTGACCATAAATCACAGTGAATCACTTTATTATACCACAAAACACACCATAAAGAAAGACAGGAAAGCCGCCGCACGGCATCCCCGCCCGAAAAAACATGAAATTTAGGGGTTGACATTTTCCCCTCTTCCATGCTATAATTCCTTTTGTTCTCAGATATGGTCGCATGGCTCAGTCGGTAGAGCACATCGTTCACATCGATGGGGTCACAGGTTCGAGTCCTGTTGCGACCACCATGTCTAAGCTCGGTAAGTTGTTTGCCGGGCTTTTTTCTTTTTCCCCGCTTCTTCATCGTTCACACCGATGGAGGTTCAAAGTCGCCGCCCGCTGTGCGGGATTCAGGCGAATTTGAACGGTTCGAGTCCTGTTGGGTGCACCACATCACAACCCTAACTTTGATACGAAGTTGGGGTTGTGACTTTTTTGGTTTTATGCCATGATTTCACGGCGTTTCCGGGAAATCATCGTATGCGCATGACGCGCTTTCTCTCACTTTTGCTCCGCATAAAAGCCGTTCTCTCACAGGCATGAGCATACGATGCTCCGGAATCGTATGCTTATGACCCAAAACCGTATGCTTATGGGGGTATCGTATACGCCCTCCTCCTGGCATCCTCAGCGGCCTTTGCCTTCATCTCCGGCGTCCAGCTTTTTGCTCGGGATTCCAACTGCCATTCTGTCGTTCGTTCTGTCCCATCTTTCAGGTGAAACACCAGCTGATTGGGATAAATCGCCGTAATGCGATCCACCGCGCCCTTAAATGCCTCCTCGTTAAATTCATTCCAGCCGAACAGCTCCGCAGTGATCCTCATCAGGACTTCTTCCGGAATTTTCCGGCAGTGGCAGAAGTCTTTTCCTTCCTGTATAAAGGTCGGGCATGCCCAGCGTGACAACCCATGGTTCTTCACCCGCTTGAAATGCTTGCCGCAATTCGGGCAAAGGATCATGCCCGTAAATGCATGGCGCTCGGCAGGCTTTCCAGGAGCATGTGAGGCGGCAATGCGGGCAAGCGCATCCTTCTCTGGTATCCTTCGTACCGGTTATGGCCTCGTCGGCGTAAACGCCGGCGAAGCGCCAACCCGGCTGTTCTCTTATCATCGGCGGTAAATCGGACTTTAGCTCATTTTTGAGCGAAAGTCATCATGTGATGACATAAGGTCTACCTCCAATCGCTTAAGTGGTTCACCTTCCTACGCCCAAAGGCCGTATCGTTTCACAGTGCTAAAAAACAAAAAAGGCCGCCGACAGGGAGATGCCTCACCATCAACGGCTCTTGAGTCATATATAAGGACTACTACGAAGCAATGATCACGATCCGAATAACCAGTGTGTCTGTTTATCTCTGCTACCATTGTCAAAGCTACGAATCCGTTTGCCGAATAAGAAAATGATTCTTTTTACAGAAAATCAGTTTGTCTTTCTGCATCTTTCCGAGCTCCTTTGATAAAGCGCTGCGCTCCAGGTTCAGATAATCCGCCAATTGCTGACGGTCAAAAGGTATGTCGAATTCTCGGCTGTGCTTCTGCAGGGACACCGAATTGAGATAGGCCATCACCCGGCCTCGGATGGTCTTTGGCGCGGTATGGAAGCTCCGCCCTGAAAGGATTAGGTTCTTATGCATGGAGATCGTCAGGAGGTTCGTGATGTACTTTAGCGCCCAGGGTTCCAGGCTGTTTTTCAGGCTTTGAATTCTGCCGCTGCGGAGGAAGAAAACCCGGCAGTCTTCGCTGGCCGTCACGTCCACCAGCATGGGTTCATTTTCCAGCAGCGCGTAGGTCTCCGCGAATACCTGACCCTGTCCGACGTGACTGATGATCGTGCGGTTGCCCCAGGCGTCATTGCTTTCAATCGTTACACTGCCCTCAAGGACAAGCCCCATCCGCTCCGTGATCGTACCCGCGATCAGGAGCGTTTCACCTTTTTGAAAGCTCTTCTCATGCGCTTCCAGCACCTGCAGAGCCTTGGTGATTTCGAGTTCTGTCATCCCACGGAAAAGCATGGACTGTTGAAGCTGCCGCGTATCCATCTGCATTTCTCCAATCTTTTTTGAAATGTGGTTACAACCACATACATTCAACATCAATCATACTACAATACAGTCATAAACGCAAGGAGGTACTTCTCATGATCCGGAAAATCATTCACATTGACGAGGAAAAGTGCAACGGCTGTGGGCTGTGCGCAGCTGCCTGCCACGAAGGAGCCATTGATATCGTGGACGGTAAGGCCAAGCTGGTCAGGGAAAACTTCTGCGACGGCTTCGGCGACTGCTTACCGAACTGTCCAACAGAAGCCATTACCTTTGAAGAGAGAGAAGCGCCGGAATACGACGAAGCGGCGGTCAAGAAAGCACAGGAGGCCAGGAAAATGAGCGAAATGAAGCATGAACACCCCGCAGGCGGATGTCCCGGTTCCCGGATGATGCAGTTCAAGCAGAACGAAGCGGAGAACGCTCCCGTGAGCATGGGCAAGCCTGTTTCCCGCCTAGCCCAATGGCCCTGCCAGATTAAGCTGGTGCCGACCCAGGCCCCCTTCTTTGACGGCGCAAAGCTGCTCATCGCCGCCGACTGCACCGCTTATGCCTATGCCAACATGCATGAGGAATTCATGCAGGGCAAGATTACGATCATCGGCTGCCCCAAGCTGGACGATGTGAATTACACAGAAAAGCTGACGGCCATCATCCGGGATAACGACATCAAAAGCGTCACCATCGTCCGCATGGAAGTGCCCTGCTGCGGCGGATTGCAGCGGGCGGCGCAGAACGCGCTGCAGGCCAGCGGCAAATTCATTCCCTGGCAGGTGGTCACCATTTCCCGTGACGGCAACATTTTGGACTGAGGAGGCATCAACATGGAGTGGAAAGACAAGATCAGTGCTTTCAAACAGATCGACGTGCGCGGCATTCAAGGCAATTTCTTTCAGGGCCTGAAAAAGCAGGCCATGCAGCTTCCTGCGGGAAGCGGGCTGGAGATCGTGCAGAGCTTTGATCCCATCCCCCTGTACGAGGTGATGGAGGGTCTGGGCTTCGAGCATTTCACCGAGCAGAAGGGCGAAGCGGAATTCCATGCCTACTTTTACCGCAAAGAAGTGAAGCAGGAAGAAAAAGACATCCCCATGCGTCCTGCAGCGCTGACCAACATGCCGCTGATCGACGAAAAGCTGGGCAATATCGCGGTGAACTTCTGGGATCTGACCTGGAATGATGCGCATCGTCACCTGCCCTATGAGATCCGGCTGCTGCTCTCCCTGACCAACGCTGTGGGCGCAGGACGTATGCGCCAGGCGACCCGGGAGCTGGTGAAGGCATACATCCACGGTCTCGACAGCGCTGCATTGGATGATGTGTTCGAGCTGCTGGCTTGGAACCAGGGCATCGGTTATTTCAGCAGCGAAATCGGGCCCTCCACGCTGTTCGCCGCCTACAAGACCATCAAGAGCATGGAAAAGCAGGGAAAGGAACGCAGAGAGATCTGCGAAACGCTCAAGGAAAAGTTCGGGGAAAAGAATCCGGATGTGAAGGTGTGAGGAACGATATGCAGATCACGAGAGATACCAGGCTGTTAGATCTGATCAATCAGTATCCCTGGCTGAAGGATGAATTGCCAAAGATCAATGAAAAATTCAAAATGCTGAATACACCCATAGGCAAAATCATGATGGGGAAAGCAGCAATCGTCGAAATGAGCAAAAAATCCGGCATGGATGCAGATACGCTTATTAGGAAGCTACAGCAGCTGATTGGTTCCCATGCATAAGGCGGTGATCCAATGGAAGAAAAAGCCGGAGAGGTTTTCTCCATTGCGAAGGATAATATGCCTGTGCCGGGCTGTACAATTTCCAAGGAAGTTCACGGCGGAGAAAACGGGATCATCTACTTTTCCCTCGCGAAAAATACTGACATCAGCGCTGAAATATTTCCCTATCATAAGTTGCTGATCGTAGCAGAGGGAAGCCTGGAGGTTTACGGAACAAACGGATATCGAAAAGTGCTACACGCCGGAGACAGTGTTTTAACATCAACGGATATACCTATCGGGATGAAAACCGATACCGGCGCAGTCTATACAGAAATTGAAATCAGGAGGAGCGATATCATGAACGAAGCAATCAAAGCAGGTGAAGTATTCAGACTGGCTGAGCTTGTTCCCTACGCGGAAGGCAAGATCGTCAATATGGACGTGGTTCATCATGACAAAATGAAATTCGTTGTGATGGCCTTTGACGAAGGCACCGGTTTGTCCGAGCATGCCGCTCCCGGAGAGGCACTGATCTTCGCTTTGGACGGCGAGGGCGTCATCGAATATGAAGGAAAAGATCATCCCATCAAGGCTGGTGAAAACTTCCACTTTGCCAAGGCCGGACTTCATTCCGTGAAGGCAACGAAGCGCTTTAAGATGGCCTTGCTGCTGACGTTGGAATAAACCAGTGTAGCTTCATCATTTCTTTGGGAGGCAGGAAAATGATCAAGGTTGCTTTCTTTGATGCCAAGGCTTATGACAAACCGTCCTTTGAACACTATGGCAGTGAACACGATATGCAGTTCAGATTTCTGGAAACAAAACTGAACGAGGATACGGTTGAATTGGCCCGGGGTTGCGATGCAGTTTGCGTATTCGTCAATGACACGGTGAACGCGGCGGTCATTGACAAGCTGTATGCCATGGGCGTGAAGCTCATTTCTCTGCGTTCAGCCGGATACAACAACGTGGACGTGCAGGCCGCTTTCGGAAAAATCCACGTGGTGCATGTCCCGGCTTATTCTCCATATGCTGTTGCCGAGCATGCTATCGCCCTGCTGCTGACCTCCGTGCGGCGTATCCATAAAGCCTACAACCGTACGCGGGAATTCAACTTTTCCCTGAATGGGCTGACGGGCTTTGATTTTCACGGGAAAACCGTGGGCGTGATCGGCACCGGCAAAATCGGCAGGATCTTCATCGATATTTGCCGGGGTTTTGGCATGAAGGTCATTGCCTATGACCGCTTTCCTGCGCCGGACAGCGGTATCGAATATGTGACGCTGGACGAGCTGTTCGCCCGCAGCGATGTGATCTCCCTCCACTGCCCGCTGACCGATGAGACATGGCACATGATCAATGCTGCTGCCATCGAAAAGATGAAAAAAGGCGTGGTGATCGTGAACACCTCCCGGGGCGGCCTGATCGATGCCGAAGCGCTGCTGGAAGGCATCAAGGCCCGAAAGATCGGCGCGGCCTGCCTGGATGTGTACGAAGAAGAAGCGGATATCTTCTTTGAAGACCGATCCGGCCACATTCTGAACGACGAACTGCTTTCCCGCCTGCTCTCCATGCCCAATGTGATCGTCACCTCCCATCAAGCGTTCCTGACGGAGGAAGCACTGAACAACATCGCAGAAACAACGGTCGGCAATATCCTGTCCTATTTTGAAAATGACGGTATCTGTGATAACGAACTGTGCTATCGCTGCGGCAATATCGAACGCTGCAAAAAAGAACGGAAAGAAAAGTGTTTTTGATGAGGATGGGTTTCATGCGGCATGCGTGCAAAATCACAGTTATTGATAAGAAATGCTTCACTGACTAACAGGAGCAATGCCTGGCTAATCCCAAAGCTGGTCCTTGCCCTTTCTTCAATGTAGGGGATACATTTCTACTCAAACGAACGCCACAGCAGGATGACTTCTATCATATGATGAACGGTTAGTTTTGCGGTGAAGCATGGGATGCTATCAGCCGGTATGTGTACACAGCTCTCCAGGGCGGTTCCATCATGAAGGGCTGGACAAACGATGACCGCATGATGATTGCCTGCTGCAATGACGGCACAAGGGCTTTTCAGAAAAGCAACAATGTGACCAAACCAATCTGGTGTGACCAAAGCCAAACCGGTGTGACCAAGGAGGACGTTGGTCACAATCGCCGAAAAAGTGTGACCATGGTCACATTGTATCAATCCAATTGTTTCAAGCCATGTCTGCGCTCGGCAAGCTGCTTGCCGGGCTTTTTCTTTTTCCTTACCCATGCTATAATATTCCCACTCTTAGAAACGAGGTGTTCCCTATGAGCAGCAAAAACGACCGCAATAGCAAAAACGACGACAAAAAGAACGATCCGATTATGATTCATATGGCGACGGGCATGAGTGTCGGCATGTGCTTAGGGCTTGCGCTCGGTTTTGCCCTTCAGTCGGACAACATGCCGCCGACAATCTTCATGCTGTTCGGCATGAGCATCGGCATGTCCTTGGGGCTTGCCATCGGCTCAATGAAAAAGAAGAGAGGAAACGACAAGGAGAAAAAATAGAACATCCGCATCGTTTCCGTACTGTGAATTCAGACGGCGTTAAACGGTTCGAACCTGTTGCGACCACCATGTCTAAGCTCGGCAAGCTGCTTGCCGGGCTTTTTCTTTTTCCCCGCTTCTTCATCGTTCACACCGATGAAAGTTCAATTATTCCTCGTCATTTTGCCAAATCCATTTCTGCTCTTCGATTATGCTGCGCTCGGCATTCCGCTTGACAAATACTAAGCACCAATATATAATTGGGTTACAAACCAATTAACAAGGAATGAATGCGAATGGCAAGAAGGTATGACAGCGGTGAAGCAAAGCGGCGGATCCTCGCCGCCTGCGTCCATCTCTTTCTGGAGAAGGGCTATACAAACACGAAGGTGGCGGAGATTCTGAAGGAGGCAGACGTATCCGCCGGGTCCTTTCAGAACATTTTCCATACAAAAGACGGCGTGCTGACCGAGCTGATCGGCATGATGTTCGGCAGGCAGTTCGGCGCGGTGAGGGCGTTGGTGGCGAACGCGCCCTCTCCGGTGTATATCTACGCGGTAGAGACGGCGTTGCAGCTGGCGCTGACCGAGCTGAGTGAAAACCTTCGGGATATTTATGTAGAGGCATACACATTCCCTGCCACAATGGAAATCATCCATCGCAGCACGACCGCCGAGCTGCAAACGGCATTCAGTGCATACCTGCCCGGATGCGCCGAATGTGACTTTTACGAAATGGAGCTGGGCACAGCGGGCATGATGCGCGGCTATATGGCGAGGCGATGCGACCCGTACTTCACACTGGAGCGCAAAATCCGGCGGTTTCTGAGCATGAGCCTGAGCGCGTTTCAGGTGCCCCGTCAGGAGCGCGAACAGATCATCGCCTACGTAGCGGAGATCGACATGCTCGCCGAGGCAAGGAAGGTCATGGACGCGCTGCTTGCATCGCTGTCCGTGCAGTTTGAACTGAAGGAGAACTGAAATTCCGATTTTCGGGAAGGAGATAAGAAAATGAAAACCAAACTGATCACAGCCTTGATCATTGCAATACTGCTGTCCATCACTGTCGGAAATACTGCACTGGCGATTAAATTAAACTGTAGTACATGTGGCTGTTGGCAAGAGGCTACATTCCTTGGCTATGTATATTGGGATAATAGATATCATTGTGAAAAAATTTTGTGTAATGTTTGTAATAATGTTACAGAATGGTGGCAAACCCCCCATGAGGCATCCATTGCAGCGACCTGCACTGAACGGGCCTACTGCAATATTTGCCAGAGCTATTTCGGCAAAGCTGCCGGACACAGCTGGGGCGCATGGACATCGAATGGCGACGGAACGCACACCCGCACCTGCCAGCGTGAAGGGTGCGATGAGACTGAGACGAAAGACTGCTCCGGCGGTACGGCAACCTGCGTGTCTAAGGCCATATGCGAGGTTTGCAATAGCCAATACGGTGCACTCGACCGGAACGCCCACAACTGGGGCGCATGGATATCGAATGGCAACGGAACGCACACCCGCACCTGCAAGAACGATTCCAGCCACGCCGAAACGCAGGACTGCTCCGGCGGTACGGCGACCTGCGTGTCACCGGCCTATTGTGATGTCTGCAATAGTCCTTACGGCAATACCGACCCGAACGCCCACGACGTCGAGCATCACAAAGCCAAAGCGGCGACCTGCCTTGAAAAAGGCTGGACGGCCTATGATACTTGTAAACGTGCGGGCTGCGGCTACACGACGTACAAGGAAATTCCTGCCCTGGAGCACGAAATCGTGAAGCATGACGCAAAGGCTCCGACCTGCACCGAGATCGGCTGGGATGCCTACGAAACCTGCAAGCGCGATGGCTGTAATTACACCACCTACAAGGAAATCCCTGCGCTGGAGCATGAAATCGTGAAGCATGACGCAAAGGCTCCGACCTGCACCGAGATCGGCTGGGATGCCTACGAAACCTGCAAGCGCTATGGCTGTAATTACACCACCTACAAGGAAATCCCTGCGCTGGAGCATGAAATCGTGAAGCATGACGCAAAGGCTCCGACCTGCACCGAGATCGGCTGGGATGCCTACGAAACCTGCAAGCGCTATGGCTGTAATTACACCACCTACTCAGAGCTTCCCGCACTGAACCACGACCTGGTGCCACACGCCGCCAAAGCCCCGACCTGCCTTGATATCGGCTGGAACGAATACGACACCTGCTCCCGCTGCAGCTACACCACCTACTCAGAGCTTCCCGCGCTGGGACACGATTATCAAATGACCATCGTAGAGCCCACCTGTGTAAAGAACGGTTACACCCTCGCTATCTGTTCCCGCTGCAAGGATACCTACACTGATCATCCGGAGCAGAAGCTGCTGCACCGGTATGGCGAATGGTCGCCAAGCGGAGATAACATGCACAGCGCTGATTGTCGGCGCGACGGCTGCAAGCACACGGACAAGACCAATTGCCGGAACCTCGAATTCCAGACGAAAGAAAATGAAAGCCTGATCTTCTGTCCGGTATGCGGCGCAGTGGAAAACGGCGAACGTCTGGAGCGGATCAAAAAAGTGCAGACGGCAGCCGTAACCGGTAAGCTTCCCGCTGGTGAAGCGATCGTGCGGATGAACGGCGCATATCTGAGCATCGCATTCGAATATGGAGGAGAATTGACTGCGCCCACGGGTCAGGTGAAGATTACGCTGCCCGCCGAATCGGCAGAACTGTCGGATGGCAAAATCCTTACGGTGATCGCGCCGGATGGCAGTGAAATGGAAATTCCCGTCACAACGAATGACAAGGGAGCTTCCTTCACGCTGGATTTCACCGATCCGGAAATTCCCGTGATGCTGATTCGAACCAATTCCGAAGCGTGATTTTCCCGAAAACCATAACCCCATTGACACGGCAAACACCGTGTCCGTCTGTCAAAAAGCGGGCTGAGCCCGCCTTCACCTCCGCCGAAGTCTGCCACGCATCAAAGTCTTGCTTACGCGGGCGATTTTGCGCAATTTCCTATACGTTCAAAAAGATCACCAACGGTGACTTATAGCAAAATCAGGAAATTCATCTATTCTTTCATTTGCGGAAAGGGCTATTCTCCCCCTCGGGGGAGAATAGCTTTTTGTCTAAGTGACCTCAGCTTCTGAACACCCCCACCAAAAGCACCAATCGCTTCGCAACAAATCCCTAAACGAAAAAATTCCTCAGCTCGGTCGCCTTCGGCTTCCTTGGCTGAGGAATTTTATGGATATACGGTTCTACCCTATTGAGCGATGCCGCTCAACGGATTCTTGCCATTCAGTTTTCCCGGATGCGCAGCATCCCAGACTTGAGCTATATCCCTGTGTCGGCTTATTTCATACCGGAACGCACAAGGCTTGCAACAAACACATTTTGGAAGCAGCAGAACAGGATGTACAGCGGCGCCATAACCACCAGCGTAGCCGCACAGATCTTTGCCCACATCGGTCCGGATTCGCTCGCCTTCGCAAACAGGGACAATCCGACTGTGAGCGGGCGCTTATCCACCGAGTTGATGACGATCATCGGCCAGAGGAAGCTGTTCCAGTGGGTGCTGATGGAGCAGATGGCAAAGGCAACATAGGTAGCGCGGGTGGACGGGATATACACGTTCCACAGCGTCTGGAACACGTTGGCGCCGTCGATTTTAGCGGCGTCCGCAATCGCCACGGGGATTCCCTTATAAGCGCCGCGCAGCAGGAGAAGTCCCATAGACGAAGCGAAGAACGGCAGCATGATGCCCAGCCGCGTATCCAGCAGGTTCATATGGCGAAGCGTTGTGTAGTTAGGCAGGATCAGGACGTCCGTAGGGATGACGATCTGCACCATGATCAAGCCTACCGCCAGCCATTTTCCGCGGAAATCCACGCATGCCAGCGCATACGCTCCCAGCGTAACGGTGACCAGCTGCACGAGCAGAATGCCCGTCACGATCACAACCGTGTTCAGACCATACTGCAGGAACGGTGCAGACGAAAACACGACTTTGAAGTTTTCCAGCGTAATATTCTTGGAAAAGCCGACGATCATGGACTCCTTGGCAGGTTTCAACGCCGTGGTCAAAGCCCACAGCAAAGGCATCGCCCACAGGAGACTGACCAGCAACAGCAGAATCGGGCCGAAATGAATTTTCTTCTTTCCCATGTAGGAACACCTCCCTCTTTAGTTGTCGTAGTGCGTGTGTCGATCCATGGTAACAAACTGCACGCCGGAAACCAGCAGCATGAACAGCAGCATGATGACCGTCATGACCGACGCTTTTCCGATATCCCAGTAGGAGAAAGCCGTCTGATAGATGTGGTACATCAGCACGTTGGTCGCGTTGTTAGGTCCGCCCTTGGTGGTCATGGTGACAATCAGGTCAACCATCTTAAAGGAGTTCGCCATGGTGCAGGTCAGCACAAACACCGTAGTCGGCTTGACCAGCGGCAAGGTGATCTTGCGCAGAACCATCCATGCGGAAGCGCCGTCCAGCGTGGCGGCTTCGTAATACTCCGGGGAAATGTTCTGCAATCCCGACGTATAGAAGATCATGACAAAGCCGACCTCGCGCCAGAGATACACCAGCATGATGGTGTAGATGGCGTAGTTGGGGTTGTTCAGATAATCGATCGCGGGAATGCCCATCCATTTGCTCACCTGACTGATGAAGCCCACGTCCGGGGTCAGCAGGAAGGTCCACACGGTCGCAAAGCCGATGGTCGGCGCGATGTTCGGGTAATAGATCAATGCACGAGCAAAGCCGACGCCTTTAAAATTGCGCTTGACCAGAGAAGCCACAGTAAAGCCCAGCAGCATGCTCAGCGGAATCACGACCAAAGAAAAGAGAAACGTGTTTTGCAGAACCTTATGAAAGACCGGATCATTGAAAACCTTCTGATAGTTGGTCAGCCCAACCCACTTAAAAGTCTTTTTGCCCAGGTTGATTTTCTGAAAGCTGTTAATGACAGACTTACCGATCGGCAGCATCGTAAAGCAGCCGAGGAAGAGCAGCGATGGCAGCATGAAGGTCCAGCCCAAGGCATCGCGCCGGAGCTGACCGCGTTTGGAGGCAGAAGACTGCATGTTTTTTCCTCCTTATTCATAACGGTTTTCAAAATAACCGCCGATTTGATACAAAATGGGGGTCAGAGAGTCCGATGTCCCTCTGACCCCATGGGTAAACTGATCTTTCCGGGGTTAATTCTTACTGGAACTCAGACAGCACGTCATCCACCTGAGCCTGAGCATCCGCCAGCGCCTCAGCAGGCGTCTTGGCGAGGGTCATCGCAGCATCAATCGCGTTTTTCAGGATATCCCAGCAACGGGTGTTGTCATAAAGCATCAGCTCACTGCCGGCGTAGATCAGCTGGTCGCCCGCGGTCTTGGTCTGCGGCACGGTATCCATGTACTCCTTCAGGCTTTCCAGCTCGAAGCAGCTCTGACGGGTGGCAACGTAACCGGTATCGATGCTCCACTGAGCAGCACGCTCCGGCTCGGTCATCCAGCGGATGAACTTCCAGGTCGCCGCCAGCTTCTCGTCGCTGATGCCGTCAAAGATGTAGAAGTTTGCGCCGCCGGTGGCGGAACCAAAGCGCTTTCCGGCGGGCAGGAAGCAGGTGCCAACCTCAAAGTCGGTGTTCTGCAGCACGTTGGTCAGGCTGCCGGAGGACATGTACAGCATGGCAGCGTTGCCAGCCATGAAGTTAGAGGTGGAGTCCGCCCACACGATCACGCCTTCGGGCATCGCATGGTACTTCTGAGACAGATCAACCAGGAACTGCAGCGCTTCCACGTTGCCCTGCGTGTTGAACAGCGCGGTCTTGCCATCTCTGGTCATCAGGTTTTCGCCGTTTTCGCTGTTCTGCAGAACGAAGGGGCTGAAGGTGAAGGGGTCGTTGGTGGAAATCTGCACGCCCCACTGCACCACGTTGCCCGCGTTGTCGCGGATGGTCAGCTTCTGCGCGTAGTCGGCAAGCTCTTCCCAAGTGGTGGGCGGCGTCTCCGAATCCAGACCGGCAGCGCGGAAAGCATCCTTGTTGTAGTACATGATGATGGTGCTGCGCTGGAAGGGGATGGAGTAAATGCTGCCCTCATAGTAGGAGTTCTGCAGGAACGCCGGCCAGAAATCGTTGATGTATTCCTCACCATCGGCATCGGCAGCGATGAGATCATCCAGCGGGATGATCGCTTCCAGGTTCAGCAGCGAATACAGCTCGCTGTTGCCCAGGATGGCAAAATCAGGCGCATTGCCGCCCTGAATGGCAGCCACGGTCTTGGTCATGGTCTCGGTAGAGTTACCGCAGAACACCGGGTTGATGACAATATTGGGGTTTTCCTTGGTGAATTCCGCAGCCATGTTTTCAATCAGCAGAGCCAGATCGCCGCCCACACCAACGGGGTAGTGGAAGGTGAGTTGAATGGTCTCCTCGGCGCTGACCGCCGCCGGAACCACCAGCAGGCTTACCAGTGCTGCCAGAGTCAGTACAAGAGACAGGATCTTCTTCATGGTTTCTTCCTCCTTAAAGAATGATTATCGTTAGCCTTGCGGCTTGGTGACATCGTGAAGCCGGTTTTGAATCCAGCGAATATCGTCTATGACATCGTTTGCCGTTATTCTGTACTGATCGCCGTATTCCAGCGTCAAATCCGCTTTCGGCGTATAGCGGCGGTACAGCTCCATGAATTTTTCCGCATCGAGTGTTCCGTCCAACAGGCGATGATGGGAATCGTCGATGCCGTTGTTGTTATGCAGGTGGTAACCCAAAATGCGGTTTTCAAGCGTATGCAGCACATGCTCCATATCCCAGCCCGCCACATGCAGGTGACCGATATCGATCAGGCAGCCCGCCTCGGGATAGCGCTCAACCAGCGCGATAAAATCCTGCTCATCAAACAGGCTGATGCCCTTTTTCTGTATGCCCAGGTTTTCAATCAGCAGCGTAACGCCGGTTTCCCGGCTCATTTCCAGCAGCTGCTCGATGCTATGGAAGCACCATGCCTGCGCCTGCTCTTTTTCCTCAGGGAGAATCACCCGCTGATGGGTGTGAAACACCAGATGATGGCTGCCCAAGGCACGCGCCGTATCAAAGCCGTAACGATAAGCTTCCAGCATCGCCGTATGCTCGGCACCGCCTTCCGGGCTCGACGCTTCCACACCGATGAAAGGTCCGTGCGTGGTGCGGGGTCTTTGCCCCAGCCATTCCGGAATCAACGCCGTCTTTCGGACGTATTCCGGGTCATAGGTATGCAGGAAAAACTCTACGCCGGTATGGGTAGCGTCCGCGATGGTCTGCAGCATTTCCGGTGCATCCAGTCCCTTTTCCAGACCCACAACCAGGTTGCTCGTATAGATCATATTTTCCTTCCCCCTTTAGCTGACTCAATTGTAGCGCATATCTTACTATAATAAAATGTCGATTTAGTCAAAAATAGGTATATTTTACGAAAACTTACTTGTCGTTTTATTCGTTTTTTGTGATTGCATTACATTTTTTGAAAAAGACAAACCGATTCGGTTTACAAAACAGACAAGAATGATATACTGAAACTGGCATAAAACGCCAAAATGCGACGACGAAGAAGACCTTTCCCCACGTTAAACTTCAAATAACAAGTAAATTGAACGCACATAAAGAAGGTTTATGTTAAAATGAAGTTGAACTAAAATGGGATTCATCGTCGTACCGGATGCGCCGGAGCCCTTTTGCAAAAGGGCGCTCCCCGGTCAACAAAAATGAAAGGAATGTGTGATTTCGGTTTTCATTCGAATCATACAAGACATCTCATGCGGATTTTTCGTGATTGCTGGAAAATGCGCCGCAGCATCCTGTTTCGAATGATGCTGTCCTGCATTTTGATTTTTGCCGTACCCATGCTGCTGGTGTTCAGCCTCTTATATCGCTCCTCCGATCGGCAAGCCATTCTGGATGCCGGAGAACGCTGCGTCGTTTCCTTGCGTTCCCTCTCCAGCACCATGGATGAAATTCTGCGCGGCGGCAATGGCTTGCAGAGCCAGATTCAGGCTGATCCGCTCTTTTTTGATACCAGCTTTTCCCCGGAGTTTCTGAGCGGCGGTCGGGATGCCAAAACCTTCTACACCCTGCGCTCCATGAGCCGCACGCTGTATCACTATTACCTCAGCAACACCTATCTCTCCGAGATCGATCTGTATAACCCCTATGCGGATATTCTCTTTTCCAGCAAGCTCTATGCCACCCGGAAGCTCTTCCGTTCCCCTTCTCCCGAACAGATTAACGAGGTCAGCATGCCGCAGGGCGCAAAGCCAAGGGCTTGGTATATCAGACCCGACGAAAACCAGATCGTCAGCTATTCCATGCCCTTCGCGGCTGACAAACCGTCGCAAAACCTGAATCTTCGGCTCAGCTTTCCGCTGGAAACCCTGACAAGCCGTTACCGCAGCCTGTTTCCGGACGAGGAAATCGGCTTGATGATCCGCTTTGACGGAATCGATACGCCCGTTCTGTCGTCAGGCGGCATGGATGTGGAGCAGTTCCGGCAGGAAAACGAAAAATGGAGCGTTTATACCGCCCAAGGGCGGCGCTATCTGGCTGTTCGCTTCCATTCTTCCTATACGGGCTGGGATTACTACCTGTGGGGTCCGGTGAGCTGCTTTTCCTCCGCTCAGGATGTATTTCGTTCCTATTCAGGGCTGTTTCATACCTGCCTGATTGTCATTTTCCTGCTGCTCTCTATTTATCTGTATAACCAGATCATCGTCCCGGTTCGCACGCTGAGCAACGCCATGCGTGTGGCGGAACAGGGCGATTTGAGCGTGCGGGTGGAATTGAATCGACAGGATGAGCTGGGGCGGATCGGGCAGCAATTCAATGTGCTTCTGGGCAGTATCGAGCATCTGATTCGCGAAAATTATGAAACGCGCATCCTGAAAAACGACTTCGAACTGCGCTATATTCAGAATCAGTTGAAGGAACATTTCCTCTATAACACATTGGACAGCATCCATTGGGTTGCCAACGCCAACCATGTTCCCCAGATTTCGGAAATGATTTTCAACCTCTCCCGTTTCTTCCGCCTGACGCTTAACGAGGGCAGCGACACCATCACCGTGCGCCAGGCAGCGGAAATCCTCCGCTCGTACCTGATGCTCGTCAATACGCGCATGGATAACGGCATGGATGTTCAGATTACCGTAGCGCCCGGGTTGGAAAATAAAAAAACGTACAAGTACTTTTTCCAGCCCATTGTCGAAAACGCTTACCAGCACGGTTTGCGCCAACAGCTGGGCGGCAAACTCCGGGTCAGTTTCACTCAGGCAGAAAACGGATGGCTGGTTTATACCGTGGAGGACAACGGCGTAGGCATGTCCGCCGAAAAGCTGGAATCCCTGCGCGAGGATATACAGAATCCCACGGAGGAAGCGGAAACCAGCGGTCATCATTTTGCCCTGAAAAACATTGTTAGGCAGCTGCGCCTGTATTTTCAAAATGACTATTGCTTTACCATCGACAGCCAGCCTGCCATGGGCACGACTGTCACCATTAGTTTTCCAGTAAAGGAGGACTACGCTAGTGTATCGGCTGATGATTGTAGATGACGAACGGCTGATTCGGGACGGACTGCGCACCTATATCGACTGGACTTCGCTGGATATACAGGTCACATCCTGTTGTTCCAACGGGCTGGAGGCTCTGTCCGAGATGGAACAGCAGCCGCCGGATCTGGTTTTGTGCGATATTTCCATGCCCCGCATGGACGGAATTGAGCTTTTGAAGCAATGCCGCAGCGCACAGATGAACAGTCAATTTATCTTTATCAGCTCTTATGCCGAGTTCCGCTATGCTCAGGAGGCATTAAAATACGGTGCTTTTGACTACCTGCTCAAGCCCATCGAGCCGGATGCTCTCTTCGCCTGCATGCAGCGCTGTGTAAAAAAGCTGGCTGAACAGAAGGAATACCCTCCGATGCCGGAATCCAACCGGGAGATGGCAGAAGAATGGCTTCGTGGTGCGCTGACAGGCTCTGTTCAGGCGGAAAAATCCCTCATGCGTTTCTTGTCGCGAAATAACGGGCATCGCGAGCAGCTTCAGCTCTTGTGCCTGCTTCGTCCAAACGAATGGCGCTTCCCTGCCGGCATCATCGCCTATCAATGCGCTGTTTCCGAAAATGTGCAGGCGGCGCTGTGTCTTTCCCCTATCGCTCCAAACCGCCTTCTGAAAGATATGCCGCACGCGGTTTGCTGTCAGCTCATGGACAGCCTTCAATCCGGTCTTTCCGAAGGGTTGTTCCGCCAATGGCAGCTGGCTTATCCCGCTGCCGACGAGGTTGAAACAGATAGCAGCAGTCTGCCCGGAAAAAATACGGTGGCATCCTTAAACGCCGATGCCATGCGGATGGCGCTGCGCAGCCATCTGCAACACGCCGATGTGCGCCGCCCGTTTGCCGAGGTGACGGAATGGGTGGATCAATACCTGACGGCGCTGTATCGTCAGCTGGAAAACTATTATCATTCCCCTCTGCCCAATACGCCGTCGCTCTCCCGGTGCCAGACGGAGCTGAGAGCCTGCAACAACCTCTATGATCTGTTTGTGACATGCGAACGGCTGGCGGACACGCTTTATGCCGCCTTGAGCCAGCATCCCGCCTATACCGTATATACGCGGAAAGCCATCGAGATCATTCGCCATCACTACGGAGAGAACTTAACCCTGCACGGCGTTGCCGATCAGCTCAATGTCAGTTCGTCTTATTTAAGCACGCTATTCAAAAATGATACGGGCTATTCTTTTTCGGATTATCTCTATCGCTACCGCATGAACCTCGCCGCCGATCTTCTCGTCAACAGCCGAAAGAAAATCTATGAAATCGGCGAACAGGTCGGTTATCCGGATATGGTTCAGTTTTCTAAGCGATTCAAGCAATTCTACAATATGTCTCCCCGGCAGATGCGCAACCGTCACGAAAGCAAGACGCCCGTTTGATCGTCGGGCTGAATCCCTTCCAAAACGCGTCTTTCAGGTTCAGGCGCCTCTTTGCGAACCGATGCCCGGACCCAGATTCGTCCAGTCCAGCAAGCCCCGGCTTGTCGGACTCAGCTTGTTGACATAAGCAAACTTGGCTTGAATAGCAAAATCAAGAAATTCATCTATTCTTTCATTTGCGGAAAGGGCTATTCTCCCCTTCGGGGGAGAATAGCTTTTTGTCTGCAGTCTGAGTTCAGCAAGCCCCGGCTTGTTGGGCTTTTTCTTTTGAAGCATATCTGCGTCAATCCAAAAACAGGCACAAACCACGCGCCGTGCAAATGCTGCATAACGGACATCAAAAATGCCAAGCCCTGATCGTCCCCTGCCAAAAAACGATGGCAATCCGATTTGCACAGGGATGATTTCCCGTGTAAAATCAAGGTATAGGGGCGGCATCCTCGTCCACGCAGCTTCCGAATCCCGCAAAACCGCAACGCGCTACGCCCGCGGATAATGGGCACATGTTCCCAAAAATCAGAAAAACGGGCAAAAACCGTTCAAATGCCTGTTTCATACGTCTATATAGTAAACAGGAGGTGAATAGAAATGGAGCGCACAAACGAAATCGAGGCTGCATCGGAAGAAATACTGAATCGTCTGGTTGCACAGTATCAAACCCCATTGCGCCGCATGTGCTTCGTCATCCTGCGAGACGAAGAGCTGGCAAAAGATGCCGTTCAGGATACATTTTTCAAAGCATACAAGAACATCGCCGCTTTCAGAAGGGAATGCAGCGAAAAAACATGGCTGATGAAAATCGCAATCAACACCTGTCGGGATGTCAAACGCTCAGCATGGTTCCGCCTTTTGGATCGTCGCGTTACGCCGGAGGATCTGCCTGCGCCGATTGTTCAAACGTCCGAAGAATCCGTTGAGCTGACCATCGCAATCATGAAGCTCCCGCCCAAACTGAAAGAAGTCATCATCCTATATTATTATCAACAGATGACGACAAGAGAAGTTGCGGATGTTTTGAACATTCCGCAGTCAACCGTATCCACAAGACTGCGCAAGGCGAAGGAAAAACTCAAGTTTTTGCTGGAAGGAGGCGACGCACAGTGAATAATCTGAAAAACAAGCGCTCGGAGCAAATTAAAAACGCTTTAGATACCACGCTTTCGGGGCTTCAGGATGATCCCTGGCTCAGCCAGCGAATCATTCAAGCATCCAAAAGAGCGGTGAAACCCCGTATTCGTTTTTCCTACGGCATAATTCTTGCCGTTTTACTTCTTCTATTGGCTGCAACGGCAGTCGCTGCGGTGTATCTTTCCTCTCAGCAATTCATCCAGCAAGAGGTATTGCCGATTGCAAAAGAAAACGATGCGGATGGCTACGAAGAAAAATTCAGCAATCAGGAACTTTCAAAAATCGTTCAGCTGGCGCAGGAAAACGGCATCGAATTGTCCTCTGACATGATGACCGCATTTGAGAATGGCTTTGGTTATAGCGAGCAGTCCGCCATCATGGAAATCGTCAGCGCTGATTTTGGAGAAAAGTACTATTCATGGTCGATCGAACAAAAGTACTGGTTTGGCGAAATGATGGTTCTGCTGGGATTTCGAACGTATAACCCCTGCCGTCTCCCCTCTGAGGACGAAGCCTCCCTTCAAGACTGCCTGCTCACGATTCAAAATCGCATTCTGGAGGATTATGGGGATGACATCACCGATGCTTCAATATGGAAGCAGAGCGTTTCTTTTGAGGAGCTTTCGGAAAACGGCACGATGCACGGCAATCCGCACTGGTACTTCAATTTCGATTCTCTGGATCTTCAACACAATCTCTATGAAGTTGAGTTGACGGCACAAGGCGAAATCATTTCCGTAAAACCCTCCTTTGTTCCTTCAGACGACAGCACAGGCAACGAGATCGTCGATCAATTTGGACAGATCTACGGCTATTACGGCAATTGGTCCGTGGAAAACTGGGTGTCTCTCGGTCAGGCATTGCAGGGCAGAGTGCCGGGCGGGTCGCGGGCATGGTTCTTCGCCTGTGCGAATTACATTCTTCCACCGACAAACAGCACGCCTCAAGCCGAAGTGGAACAGCTGGCGCTTCAAGCCGTCGGCAAGGAATACACGAAGGTGGATGGCGTCGCTTGTTGTTTGGATCGCGGAACACCCATTTGGAAAATCGGACTCAAAACGCTGTATCCTCAGGATATCGGAAGCGGAGAATACAGTCATATCTGGTTGGTTGAGATGGACTGTTTTTCCGGCGAAATCAACAACATCCAGGAATACTCCCCGGGGAGCCAAATCAGCCCGCTCATTCAGTGGGTTCCTCGTTCCATTATCGAAAACCCGCCGCCTATGCCCGAAGAAGAAAACGGATGAACCCGGCATTCCCCGACAAATTCCGAAAAAACAAGGCAGAAAGCACAGCGCTTTCTGCCTTTTGCTTATTTTTCGCTCTCCGCATCCTGATATCGGAGTGCCGCGGCGACAAACTCGCGGAACAGCGGATGCGGACGATTCGGACGGCTCTTCAGTTCGGGATGATACTGCACGCCGACGAACCACGGATGATTCGGCAATTCGATAATCTCGACCAAATCACGGTCAGGGTTTACGCCGCCGATGCGCATGCCGCTCTCCGTGAACTTATCGCGATACACGTTGTTGAACTCATAGCGGTGACGATGACGCTCCCAGATGTTCTCCTCGCCGTAGGCGGCGTATGCCAGCGACTCACGGCTCAGGCGGCAGGGGTACTTGCCCAGGCGCATCGTGCCGCCCTTTTCGTCGATATTCTGCTGATCCGGCATCAGGTCGATGACCGGATACGGCGTGTTGGGATCGACCTCGCTGGTATGCGCACCGGTCAGCCCGAGGACATGGCGGGCATATTCCACAACCGCCATCTGCATGCCCAGACAAATGCCAAAAAACGGCATGTTGTTCTCCCGCGCATACTGCACCGCGGCAATCTTGCCCTCCAGACCGCGCTCGCCGAATCCGCCCGGAACCAGCACGCCCGAGCAGCCCTTGAGTTTCGACGCGACATTCTCCGGCGTCACCTCTTCGGCTGCGATCCATTCCACGCGCACCTTCGCATGGTTCGCAATGCCGCCATGGGTCAGCGCCTCGACGATGGACAGATACGCATCCGGCAGTTCGACATATTTGCCGACGATGGCAATGCGCACATCCTTCTTCGGCGCAAGCAGCCGCTCGACCATTTCCCGCCATTCCGTCAGATCCGCTTCCGGCGCGTCGATGCCCAGCAGGCGGCAGACCCGCTCATCCATGCCCTCTTCGTGAATCATCAGCGGCACCTCATAGATGCTGCGTGCATTGAGGTTTTCAAAAACGCAGTCCGCCGGGATGTTGCAGAACAGACCGATTTTGGCACGCACGTCGCGAGGAATCGGTTTTTCGCTTCGGCAGACGATGATATCCGGCTGAATGCCCAGTCCCGTCAGCTCCTTGACCGAGTGCTGCGTCGGCTTCGTCTTCAGCTCGCCCGCCGCGGAGATATACGGCACAAGCGTCACATGGATATACAGAACGTTTTCGCGCCCGACCTCGCTTCTGAGCTGACGCGCCGCCTCCAAAAACGGCAGGGACTCGATATCGCCCACCGTGCCGCCGATTTCCGTGATGACCACATCCGGGGCATCCTCGCCGAGGGAAACTTCCAGCATGCGGCGCTTGATCTCGTTGGTGATATGCGGAATGACCTGAATCGTCGCGCCCAGATATTCGCCCTTGCGTTCGCGGGTGATGACCGTGTAATACACGCGTCCGCTGGTGACGTTTGCCGCCTGCGTCAGATTCTCGTCGATGAAGCGTTCATAGTGTCCCAAATCCAAATCGGTTTCCGCGCCGTCGTCGGTAACGAACACTTCGCCATGCTGATAGGGGTTCATCGTGCCGGGATCGACGTTGATATAAGGATCAAACTTCTGGATGGAAACCTTCAGTCCACGGCTCTTGAGCAGCCGTCCCAGCGATGCCGCCGTAATGCCCTTGCCCAGAGAAGAAACGACGCCGCCTGTCACAAAAATAAATTTGGTATGCATCCTGTACCTTCCTTCCGGCGCGAATCCGCGCTCCATCGTTTTCAAACAATACCGACCTATTATAATCACATGCGGCTCAGAATTCAAGCAAAATTTGGGAGTATCATCAAATTTCCTGCACTTTGTGCAATTTATATCGGAAAATTCTTTAATTTCTGAATGCAGCACGGTTCATTCTCCCGAATACCCCCCTGTTTCAAATAAGGCTCTGTGCCTGTCTTCTTCTCTGCCGCAGTTTGCAGAAAACACGGAAGCCCTGCTTGCGCGGGCGATTCCCATACATTCAAAAACCGCTCCCGTTTTGCTCAAACGGAAGCGGTTCGATTTTTTTCAGGGGTTCCTCTGATCACTTGTGATACAGGCTGTTCTTCTCATAAATCGGCTCGCAGGTCATGCGCATGCCCAGCCGCTTGAATACGCCGTCATCCACCGAGGAAAGGATGACCGTGGAATGCACCTCGCACATTTTGAGCTTGTCCAACGCCTGCATCGCCAGCATCGCGTTATGGTCGCTTGCGGCGCTGATGGCGAGCGCGACGAGCATTTCATCCGTATGCAGGCGCGGATTACGGCTCTTCATGTAATCGGTTTTGAGCGTCTGGATCGTGCCGATCACGTCCGGAGAAATCAGCTTGACGGCGTCGTCAATGCCCGCAACCGTCTTGAGTGCGTTGAGCATCGCCGCAGATGCCGCGCCAAAAAGCTCGGTCGTTCTGCCGGTCACGATGGTTCCGTCCGCCAGCTGAATCGCGACGGCGGGCTTGCCCGTGCGCTCGGCAACCGCCATGGCGGCAGGCACAACCGCACGGCGCTCCGGCTCAATATCCAGCGTACGCATCAGCAGCTCGATTTTCGCCAGCTCTTCATCGGCGTTCTGGCCCTGACGGACGCGGCACGCCGCCTGGAAGTAGCGGCGAATGACCTCCTGCCGGGATGCCTCGCAGCATACCTCGTCATCCACGATGGAGAAGCCCGCCATGTTGACGCCCATATCCGTAGGACTCTTATACGGGCATTCGCCGTAAATGCGCTCAAAGATGGTTCTCAGAACCGGAAAAATCTCGATATCGCGGTTATAGTTGACCGTCGTCTTGCCGTAGGCTTCCAGATGGAACGGATCGATCATGTTCACGTCGTTCAGGTCGGCGGTCGCCGCCTCATAGGCGATGTTGACCGGATGCTTGAGCGGCAGATTCCAAATCGGGAACGTTTCAAACTTCGCATAGCCCGCCTTCACGCCGCGCTTATGCTCGTGATACAGCTGAGAGAGGCAGGTCGCCATCTTTCCGCTGCCCGGACCCGGCGCGGTCACGACCACGAGCGAACGCGTCGTTTCAATGTAATCGTTTCTGCCATATCCCTCGTCGCTGACAATCAGGCGAACGTCGGAGGGATAGTTGGGGATTCGGTATTGACGGTAAACCTTCAAGCCCAGCGCGTGCATGCGCTTTTCAAATACATCCGCCGCCGGCTGTCCCGCGTACTGCGTCACCGCGATGGAGCCGACATACAGCCCGAATCCGCGGAATACGTCGATCAGTCGGGCGACATCCGTATCATAGGTGATGCCCAAATCGCCGCGGCGTTTGTTCTTCTCGATATCGTCCGCGTTGATAGCGATGACGATTTCTGCCTGATCCTTGAGCGCAAGCAGCATTTTAATCTTGTTATCCGGCTCAAAACCGGGCAGTACGCGCGACGCGTGATAATCGTCAAACAGCTTGCCGCCAAACTCCAGATAGAGCTTGCCGCCAAACTGCGCGATGCGCTCACGAATATGCTCAGACTGCAATTGGATGTACTTCTGGCTGTCAAAACCGACCTGACTCATTGATTATCTCCCATTCTGCGGGGCAACCCGCCCGCTTCACACAGAAAGCAGGCATCCGTTCAGACGCCTGCCAAACCTCTTCGATTCTTTAGTATACCAAACTCTTTTCCCTCTTTCAAGGGGAAACACGAGAAAGTTTTGGCGGAAAGGGCTGTTCTCCTCCTTCGAGGCGGAGAACGGCTTTTTGTCTACAGTCTGAGCTTTGCTCTTGCAAGCGATTTGTGCTGTTTTCTGCATGCATAAATCAAACAGGACGCTCCGAAATCTCGGAGCGCCCTATCATAATGCAACAGCTAAGCGACTGTCTTAGTACATTTCCTTGACTTCGACGTCCTTGTAGCGCGGCATACCCGTGCCAGCCGGAATGAGCTTGCCGATGATGACATTCTCCTTCAGACCGACGAGCGGATCTTCCTTGCCCTTGATGGCGGCTTCGGTCAGCACGCGTGTCGTCTCCTGGAAGGAAGCGGCAGACAGGAAGGACTCGGTCGCCAGAGCAGCCTTGGTGATGCCCAGCAGGATACGCTTGGCAACAGCCGGACGACCGCCGTTCATGATGGTCTTCTCGTTCTCCTTCTCGAAGTGGAAGATATCCACCATGGAGCCCGGCAGCATGCTGGTGTCGCCCGCATCCTCGACGCGAACCTTGCGCAGCATCTGATGAACGATGACCTCGATGTGCTTGTCGCCGATGCCAACGCCCTGGAGGCGGTAAACCATCAGAACTTCCTTCAGCAGGTGTTCCTGAACAGCCTTGACGCCCAGAATGCGCAGCAGGTCGTGCGGGTTGATCTGACCTTCGGTCAGCTCGTCGCCCGCGATGACGCGGTCGCCTTCCTTGACCTTCAGGCGGCTGCCGTAGGCGATCGGATACGCCTTCATCGTGCCGTCGTCGCTGGTGATGATCAGCTCGCGCTTCTTCTTGTTCTCGCCCAAAGAGATGACGCCGGAAATCTCCGCCAGCATCGCTTCGCGCTTCGGCTTGCGTGCCTCGAACAGTTCCTCAACACGCGGAAGACCCTGCGTGATATCCTTTTCGGAAGCAACACCGCCGGTATGGAAGGTACGCATGGTCAGCTGCGTGCCCGGCTCGCCGATCGCCTGAGCGGCAACGATGCCGACAGCTTCGCCGATATTGACATAGCCGCCATGTGCCAAATCCTGACCATAGCACTTGACGCAGACGCCGGTCTCGTTGCGGCAGGTCAGCACAGAACGGATCTGCACGGACTTGATGCCGCAGGCGATGATGGCGTTGCCCTGATCGTAGGAGATCATCTCGTTGCACGGTACGATCACTTCGCCCGTCAGCGGGTTGACGATATCCTCAGCCGCAACACGGCCGACGATACGGTCGATGAGCTTCTCTATCGGGTCGCGCTCGGAACCGATGGCGGTCACGGTGATGCCGCGAATCTTCTCGTGACGGCTCTCGAAGCAGTCGCGCTCGCGCACGATAACTTCCTGAGAAACGTCAACCAGACGGCGGGTCAGGTAACCAGAGTCAGCGGTACGCAGAGCGGTATCGGACAGAGCCTTACGGCTGCCGTGAGAGCTCTGGAAGAATTCAAGAACGGTCAGGCCCTCGCGGAAGTTTGCCTTAACAGGCATTTCCAGCGGGCGGCCGGTCGGAGATGCCATCATGCCGCGCATGCCGGCGAGCTGGGAAATCTGGGAGATAGAACCACGGGCGCCGGAGTCGGTCATCATACGGATCGGGTTAAACTCGTCCATATGATCCATGATCTTGCCCTTGACGTCGTCGGTGGTCTTGCTCCAGACCTCGACAACGCGGTTGTAGCGCTCTTCGTCGTCCAGCAAGCCGCGCTTGAACATCTTTTCGATCTTGCGAACCTTGCCTTCCGCTTCTTCCAGAATCGGCTTCTTCTCCGGCGGAACGATAACGTCCGCAACGGCAACGGTAACCGCGCCGATGGTGGAGTACTTGTAGCCCATCGCCTTCACGTTATCCAGCACGCGGGCGGTCTCCGCGACGCCGTGCTTACGGAAGCACATGTCAACGATCTGACCCAGCTGCTTCTTGCCGACCTTCATGTCGATTTCAAGCGCGAACATGTCGTTGAGCGTGTTGCGCGGCTTGAATCCCATATCCTGCGGCACATTGCTGTTCAGGATCAGGCGGCCCAGACAGGTATCGATGCGCTTATAATAGATGTTATCGCGATTGCCGCCGGTGATGTTGTTCTCGGCGAGGTACTCGGAGGTCACTTCGCCTTCCCATGTGCGGGCAATACGCACGTTGATGCGGCTCTGCAGGTCAATCTGACCGCACAGATACGCCATCATCGCCTCATCCTCGTTGGCGAAGCAGCGACCCTCGCCCTTCGCGCCCGGACGGATGCAGCTCAGGTAGTAGCAGCCGATAACCATATCCTGCGACGGAGAGATAACCGGCTTGCCGTCCTGCGGCTTCAAAATGTTGTTGGCGCAGAGCATCAGGAAGCGGGCTTCCGCCTGCGCTTCCATGGACAGCGGAACGTGAACAGCCATCTGGTCGCCGTCAAAGTCCGCGTTGAACGCGGTACAGGCGAGCGGATGGAGCTTCATCGCCTTGCCCTCGACCAGGATCGGCTCGAACGCCTGAATGCCCAGACGGTGCAGCGTCGGCGCACGGTTCAGCAGAACCGGATGCTCCTTGATGACGCTCTCGAGGATATCCCACACGCGGGTTTCGCCGCGATCCACCATGCGCTTGGCGCTCTTGACGTTGTGAACGATGCCGGTGTTGACCAGGCGCTCCATGACGAACGGCTTGAACAGCTCCAGCGCCATGCCCTTCGGCAGACCGCACTGATGCAGCTTGAGTTCAGGTCCGACGACGATAACGGAACGACCGGAATAGTCAACGCGCTTACCGAGCAGGTTCTGACGGAAACGTCCCTGCTTGCCGCGCAGGAAGTCGGAAAGGGACTTCAGCGCACGGTTGCCGGGGCCCGTAACCGGACGTCCGCGGCGGCCGTTATCGATCAGCGCGTCAACCGCTTCCTGAAGCATGCGCTTCTCGTTGCGCACGATGATATCCGGCGCACCCAGCTCAAGCAGGCGCTTGAGGCGGTTGTTGCGGTTGATGACGCGGCGATACAGGTCGTTCAGGTCGGAGGTCGCGAAACGACCGCCGTCCAGCTGAACCATCGGGCGCAGATCCGGCGGCATGACCGGGATGACCTCGAGGATCATCCACTCCGGCTTGTTGCCGCTGGCGCGGAATGCCTCAACGACTTCCAGACGCTTGATCGCCTTCGCACGCTTCTGACCCTCGGTCTCGCGCTCGCGCTCCTTTTCGGTCAGTTCGGCGATTTCGCTGCGCAGCTGTTCGCTGAGCTGGTCAAGGTCGAGCTTCTGGAGCAGTTCGCGAATCGCTTCCGCGCCCATGCCGACGCGCAGCGGCGCTTTGCCCATGCCCAGATCGGCAGTATAGCTCGGCGCGGTGATCTGCTGGCGATACTCCGTCTCCGTCAGAATGGCGTTCTGGCGCAGCGCGGTGCAGCCGGGATCCAGCACGATATAGGAAGCGAAGTACAGCACTTTTTCAAGCGCACGCGGGCTGATGTCCAGCAGCGTGCCCATACGGCTCGGGATGCCTTTAAAATACCAGATATGGCTGACCGGAGCGGCAAGCTCGATATGACCCATGCGCTCGCGGCGAACCTTGGAACGGGTTACCTCAACGCCGCACTTATCGCAGACGATGCCCTTGTTGCGCACACGTTTATACTTGCCGCAGTTGCACTCCCAGTCCTTGGTCGGGCCAAAGATGCGCTCGCAGTACAGACCGTCGCGCTCCGGCTTGAGGGTGCGGTAGTTAATCGTTTCCGGCTTGCTGACCTCGCCGTGGGACCACGCGCGGATCTGCTCCGGGGAAGCCATGGAAATTTGAATGGAAGACAGGTTTGTCAGTTCCGACAAAGGGGTACACTCCCTTCTCTACTTATATCAGGCCGCCGCCGCGCCCAAAGCGCGGCGGGGCATTGTTGCGTTCATGTCCCGGAAAAGACAATTACTTGTCATCCAGGTCGTCCAGGGAGATATCCTCGAAGCTGGGCACGTCGTCAAAGTCAAACACATCGTCGTCGGTGTCGAAGTCATCTCCGCCATCCTCGACTTCTGCGTCTTCCGGCTCATCCGCATCATCGGACGCCGCCGCCTTGCTCTCGCTCTCGTCGGCATCGCTCTGGCTGTGGTCAAAGCCCTCGTCCTCATCCTCAAGCTCCTTGATGATGATTTCGTTGTGATCGCTGTCGAGTACCTTGACATCCAGGCACAGGCTTTCGAGTTCCTTGATGAGAACCTTGAAGGACTCCGGAACGCCCGGCGCCGGGATATTCTTGCCCTTGACGATGGCTTCGTAAGCCTTGACACGGCCCACGATATCGTCGGACTTGACCGTCAGGATCTCCTGAAGCGTATTGGCAGCGCCGTAAGCTTCAAGCGCCCAAACTTCCATCTCGCCGAAGCGCTGACCGCCGAACTGCGCCTTGCCGCCCAACGGCTGCTGGGTTACGAGGCTGTACGGACCGGTGGAACGGGCGTGCATCTTGTCGTCAACGAGGTGATGCAGCTTGAGGTAATACATGTAGCCAACGGTAACGGGGTTATCAAACTGGTCGCCGGTGCGTCCATCATAAAGGATGGTCTTGCCGTCGCGGCGCTTGCCGCCGGCTTCCAGCGCATTCTGAATCTGTTCGAAGGAAGCGCCGTCAAAGTCAGGCGTCGCAACGCGCCAGCCCAGCGCCTTCGCCGCCATGCCCAGGTGCATCTCCAGAACCTGACCCAGGTTCATACGGGACGGAACGCCCAGCGGGTTCAGCACGATCTGAAGCGGCGTGCCGTCCGGCAGGAACGGCATGTCCTCCTGACGCATCACGCGGGAAACGACACCCTTGTTGCCGTGACGGCCTGCCATCTTATCGCCGACGGAGATCTTACGCTTCTGAGCGATGTAGACGCGAACCATGCGGTTGACGCCCGGAGCCAGCTCGGCGTGATCCTTGCGGTCAAACACCTTGACATCGACGATGATGCCTTCCTCGCCGTGCGGCACCTTCAAAGAGGTATCGCGGACTTCACGCGCCTTCTCGCCGAAGATTGCACGCAGCAAGCGCTCCTCGGCGGTCAGCTCGGTTTCGCCCTTCGGGGTCACCTTGCCGACGAGGATATCGCCCGGATGCACTTCCGCGCCGATGCGAATGATGCCCTCGGCATCCAGATCACGCAGCGCGTCGTCGCCGACGTTCGGCAGGTCGCGGGTGATTTCTTCCGCACCCAGCTTGGTGTCGCGTGCTTCGCACTCGTACTTCTCCAAGTGGATGGAGGTAAAGACGTCGTTGCGAACCAGCTCTTCAGAGAGCAGGACGGCGTCCTCGTAGTTGTAGCCTTCCCACGTCATGAAGCCGATCAGGATGTTGCGTCCCAGCGCGATCTCGCCGTGATCGGTAGACGGACCGTCTGCAATGACGTCGCCCTTCTTCACCCTCTCGCCTGCGGAAACGATCGGGCGCTGGTTGATGCAGGTGCTCTGGTTGGAGCGTGCAAACTTGATGAGCTTGTAGGTGTGAGTCTCGTGCAGCTCGTCCTCGATGACGATCGTGTCGGAAGAAACCTTCTTGACATAGCCGTCCTCGCGGGCGCGGAGGCAGACGCCGGAATCCTTGCCTGCCTTGTACTCGATGCCGGTCGCAACATAAGCGGCTTCCGGACGGAGCAGCGGAACAGCCTGACGCTGCATGTTCGAGCCCATCAGGGCGCGGTTTGCGTCGTCATGGTCAAGGAACGGAATCATCGCCGTCGCGACAGAGATCACCTGACGCGGAGAAACGTCGATATAGTCCACGCGGCTCGGCTCGACGCTCTGAACATCGGCGCGAACGCGGGCAGTAATGCGGTCATTGACGAACGTGCCGTCCGGATTGAGCGGCTCCTTCGCCTGCGCGATGTAGCAGCCGTCCTCTTCGTCCGCCGCGAGGTAGACGATCTCGTCCAGAACGCGGGGCTTCTCGCCGCTGTGGTCGATCAGACGATACGGCGCTTCGATGAAGCCATATTCGTTGATACGCGCATAGGTCGCCAGAGAGCCGATCAGACCGATGTTCGGACCTTCAGGCGTCTCGATCGGGCAGATACGCGCATAGTGAGAATAGTGAACGTCTCGAACTTCGAAGGACGCACGGTCACGGTTCAAGCCGCCCGGACCCAGAGCGGAAAGACGGCGCTTGTGGGTCAGCTCAGCCAGCGGGTTCGGCTGATCCATGAACTGGGACAGCTGAGAAGAACCGAAGAACTCCTTGATCGCCGCGGAAACCGGGCGGATATTGATGAGCTCCTGCGGCTTAACCTCGCTCTGGTTCTGCACGCTCATGCGCTCGCGGACAACGCGCTCCAGACGCGCCAGACCGATGCGGATCTGGTTCTGGAGCAGCTCGCCGACAGAACGCAGGCGGCGGTTGCCGAGGTGATCGATGTCGTCGGTCAGACCCACGCCGTACGGCAGGTTCAGCAGGTAGCTGATGGACGCAACGATATCGTCGATGAGGATGTGCTTGGGCATGAGCGCGGCAAGGTTCTCGTGGAGCAGGCGAATCTTCGCCAGCTCATCCATACCTTCCTGCTCAGCGGTTTCCAGCAGCTGCTTGAGGGTCGGCAGGTGAACCATCTCGTTGATGCCCGCCTTCTCGATCTCCTCTTCGGTCAGCCACGCGGCGGCATCGACAAAGTTGTTGCCGATGACGCGCACAACGCGATCCTCCAGGCGCAGATAGATGTCGTTGACACCCGCGTCCTGAATCTTCTTGGCGAGCAGATCGGTCTTGGAGCCCGGAATGCGCTCGCCCGCCGCGATCAGCACTTCGCCGGTGGTCGGATCGATGATATCCTGATCGACCACATGACCGCGGATACGGGAAGCAATCGCCAGCTTCTTATTATACTTATAGCGGCCCACGCGCATCATATCATAGCGCTTGGGATCAAAGAAGGTCGCGTGCAGCAGCTTCTCGGCGGAATCAACCGTGCCGACTTCGCCCGGGCGCAGGCGGCGATAGATATCCATCAAGCCGCTTTCCTTGCTCTTAACCTCGTTGCCGCCGCGGGTGCGGCGGGTGCCGTCGTCGCCGCCGTCGCGCTGCATGGTCGCCTCGAGCTTCTCGTCGTTGCCCAAAAGCTGACGAATCTGCTCGTCGCTGCCATAGCCCAGTGCGCGGAGCAGGCTGGTCACCGGCAGCTTGCGGGCGCGGTCAACACGCACCCAGATGACGTCGTTGGAGTCGATCTCATACTCCAGCCATGCGCCGCGGCTCGGAATAACCTGCGTATCAAACAGGTGCTTGCCGGCTTTATCGATGCTCTCACGATAATATACGCCGGGGCTGCGCACGAGCTGGCTGACGATAACGCGCTCGCCGCCGTTGATGATGAACGTGCCGTGTTCGGTCATCAGCGGGAAATCGCCCATGAATACTTCGGATTCCTTGACCTCGCCCGTTTCATTGTTGGTCAGGCGAACGAGAACCTTGAGCGCGGTGGCATATGTCATGTCACGCTCGCGGCACTCTTCAAGCGAATACTTCGGCGTCTTATCAAGCGAATAATCGACGAATTCCAGCTTCAGATTGCCGTTGAAATCATAAATCGGAGAAACGTCGTTCAAAACCTCACGAAGATCTTCCTTCAGAAAACGATCGTAAGAATTCTTCTGAACCTCGATCAAATCGGGCATTTCCACCACTTCATCAATGGTGGCAAAGCTCTTGCGGACACGTCCCTTGCCCATATTGACGTCGTGTACCCCGACGTACTTCATGATCTCAGCCTCTTCGCGCTCGTCGCGGACGATACCCATGAATGCCATCACCCCTAACTTGTCTACCTGCAAAGGATATATGCTGCAACAGGCAATCCGCTTTAAAACTGCCCATTGCCAAACAGCCCAAAGCGTTGTACAATGATATCAGGCTCATGCCCTGTTCCGGGCACATCTTTGCCTATTGTGCATACTGATGCAATATAGTATTGTATTCCTTTTTTAAACCCCTGTCAAGCATTTCCGATGAATTTATATAAATTTCTTCACTTTTTTGCCCGTTTTCGTCTGTTCTCATCGGCTTTCAGACGCTTTTTGACGTGTAAAAGAGGCTGGCACCCGCCAGCCTCTTTTGTTATTCAATCTTCGCCTGTGTGCCCAGTGCGTAAAGCTCCTGCTCCTGCGCCGCGGCAATCAGCATATACACCGCATCGCCGTTTCGTGCGGCAAGCATGCCCTCGTTTTCCCGAAGCGCATAGATGGCTTCCTCTTCACCCAGCACAAAGCCCGTGACGAGCTGCGCCTGCCATCCTTCTGCGGACAGCCGCTCGATATATGCCGCGGGCGCCGCGCTGACGGCAGTTGCCTGCAAGCCCTCCGCGGACGTATACACCCGCATCACAACATGACATTCCGCGCCGCCCATCCGGACGATCCCTTTTTTCTCGTCCTGCAAGGTCATGCCCTCGATGCTCAGCGTTTTCTCCGGATAGCCGTCCGCCGTCACAGCGCTCTGCGCCCGCTGAGCCGATGCCTGTGTTTGATCGGCAAGCTGATACACCATCGTTCCGTAGAATATGACGCACAACACCAGCGCACAGAGCGCCCCCAGCAGCGCTGTCCATATGCCCGCCCATCGGCTTTTTTTCTTTTTTCCCGCGCCCATGCCATGCCGCCTTTCCTGTTTCATATGCTATACCTTACCACAGGATTGCCCATCTGTCAAAATCCCATGAGCTCAATCCATCAAAGTCTTCGGCATATCGAAACCCCGCTCATCCGGGCAGTCTTACACCATTCCCCATAAATTAAAAAAAGAGGGGGTGCCAAGCTTAAACCAAACATTTCAGGAAACAAATGTCTAGGCATTTGTGGATATGGGGTTTTGCCCCATCGCCCCACCAAAGGGCTTTCCGGTCGCCCTTTGGAAACCTTCGGGCGCAAATACTTAGGTTTATTCTTGAAATATCGGGTTTATGAGCTTGACAGCCCCGTTTGTTATCCTATTTAGAAGTCCGTTCCGGAATTTCTTACAGGAAAATGTACTTCAGCACGAACAGCAGCGCCAGCACATACATCAGCGGCTTGACCTGCTTGCCCTTGCCGGAAACCACATGCAGCACCACATAGGAGATGATGCCCATGGAGATGCCTTCGGAGATGCTGTAGAACAGCGGCATGGCAACGATCGCCAGATACGCCGGGATCGCTTCCACCATGTTGTCCTCGTCAAAGCGGATTTCGGTAACCGTGGAAACCATCAGGTAACCGACCATCATCAGCGCCGGAGCGGTCGCAAAGGACGGAATCGCGGTGAAGATCGGCGCGAAGAACATCGACGCCAGGAACAGCAAACCGGTGGTCAGCGCAGTCAGACCGGTGCGGCCGCCGACAGCTACGCCGGAAGCGGACTCAACGAAGGTCGTAACGGTGGAGGTGCCCATCACGGCGCCGACGGTGGTGCCGATCGCGTCCGCCATCAGAGCCGGCTTGATGCCCGGCAGACGGCCTTCTTCGTCGAGCATGTCCGCCTTAGTCGCCACGCCGATGAGCGTGCCGAGGGTATCAAAGATATCCACGAACAGGAAGGAGAATACGACGATGATGAAGTTGATCATGCCGACGTTGCTGAAATCCACATTGAAGCACTGACCGAAGGTCATGCCTAGCTTGGAGAAATCCGTCAGAGCCATCGTCGGGAAGAGCGTATAGAAGCCGTTCGCCGGGTCGGGCGTATAAATGCCCGTAACCTGGCAGATCATGCCGACAACCCAAGTCGCCAGAATGCCCAGCAGAATCGCGCCCTTCACACGGTGGAGGTACAGCGCCGCCATGATGAACAGACCGACAAGCGCCAGCAGAGCGCAGATGCCGTGGGTATGGAAGTTCTCGGTGAAGCTCGTGATCGTCACCAGCGTAGCGGAATCAACCGCCAGACCCGCGTTCTGCAGACCGATAAAGCAGATGAACAGACCAATACCGACGGAAACGCCGCGCTTGAGCGTCAGCGGGATGGCGTTGAAAATCGCCTCGCGGACATTCGTCAGGCTCAGCACGATAAAGATGAGACCCTCAACAAAGACCGCCAGCAGCGCAACCTGCCAGGTGTAGCCCATGCCCAGCACGACCGTGTAGGCGAGGAACGCGTTCAGACCCATGCCCGCGGACAGCGCGAACGGCAGGTTCGCCATCAGTCCCATGCACGCCGTGCCGATGAAGGACGCGATCGCGGTCGCCAGCAGGACAGCCGTAGCGTCCATGCCCGCAGCGGACAGGATGCTCGGGTTGACTGCCAAAATGTACGCCATGGTCATAAAGGTGGTGATGCCCGCCATGACTTCCGTTTTAACATTGGTTTTGTGTTTGCTCAGCTGAAAAATCTTCTCAAACACAGGTTTCATTCCCTTCTCTCGTATATTCCCCTCACGCAAAAAGGGGAGGGATGGGGCTTCCCTCCACACACCGGTCTGCGATCGGAATCACAAAACCCGGTCATTAGCCTCATGATTATAGCACGCAAGAGTGGGGAAAACAACCTGTTTTTTAAGAATTTGAAAGGTTTTTAAGAATATCGTGCGCTTTTATGCTCCGTATCTTCTTTTTTATGTTTTAAAAAACGTCCGGATTTTCGCCGATTTCGATCACGCGTCCCAATTCCGCCGATGTCCTGTGAGAAATGGAGATGACCGTTCTGTCCCGCGCCACACGCCTGAGCGCCGTCAAAACCGCTTTCTCCGTTTCCGCGTCGAGGTTCGCCGTCATTTCATCAAACAGCAGCAGCTTCGGCTCAGCCACCGCCGCCCTGACGATGGACAAAAGCTGCCACTGCCCCTGAGAAAACAGTTCCGGTGTGCAGGGCGTGTCGTATCCCTCTCCCAGACTTTCAATCGCTTCCTCCAGCCCGGTCAGTTTCACGGCAGCCCGAATGCTGCTTTCGCCGATGGAGTCGTCATACAGCGTGATCTGATCCCTCACCGTCCCCGGCACCCTATGGAAGGACTGCTCGACATAGCCAAACAGCCTTCGCCTTTCCTCCGGTCTGATGTCCGCCGCCGGCACGCCGTGAATCAGCACTTCGCCGCTCTGCGGCTGATACAGTCCCAGCAGCAGCTTGAATATGGTGCTTTTCCCCACACCCGTGCGCCCGGCAAGCGTCACCTGCTCGCCGTCCATGACCTTGAAGCTCAGGTGGCGGAGCACCGTATGCTCGTCATAGCCAAACGTCACATCCCGAAATTCCACAAACGGAACATCCCTGCCATCTGCCGGTTTTCCGCTTTTTCCGCGGGGTTCCTCCCTCTCCTCAAGGGCAAAGAACTCGTCTATGCGGTGAATGCCCGCGACAGCCGACTGAATGGTCTGGATCTCCATGCCCAGGCGCTCGACCGGTACGAAGATTTGAGCAATATAGTTGATGACCGCAACAGCCGTACCCGCAGACATGCCGAAAAAGGTCAGCACCCGCGGATTGCCCGATGCCGAAAGCAGCATCACGGCAGCAACCACGACCGCGTTCAAAATCAGGATGACCGGAGAATAGATCGCATCGTAGAAATTCGTCTTTTCCATCGCCCGATAGCTTTTGCCGATATACGCGTCATACCGCTGTTCCATATACGCTTCCTTGTTCAGACAGTGGATCGTGCGGATGTTGTGCAGGGTTTCCGGCACATGCCCGGACGCCCTGCCGACCGCTTTTCGGTTTTCGATCTGCGCCGCCAGCATGTTCTTCTGTACATGCCGCGTGAACACAAACAGGAACGGCAGCAGCGCCAGCAGCACAACGGTCAGACCGCGATTGCGAAACCAGATGACCGTCAGGATGCCGACCAGCTTGCAGGCGTCGGCAAACATGCTGATGATGCCGGATGTAAACAGGTTCTCCACCGTGTCCACATCGCCCACAAACCGTGATACCAGCGTGCCCGGCTCCTGCCCGGCGGCGCAGTCCGTCGTCAGGCGCGTGAATTTATCCATCAGGCTGCTGCGCAGGGCATGCGTCATCTTCTGCCCGAATACGGTAAGCAGCCCTTCCCTCGCCGACTCCATCATGCCTGCCAGCGCCAGCATGCCGAAATAGAGCAGGATGAGGACGAGCGCCGCCTGCTTTCCCTCTGTCACGGTATCCACCATCCGTGCCAGAATCAGCGGTGGAATCAGCGCCGCGACAACCGCGCCGATCACCACAAAAACGATGCCCAGCGACAAGCCCTTCTGCGCCCCGACCGTATCCAGAATCACATTTCGGACCCGCTTTTCACGCCTCATGCGCTTCACCTCCCTTCTGTCCGGCTTCCGTCTGCGACGCAAACAGTTTTTGATATTCCGGCACCTTGACCATCAGCTCTTCATGCGTGCCGACTGTCGCCCGTCCATCCTCCATCCAGATGATTTGATCCATCTTCGGAAAGAGATACAGCCGATGGGAAATGAGCAGCACGATATCCGTCCGCGTCTGCTTTTGCAGATGCGCAAAAACCTCCCTCTCCGTCGGTCGATCCAGCGCGGCAAACGGATCATCCAAGATGAGAATCGGTCGGGGATGACAGAGCGTCCTCGCCAGCGCCAGCCGCTTTCCCTGTCCGCCGGAAAGCCGGATGCCGCCGCTTCCGATGAGGCTTTGCTCGGCATCGTCCATCGCCGCAACTTCCTTCTCCATGCAGACACGCTCAAGGAATGCCCCCGCGTCCCCCTTATCGCCCATCAGGATATTGTTTTCAATCGTGTCATTGAACAGCTCCGGATCATGTCCCAGATACCCGATGATTTTCGTGCGCTCATCCGGCTTCATCTTCCGCAGCTCTCTGCCGTCGATTCGAATCGCCCCTTCATAGGGATATTCGCACAGGAACGCCCTGCCTAGTGTCGATTTGCCGCATGCCACCGGTCCGGTGATGCCGATCATCTGCCCCTTTTCCGCCGTAAAAGAAATATCGTTCAGCACCTTTTTTCCATCCGGATAGGTCAGGCTCAGATGCTCAACCTCCAGCCGGTTTACCGTGTCCTTGCTCTCGCCCAGCTTCTGTTCGTCCTTTTGCGGTTTCTGTGCAAGCAGAGGCTTGATGCGGTTCCACGAAACCTGCGCCTTATGCACCGCGTTGAACAGCTTCGCCGCGCTGGAAGACTTGACCGACAGCTTGGTAAAGCAGGACAGGAATGTCGTAAACGCCGCGATGCTCCACGGCTGCCAGCCCGTTCCCAGCACATTCTTCTGCCCGAAATACAGGATGAACCCCACGCCCGTCATGGAGATCACGCGGTAGAGCGGCGGCATCGATGCATTCCAGATCTGCGCCTTCACCGCGGCTTTTTCGTATGCGGTCAGGCTTTTCTCATACGCCTCCCGGCGCTCTTGTTCGCATCCGAAAACCCGGTATGTGAGGGCATTCTGCGCCCTGTCCAGCGTCGCCTCGCTCAGCATGGCGGATTGCTCCTTGTACGTCGCGCCCGCCTGTTGGAGCGTCTTTTTCATCTTTTCCGCCGCCAAATAGGATACAGGCGGGAAGATCATGCAAAGCAGCGCCAAACGCCAGTCATACGCCAGCAGCATACCCGTGTACGCAGCCAGCGCGACGCCGGTATCAAATATCTCGGTCGTGAATTTGCGCATGCCCTCCACGCAGTCGTCCACATCCAGAATCGCCTTGGTCATCGCGTTGCCTTCACCCTCTTTCTGAAGGCTGGCGCGGCTCTTGTGAACCAAACTGCTGTACAGCGTCTGCTTCATCCGGCGGTTGACGTTGTTGGCAAAACGCCGCACATAGAAGCGCTTGATATACCGGGCAATCTGTACGGCGGCAAGGATTGCCACATAGCCAAAAGCCAGCGCCAGCATATCCCCGAAATGCCCGAATCCTTTGAGGATATCGACCAGACAGCCCATCATCCTTCCCTCAAACCACGGGCCTGCCAGCAAGCCGATGTTGTAAATCAGCCCCGAGAGGGTGACCGCCAGCAAAACCCTCCATTCCGCCTTAAAGTAAGAAAGAACCCGATCCGGCTGAAATTCCGCAGACCTCTTTTCTCTGTTCATTCCGCGCTTCCTTCCTCCGTCTTTTCCCTGACCCGTCGGGCGACGTCCTCAAACCCCGCCTGCCTTTGCCGCTTGGATCGCCAGTACAGCGCATCGAGCGTTTTGCAAAACGCCGCTCTTTCCTCCTCCGGCAGTTCCTCCAGCAGCCACTCATAAAAAATCGTTTCGATCTGTGCCTTGGAGTTTTTCAGCTCCTCCGCCTTCTCCGTCGCATAGAGCAGCTGGCTGCGCCCGTCCTCCGGATTTGGCTTGCGAATCAGATAGCCTTTGTGTTCGAGGCTCGCCACGCGCTTCGCCGCCGCGCCTTTGTCGATTTTCAGCGTTTCCCGCATGCTCGTCTGGGTCGCTCCCGGATGATGGCGAACGAAGTGAATGACATCGAACTCCGCCGTTCCGATCCCCTCTTCTTTCATCATCTGCACCGTAAACTTGCCGACCTCGCGGGCAATCTTCGTCATTTTACGCTGTGTATCATCCATAACCCCACGCTCCCGTTTGATTTCGCGCCTCAATTCGTTGTATGTTCAACCAATTAGATGATAGTACAACCAAATCAGGCTGTCAAGCCGATAATCGACAAACTTCACGCCGAACCTGTCCGCCTTTTCGCAACATATCAAAAAAGCCATTCCCCCTCGAAGGAGGGAGAACAGCCTTTTCCGCAGACGACGGCATAACTGACGCCTTGCCGCATCTGAAACCGCATTATTTTTCCGCCGATGCGCTCATTCCGATACGCATGATGTCATTTTCTTCCAGTTCGAGCGTCACGTCATAGAATGCGCCGCCGCTCTCGCCCGCCGCAGCGATGTTGATCACGACTCCGCGCAGGGGCTTATCCTCATAAGCGTCCAGCGTTACCGTCATCACGTCGCCGACCTGTATTTCCGCAATATCCTGCTCATCCACCGAGCAGATCAGCCGCATGGCGCCCTTCGGGCAGTATGTCGCCAGCACGGTATCCTTCGCCGCCTGCGTTCCGCTTTCCGCCGTCACGCTCAGCAAAATGCCGTCCTCCTGCATATAGACACGACCGTCGCCGCCCTCCATATCGTCCAGCGCATCCGGCACGATATCAAACAGCACATCGCCGCGGCTGACATGCTGTCCCGCCTCAACGGAGGTCGAAAGCACATATCCTTCCGCGCTGACCGCCTGCGGATCCACACGCTCCACCTTGCCGCTTCCGATACAGCTGGAGCCGTAATAATGATCATTGCGATAGACTTTGATGTTCTCGCCGACGCGGATACCGTCCTGCTTCGTCACCTCCAGCGTATAGTTTTTGCCGCTTACGCCGATAACGCGTGCCTCGCCAACGCGGTCGCTGTCGCCGGTCGAACGGATGTAGACCGTTTCGCCGACGTGGACAATCTTATTTTCGTTGCCGCCTTCGCTGTTCGCCGTGCTGCATTCCGCACGGTACAGCACGTCCTCTTCGATATACGCCAGCGCACCGTAACGTTCGCTGACGGAAGAAGCGTTGTCGCCGCCCTGTGCGAACACGGCGGTCACCGTACCGTCAAACTCGGCATAGACCTTCTGCGCCTTCAATGCGAAAAGCGCGTCGCCTGCCGACGCCTCGTCTCCAACCTGCGCGGTATAGTCGCCGACCAACCCGCTGTACGGTGCAAGGATGGTCTTGGTTTCGCCCGCTTTGATGCTGCCGTCGATTTTGACGCCTTCCGCAGCCGCCGTTTCCATGCTCAACACCGCCAGCGCCGCCAGCAGCACGATGCCCATCTTCTTCATAAAAGCCACTTCCCTTCTGTGTTACATGCTTCTCAACGCGTCAATCGGATTCAGCCTGCTCGCCTTGCGTGCCGGAGCCCAGCCGAAAACGATGCCGACCGCGGCGGAAAAGCTTACGCCCAGCCAAATCGCAAACGTGTTGAGCGTAAACGTAATATCCGTGTTCATGCAGATTGCCAGCGATACGCTCAATCCCACAACGACGCCGATTACGCCGCCGAGCAGCGAGAGGATAATCGCCTCAATCAGAAACTGCATCTGAATCTGACCCGGTTCTGCACCGAGGGCTTTGCGCAGACCGATTTCCGTCGTGCGCTCCGTAACGGTGACGAGCATCATGTTCATGATGCCGATGCCGCCGACAACCAGCGCAATCGACGCAATGCCGACCAACAGAGAGGTCATCATCGAGGTCATCAGGTTCATCGCGTCCGTCATGGATTTCATGTTGATGACGGTATAGGTCTTGTCCTTCTTGTTGAATATTTCGTCGAGCGCGGCTTTCAGTTCATCCACCGCGTCGTCCGTGTCGTCCGGATCGGTCACATAGACCTCGACCGCACTGACCGTAGACGTTCCGATCATCTTCTTGGCAGAGGTATACGGCACATAGACCGTTCCGTCCGTATCGCCGCCCATCAGGATCTGAGAATACAGGCTTGCGTTTTCGTCCTCGTTAATCATGCCGACGACCGTGTATTCAAGCCCGTCCAGATAGAGCGTCTGCCCCATCGGGTCTTCTCCGAAAAAGAGCGTCCTCGCCGCGCTGCCGTCCATCAGGCAGACGCGTGCGTTCTGCGCCACGTCGATGGCGTCAATCGCTCTGCCCCGCCCGAGCAGCTTGGGATTATGACGGAAATACTCGTCATTGTTGCCGTTCACGCTGACGGCGTCTGACCATGTGTCGCCATGCTTCGCCGTCACCGTCGCGCTCAGCGACGGCGAAATGCCCGCGACATGTTCACAGCTTAAAATTGCCTGCAAATCGTCGTCATTGAGTCCATGCTTGATTGCCGTACCCATCACGGAAACGCGCAGCGTTCCCAAACCCATCGCGTCAAACTGTGCGTTCATGGTGTCCGTTGCGCCTTGTACGACCGTCATCAGCGCGATGATGGCGGCGACGCCGATGATGATGCCCAGCGTCGTCAGGAAGGTGCGCATTTTATTGCCCTTGATGTTGGAAATGGACATGCTGACGCTTTCAGCGAACATGTCCCACTTTCGCTTAATCATAGACGCTCACCCCCTCGGAAAGCACGCCGTCCAGAATATTGACGATGCGGCTGGCATGGCGTGCGATTTTGAGGTCGTGGGTAATCATGATGATCGTCCTGCCCTCGTCGTTCAGCTCGCGGAAGAGCTGCATAACCTGCTCGCCCGTCGCCTGGTCGAGCGCACCGGTCGGCTCATCCGCCAGCAGGAGCGTCGGGTTGGTCGCCAGCGCACGGGCAATCGCCACGCGCTGCTGCTGTCCGCCGGAAAGCTGATTCTGATAATGGTGCATCCTGTCCTTCAGCCCGACACGCACAAGCATCTCCTGCGCACGCTCGGTTCGCTCCTTGGGCGAAACACCCGCGTAAATCAGCGGAAGCTCTACATTTTTGAGCGCATCCAGTCGGGGCAGAAGCTGAAACTGCTGAAAGATGAACCCGATTTCCTTGCTGCGGATATGCGCAAGCTGTTTTTCGTCAAGGTCGCGTATCGTGCGCCCATGCAGGATGTATTCGCCGGAGGTCGGCGTATCCAGACAGCCGATGATATTCATCAGCGTGGATTTGCCGCTGCCGGAGGGACCGAGGATGGAAAGAAACTCTCCCTCTCGGATTTCCAAATCAATGCCCTTGAGAATCGTCTGCACTTCTTCTCCGACCACATACTGCTTGACGATGTTTTTCATTTTGAAAAAATCGTTGCTGCTCATGGCTGCCCCCATTTAATGGCTCTGCGCCTGCATCTGCTGCATCAGCTCTGCCATGCTCATGCCGCTGGGTTTAAGCACCGTATCGCCCGTCTTCAGCCCGTCCGTAATTTCGCAATAGATTCCGTCGCTTGCGCCGACGCTGACGCCGACCTTCACGACCTCTTTGCCATCCGCGCTGCGCATATAGACATACGGCTTGTTGTATTCGTCAAACTGAATCGCGTCCTGACGCAGCAGCACCGCATTCTCCGCCTTCTCGCGCAGAATCTTCGCGCTGATCTGCATGCCGGGGTATACGCCCTCGCCGCTCTCCAGCGCGACCGCCGCCGTATAATAGGAAAGATCGTCGGAAGCCGTTCCGTTCTTATCCAATGCGGTCACATTTCCGGTGAACTGCCCGCCTGTCGCCAAAACGGAAATCTGCACCGGCACGCCGGGCGTTACCGCCGCCACGTCATATTCATCGACCTTCAGCTCAACCTCAAGGCTGCTCATGTCGATAATCTGCGCGGTCGTTTCGCCTGCGGACACGACGCTTCCTTCCTCGATATACAGTCCGGTCACCTCGCCCGCCATATCCGCCTGAACGGTTTCGCCATCGTCCAGCCGATAGAGCTTTGCGCCTTTTTTGACCTGCTCATTCTGCCTGACGTAGACCGTGCGCACGGTTCCCGCCTGCGCGCTGATGATGGTCTGCGTGTGCTTCGCTTTAACCAGCCCGTCAAAATTGTAATAGGTTTCCAAATCGCCCGTTACCGCCTGAACATCGGTATATACCGCGGACTGCGTTCCCTTTGAAAATATCATCAGCCATGCGGCAAAAACCGCCGCAATCGCCAGAATGATGACCCATTTCAGCCATTTTTTCTTTTTCTTCATCGGCTTTCATCTCCCATACTGTTTGTTTTTCAACATGTGGTTCATTATACGGCAAAGTTTTTTAACTTTCAACGATATTCCGTTTTCATCTGCATTCGGTCAATCAAGTTCCTATCCTATCAGGGTATGACGAAAAATACGCCCTATGAATGCTTGACAATTTCACATCAATCGTATACACTGGGATAGACATATTTCGTTCTGAAAGGATGACTTTTCAATGAAAAAGCGTTTTATCCCGCTGATGCTGGCAGCTGCTTTCTGCCTGCCCACGCTCGCCCTCGCTGAGGACGCCGTTTCTTCCGCTTCCGTCGCGAACTTCTACACGGACAACGCGCTGACCGGTGATGACCTGATGAACGCCATCAACTCCACCGCCGGCTTCTACCTCGTCTCCACCACCAATCCGGACGGCTCCCCCAACGCCGCTTACTTCATCTTCGGCATGACCAAGCTCAACGATCAGTATTATCTCCAGCTCGGTCTCGCTGAGAACCAGTCCAAGGCGAACCTGACCGAGAATGGTCAGGGTGTTGCCGTGTACGCCGCCACCCCGTCCAACGAAGAAGGCGCGAAGCCCTTCGCCGTTTCCGGTGCGCGTATCCTCTTCCAGTCTGTGACGGATGAGTCCGTCGTCGAGGAGCTCACCAAGAACGCTCGCCCGGGCGCGATGTTCTTCGAGGTCACCGAGGTTCGTCCGCTGGGCTAACGCCTGAACAGGCAGTCTCTGTTTGAAGCAGGCTGTATTCCGGCAAAACGACAACGAAATCATAAACCTCCTATTGCAAATCCGTAAAGGCTGCAATAGGAGGTTTTATCATGTCCAAAATTCCGGCAACGTCGTCAACGACCGGCATGAACGCTTTACGAATAGGGATAATAGTGTTCAGCCTTCGATTGAAATTCTTTTAGATTCGTGATTTTCATATTGTCGTCGAATTCAATGATCGATACGCCGTCAAACCCGCCGATTTCATGGTGATAATCGCACTCAAAATACCATTCGGCAACGGTAAGCCTTCCTTGATGAATGAAGTTTTTAATCTCCCATTTCAACACTCTGCCGCTCTTATTCCAATCCGCAAACCATTTCAGGATTTGGGATAAGCCACGATATTCGGGTCCGTAGCACTCGCTGTATACAACGTCATCGGAAAAGATGCTTTCTAACGGCTCAATGTTTTGATCAAGCCATGCCTGAAAATACCTTTTGACAATTTCTTCCCTCTGCATAGAAACCTCCTGCACCGTGCGTCGCTCTCACAAAACCGAAACGTTCAACCCGTATACGCATCCTCTGCCGTATTTTTAAAATTCTGTTTTGCCAGCCATTGTTCTTCTTCTTCGTTTTCCGGAATATCAATTCGCTCAATCTTAAAAATGACAGGACGTGTTCCGTCATTACAGCAGGTAATCATCATTCTATCGTCGTTTGTCCACTTGTGCATAATAGAGCCGCCCTGCAACGCCGTGTACACATACCTGCTGATTGCATCCCACGCTTCTCCGCAGAATTTACCGTTCATCAAGTGGTAAAAATCATCCCTTTCAGGGGTTCTCTTGAGCAGGAATGTGTCCCCTGCTTTGAAACACGGGCACGGACCGGATTTGGGGTCTGCCAAATACTTTTCCTGTAATTCAGGGAAAACCTTTGTCTCCAGTACGGTTATTTTACATTCATGTCGCATTAAAAACATCTCCTTCACTTCTTTGTTCGATTGAAATTTACAACGCCGCTTTTTTCCATTTTCTGATTTTTGTTCTGAACGTTCCGAAAGGCGCAACGGTATTCACATGGATGAACCTGTAAACCGCCCATACCGCCGTTTGGGTGGCATCGTCCGCCCACTTTCTCCTATGCGGCTGAAACAGTTCTGTCCGTTATTCCTCTCTCTCGCTTGGTTCAAGGGGATGCAGAAAGAAATCCGGGCCTTTTTCTTCAAACAGAATCAGCGAAACCCCGAGAAGCAGATCCGCGTGTACGGCAGGCTCATCCAGCGGGATGTTAAAATCCTCCTGTATCCTGCGGATTCTGTAAAGCACCGTATTGCGATGGGTAAACAGCGCATCGCAAGTCCTTTTAAGTGAACGGCAGCAGGTTAGGTAGTGATAAAGCGTTTCGCAATACTGCGTATCCTTCTTCCTGTCGTGCGCCGCCAGCTCCCGGATTTCCTTGGCAATCAGGTCGTCGCGCCCCTCAACATTTTTCAGCAGCAAAGGCATTCTGAGCTGGGATACCGTACAGACATTCCCGCTGTGAAAGCGGGGGTCTGTCATCAGCTCCAGCGCCTCGTGCGCCGTGCGGTAAAGCGACGGCAGCTTGAACAAATCGTCGAGATCATCCGATAAAACAACCTTTAGCCCAAATTCCTTCGCCAATGCGGAAAAATCCTTGAAATCCTCCTTCCCGTGCAGGAACAGAAATACGTCTCCCCGATACAGGAAAGAATGGGATTTCGGAAACCTTGCATTCACTTCATCCTTCAGATGCCGTTTCCCGATATATTCGTTGCGGTAAGCGGTCAGATCAATCAGCGCAAAGCCCGTAGGATGGAAATCGGCGAGGTATGTGCCGGCAGCTTGCAGCCGGAAATATAATGCGGAGGAAAATCCGCCATCCAAAAGATGCATTAAAACATCTTCCGCCGTTTCAAAAGGCTTATCCTGCCGGCTGGTTTCGATAAACGCCTGCTTTGCCAAAACCTGTTCGACCGTATTCCACGTTTCCCGCGGGATTTTTTGCAGATGTCCATCCGTGTCCACACAAATCAGGAAGCCGAGTCGGACGCCGGAACTGATCAGCGGCACAAAGCGGCGCCGATATGCGCTTTCTTCCAGTTTGACATAGTCTGCCGCTCCCGCCGTCAACGCTTCGCTTCGGCTGATAATGGCGCCGGCTTCATAGGTGATTTCGCCGCGGCTGACGGACGCCTGAAAAAGCGGGTCAGAAAACCCAAGCGGTCGGTAATACGCGACTACATGAAACGTGTCATCCAGCACAAGCAGCGGACATTCCAGCAGCGCCCCGGCGTCTGCGGCAAGGCTTTTCAAGTCATCCTGTGCAAAGAACTCCGCCAGCAATGCTTCTGCGCTATATTTGTTCTGTTTTATATTCTCCACCGTTTCATCTCCTTTTCATTTGTGCTGAAAGCACAATCGGCTTTTTCTTTATTATACTGTCGAACCCTTTTCGTTTCAAGTTAAAAAGGCTATACTATCCGCAGAAATCAAGGAAAGGTCATGAAAGTGAGGCGCAAATGACAATGGTTTCAAAATCTATGAAGGTTTTAAATATCATAGCCGGTGTGCTTCTGATTGTATTGGGCGTCTATTGTCTGTGCAATCAGGACATTGCCGCCATGACCGCAGGTTTGATGATCGGTGTCCTGATGCTGATTTCCGGCGTCATGGAAATCGTTGTATTCGCAACAACGAGCGGTTTGATGTTCGGCTCCGGCTGGCTTTTGCTTGACGGCGTGTTGACCGTCATCCTCTCCTTGTTTCTGCTGTTCAACCAGTGGTTCACCATGTTGTCGCTGCCGTTCCTGTTCACACTGTGGCTTCTGTTCTCCGGTGTTTCGCGGTTCGTCAGCGCGTTTGACTTGCGTACCCTGGGTGTTCGCGGATGGGGATGGCTTCTTGCCATCGGCATCATCCTGATCACCGCCGGATTGATCTGCATGATGGATCCGTGGGTGAGCGTTGCGGCGATTGGTGTGACGGTCGGACTTGTGTTCCTGCTGGAAGGTGTCAGCTCCGTGGTGTATGCCTGTATCCCGCGAGAAAAGTAAGCGGTGCCTGCTTGCAGGTTCGCCTGCAAAACATAGCTTTTTATATAGATAACTGATTATAGGAGGAATGTACTATGCTGCCTGTTGTATATGGTGAAAACATGTTTGATGATTTCTTTGACAATGGTTTCTTTGGTTCCCGCAATCCGCTGTTTGGCAAGAACGCCAGAAACCTGATGAAGACCGATATTCGCGAGACCGACGACGCAAAGGCTTATCGTCTGGCGGTCGATCTGCCCGGCTTCAAGAAGGATGAAATCAGCCTTGATCTGAGAGATGGTTATCTGACCATCAGTGCTGAGAAAGGGCTTGATCAGGACAAAGAAAGCAAGAAGGGTCGTGTCCTGCGTCAGGAGCGTTATACCGGCTCCTGCGCCCGCAGCTTCTATGTCGGCGATGTGAAGCCTGAGGAAATCAAGGCAAAGTACGAATCCGGTGTGTTGACCGTTCTGGTTCCGAAGGAGGACGTGAAGAAGTCCCCTGTCGGCACTGCCATTGCGATTGAGTAACCTGTTCCCTTTGTAAAAGTGCTTTGACGGAACCGCACGAAAATTTGTGGATATCGTCCTTTGAAGTTTTCTGCTGAGTCCGTTATAATCAGCATACAGCGTGTGGCGTTTCTGCGTAAATCCGGTTGCAGAAGCGTCACACGCTTTTTCATTTCATAAGCAAATCGCGCAGCAGAAATGCGTAAGTCCGGGTTTGACGGGCTTACGCATTTCTTATTTTTTTGAGAAAGAAGGGCATCATGGTGAATTCAGGAAATCAGTTTTTAGGAACGGAACGCATGGGCAAGCTGATGCGGCAGTATGCCATCCCGTGCATCATCTCGCTGCTGGTGGGCGCACTGTATAACATCGTTGACCAAATCTTCATCGCCAACGCCAGCTATCTCGGCTCTTACGGCAACGCCGCCAACACCGTCGTGTTTCCTCTGACGGTTGTAGCGCTGGCGATTGCCGTCATGGTCGGCGATGGCTGCTGTGCCTTTGTCAGCATGGCGCTGGGCAGAAGCGAAATCAGCAAGGCGAAGCGCAGCGTCGGCAACGCCGTTGTGCTGTCCGTGGCGAGCAGCCTCGTTCTGACCGCCGTGTATCTCCTTTTTGCCGACAGCATCATCGCCATGTTCGGCGGCACGGTCAACGAAGAGACCTTCCATCACTCGCAGGAATATTTCTTCTATATCACGCTGGGCATTCCGTTTTATATGTTCGGACAGGCGATGAACCCCATCATCCGCGCAGACGGAAACCCGAAATTCGCCATGATTTCCACGCTCGCAGGCGCTGTGATCAACATCATCCTCGACCCCATCTTCTGCTTCAAATGGGGCATGATGGGCGCGGCTGTGGCGACGGTGATCGGTCAGGTCGCAACGGCTGCTCTCGCCGTTTGGTATCTGCTGCACATGAAAATCATCAAGCCCGCGTCCGGCGACTATGCCCTGCGCGGGAATATCTGCGGACAGATGCTGACGCTTGGCATTACCAGCTTCCTCTCCCAGATCAGCCTTGTGGCGGCGATGGCTGCCATCAACAATATGCTTCGTAAATACGGCGCAATGGACGCCGTGTTTGGACAGGCGCAATACGCCCAGATCCCCATGGCGGTGGTGGGCATCGTGATGAAGTTCTTCCAGATCGTCATTTCCATCGTGGTCGGCATGGCGGCAGGCTGCATTCCCATTGTCGGCTACAACATGGGCGCGGGAAAGAAAATACGCGTGCGGAAGCTGTTCACCATGCTGCTGATTGCCGAAACGCTGGTGGGCGCGGCTGCGCTCATCCTCGCAGAAGGTTTCCCCCGTCAGCTGATTGCTATTTTCGGCGCAGCCAACGAAAGCAGCTGCTATGCCGACTTCGCTGTCAAAGCGTTCCGCACCTATCTCTGCATGATGATTCTGGCTTGCGTCAACAAAGCCTGCTTTATCTTCCTGCAAGCCATCGGCAAGGCACTGGCTTCCACGCTGCTGTCCATGTTCCGCGAGGTCGTGTTCGGCGTGGGCTTCGCGCTGCTGCTTCCGGTGTTCTTCGGCTTGGACGGCGTGCTGTATTCCATGCCGGTTTCGGATATTCTGACCTTTGCGATTTCGGCATTCATCATTGCAAAAACCTATAAGGAATTGAATACGGAGGGCGTAGATCGCGTATGAAAAACAGAGTCATCACCATCAGCCGCGAATTCGGCAGCGGCGGACGCACCATCGGCAAAAAGGTCGCGGAAAAGCTGGGCATTCCGTGCTATGATTCGGAGATTATTCGGGAAATGGCGAAGGAAACCGGCTTTGCGCCGGACTATGTGAAAGAAGCCGGCGAATATGTCCCCGACAGTTTCCTTTCGGCGGCGTTTTCCAATCGGATGTTTGGTCCTACCAACGAAGATATTCTGTGGGAGCATCAGTACAGAGTGATTGCGGAACTTGCCGAAAAAAGCTCCTGCGTCATCGTCGGTCGCTGCGCCGACTTCATTTTGCAGGATAAAGCAGACTGCCTGAAGGTCTTTATCCACGCGGACATGGCTTTCCGCGCCAAGCGTATCGTCGAGGTATACGGCGAACGGAAACAGGCTCCCGAGGAACGCCTGCGGGATAAGGATAAGCGCCGCGCCGCATATCATCGTTTTTACACCGATATGAAGTGGGGTTACGCGCAGAATGATCATCTGACGCTGGACAGCGGCGTGCTGGGCATCGACAAGTGCGCAAAGCTCATTGCGGAACTGTTCTGACATTCATAAAAGAATCAGGCTCCCTGCACCGATCACTCGGTGCCGGGAGCCTGATTGATTTACGGGAACATTCCGTCCCGTCTTTATGTATCAATATATCATGAAAGGCATGCTTGACCCCGCATATTCCCGAAGCTTACTCCACTGCCTCGCTGGACTGCATAGCCAGAATCGTCTGACCGATCAGCATGTCCAAATCCCATCCCAGCATAGCAGCGCCGCGTTCAATCACTTCTCTGGAACAGCCTGCGGCAAATTTCTTGTCCTTGTACTTTTTCTTCACGGATTTTACTTCCATGTCACGGACGCTCTTGGATGGGCGCATGAGTGCCGCCGCGCCAATCAGACCGGTCAATTCATCCACAGCATAGAGCACCTTCTCCATCTCGTGCTTCGGCTCAACATCCACAGTCAGCATATACCCGTGGCTGACCACAGCGTGAATCAGCCGTTCATCAATCTCTCGCTGCCGTAAAAGTTCCTGCTCCTTTGCGCAATGCTGATCCGGCCATTGTTCAAAGTCCAAATCGTGGAGGATGCCGACAGACTCCCAAAAGTCCGCCTCCTGTTCATACCCCAGCCTGATTGCGTACCAGCGCAGGACGTCTCCAACGATGCGCCCGTGTTTCCGGTGGAATTCTCCCTGATTATATTCACAGAGCAAGTTCCACGCCTCTTCAGGTGTCGGAATCATCGAATATCGTTCCTTTCCCATTCGTTTTGTTATTGCATCAAGGAAGGCTGCACCCGGAGCAGCCTTTCCCGATCCTTCTGTTTAGTCTGCAAAAAGCGGTGTTGAGAGATAGCGGTCGCCGGTATCAGGCAGCAGGGCAACGATGGTCTTGCCTTTATTTTCCGGTCGCTTTGCCAGTTGGATCGCAGCCCATACGGCGGCGCCGGAAGAAATGCCTACCAATACGCCCTCTTTCTTGCCAATCAGCTTACCGGTCGCAAAGGCATCCTCGTTTTCCACGGGAATGATTTCATCATAAACCCGGGTATCCAGCACGCTGGGAACAAACCCGGCGCCAATGCCCTGAATTTTGTGGCTGCCGGCAACGCCCTTGCTCAGCACCGGTGATGTCGCGGGTTCTACCGCCACCACTTTCACGTCAGGATTCCGGCTCTTCAGGTATTCACCGACACCGGTGATTGTGCCGCCCGTGCCGACGCCCGCCACAAAGATATCGACCTTGCCGTCGGTATCCTCCCAGATTTCAGGGCCTGTCGTCGCCTTGTGAACGGCAGGGTTAGCCGGATTCACGAACTGCCCGGGGATAAAGCTGTTCGGAATCTCCTTTGCCAGCTCATCCGCCTTGGCAATCGCGCCCTTCATGCCCTTGGCGCCCTCAGTAAGCACCAGCTCCGCGCCGTAGGCTTTCATCAGCTGGCGACGCTCCACGCTCATGGTTTCAGGCATGACAATGATAATGCGATATCCGCGGGCAGCCGCCACGGAAGCCAGACCGATGCCGGTATTGCCGGATGTAGGCTCGATGATGACAGAGCCGGGCTTCAGCAAACCTTTCTGCTCCGCGTCGTCGATCATCGCCTTGGCAATACGATCCTTCACACTGCCGGCGGGATTGAAATACTCCAGCTTGCCCAGAATCTTCGCCTCCAGCCCCTCGGTACGCTCAATATGAACCAGCTCCAGCAGAGGGGTCTTGCCGATCAGCTGGTCAGCAGATGTATAGATTTTGCTCATGACACTTTCCTCCCAAGCGGTTATGGTTTAATTTTGTATCCTGCTTCTGCACGTCTGCTTACGGACAACAGCGACATCGAATGCCCCGATGATTGAATCGCATTTCATTACCAACCTTTATTGTAGGTTTATACGGATTATAAAACCGCCCCATCGATTTGTCAATAGCTGTTATGCAGGTTTCCATTGATTTACCCATTTCCATGCTGTATAATAGGGTTGTTTTTGAGGGAGGACGTAGACATGCTGATTTCAACCAAAGGACGGTACGCGCTTCGGGTCATGATCGACCTTGCCGAGCATCAGGCGGACGGTTTTATTCCGCTGAAAGTCATTGCGCAGCGCCAGCAAATCTCCGAAAAATACTTAGAGAGCATCATTAAGCTGTTGGTAAAAGCAAAGCTGCTGACCGGTGTGCGGGGAAAAGGCGGCGGATATCGGCTGGCAAAGGTGCCGGAGCAGTATACTGTGGAAAGCATCCTGCGCGTTACAGAAAGTTCCATGGCGCCGGTTTCCTGCCTGGAGCCCGGCTCTGACGTTTGTCCCCGTTCGGCTGAATGCCGCACGCTTTCCATGTGGCGTGGGCTGGATCAGCTCATTACGGAATACTTTGAGAATATCACCCTCGCAGATCTGATTCACAGCGACCCTGACGGATATGACTATGTGATCTGAGCGGGCTTATTCTCCGCGAGGTTTGCGCAAAGGCGCCTTTGAGGGCGAAATCGTCGCTGACCGGACTGCGCAGGCGGTCTTTTTCCAATTTTCCATAAACAAAAAAAGCCCTCTCCATCGCTCCACAGCGCCTTCCCCGTGATCCAGGGAGAAGCGTTTTGAAGGATGGAGAGGGCTTTGCCCGTTTCTTAAAGCGTCTGAATCACGTTGCGGTTCACGCGGCGCAGATACAGCGCACTGACCGTCAGGGAAACCACTTCCGCAACGACAAACGCCCACCAGACGCCCGTCACGTCGCCGGTCAGCATGCCGATGAGATAGGCGCACGGAATCAGTACCACCAGCTGACGAATCAGCGAGATCACCATCGAATATACGCTGAAGCCGAGTGCCTGGAAGACCGCGCCCGCGCCGATGCCGAAGCCCGCCAGCGGGAAGCTCAGCGAAATGATGCGCAGCGCCGGAACGCCCACACGCAGCATTTCATCCGACGCATCGAACAGCATCAGGAGCTTGTCCGGGATGGACTGGAAGATCAACGCGCCGCAAATCATAATGGCAATCGCCGCATAGACGGAATACTGAATGGTCTTCTTCATGCGTTCGCCCTTGCGAGCGCCGAAGTTGTAGGCAACGATCGGAACCGTGCCGTTGGTCAAGCCAAAGACCGGCATGAACACAAAGCTCTGGAGCTTGAAATACACGCCGAACACCGCAACCGCCGTCGAAGAGAACGCAATGAGAATCTGGTTCATCAGGAAGGTCATCACCGATCCGATGGACTGCATGACCACCGACGGAATGCCGATGGACAGAATCAGGCGAATCGTCGCGCCGTGCGGTCTGAAGCCCTTCATATTGATGGAAACTTCCGGGTTCATGCGGATATTCAGAATCAAGCCCAGCAGCGCCGCAACCCACTGTCCCAGAACGGTCGCGTATGCCGCACCGGCAACGCCCATTTTCGGGAAACCAAAATAGCCGAAGATGAAAATCGGGTCAAAGATGATGTTGATGATTGCACCGATGCCCTGGCTGAACATTGTGAGCATGGTACGACCCGTGCTTTGCAGCAGACGCTCGAAGAGAATCTGCATGAAGACGCCCATCGAGCCCATCATGACAATCGACGTATAGTCAATGCCGCTGGTCACGATCTCTTCGATATCGGTCTGCATCTCAAAATACGGGCGAACCAGTGTCGCGCCGCCGAGCATGAAGAGCAGTCCGCAGATAAACATCAGCATGATGCCGTTCGTCGCCGCGCGGTTGACGCCCTTCGTATCCTTTGCGCCCAGCGCACGGGAGACGACCGCGTTCAAGCCGACGCCCAAGCCGACGGATACCGCGATCATCAGATTCTGAATCGGAAACGCGATGCTCAGCGCGGTCAACGCGTTTTCGCTGACGCGTGCCACAAACATGGAATCGACCACGTTATACAGTGCCTGCACCAGCATGGAGATCATGATCGGCAGGCTCATCGTAAAGAGCAGCTGACCCACCGGCATCACGCCCATTTTATTTTCCTTTTGGATTTCACTTTGGGTATCCTTTTCAATCTTGTTTTCCGGATTCGCCATGGTTTTCCTCTCTCTTTCAAGCGTTCAAATCATCACATCTTCTCATATTGCACAAGACTGTATTCTAACATGTATATAACCGCCTGTCAATGTGGTTTGATTAGATTCTAAATGTGTTTCGGGAAAGTTTGGAAAAGCGGGGGAACGTTGGGCTGCCGCCCAAACCTGCTTGGGGATTTCATCCCCAAACCCCTTCTCCGCTTCGCGGCGGTTTAAACGGCTTGATTGTTCAAAACATGCTTTGGACGCCAACCCGTTTCAATTGCAGCATGCTTTGCATTCTGCTCTGAAACTTTTTTCTCTTTAACGGGGGTTTATTGGGCTGCCGCCCAAACCCGCTTGGGGATTTCATCCCCAAACCCCTTCTCCGCTTCGCGGCGGTTTAAACAAGCGTTCAGGCATACAAAAAGAGCCGTTCCCCCATCAGGAGGGAACGACCCTTGATTGAATGCTCAATAGAACATCAGATACAGCAGCGTCACGCAGAGTCCCAAGCCGAAGAGCAGCAGACCATAGCTCATGGTATGGCTCATCTGGCTGATGGCGTCCATCAAGCCATCCCACGCGCCGGAGATGCGTCCGAGCGCGTGATGCTCAATCTGATGACCGCGCAGCACCGTGTGGTTGAGTCCTTCCGCCATGCTGTCCAGCATGCCGCCGATCGTGCGGGTGATGACGTTGCCGACAGAGGTCGGCGCCTTTTTCTTTCTCGCGGAAAGAATCTTGCGCGAAATCAGGTCAGCGATAAAGTCCGTCAGACCGCCGAGGACACCGAACACCGCCGCGCCGATGAGCGTCAGCGCACGGATGAGCGGACGATAGATATAGGTTTCCAGCGTCATTTCACTGCCAAGACCCGCGACCTTGCCGCCGATGGCGAGCAGACCGTTGATCGCCGGACGATAGATGCGGTCTTCGATATCCAGCCAGCTGGGCCAGAGATCGACGTACTCGCTCGTGCCGTTTTCCTTCTTCATCAGCACCGGACGGATGAAAACCAGATAGACGACCAGACCGATAACCAGCGATATGCACGCGCCCTTCAGGTTCGTCAGCGAGAAATAATGCACCGCGTGCGCAGGCGCCGCCGCATGCAGGAAGCCGCCCGCGAGATCCGCAATGCCGTCCATCGTCAGGTTCGGCGTCATGCCCAGAACCGGCACAATCACCGCGCTCAGGAACAACGCCAGCGCAGAGAGCTTGCCCATATACGGCTTTTTCGCTTCATAGGCAATCTGCTGCGTCGGGTGCTTCTCCCAGAACAGGCAGATGTACAGCTTGATCATGTACGCGCCGGTCAGACCGCCGGAGAACAGGTAAATCCATTCCGCGCCGCGGTAAAGCACCGACAGCGCACCCATACCTTCCTCCGCCAGCAGCTCGGCATACTCCACGATGCCCTCGTGGATGAGCGTCTTGGACACATAGCCCGAGAAGCCCGGCACGCCCATCAGACCGAACGCGCCCATCAGGAACGCAAAATGCAGAATGGGCTTTTTGCGTCCGAATCCGCGCACGTCGTTCAGATTCAGCTTGTGCAGGTTCATGTAAACCACACCGGCAGCCATGAACAGGATGAGCTTAAAGAGCGAATGGTTGACCATGTAGAGCAGCGCACCGCGTGCGGCAAGCGCGTTCTCTTCGCCCAGCAGGCAGCCCATGGCGATGCCCGTCAGGATAAAGCCGATTTGGCTCATCGAGGAGCATGCCAGCGTGCGCTTGAGGTTGACGGAGAACACCGCCAGAATCGCGCCGCCGAGCATCGTAATCAGTCCCAGCACGAGGATGAGGTTGCCCCAAGCCGTGCTTTCCCGGAAGATGTTCGCCGATACGGCGATAATGCCAAAGATACCGGATTTCGTCAGGATACCGGAGAGCAGCGCGGACGCCGGAGCGGGCGCAACCGGGTGCGCTTTCGGCAGCCAGATATGCAGCGGGAACATGCCCGCCTTCGCGCCGAAGCCAAACAGGATGCAGATGCTCGCCGCCCAGATCACGCCCTTATTCGGGCAGGCGGCAGCCGCGGCATACAATTCGGAAATCGTCAGCGTTCCCAACTCATGCCAAAGCAGGAACAGACCCATCAGCATGACCATGCCGCCGATGATGGCGACCGCCAGATAGGTTTCCGCCGCACGCATCGCGCCGGGCGTTTCATCGTGCGCAACCCATGTATACGACGTAAAGGACATGATCTCAAAGAACACGAACGTCGTAAACAGATCCGCGGACAGGAAAACGCCGACCGTCGCGCCCTGCGTCAGCAGGAAAAAGAAGTAGTAGCGGTTGCGGTTGCGATAGTGATGGGCGAAGTAATCGCCGGAAAGCAGCGACGTCATCAGCCACATCACGCCCGCCACCAGCGCATACAGCGCACGGAAGCCGTCCAGCCCGAAGCTCAGCCCGAAACCGCAGAAGCCGGGAATCGCGGCGGAAAGCTCTTTGCCCGCGACGACAAGCCCCATCGCGCCCACGGCGACCGCAAACTCCGCCAAGCAGCAGAGCTGCACCACTCTGTCGCGCAGCGCCTTATTTTTACGTCCGACCAGATAGCTGCAAACCGCCGCTATCATCGGGAAAAACACAAGAAAGAACAACATCTCGTTTTCCCCCTTTCTCACATCACGCCGGCAGAAAGCTTCGCCAGCAGCGTGATAATCGGGTCAGAGAACAGACCGCACAGCACGATGGCAGCCGCCAGAACCGCAAACGGCAGTTTCATGCGCATGCCGGGGTCGCATTTTGCCGTCGGCTCCATGCCCTCCAGCGGGCGGAAATACATCGACATCGCCGGTCCCATCAGGTAGATGGCGGTCAGCACGGCGGAAATCAGGAGCGCCGCCACGCCGATCATGCCCAGCGTCGTGCCCGTTTCGATGGCAGCCGAACCGATGAGCCATTTGCTCACGAAGCCCGGAAGCAGCGGCGTACCCATCAGCGAAATCGCGCCGATGGTATACGTCGCGCAGGTGAACGGCATCACCTTCGCCAAGCCGCGCAGATCCTCAATCTGCGTGCGCTCGGTCTTGACCAGCACCGCGCCTGCGCAGAAGAACAGCGTAATCTTAATCAGGGCATGGAAGAGCATATGCGCCAGCGCGGCAGTCAGACCGCTCTGCGTCATCAGGCACGCCGCCAGCAGGATATAAGACAGGTTAGATACCGTCGAATACGCCAGACGGCGCTTGAAATGATGCTCCTTGACCGCCATCGTCGAGCCGTAGACGATGGTTGCGCTCGCCAGCAGCAGGGCAATCGCCTGCGCCGTCGTGCCGCGCATCACCTGTGCGCCGAAGCTGAAGTACGTCACGCGAATGATGGCGAACACACCGCTCTTGACGACCGCAACCGCGTGCAGCAGCGCCGTAACCGGCGTCGGCGCAACGGACGCTTCCGGCAGCCACACATGGAACGGGAAGACAGCCGCCTTGACGCCGAAGCCGAGGAACGCGCAGAGGTAACCGATCTGAACCATCAGCGGATGCTCCGCCGCCGCCTCGCTCATCACGCCGCCCATCACGAACGCGCCGCCGTCGCCGAAGCCGATAATCAGCATCACGCCGACAAACGCCAGCGCCGCGCCGAAGAAGGAATACATCATGTAGGTGTAGCCCGCACGGATGGACGCCTTGCTCGTGCCGTGCATGACCAGCGGCAGGGTGCAGAGGGTCAGGAATTCATAAAACAGATACAGGGTCAGGACGTTCGCCGCCGTGGCAATGCCCAGCGTCACGCCGTAGGTCATGGTGTAAAGCGCGAAGAAGTGGTTCTCCCCGCCTTCATGCTCCATATATTCAAAACCATACAGCGTCGCCAACGGCCACAGGAACGCAACGATTGCCGCGAACACACTGCCCACGCCGTCGATGCAGAAGCTGATCGGCAGTTTCGGCAGCAGGTACAGCGGCGTATACGCCACGCCCCGTTTGTTCATCAGGCAGAAAAGCACCAGCAGCGACGTGACCAGCGTCACGCCCTCTGTCAGCACCTGACGCGCCCGATGCGTCATGCCGCGGCACGCAAACATGGCTAACCCGCAAACAATGGGAAGAAAAACCGCAAGGCTCAACATGTTCGTTTCTCCTTATAGAATCGATGCCGCCGCAGTCATAATCACGTTGATGAGCGGCTGAGCGAAAATGCCGGTAAGCACCACGCCCGCAGCCAGAAGGATCATCGGGACGGTCATCAGCTTGCTGCCCTCTTTGTTGGTCAGCGTGGAATAATCATAATCACTGCCCGGGAAGAAGCCGTTGATCGTCACCGGCAGCAGATAAGCCGCCGTCAGCAGCGCGGATACGATCAGGATGATCGGTCCAACGACATCAAAGCCCGCCAGACCGGTTTCCAGAGAACCGGTCGCCAGCTGCCATTTGCTGACAAATCCGCCGGTCGGCGGAATACCGATCAGGCCCAGAGAAGCGATCGTCCAGCACCAGGTCGTAATCGGCATCTCCTTGCCGATGCCGCGCAGGTCGCGGACGTAGATCTTGCCGGTCTGATGGATAATCGCGCCGGCGCAGAGGAACAGCGCGTCCTTGATGACCGAGTGCGCCACGACATGCAGAATCGCGCCTTCAAACGCAGCCGGCACCATGCACGCCAGACCGAACAGCACATAGCTGACCTGAGAAACCGTCGAATAGGCAAGGCGCTTCTTGAGCAGGGTCTCGCGATACGCCAGCATCGAGCCCATGAACACCGTGATGAGCGTCAGGGTCATGAAGCCCTTCTGCACCCAGGTGCCGCGCAGCACGTCCGCGCCGACCAGATAGTAGATCACGCGCAGCACCGCCAGCACGCCCGCCTTGGTGATGACGCCGGAAAGCACGGCGGAAGCCGGAGCCGGAGCAACCGGGTGAGCCGTCGGCAGCCAGCCATGCATCGGGAACATGCCCGCCTTGGTGCCGAAGCCGATGATGACCAGGAACGTAATCAGCAGCAATCCGCTCGGGGCGCTCGCCGCGGTCTCCACGCCGCCCGGCACGAACGTCACCGTTCCGAGATAGTTGCTGAAGAAGAAGATGCCCAGCAGACCGAGCATCGCGCCGAAGATGGAGTACACGAGGTACTTGATGCCCGCGGCGACCGCCTGCGGCGTGCGCTCGTGAACGACCATCGGCACGGACAGCAGCGTCATCAGCTCGTAGAACACATACAGCGTGACCATCGAGCCCGCGTAGCACTGACCGATCAGCGCGGACAGCACACACATGTAGAACACCTGATAGAGGCGCTCATTGTCGTCATGCCCCATGTATTCGCGTGCGAATACGCTGGAAAGCAGCCACATCGCGCTCATCAGCACGGAGAAGATGCAGCCGATGACATCGACATTCATCTCGATGCGCAGCGTCGGGGTCATGTTCAGCAGAACCATCTGCGTGCCCTTGCCGAAGCACATGATGAGCGTCAGCAGCAGCTCAATGCCCAGCGCCGCGCTGACGGTCTGCCCGCGCAGCTTTTTGTTTTCCTTCAGGGAAGGCGTCAGGAAGATGGCGAGTCCAGCCAGCGCAGGCCAGAAGATTGCCAGGATCAAAAGAATGTTCACGGTTTTTTCCTCCTCGTCTTATGCAAATCGGGCGAGGCCATCCAGCAGCGCCCCAAAGATACCCTGTGCGAAGAAACTGAGTGTAAGATTCAGCGCGATAAAACCGATGAGTCCAAGCGCCGCGTAGAAGTTGATTTTCACTTTCGCGTTGCGCTCGGGATGCTCATGATCCGGAATGTACATCTGCATCGTCGTGCCTAAGAAATACTTCGCGTTGAGCAGCGTGGAAATCGCCAGTGCGCAGAGGGCGATCACCGTATGCCGTCCGCCGATTTGAATCGCCGCCTGCGCCATCGTCACCTTGGTGATGAACACGCTCAGCAGCGGAACGCCGACCAGATTGGCGGCGCCCAGCGTAAAGGCGGCAGCCGCCAGCGGGCTGCGGTAGAACGCGCCGCGAAGATCCTTGCGCAGATGCGTATCGCCGGACGCGTGATCCAGCGTATGCGCGGAAATAAACAGCATGGACTTGGTCGCCGAGTGCGCCAGCGTGTGCCACAGTGCGCACATCACGCCCAGCTCGCTCCCCAGTCCCAGCGCCGCGAAGATATAGCCGATCTGCGCGACGGAAGAATAGGCGACCATCATGCGCGTCGTCTTGGCACGCGTCGCGTTGATGGAGCCGGCAACCATGCCGATTGCGCCGAAGATGAACAGCACATCGCAGATGCCCAGCGAGCGGATGACGTCAAAGCCGATGACGCGGACATAGACCTTGATGAGCAGGAAGATGTATCCCTTGGACACGATGCTCGAGAGCATCGCAGAGCCGGTCGGCGTGCTGTTGGAATACGCCGCGGGCAGCCACTTGTCAAACGGGAACAGCGCACACTTCATCGCCAGACCCACGCTGATGAGGCTGACCACAACCGTCAGCGGCACATGGTACTGACCCGTCGCCGCCAGCGCCGCGACGCTCTCGCGGATGTTGACCATCAGCAGGTGACCGGTGATGGTGTAGAGAATGACGCAGCCGATGAGGAACAGGCTCGAACCGAGCAGGTTCATCATCATATAGCGAACGCCCGCAACCAGCGCACGTCCGCCCTGACGCATCATGACCAATCCCGCCGCCGCCAGCGTGTTGATCTCGATAAAGACGAAGGCGGTGAACATATCGTTGGTATAAACCAGCGCAATCAGGGAGAGCATCACCAGATCCGTCAGGATACAATAAATATTGTACTTGGTCGGCTCGATCTCCTTCTCGGATTTGCGCATGCCGCCGAGGAAAGCGAACAGAATGACCAGCAGGAACACCGTCAGCGAAACCGTTTCCAGTACGCCGACGCGAATCTCATTGCCCCACGGCGCGGGGAAGTGACCCATCTTGTAGGCGTAGCTGTCGCCCGTCTGCAAGGTGTAGATCATCACGCTGACATTCATCGCCAGATCCGCAAGGATGAGGAACAGCGTCGTCCGACGCGCCATCCTGCTGTTCATCACAGAGCTGGCGACCGCGCCCATCAGCGTCAGCAGAATGCAGAAGAAGGGGAAGTTTTGAACGAATTGCACGTTATACCTCCTCCTTTCCCGCAAGGGCAATGATCTCGTCAAGGTTCAGCGTGTTATAGCGGTAATACAGGCGTATGCAGAGCGCCAGCATCAGCGCCGATACGCTGACCGAAACGACGATGCCCGTCAGAACGAGTCCCGCGGGAATCGGGTTGATGTACGCCTCGACGGACTGAATGCCGTCTACGACGATGGGAACCGTGCGCCCCTTGATATAACCCTGAGAGGCAAGGAAGAGGTAAACGGCGGTATCCATGATATCCATGCCGATGATCTTCTTGAGCAGATTCTTGTTGAGCAGCATGGTCGAAAAGCCGATGCAGAAGAGGATCACGGAAGCCGTTTCCTCGTAATTGGTCAGCAGTTTACTGAGCATCTTATACTTCTCCTTTCCGGAACACCGCGTAGAACGCATACATCGTACAGGTAACGATGAAGCCGACGCAGATGTTCAGCACCAGGATCAGTCCGCTGGAGAGAATCGCGCCCGGCGTACCCAGCGGAATGATGCTGTGGATGCCGTTCGCACCGGTATAGAACGAATAGCACTTGCTCGCCGCGTATGTCAGCAGCGCACACAGCACGACCCGCTGATACGTCTTGTAGGTGAAGAACCGGCGGATATCCGCAAAACCGAACGCCGTAACGTAGATAATCAAGCCCGCGCCCATGATGGCGCCGCCGGAGAAGCCGCCGCCCGGCGAAAGATGTCCGTTCAGCACGACGTATATGCCCAGCAGGATGATGATCGGCGTGAGGATCTTGGCGGTCATCTGAAGGATGGCGTCGTGGCGCGGCTCGTAGAAGTTGTCCGCGTGCGGCGCTTCCTTCATGCTGCGCGCCAGCTGGCTGTATTTTTCGCTTCCCGAATCCAGACGCAGCAGGAACAGCACGACCATCGCCGCCGTAAACAGCACCGTCGATTCGCCCAGCGTATCGAACGCACGATAGTCAAGGATCATGCCGGTCACGATGTTGACCGCGCCGGTCTCCTGCAAGCCCTTTTCGATATAGCGGGCGGAAACCTCGTTGTTGATGGGGTGATCCGGGCTGCCGAAGCTCGGCAGGGTCGTCACCGTATACATCAGCAGCGCGATCATCGTCACGCAGATCAGCACGCACAGCGCACAGTATACGCCGCGGGAGACCTTGGAAACGTTGCGGCTGTTCCATTCATGCAGCCGCTTGGCGATTTCCTCCTCCTCCTGCTTTTCCTGCTCGAGGCGGATGCGGCGATACATATCCTCTTCCGTCTCGCCCTTTTCAGGCTCGATCTCCTGCGAACGCACCATGTCGCGTTCGAGTACGTCGTTCTCGGTTTCGACGATTTCCGCCATGCGGTGCTTAAACTTGCCAAACCATTCAGGCGTTGCCATCGTCAACACCTCCGTTCTTTTCCTTCTGCGCCTGCTCATGCGCACGGCGCACCTCGTTGCGTGCGTCGATGGCGTGGATCTTCTTGAGCGTCAGGAAGAACAGCAGGCTCGTAATGCCCGCGCCGACCGCCGCCTCCGTAATCGCCAGGTCAGGCGATTCGAGCGTGATCCAGATGATGGACATAATCATCGAATAGCCCATATAGATGATGACGCTGGTCAGCAGATTGCGCGTCAGGCAGACGGCAATCGCGCAGACGATCAAAAACAGCAGCATCAGCTGTGTGACAAAGGTCATGCCTGTTCCTCCTCTTCGCCGCGCACCGCTTCGCTTTCCTCAGCCTGAGCCGCCTGAATGCGCTCCTGAGCAAGCGTCTGCTCGTGTACGTTCATGTATTCTCCGCGCTGCTCGTTGGTTTCAACCTCCAAGCGGCAGAGCAGATGGCTGGCAACCGGCGACGCAAGCCACAGGAAAACCACCACCAGCAGAATCTTCAGCGCCGTAAAGACATCCGGCGCACTGATTGCCAAACCGACCAGGCACAGGCTGATGCCCATCGTGTCGTTCAGTGCCGCGGCATGCATGCGGTTTGCGGCATACTTGAGCTTGAACACGCCGTAAACGCCCACACAGCAGACAAACAGACCGAGCACCATGAACGCCGCCGTCAGAATCAAACGAACGACTGCCATCACTGCTCACCCGCTTTCTCTTGTCCCGCAAAATCCTCGACCGGGTTTTCGATGTGCGCATGGCTGAGCTTTTCCTGCTCATGCTTGCTCTCACGATAGATGCCCGTATAGACCTTGCACAGCACGACGACGGACAGGAAGCTGATCATGGCGTAAATCAGCGCGATATCCGCCAGATACGCTTCCTTCAGGTAGACGGTAAACACGACAACCATGATGATGGTCAGCGTGCCGATCATATTGACCGCCATAACGCGGTCAGAGATGCGCGGTCCCATAATGCAGCGAATCAGGCACACCAGCGCCAGCAGAACCAGCACCGTCATGGACGCGATGCACAGCACCTCATAGCCAAAGTCAATGCTCATGGTTTCCCTCCTGCACGCCTGCTTCCGCCTGCGTTTTTTCGGTCTGCGCGTCAGCCGCTTCTCCGGTCACGGAGTCCGCCATGAACTTCTGCTTTTCCTCCATTCGGGAAAGCGCGTTCACAAAGACGCCGTCGTCCAGCCCGCTCACCAGCGACTCATCCAGGCAATGCACCAGATAACGGTCGCCCTCCAGCTGGCAGGTGATCGTGCCCGGCGTCAGCGTGATGGAATCCGCCAGCACAACACGGTGGCGCAGCTCCAACAGCCCGCTGTCAAAGCGGACGAGCTGCGGCTTCGGCTCAAAGTTCTTGTCAAGGATCATCTTGATGACCGTGACGTTTGCTTTAAAGATTTCGCACAGCAGGATCACGCCGTAACGGATGGCAGCCGGAATTCTGCGAATAAACCGCAGCTCCTTCTTGAAGCTGTAACCCGTGAATCGGCAGCAGAACGCATACAGCACGCCGGCGAACGCCAGACCGAACAAGCCGATCTCCGTGGTCCACTTTCCGTTTAGGATGACCCACAGCGCAAAATAGACGATGAACATGTAAATCCTCCATTCATCCTGATACCCAACAAAGCAGCCCACCCCCGCAATGCGGAAGCAGGCTACTCCCGAACCATCGGCAGCCACGGCTGCACAAACAGTCCTTTGATAAAGTTTATTTTAATCATGGCGCGGTGGATTGTCAACCGCTCCGAGCCGTTTTTGACGCTCTAAATATGAAAGAACGCGCCAAATGCCATACAGATTTCTTTATCCGGTTTTTCTGTATGTATGCAGACTTTGTAGCTTCATCTTTTTTTCGTGCTGCGGTTCTATTTCGTCCGACCCGTTCATATTCTCCCATCAGATTAAACGATGGGGAGGTCTGCCCTTGATTGCCAAAACAGAAATTTGCAGCGACCGCGAGCGCATTCTCGCGCTGCTCGCCGCGCACCGCTCGGACGCCTGTGTCCGCCAGCTCTTTGCGGATCTCGACGAGATCGACCGCCTGATGGAATATTATTCCTTCCGCACGCCGCAGCTTGCCGACCGCTTTATCGAGAAGCTCGAAAGCCGCTACCGATACGAAATCTTCGCGATTTACGGCTCGTCCCTGCTCCTGCGCAAAAGCAGCGACAGCAGCTACATGCGCCTTGACCAGCTGTTCTCTTCGCTGATCCGCGTCGCCATTCTGCGGCTGTGCGCCGAGGGCGTGTATACGCTCTCCCATACGCAGCTTGCCAGCGGCGACGGACTGCTCTTCCTCGCGCTCCAAAAACAGGCGGTTTAACAGCAAAAACAGGAAATTCAGCCATTCTTTCATTGGCGGAAAGGGCTATTCTCCCCCACCGTGGGGGAGAATAGCTTTTTGTCTGCACTCTAAAAGGGGCTGAACAAGCCCCTTTATGTATGCGCCTTTCGATATTCCATCGGCGCCGCGCCGACCATCTGCCGAAACTGTTTGGTGAAATAGCTCGGGCTGGCGAAGCCGCAGTCCAGCGCAATCTCCGTCACAGCCCTGTCCGTCGTCGCCAGCAGCTGCGCCGCCGTAAAAATCCGCCTGCGCTGCATGTATTCAATCGGGCTGGCATGCAGATAGCGCCTGAAAATCCGCTGGCATTCCCGCGGGCAGACGTTCGCGCTGGCTGCGATTTCGCCGAGCGTTGCCGGCTGGTCGATGTGCGCATCCATCCACGCGAGCATCTGCTTGAGCCGCTTTTCTCCGGCATCCGGACGCGCACGCGTCGGTTCCAATCGGCATTTCTTCAGCACATTCAGCAGGATCTCCGTCAGCGCTTCCCTCACGCGGAATTCAAACCCCGGTTCTTCCTTTTCACAGGCATCAAAGGCGCACTGAAACGCACGCAGGCACGCCGCGTCCGCCCCTGCCAGATCCAGCCGAAGAAAGGTCGGTCCCTTCTCGATCAGCGGGCGAATATATTTGACATCAAATACGCCGCCCGGCATGCCCGACACGATGGACGCGTCAAAGACAAACGACCGAAACCGGCACGCTTCCTGCACCGCCCCCGTCACGGAATGAAGCACGCCCGCGTTGATCAGGCAGCCCTCTCCGGCTTGAAGCTCGTGCGTTTCCTCTCCGATTCCGACCCGAACCCGCCCTTCCATCAGCCAAAAAATCTCCAGCTCGTCGTGCCAGTGCGGCGGAACGCAGTTGGCGACATATTGATGGGTATCCGCATCGTTTGCAGACAGCTCAAACAGCACGGCGCCGTCTCCCCGCACTTCTTTTCCCTGCTTATCGGTATACAGAAGACCGCTGCTGCGAATCATGCCTTTCCCCTCTTTGTCGCTTTTGTTATAGTATACGCCGTTTTGAAGCAAGCATCAACCTTTTCAATTCGTTATAATACGATGGAAAGGGGGATTTTCTCATGTCCGCATCGCGTCATACCCTGGATATGACAGTCGGCAGCCCGGCAAAGCTGCTTTTTCGCTTTTCCCTGCCTCTGTTTCTCGGAAATCTGTTTCAGCAGCTCTATCACCTCGTCGATACCGCCATGGCGGGGCATATGCTGGGCGACGCCGCGCTTTCGCAGATTGGCTCAACCGCCGCGCTGTACAGTCTGGTCACCACGCTTGCCTTCGGCTTGAACAGCGGCTTTGCACTGACTGTCAGCCGCCATTTCGGTTCGGGCAATAAAAAGAGCATGGAGCGTGCCGTCTGCTGGATGACCCTGCTCTCCGCGCTCTGTGCGCTGGTGATGACCGTGGTCTTCTTCTCCGCACGCGCATGGCTGGTGGACGCCATGCAGATCCCCGCCGATATCCGCGACGGCACCCTGTGCTACCTGACCGTCATCCTCGCGGGCATTCCGCTGTCGATGGCGTATAATCTGGAATCGAGCATGATGCAGTCCATCGGCAACAGCGTCACGCCGCTCCTCTTCCTGCTTTTCAGCTGCATGCTGAACGTCGTGCTGGATTATCTCTTCATGGGTCCGCTCGGGCTGGGCGTCGGCGGCGCCGCGGCGGCGACCATCTTTTCGCAGGGCATCAGTGCGCTGCTCGGGCTATTTTACATTCTCCGCCGCGAAACAACGCTCCACTTTCACCGGGACGCCGTGCGCGTTTCGCGCCCTTTTGTTGCGGACATGTTCCTGACCGGGCTCAGCATGGCATTGATGAGCGCGATCTTCAGCATCGGAAGCGTGCTTCTTCAGGGCAGCATCAACGCGCTGGGCAATGTCTATATCGCCGCGCAGGTCGGCGGACGCCGGCTGGCTGAGCTGTTCTATATGCCCGGCGGTGCGCTCTGCGCCAGCACGGCGACCTATTCCAGCCAAAACTACGGCGCGGGAAAACACGCCCGCATCAAGCAGGGCATCTATGTTGCGCTGGCAATCTACGGCGTCTGGTGGCTGTTCGCCCTTGCCTTCACCTTCACGCTCGCGCCTGCCGCGATTCGCCTGCTCACCGGCAGCCAAAACCCGGAGGTGCTTTCAAACGCCCATCTGTATCTGCGCGTCAGCATTCCGCTCATTCCGCCGATGGCGGTTCTCGTCATCATCCGCAACGCTTTGCAGGGCATGAAGCACACTGTCGCCCCGCTGTTTTGCAGTGCGCTGGAATTGCTCTGCAAGGCAGTCTTCGCCGTGTGGCTCGTGCCGCGTTTCGGCTATCCCGCCGTTTGTGCCTGCGAACCCGTCGCGTGGGTCATCTGCATGCTCTTCATCGTGAGCGCGGCATATCTCTTCCGTAACGATTTCAAAGACGCTCAGGAGGCACAGCCATGAAAAAAGCCGTCATCTTCGATCTGGACGGACTGCTCATTGACAGCGAGATCATCAGTTACAGCATGTACGCCGATCTGCTCCGCCGGTATCGCCTTCAATTCAGTCTGGATACCTACGCACGGCTTTACAGCGGCAAGAACGACTTGACCAACATGCAAACGCTCATCTACACCTATCATCTGCCGCTGACGGTCGAGGAAGGGCTGGCGTTCATCGCCGAGCGGGAGAAAGAATATTTCGCCAAAGGCGTCGCGCTCAAACCCGGCGCAAAGGAACTGCTTCGTTTTTTAAAGAATCGAAAGGTCAAAATTCTTCTGGCGTCTTCCAGCCTGCGGGAACGTGCGCTCGGCATTCTGGACCAGCACGGCATCACGAGCTTTTTCGACGCAATGGTGTTCGGTCCGGAGATCGAGCGCGGCAAGCCGTTCCCGGACATCTTCATCAAGGCGCAGGAAAAATCCGGCGAGTCCGCAATGGACTGTCTGGTCCTTGAGGACAGCGACGCCGGTATCCGTGCCGCCTGCGGCGCGGGAATCGACGTCATCTGCATCCCGGACATGAAAAAGCCGGACGAGCCTTTCCTCAGCGCGGCGGCGGCTGTCCTGCCATCGCTGCTCGACGTCCCGATGTGGCTGGAAGGAGGAACGATTGGGACTTTGCCTCAAACCCCACCAGAAACCTGAGGTTTCTGGACTTCCCACTTTTATAACTGTAACATAATCCAATAAAAAACCGCTATTACTCTATAACGGAGCATAGCGGTTTTCGTTTAGATTCGATTTCTGCCCTTTATCGCGCAGCGATAAGCGATAAAGGATGTGGAAAATCCAAGAACCTCAGGTTCTTGGCAGGGCTTGGGGCAGAGTCGCAAAACGTCCCCTTACGCCAGCCCTGCCTCGCGTTTGATTTCGTCCTGATAGCCGTCGCGGATGATGGCAAACGTCTTTTCGTCTTTCAGACCGACCTTATGCCCATCGATTTCCCCGATGCGGCAGGTCAATGCGCTGGAGCTGGAGAAGAAGACCTCGTCCGCATGCATCATGTCCTCCAGCGTAAACGGCTCTTCCACTACTGGGATGCCGTTCGCTTCGCAGATCTTCAAAATATGCGCACGCGTGATGCCCGGCAGAATCAGCTCATCGCAGGGCGCCGTGTAAAGCGTGCCGTTTTTGAGAATATGCACGTTGGAATGCGAGCATTCCGTCACGCGTTCGCCGCGATGGAAGATGGCTTCGTCGCAACCCGCCTTCATCGCCTGCTCATTCGCCAAAACGGCGGGCAGAAGGTTGATCGTCTTGATATTGCAATAGAAGAAGCGCTTATCCTCTACGGTGATGCACTTATAGACGCCGAAGGGATCGCGCATCTTGCTCGGACGCACAAACGCCCAAATGCTCGGCTTGTCGCCCGCGCCCGAATACGGGTGATTGCGCATGCCCACGCCACGCGTCACCTGCCAATACAGGAAGAGGACATCGCCCTCCACCTGATCGACCAGCCCCTGAAGCATGCGCTTCATCTCCGTCTTCTCCATCGGAATCTCGATGTCGATGAGCTTGGCGCTGCGGTAGATCCGGTCGATATGGTCGTCAAACGCCATCGGCACATGATTGACCACACAGGTCGCATCGTACACGCCGTCGCCAAAATAGCAGGCGCGGTCGTTCATCGGCACCATCATATCCTCGATGGGCGCAGTTTTGCCGTTGTAGTATGCAATGTTTTTCATATCTATCCGCCTTTCCGGAAATACCGAGAATTTATGGATACGGGCATTTGCCCGTTTCACGCTGATTATCCGTTGATGGCTTTCACTTCTGCCAGAGCCTCGTCCCATGCAGCTTTCTGAATTCGGGCAATCAACTCCGGGTCGCGTCCGCCGACCTTTTTTCCGTCAATTTCTTCAATGCGGCAGCAGAGCGCACTCGCGCTGGTAAAGAAAACCTCGTCCGCATCCATCATTTCTTCAAGGGTAAACGGCTCTTCCACCACCGGAATCCCCATCTCCCTGCACTGAGCAATGCGATGCGCACGCGTAATGCCCGGCAGAATCAGGTTGTCGCACGGTGCGGTCTTCAATACCCCATTCTTGAGAATATGCACATTGGAGTGCGCACATTCCGTCACGCGCTCGCCGCGATGAAGAATCGTCTCATCGCAGCCCGCCTCCTCCGCACGCTGGGTATAGATCACGGCGGGCAGAAGGTTGATCGTCTTGATATCGCAGTGCAGATAGCGGGTGTCTTCCATCGTGATGCACTTATAGGATCTGTCCATCGGATCCAGCATATCCGGCTTGACCCAGACCCACAGGCTCGGCGTGCCTCCCGCAAAGCGGTATGCATGCCCCCTCATCCCTACGCCGCGTGTCGCCTGAACATACGCCATGGCATCCGGGCTGTCGATTTTCCTGCAAAAATCGAGCACCATTGCCCGAAGCTCTTCAAACGGCATGGGGATGTCGATATCGATGCGCTTAGCGCTGCGGTAAAAGCGGCGCAGGTGATCATCCAGCTGAAGCGGCACATGGTCTACGGTGAACATGGCATCATACACGCCGTCGCCGAAGTAGCTGCTCCGCTCATTCATCGGAATGGTCATATCCTCGATCGAAGAAATTTTACCGTTGTAATATGCAATATTTTCCACGCTGCAATCTCCTTTGATTCATCTGCGTTGTTTTTCTTTATCATACGCCTAAGACGTGCATTTGTCAAACGGCTTTTCGCATAATCGATTCATTTTTTCGGCTTATCAAACCCATAGCGGCGGCTTTGTGCATTTCACAATCAACGATCCTGCACATTTGATCTTGATCCGCCTTTTGTTTCCGTGTGTTTTCGCTCTTTTTATTTCTTTCTTCGCATGCTATAATGAAAAGCAAATAAACCCGTTTTTTCCTTCGCCTCAATGTGCGGATCTATGCCTGACCGAAAGACTTGCACCCAAGCCGCACTTTTCCATTCTCTGCTTTGAAAGGAGCCTTTGTCATGGAAAACCCGCTTGTTTCCATCATCGTTCCGATTTATAACTCTGCCAAGGACATGGTTCCGTGTCTGGAGAGCATCAAGAGCCAGAAATACCAAAATCTGGAAGTGCTTCTGGTCAACGACGGTTCCAGCGATGCAAGCCTTGAAATCTGCCGCATGTATGCCCGGCTGGATTCGCGGATCATCATCATCAACAAAGAGAACAGCGGCGTTTCCGGAACGCGCAACGTCGCCATCGAACGCGCCAAGGGAGAATATCTGCAATTCGTCGATTCCGACGATCAGCTCGATCCCAACGCCACGCGCCTGCTGGTGGAAGCCGCGCTGGAAACGGAATCCGACCTTGTCATCTGCAACTACTGTTCCGGTCTGCCCGAAGGCAAAAAGACGGGCAAAACGACCGTATACGGCTACATGCCGCCCTATACCAAGATGGACAAATCGCAGTTTGCCCGCTGCCTGATGGAAGAACCCGCCAGCTTTTACTACGGCGTCATGTGGAACAAGCTCTACCGCCGGGATATCATCATGGAGCATAACATCCGCTGCAACGAGCAATTCACATGGTCGGAGGACATGCTGTTCAATCTTTCCTATATCCGCTATGCCGAAAGCTTTTACGCCATTCGCACGCCGCTGTATTACTATACCCGTCAGCGGAAGCACTCGCTCAGCTCGTCCGTCAATCCCGCGCAGGCGCTGACGACAAAGGCATCGCTCTTTAAGTATTACAAAAAGCTTTACGTCGATCTAGGCTTGTACGAAAAATATCGTCTTCAGATTTACAGCTATCTGGTTTCGGTGGCAAAAGATATGGAATGATTTTCAAATCAATTTTAAAAAGGCGGTCACTTTTGACCGCCTCAGCCTGTTGGCAAAAGTGTATCTATCCCAAATGAGCTTGTATATATAAGTGAACAGAGGATCATCATGAATAAGTTTGAAGGTTTAATGAATGCCCACCCTCGCAAACGCTATAAGAGTTTTGTGACCACCATTGCTGACACGGAGATGGTTTGGTTGGATTGTGACCCTAATCAGCTTGTACCAACCGAACAATGCCCCATCTCCGTATGGCCGGAAGAAATGTTTGCTTCCGCAGTCTGTTCTGATAAAGCAGCATTCTCCATCGAAGTTCATGAGTTCTGCGAACTGTTGATGGCATGTCCTAACAGATCAATCCGTGTCTTTCCCAATGGTACAGATCATGTAGATACTACCGCTGATGCATTGCTTGCAGATATCGAAGAAGAACTGGATTTGCTAGAATAACCTATATTTTCTGACTAAGGCGGTCACTTTTGACCGCCTGATTCCGTCTAATGGAGTAGAAGAGGTGAAAGACCCATGCAGCATAGTGCGCCATCCATGACGCAGCCCGAAAAAGACAGGCTTCTTGATGAATGGATGCGCGATTACGGCGACGATATTCTTCGCCTTTGCTTCGTCATTTTGCAGGACCGAATGCTCGCCGAAGATGCCTCGCAGGAAGTCTTCATCAAAGCCTACAAGCGCCTGGATACCCTGCGCCAGCGGGAATACTCCAAAACATGGCTCGTATCCATCGCCGTCAATACCTGTCGGGATATCCGGCGAAGCGCATGGCTGCGCCATATCGATCAGCGCGTTGCCCTTGAGGATCTTCCACCCGCCGTTTGCGATTTTACGCCGGCTGACGACAGCGTCGTTCGCGAGATCATGGCGCTTGCCCCCAAATATCGCGAAGCGCTGCTTCTACATTATTATCAGGATATGAGCGCGGAGGACTGCGCAAAGGCGCTTCATCTGACCGTATCCGGTTTTTATCGGCGGCTCAAACGAGCGCAGGCTCAGCTCAAAACGCAGTTGGAAAGGTGGGGGTTCGATGAAACAGAATGATGTTCGGAAGGCGATCGACGCCCGCCTTTCCGGCTTAAATATGTCGCCGCGGATGCAGGCAGAGATTCGGTCCCGTGCGCACGGAAATACACAGCCGCGCATGCGTCGAAAATTCTCCATGTCTCTCGCCTTTGCACTGCTGGCTCTCCTGCTTGCGGCAACGGCAGGCGCGGCGGCATATTTCGGCGTCACTCGCTTCCACGCCGAGCAGGAAAACAACGCTGTTTATCAGGCGCATGTGCTGCCCGTCGGCAAGCAGATTCAGAGCCGCCATGCGGATATCACCCTGAACGACGCCATTTTCGACGGTTCCAGTCTGTCCTTTGCGCTGGACATTTCGCACCGCAGCGGAACATCGACGCTTTACCTGTATCCGCGTGTCACCGCAATCCAAAATGGGCAGCGAATCAACACATCTGTCGTCGGCTTCCAGCGCATCTCCGAGAATCAGTCCGTCAGCTCATTTTCCGCGCTGTACGGCGGCGCGTTCTATGACGGCATTCTGCTGAATCCTGCCGACAGCGGCTCGTTTAATCTCGATGTCCGGCTCGATGACAGGATTCCCAACCCCGATGAACCTGTGCAATGGTCGCTGGACTTCGATGTGCTGACGCCCAATTTCCCGATCGATCCGGCACAGCTCACCACAACGGAAGATGGCGACAGCAGCATTCTCACATGGGACAATATGGAACAGGACTGCCTGACCGCTTACCAAAACGGGCAGATTCTGACGGACGGATTGGATTCCCTGTTCTGCTATGCGCTCTATCTGCCCGTTCCGAATGGAATGACTGAGGATGAATGGGAGCAGACCGATTTGGAAAACCGTCTGATACTCTCCGGTGCATTTAACCTTTCTGAGCAGCTGCATAGCAACTTCTCGACGCAAGGCGTCCGCGTTGCCTCGCTCACAGAGCCGAAAACCTTTTCGGTAGGCGACTACACCTGCACGCTGACCCGATTGGATGTCACCTTCGCTCAGCTGGATTATGAGATGACGGTTTCCCATTCCGGAAAATCGACTGCCGCCGACCTGTTTACTGCCACTGACCGAACGCTTCAATTCCTCCTCTCCGTTCCAGAGGGCGATGCCATTCTCTCCTTCACCGACTCCTCAATCGAAGATGACGGAACCGTTTCCCTTTCCGGCAATTACATTTTGACCCAGCCCATCAGCGCGGTCATCTTCACGCCGGTTTTCCCCGATCACCTGAGCGATGAAAACGAATGGATGTTTGAGGGATATCAGCCGACCGAGGAAGAAACGGCATCTGCTGTAACGATTCAAATTGAATAACCCCAGGTCAACGAAGGCGCTGTCTCAAAATGGCTAAAGCAGGCCATGAGAGGCAGCGCCTTTTTCCGCAGCATTTTGGAGCAGGCGAAAACAGAGTGCAGAAAGAACGGCACTCAAGGAATTATTTTCATAAGGAATTCCAAGTGGAATGAGTTATAAAC
>CAKUCW010000003.1 GCA_934643825.1 uncultured Clostridia bacterium | reverse complement strand
TCAGAGAACGTACTTGGTTAGGATTTTTCCTGCCGCCCGCAGTGCGGGATACAGGCAGGAAAAATCACCTGGGAGAGCAGGAGGGAGAATGCGAAAGAGGCTTGGTGCATAATGTCGTTTTCTACCAAGTCAGAGAACGTTCTTGGGTAGGTTTAACCCCATGCGCCGCCAGTGGCGGAAACAGCACGGGGATGAACACCTGGGAGAGTGGGAGGGAGAACGCGAAAGAGGCTTGGTGCATTTCATCTTCGACGAAGTCAGAAAACATGCTGGGTTAGAATTCATTCTCGACGCTTTGTGGGCAAGAAAGAGCGACATTTCATAATCAGTCAGCATATAGGAAAGCGCTACATTCTTTAAAAAACATAAAGCCGCTTGTTGCATAAAACGAGCGGCTATTTGTATGCTGGAATGATTTTGGAACGGGACATGGTGGAATTTGCGCCATCGCCCAAGAGCATTACTTGGAATTTGAAGATTCCTGCGAAACCGTATCTCCGTCAACTTTTCCTGTCATCGCCCGTTCTGCAACGCCAATGGTCTGTCTATAGCGAGTGGGGGAGAGGAGAAACATCTTTTTAAACTGGCTGCTGAAATAATAGGGATCAAAACCGATCGCTTCGGCAACCTGTCCGATGGAAAGATCCGGATTCTTGAGCAAGGATTGCGCATGGCGCAGCTTGCATCGGGTGATCGTCTGGCTGGGGGAACAGCTCATGACATTCCGACAGCAGCGATAAAGATAACTCTGCGATACGCCAAGCGCTGCACAAAGATGTTCGACATGCACAGGCTCGGAAATGTGCGATTCCAGATAATCAAAAAAGCGGCTCATCAGCGCGTGTTCGCCTGCATTGACAATCGGGGTGGAAAAATCCTGCTCGTTCTGCTGTCTGAAAATGCGGATGAGCAGCAGCTTGAGCATTGCACCGACCTGCGCATAAGCCCCCGGTTTTTGTTTCTGAAGCGATGTATAGCAGGCGCCGATGAATGCGAATTCTTCGGGGGTGATGAACGACGGAAAAAACATGATCGACGTAAAATGCGCGTACTGACAAAACTCCTGTTCGCGCACGGCGGGATAAATGCTGAAAAACACCTCGTAGGAATGGACGCCCTCGAACGTTTCCGCGTCGTATACCGTATACGGCGGAATGAGCAGACAGCTGCCCGCGGACATGGCGTAATTCTTTTTATCGGAGACAAGCATGCTGTTTCCGCTTTCGATGAGGATGAGCTTCATCTGCGAGCTGACGATGTTGCGCAGGGTTTTATGGTCCTGCTGAGGCCAGTTTGTGAAGTATTCGACATCGAAGCGGAATTCGGAAAGAAATGTGGAGAGCGGATCGGTCTCCGTTTTATAAGGAGAAAGACGGGGATAAGACTTCATTTGAATGCCTCCGGTTATGATATGCATAAAAAAGAAATGATGCGTCTATGTGAATTTCTTCTCAAATAGTATACTATAAAGGACAGAAATCGGGAAGGGTTTGGAGAAATTTTCCCGATATGCGGCAGCAAGTCATGCGAATTGTCTGCGTATTGTGACAAAATCGCTCTATCGACAAAAAAAGCGAAATGCCCAAAAACGGCAGGATCTGCATGAATTTGCCAAACGCAAGGAAATAAGGAGGAACGAATATGAACAAAAAGGGAATCAGCGTATTGCTGACCATGGCGCTCGCTTTGGCGACGCCGCTGTACGCTCTGGCGGAAGCGATTCCGGCAAACGGCGTGTATGAAGGCTCTGCGAACGGCATGGGCGGCGCGGTGAAGGTTGCCGTAACGGTTGAAGACGGCAAGATCTCCGGCGTCGAAGTGCTTGAGCATAAGGAAACCGCCGGTATCAGCGATCCGGCGATTGAGCAGATTCCGCAGGCGATCATCGAAGCGCAGAGCACCGACGTTGAAGCGGTTACCGGCGCGACCGTGACCTCGGAAGCCATCAAAGAGGCGGTTGCCGCGGCGCTGTCCGGCGAGGGCACCGAAGAAGCGGGCGAGCTGGAAATCACCATTGAGCCGGATGTCATCGTCGTCGGCGCGGGCATGGCGGGTCTGTCTGCCAGCGTGCGTGCGGCTGAGCTGGGCGCGAACGTGCTTGTTCTCGAACAGAATTATCGCGTGGGCGGCTCCGCGAACACGGCAGGCGGCTCCATCAGCGGCGCGGGCTACAAGATTCAGAAGGCTGCGGGCATCGAAGACAGCCCTGAGCTGTTCTATCAGGATTTCGTCAACCTGGGCGGCGAAGAGTTCATGAACACCGAGATCGCGAAGGTGCATGCCGAGCGTTCCGGTGCGGCGATTGACTGGCTGCAGGAAGATGTCGGCGTCGAGTTCTCCGATAAGGTGGACAGCGGCAGCTACCTGACCATGGACATCAACCGCGTAACGTATACGGCGGGCGGCGCGTCCTCCGGCGGCGGTTCTTACTTCGTCAAGGGTCTGAGCGACAAGCTCCAGAGCTACATTGACGCGGGCACGGTTCAGCTCTGCCTGGATACGCTGGTGACCGATATCGTGCTGAACGATAACGGCGACGTGACCGGCGTCATGGTCGGCGATAAGGAAATCAGTGCGCCGTCCACCATCATCGCGACCGGCGGCTATGGCTACTGCGAGCGTTGGCTGAAGGAATTCAACTTCACCAACATCACCTCCAACGACCCCAACACGGCGATCGGCAGCGGTTACGATTTTGCGCGTAAGGCTGGCGCGGCGTTTGACAACATGAATTACAGTTCCTGCTACGGCGGCTCTGTTCCGGTCACCGGCTTCCAGGCCTCCCTGCGCTGCAACATCAACTACAATGGTTCTGTGTGGATCAACACCAACGGCGACCGTGTCTTCAACGAGCCGAAGGCGACCAGCATGGATAAGCGCACCGTTTGGCGCACCAGCGACCAGAACATCATCTATGTTGTCTTTGCGGAGAACATGATGACGGAAGACAAGCCGCTGTTCACCGGCATGATGAGCAACTCTGCGCCGTTCACGACGGAAGAGAAGATCGCTGAGCTGATCGAAAAGGGCTATGTGTTCAAGGCGGACACCATCGCTGAGCTGGCTGAGAAGATCGGCGCCCCGAATCTGGAAGCGACCCTCACCAAGTATGATGAGGACGTTGCCAAGGGCGAGGACAGCGTGTTCGGTCGTACGGACAACCTGCTCTCCTTCGAGGAAGGTCCGTACTATGCGGTGTACACCGTTCCGTATCTGATGATGACGGCTGGCGGACCGCGTATCAATGGTCAGGGTCAGCTGATGCGCGAGGACGGAACTGCGGTCGGCAACGTCTATCTGGCGGGCGAGATCATCGGTTCTGCGAATATCGCGGGTCATAACACCATCGGCGGCATCGGTCACGGCATCTGCGCGACCTGGGGCTGCATCGCCGCTGAGAGCGCGGTTCAGAACGCGGGCAAGTAAAAAGCGGTAAAATGATTTTTAAAGGGCATTGCTCTGTTCCGTAAAAACGGAAGGGCAATGCCCTTTCTCATACTGTAGACAAAAAGCTATTCTCCCCCGAAGGGGGAGAATAGCCCTTTCCGCAAATGAAAGAACCGTTGAATTTCTTGATTTTACGATTCAAGCCAAGTTCGCTTATGTCAACAAGCGGAGAAGGGCAATGCTCTTTCTCTATTTAACGCAGGGAACTTTGCAAAACAGTTTGTGAGGCAACGCTTTAACGTTCTGCGAATTAAGGCGGCGATGCGGCAGGTTCAGCCTGCTTTTGATCCGAACTTTAAAAGTGGAAAATCCAAGAACCTCAGGTTCTTGGTTGGGGTTCCTAGGGGGACAACGTTCACTAGCCCTCTAACATTCTTTTTTCTTCTTTAGCGAATCCTGCGCGGGGCTTTGCCGTCTAATAGGTGTAAAGGCGCCTGATACAGAAGGAGGATGGATATGGATAAGCAGGAATTTGCCCGCAGGGTGACGCAGATGCAGGGCAGTCTGTACCGCGTTGCGGCAAGCTATCTGCGCGGTGAGAGCGATCGGCTCGACGCGGTGGCGGAAGCCATCGCCCGCGCATGGGAAAAACGCGGAACTCTGCGCGATGAAGCGTTGTTTTCCACGTGGATGACGCGGATCCTGATCCGGGTCTGCGTCGATATCCAGCGGCGGCAGAAGCGGATGACGCCTGTCGATACCCTGCCGGAAACGCCGACGGGAGAAGACTCCTGCGCGACGCTGAGGGAAGCAGTGGACAGCCTGCCGCAAAAGTTGAGGACGATGGTCGTCCTGTATTACATGGAAGGCTATGAAGTGCTGGAAGTCGCAAGAATCATGGGAACGACAAAGGGCGCGGTGTGTGCCGGACTTTTCCGCGCAAGGGAAAAGCTGCGCTCGATTCTGGGGGAGGAAGAACGATGAAAAAGAAAGAATGGCAGGCGGTTTATGCGCCCGATGAAGAAAGGCTCGATCGTTGCGTTCGGCAGGCGCTTTCAAAGATTCAGGACGATCAACCCGCACGGACGATTTCCGGAAGAAAGATGCTGCTGATTGCAGCCGCGCTTGTCCTGATGCTTGCGGCAGCGGTTGCAGTGGCGGCAGGGTTGACGCGGTCGGCAAAATATGACGCAAAGCGGCTGGCACAGGAGGCATTGTACGAAAAATACGGCTTTACGCGGGAAATGGACAGCTTCTTCATCTGTACCGTTGAAGAAAACGATGGCGAAACCGTCGTCACCTATCACGCGAATGAAGATGTCGGCGATTATGCGTGGAAGCTGGGCGACTATATCGTGACGATTCGAAACGGCAAGGCGGAAGCAAAATGGTCAAACGACGGAGAGGCGGTTGGCGACGATTTTTCTTCCGATGTGTGGGATACCGCGATGCTGGCGCGTGGCATGGAGTTGGTCAAGGCAGGACAGCAATGGTATGAAATCACGGGGACGCCGCTTGCGTGGGACGAGCAGACAGAAGAAGCGTTTGTTCCGGAAAAATTGAAGGGGCTGGAACATGCGCAAAAGGCGGATGAGGATAACGAGGATGTTCGGGCAGCGAAGCAGGCGTTGAGTGAGAAATATGGCTTGACAGAAGAAAATTTTGCGCTCTTTGACGTGTGGATGGAAGAAACAAACGAAGGAAAGCGCGTGAGCTTTGTGCCGAATATTCTGCCTGAAAAGGACGCCTATCGGCTGGATGGGGCAGGAAATTATGCGAGTTGCAGCGAACGCATGGGACGATATGTCGTGATGCTGGGAAAGGACGGCGCGGTGGCAAGCTGGACGCATGACGGAGAACCTTTGCCGGATGTGACGGAATCCACATGGGGCAGAGCGGCAGTCTATGACGCGAAGAGCCTGACCTATCTGGCGAAGCTGCTGGATGATTTGGATAAGCTGTATATCCGGTATCCGGAAAACCTATGGACACGCACGCCGGAGGGCGACGCGGCGATTGACGCACGGCTCATTGAAGCGGGCTTTTCCGCAAAGCAGTATAACCATGTTCTGCCGACGGAAGGAATGCTGACTGAGGAAGATGCGCTTGCACTGGGACGTCAGGCGCTGGAAAACGATGGCGGTCTGACGCCTGAAATGCTGGATGGCGAGCAATCGGCAATCTACGCGGTATGCACGCTGGAGGAAGGACAAGTTGTTTGGAGCGTCTGGCATCACAGCGAGCTGGGAATCAGCGTTGTTGAGATATCCGCCGAGAACGGCGAAATTCTGGATGTCATCGTGGATTACGGCATGGCAGGGAACGGATAAAAATAAAAAGAGGGCATTGCTTTCATTCAATAGGGCGAAAAAGCAATGCCCTTTTCCCTTTGATTGCGAAGCAATCAAAGAAGTGGGAAGTCCAGAAACCTCAGGTTTCCGGTAGGGGTTATAGGGGACGACGTCCCCTTCTTTTTTTGTTGTCTCGTTCATACGCTTCACGGGGTGAGATGGATGAACGGGCTGTTTTGCGCGATGCTGCTCGCGGGCACACTCTACGCGGCGGCGACAGGGCGGTTGGATGAGGCACAGCACGCGCTTTTGTCGGGCGGCGGGGAAGCGATGACGCTGCTGCTGGAGCTGGCGGGGGCGTATGCCTTTTTTGGAGGAATGATGGGAATTCTGCGCGAATGCGGCGCGGCGGATGCGCTGGCACGGGCGCTGAAAAAGCCCCTTTCCCGCCTGTTTCGCTTTGCGCCCGGCGAGGAAGCTGCGCTTTCGGAAATCAGCCTGAATCTGTCGGCGAATATGCTCGGCATGGGCGGCGCGGCGACGCCGGCAGGCATGACGGCGATGCGGAAGATGGCGCGAGCCAACGGCAATGACGGGCGGGCAAGCGATGCCATGATTCTGTTTTTGGTGATCAACACATCGAGCGTGCAGCTCCTGCCGACGACGATGATAGCCCTGCGTGCGCAGGCGGGTGCGGCGAATCCGACGGATATCGTTGCGCCTGTTCTGGCGGCGACGACGGTATCGACGATATGCGGCGCGGCGATATGTAGGGCGTTTGCGGCGAGGGGGAAAGGCGTGTGAAGGCGCTGCTTCCGGCGATGGTCGTGGGCTGTGTCCTGATGGGGATTCGCGCCAAAGTGAGCGTATATGATGCGCTGGTTCGCGGGGCGAAAGAAGGGCTGACGACGCTGGTGCAGATGACGCCGTGCCTGTGCGCCGTGATGATGGCGGTGGCGCTGCTGCGGGAAACCGGACTGATGGACGCGATGTCTGCCCTGCTTGAGCCTGTGCTTTCGCGGATCGGCATTCCGCGGGAAGCGGCGCCGCTTGTGCTTCTGCGTCCGCTTTCCGGTTCGGCGGCGCTGGCGGCGGTGCGCCAGGTGATGGAGCAGACCGGGGCGGACAGCAGGGCGTCGAGGCTTTGCTGCGTCATCTGCGGGGCGAGCGAAACAGTCTTTTTTACGGGTTCGCTGTATTTGGGCGCGGCAGGGGTCAAAAAAAGTCGATATGCCGTCCTTGCGGCGCTGACGGCATATGCCGCCGGTGTTCTTGCCGCGGCGATGATGGTGTGAAGAAGAAGGAAACGCAGGGAAATTCCGCCGACGCTTGACAGAAGCTGTCTAATCGAATACAATAATCCAAAGTGGTTTTATGTGCGCTTTTGACATCGTTCGGCGGGAACTGCGCCCGCTCGGAAGGGAGGATGGGGTCGTTTTGACCCTGACATCAATATGAATCATCGCTTAAAAGGATTCCGTGCCGCGGCGGCTCTGGTGATGCTTGTCTTTTTGCTCGCCGTTTCGGCTTTTGCGTTAGCCGACGGAGACCCGATTCGCGTTTCATCGCTCAGTGAGCCGCAATCTGTTATCTCCGAACAGGATGTGTCCATCACCATCAAGATCTACAACAGCAGTCAGGAGGACATGACCGAAGAGATTACGCTGTTCGATCCGACCGCCCATTCCGTGATCAAATATGACGGGTTGAAAGGCGAGCAGAGCGTAACCTATAACGGCACATGGCATGTGACTGAGGATCAGATTAAAGAAGGCAAGATCAAGTACTTCATTCGGTACTATGTCAAGACTGCCGATGGCTTGCAGGAAAACAAACGTACCATCCCGGTCACCATTCAGACCGAAGCCGCCGCGCCTCAGATGACCGCGACGTATTCCGTCACGCCCAGCAGCGCACGCAAGGGGCAGAAGGTCACCGTCGAGTATACGCTCTCCAACACCGGCAACATCGAACTGCGCAACATCGCCGTCAGCAACGAGGGCATCAGCAGCAAGAAGCTCAGCGCACCCTCTCTGTCCGTGGGCGAAAAGATCACGCTTCAGGACAGCTTCACCATGGGCGACAGCGAGCTGGTCAGCAAGCCGACCGTCACCTATCAGGCGGCGGGCGGAAGCAAGGAATATACCATTTCCGACATGGCACGCAAGACCGTCACCCTTGCGGAGGACGGGCTGGAGGCACAGCTCAAAACGGATGCGGGCGAGAACCTGTATCCGGGCGAAAAGATCAACGTGACCCTGACCATGAAGAACAGCGGCAACTCCGGCTATACCGGCTTGACTGCCACGCTGTCCGATGGCACGGTCATCGCGTCGAATGTCGATCTGGCGGCGGGCGCGACCTTTGAGCAGAAGGTTGAGTGGACGCCGACTCAGTCTACGACGCTTTCCGCGGAAATCACCGGTACGGACGACAGCGGAGAGGCGATCTCCGTAACCTCCGGCGAGGTGACGATTACCACGCAGGACGCGAGCCAGGCGCTTGTGCTGAGCGTCAGCGCACAGGCGCAGACGACGGAGATTTTCTCCGAGCCTGCCGTTGTGCGCTTTGCGGTTGTCGTTTCCAACATCGGTCAGACGGATGCCGCGACGCTGACTGTCAAAGAAGCGGGGACGACCGTTGCGACGATTCCGTCCCTGCCGTCCGGTGAATCCAGAACGCTGGTCTTCGATCTGCAAACCAGCATTGCCGGTCAGATTCAGTTCGAGGTTTCCGGCAAGGATGACGCGGGCAACGAAAAAGCCTATCCGTCCAACATCATTCAACTGACCTATATCGAGCCGACTCCGGAACCGACGGCGACCCCTGCGCCGACCGCCGTTCCGCCGACGCCGACTCCGGTGCCGACGGCAACGCCCGTTCCGACTTTCGGCGAGATGATTGCCAGCCGTGTCAACCTGACGGTGCTGTATATCGTCGCGGGCGTGCTTGTGGCGGTGATTGCCGTGCTGATTGCTGTCGGCATGGTCAGCAGCGCCAAGAGAAAGAAGCGCATGGAGCAGGCGATTGACACCATCTCGCTCGCTCCGGATGTGCGCGATTCCTTCGGCAAGCGCCGCCGCCGCCCCGCTCAGGCGAAGGACACCAAGAAGAAAGAAAAGTTGGGCGAGGAAAAGGCAGAGAAAAAGGAAGAGCCGATCGTGCCTACGCCGGAGTTTGTTCCGGAAGAAAAGGGCAAGAAGGACGAGAAGAAGGAAGCCCCTGTCCGCGAGGAACAGAACGCGGAAGAGGGACGCCGCCGCCGTCCGGTGCAGGATGTGCCGACGGATAAGACTCTGCGCGTTGCGCCGATCGAAGATCGTCCGGAATTCGTTCCGCAGGGCAAGGTGGATGATTCTCAGACCCGCATTTTCGGTAAACTGACGCCGGAAGACGTCAAGCCGAAGATCGAGGCAGAGCAGGAAACCATTCGGCTGAGCGGTGAAGATATTCAGGCGATTCGTGAGCAGACGCGCAAGGATACGTTTGCGGGTCACGGAAAGAAGCGCGATGAAATCAAGCCGATGAAGAAAAAGAAGGGTCTCTTCGGACGGAGCAGGAAGGATCAGGACGATGATTTCGTGATTGATCCGAATGCGCAGAACGACGATGACGACGACGATTTGTTTGAATAAACACGGGAACGTGCGGGATGAATGTCCTGCACGTTCTTTTTTCTTGACGTATAGGAAATTGCATAAAATCGCCCGCGTGAGCAAGACTTTGATGTGTGGCGGACTTCGGCGGAAGTGAAGGCGGGCTCAGCTCGCTTTCTTGCCTGACTTTGAAATCCGTGTCGTTTATGAAAAAATGAGAAATGTTGCTAACGAGGGCAAAGCGTTTGTGTTTTTGCAGCCTTTGGAGGAAGTGAAGGCGGACTCAGCCCGTTGGGATACAAAAGGCTGTCAAGCTAAACCGAACATTTCAAGAAACAAATAACTAAGCATTTGTGGATATGGGGCTTTGCCCCATCGCCCCACCAAAGGGCTTTCCGGTCGCCCTTTGGAAACCTTCGGGCACAAATACTTAGTTTTTTCTTGAAATATCGGTGTTGTTAGCTTGACAGCCGCCTGAAAATATGGGATTGAAGCTTTCATGCAAGCAAAATGGGAAAGGAAAAGCGCCTGCTTATTGCGCCTTGTCGTTCTGCGCGACGATTTTGCACAGCTCCAGCATCAGGCGCTGCGCCTGCGGAGAACAGCCGTTTGCGACAACCGCGATGGAGTGCCCGAGCGATTCCGGGGCGCCGGTCGGTTTGAGGTCGAAGTGATCGTCGATGACGCAGCCGTTGAGAAGAGAGGAAAGCGGTGTTTCGAGAATATTGGCAATCAGCGCAAGCATTTCCAGCGAAATCGGACGGTCGCCGCGCTCGAGCCTGCCAAAATGAAGCTGGGATATTTTCAAACGTTCTGCAACGTCTTCCTGAGTCAAGTTCAAGTCCATGCGTGCGGTGCGGATGTTACGCCCGATCGCTTTAAAGGAAATCAGCATTCCCATTCCCCCTGACGAAAGTTGGTGCTTTTATATTATCCTGAATGCACCGAAAAGAACACGTCCGCAAAAATCACTTCAAACCTATTTGGAATTAAGTCGGGCGATTTTCATGTGATATTGTTTTATGCGGGGAGAAAAGAAAAAATCCCCTTTCCAAAAGGAAAGGGGAAGGGAACCGACTCGAGCTGCGCCGAAGGCTCAGGACTTGTGCGCCCGATGCAGAGGCGGAAGCGTTTCGTTGTTGATCATCGCGGTAAACGTCCGCAGGATGATGCGAACATCGACCCAAATCGTCCAGTTTTCGATATAGGCGATGTCGCAGTCGATCCGCCCGCGAATGGAGGTGTCGCCGCGATAGCCGCTGACCTGCGCCAACCCCGTGATGCCGGGCTTGACCATGTGGCGAATCATGTACAGCGGCACTTCATCGCGGAATTGCTCGACAAAGTGGGGAATCTCCGGGCGCGGCCCGACGATGCTCATGTCGCCTTTCAACACGTTGATGAGCTGGGGAAGCTCATCGATGGACAGCTTGCGGATCAAGGCGCCGAAGAACGTCCTGCGGTCGTCTTCGCTGGTTGACCATGCGCTGTCCTCTCCGGTGTTGGGCTTCATGCTTCGGAATTTGAGCATTTTAAACGGCTTTTTGTTTTTGCCGATGCGCGTCTGCGCAAAGAAAACCGTATCGTGCGTGGAAAGGCGAACGCCGATTGCCGTGATGAGCATCAGCGGCGAAAGCAGGATCAGTGCGCTGAGCGAAACGACGATATCAAACGCACGCTTGATGAACGCGTTATACAGCCGATTGAGCGGGATATCCCGGATGCCGACCATCTGAATATCTTCGAATTTGCTGGTAACGATCTGATAGCTGACGCGTTCTTCATAGCAGGGGATGATGCGCAGCGGCACGCCGTATTTTTCGCACAGGGCGATAATGCCGTCCAGCAGCACATATTTGCTCGCAGGCAGCGCGATGATGGCTTCATCGACCGGCGTTGAAAAGAGAACGTGTTCCAGCGCGTCATAATTGCCCAGACGTTTGCTGTTGACGTAGAGGGTTTCATCGGCGACATAGCCGACCAAGTGATGCCCCGCTTCCGGCTCGTTGATGACGATGGAAGCATAGCGGTGTGCGGTTGAGCCTTCGCCGATGAGCAGCGTCGTGCGCTGATAGATGCCGCTCCGCAGGAGCGTTGCGTAGACGCGCATGACGATATAATGTTTGATGCTGATGAGCAGGGTGGATACGCCTGCGCTGATGAACACGGCGATACGCGATATATTCTGCAAGTCGACGAGAAACAGGAAGGAGAGCGTCATGCCCGCGCAGAGCGCTTCGCACAGAATCGTGCGCTGAACCTGCTTGCCGAAGCGGCGATAGAGGTTCGTCTGCGGATAGAAAAACAGGCTGTATATCACATAATGCAGCAGAGCAACGGCAAAGCCCATCGCGAAATAGACCTTGAAGCCATAGGACGGCGTGCCATGCAGCAGGTAAAAGCGGATGTAATATGCCAAAAGGAAAGAAATATAACTCAATACGGAAGTGAGCAGCGTGCGAACGCGTGCAGACATCTGCGGTGAATCCATAAACAACTCCTTTACACGAATTCGGAATATCGGGCTATGCTGCAAAAACGGCATACACCCTTGAAAACGGAATGATGACCATTATAGTGGATTCAATGGATTCTGTCTACTTACGGATGAAGAAAAGAAGCAAAGCAGATATCGGTTCTTCCTTTGTTATTTGACGTTGCTTTCGTTGTTTTACGGATTATTTCCGTATCATTCGCTTGATTTGGTATTCTGTGAAGTGGTTGATCAGCTCCAATCGGTTGCGCTGGCGCAGGGGAAAATGCATGCCGTTTGCCATCAGGATGCTTTCGCCATCCAGCTTGAGCGCTTCATCCATGTTGATCAGTACGCCGCGGTTGCAGGGCAGAAAACGCTCATCCCCCCGCAGCATGGTATCCAGTTCGCCGAACGTCATCGAGCTTTCAAGGCATGCGCCCGGCACGGTGAAGATATCCACCCTGTGTCCATGGGAGGCAATGGCGGCAATCTGGCTGTGCGCGAGGAGAATGCTTTGACGCGGCAGGCGGATTTCCACCTGCGTTTCGGATTCCGCGATGAAGCGCAGGGCAGAATTCAGCACACGGTCGATTTCTTCTTGACGATAAGGTTTGACGAGGTAATCAAACGGGTGGACGGGAAACGCGTCGAACGCGTACTCGCGTGAAGAGGTCAGGAACACGATGAGGCAGCGTGCGCTTCGCTGGCGCACACGGCGGGCGGCTTCAATGCCGTTCATGCCGCCCATGCAGATATCCAGAAAGACGAGCGAATCATCGCCCGGCGTAAAGCCCTGCAAAAAGGTTTCGCTGCTGTCAAAGCAGGAGATCGACGCACTCAGCCCGACGGGCATATGCTGAGGAAGATCGTTTTTCAACGCTTCGCGATCCGACTGCTGGTCATCGACAATAGCGATGCGGATATTCATAGAGAATCGTTAACCTCCCTCGAATGAACGAAATAGAATCAATTCAGTATTATAGCACAAACTGACGCCGGAACCAAGTCAATGGCGGGATTCCGGGCAAATTCGATGTCATTCGTGCAGAAAAAACGTCATTCGTGCAAAAACGGTTGCGAAAGCTGGCAAAAAGTACTACACTATGACCCAGCACGCGGAACGCAGTGGAAGGGGCAGACGCCGCGTGCCAATTACGATGATGCTGCCCATAAACAAAAGGGAGGAACTACAATGAAAAAATGGTTTGCACTCGTGCTTGCACTGGTTACGATGATGATGGGTTCTCTGGCTCTGGCTGAGGAAGTGCCTGCCGCGGATGCCGCGCAGGATGCCGCCGCGCTGGAAGAATTGAAAGCGGAAGGTCAGCTGATTCAGGGCGAGAGCTTTGAATTCTATATTCCTGCCGATTGGACGGACGTCGAGCTGAACGACGAGCAGGCGGCAGAGGGCTATGTGTATGCGGCATGCTCTGCTGACGAAGCGCAGGGACTGGCCGTGGTATGGAAGGAACTGGATGCTGCGCAGACCGCGGCGGAGATTCAGGCGGGTCTGGTCGAAGTCTATGAAAATGCGCAGGTTCAGGAAGTCAACGGCATTTCCGTCGTCGTCTTTGCTGATGCAGAAAACGACACGCTCGGCATTGTGATGCCGGACAGCGTGGACGCGGGCTACTATATGTTCCTCTTCACGCCGGCTTCCGACGCGGAATTCCTGCCGATCGCGGACGCGATTGCATCTTCTCTGAATGTGATCGCGGAGTAATTCATTCGCCTTTCCTGATTTGTTTTTTTAAAGAATCTAAAAACAACGCACTCCCCTGCCTGACCGTTGGGGAGTGCGTTGTTTTTGGGTATTTCAGCTTTGCAGGGCTTCGATGGCGGCGTCCAGCGCGGCGACGGAACGGATGGTTTGCCGCCTGACGAGCAGCTGACGCCGAATCTGCGCGGGCGCACGCTCGAAGAGCCTTCGGGCATGGGAGTCGCTTTCAAGCAGCGCATACAGATTGGGATACAGGTTCATAGCAGCCACCTCCTGACGCCAACAGTTTGCTCAGAAGCGAGAGGCAATATTCCCGCCCGCATGCACAATTTACGGGGCAGGCTTGACGCTGCTTTGCCGGGGGCGATATAATAAAAAGGATTCTTATAGGGAAGCAGAAGGAGCAGGCATGACAGCGATGGAAGCGGCGCGGACAGCGCTCAAAGAGGTATTCGGCTACGACGATTTCAGACCGGGGCAGGAGGATGCGGTGGCTGCCATCCTGCGCGGGCGGGAGGTCATGGCGGTGATGCCGACCGGCGCGGGAAAATCCCTGTGCTATCAGATTCCGGCGCTGGTTTTGCCGGGCATTACGCTGGTGGTTTCGCCGCTCATTTCGCTGATGCGCGATCAGGTCAGCGCCCTGCTGCAATACGGTGTTCGTGCGGCATATCTCAACAGCACGCTGACCCCGAGGCAGTACATGCTTGCGCTGGATAATGCCCGCCGGGGCGTTTACCGCATCATTTACGTTGCGCCGGAGCGGCTGATGACCGACGGCTTTTTGAATTTCGCCCGAAACGCGAATATTGCGCAGGTCGTTGTGGATGAGGCGCACTGCGTCAGCCAGTGGGGGCAGGATTTCCGCCCCGGTTATCTGAATATCGCGCTGTTTTTAAACGCGCTGGGAAAGCGTCCGCGCCTGAGCGCCTTTACGGCGACGGCGACGAAAACCGTTCGCGACGATATTGTTCGGCTCATCGGGCTGAATGATCCCTATTACATTCTGACCGGCTTTGACCGACCGAATCTCTTTCTGGAGGTTCGGCGACCGAAGGACCGCGACGCAGAGCTGCGGCGCTTTTTGGAGGAACACAAGGGGCAGAGCGGCATCGTGTATTGCGGCACACGCAAGGGCGTTGAGGATGTGACGCGCATGCTTCAGGATTGCGGCGTGGACGCGGTGGGCTATCACGCGGGCATGGGCGACGAGATGCGCAGCAGAGCGCAGGAGGATTTTGTCAGCGACCGCGCCCCGGTGATCGTCGCAACCAACGCGTTTGGCATGGGGATCGACAAATCCAACGTGTCCTTTGTCGTGCATTACAATATGCCCAAGGATTTGGAGAGCTACTATCAGGAAGCGGGGCGTGCCGGGCGCGACGGGGAAGAGGCGACCTGCTGCCTGCTGTATCAGCCGGGCGACGTTCGGCTCAACTCCTTTTTGATCGATCACGCGCAGGATGCCAGTCAGCTTGATGAGCAGACGCGGCAGATTGTCGGCGACCGCGCCAAAGAGCGGCTTAAATGGATGACGTTCTACGCGACAGAGGGCGGCTGCCTGCGGACGAAGATATTGGAATACTTCGGGGAAAAGCCTCAGAAGACATACTGCGGCAATTGTTCGGGCTGTCTGGCGCGTGAGGAAGAGCGGGATGTGACCCGTCAGGCGGGGATGATTGTCGCGCTGGTGCTGCTGCTGGATGGCCGATATGGCAAGGCGACCCTTGCGAAGATCCTTTGCGGGCGAACGGATGAGAAGATCCGCGAGCGCGGGCTGGACAAGCTCACGGCTTTCGGCTGCATGAAAGCGGAGGGCGAGGGAAACGTTCGGCTGATGATCGACGAGCTGATTGCGCAGGACGCGCTGAGCGTGACGGATGGAAAATATCCCCGGCTGAAGGCGGGCGAAACCGCAAGGGAGTTTTTGCGCGGGGACAGCCCTGTGCGCATGGCGCTTCTGCCGACGGACGCCGCGCCGGAGATCAAAAACCGCGTTCGACAGAAAAAGTTTACGGACAGTGCGCTGTTTGCGCGGCTATCCAATCTGCGCCGCGCCATTGCGGCGGAGCAGAACGTGCCGCCGTTTGTCATCTTTACGAATGCGACGCTTCGCGACATGGCGCAGAAAGCGCCGAGAAACCGCACACAGATGCTCCGCGTGGCAGGCGTGGGCGAAAGAAAGATGGAGCGATACGGCGAAGCCTTCCTGCGGGAAATCGCCGAATACGAGGAGGATGCACAGTGAACCGGAAACGCAGAAAGGAATGGGCGGGCGCACTGGCGACCTGTTTGGTGCTGGCGGCGGTCATGCTGCTGTTTGCTTCGCAAAGCTCGCCGCTGTATCCGATCAACGATTGGGTGGACGCCAACTGCCTGCTGACGGTCGGGCGGGTCATGCGTGCGGGCGGCGTCGTGTATCGCGATATCTATGAGCAGAAAGGCCCGACGCTCTATCTGCTTCACGCGCTGGCGGCGTGCATTTCGGATTCGAGCTTTCTGGGCGTCTATCTGATGGAAGTGCTTTCCCTGACGGCGGCGCTCTTTGCCGCGTATCGGCTTTTCCGCCTGCGTTCGGGCAGGGCGTGGGCGCTGGGCGGCGCCGCGGCATGGGGCGCACTCATCCTCATCAGCTCCGCGTTTTGCAAGGGAGACAGCGCGGAGGAATTCTGCCTGCCGCTTTTGATGGCTGCAACGGCGATTGCTTACGCGGAATACGGCAGGCGCGGCAAGCCGATGCGCCCCGCGTGGCTGGCGCTCTGCGGTGTGCTGGCAGGGCTGATTTTCACGATCAAATATACCCTGCTGGGCGCCATGCTGGGGCTTTGCCTCTGCGAAGGCGTGCTGGCGCTTCGCGAGGGCGGTCTGCGGCGGGCGCTGAAGAGCGCAGGCGTATTTCTGGCGGGCATGCTTGTGCCGATTCTGCTGTGGATGATTGATCTGGCGGCAAACGGTGCGCTGGGCGACGCAGTGACGGCATATCTCATCAACAACATCTTCCTTTACGGCGATGAAGCGCTGAGTATCGCGGAACATCTGAAGGAAATCGCACGGTATATGCTGCAAAACGCGCTTTGGGGTGTTCCGGCGGCGGTCGGCATGGTGATGCTCCTGTGCGACAGAGGCGAAACGCGTGCCGTTCGGCTGTGTATGCTGGCGATGGCGCTGGGGCAGAGCGTCACGGTTTTGGCGCTGGGGCGCGTCTGGCGATACAGCCTGCTGGCGCTTGCGCCGTTCGCCGTGATCGGCATCATGCAGGCGCGGCGGCTTGCGCTTCGCGCCGGATGCCCGAAAAAGAGCAGTCTGCGAGGCGGGCTGGCGTTGGGCGTGTGTGCGTTGAGCCTTGCGGCAGCGTGGCTGTGGACGCCGAACGCCTATCTGCGCGGGCAAAAGCTCGAAAACCTCGCGCAGGGACATCTGGCTGCCTATGTGGAGCCGGGCGCGACGCTGCTGCAATACAGCCATCTTGACGATGGGTTGTATCTGACGACGGGCGCGCTTCCGCAGGAAAAGTATTTCGTCCGGCTGAATGTGCAGTACGACGTGATGCTCGATGAGCTTGACCGCTATGTCCGCGAGGGAATACCGGATTATGTGCTGGTCAGCTGGAATGAGCTTCCGGCGGAATTCGGGAATTATCAGCTCATCGCCGTGGACGCGGGCTATGACGATGACAATCGGCTCAACAAGGCGCTGTATCTATACAGAAGGAGAAGCAAATGAAGAGGTTCTTTCCGGTATTGATGGCGGTTCTGTGCGCGTTTCTGGCGCTGATGATAGCCAGCAGCAGTTCGTTTCTTTACGCGACAAACTTCTGGACGGATACCAACATCTACTTTACCATTGGACGCGGGATGACGCAGGGACTGATGCCGTACCGCGATTTGTTTGACCACAAAGGCCCGCTGCTGTTCATGCTCTATGCGCTCGGCGCGTGCGTTTCGAAGACGAGCTTTATCGGCGTGTTCATGCTGGAGGTTGCAAGCCTTGCGGCGGCGCTTTATGCGGGCTGGCGCACGGTCTGCCTGTATGGAGAGGGACGGCTGACGCTCTTGGCGATGCCCCTGACGGTGATGGCGGCATGCTGCTGCACGGCGTTCACGCAGGGCGGCAGCGCGGAGGAATTCTGCCTTCCTGCGCTGGTGATGGGGATTGCGCTGACGCTGGCGCTTTTAAAAAACCGGACGGCGCATCCCAAAGCGGCGCAGATGCTTTTTGGCGCGGCGGCGGGCTGGGTGTTCCTCATCAAGTATACGGATTGCGGTCTGTTTGCCGGTCTGGGGCTGTGCCTGCTGCTGGGGCTGATGGCTCAGCAGGGGTGGCTGGCGGCGTTCGGCGCGGCGGTGCGGATGCTCGTGGGCGCCATGCTGGTCTGCCTGCCCACGGCGGGTTATCTGGCGGCAAACGGCGTGCTGAAAGACTGGATCGACGTGTACTTTATCCAGAACCTTTTCGATTACAGCGGCACACCGATGTCGCTGACCGGGCATCTGTACAACGCGCTGGCCTATCTGCGGACGCAGAGCCTCGTCAATCCGGCGCTGGCGCTGGCGGCAGGGGCAGGCATGCTGTTCATTGCCGCGGACGCGATTCGGACGCGTGAGCGCGGATTTTGGGCGCTGGCGCTTGCCGTGCCGATAGGCGCGGGACTGCTGCTGCTGACCTGCTACTGGGGCGAGATGGCGCATCCGTATTATGCGCTGGTGTTTGCGGCGCTTGTGCCGGTCGGGCTGATTCCGCTGGGCTGGATCGCGCCGAAGCCGGAGAAAAGCGGACTGCGCGTGATGGCGCTGCCTGTTGCGGGGATGCTGGCGGTTGCGCCTGTGTGCATGGGGCTTTGTGCCGCCGTGCCGCTGATGAGCGTGAAAAAGACGGATATGCCGCAGACGATCTTTGCGGCGATGATGAATCAGGAAGAAGAGCCGACGCTGCTGGACATCACCAGTCTGGATCAGGGCTTTTATCTGGCGGCGGGCATCACGCCGAACTGTCGGTATTTCGCGGACAACAATTTGCAGACACAGGAGAAGAAGGATGCCATCGCGTCCTATCTGAGCGAAGGCAGGACGATGTTCGTCGTCACGCGGTATGCCGATCCGGGCGAGCGCTATGAGCAGATTGCGGAAGAAACGGGCGTGTTCGACCTGAACGATGTCAGAACCTATAAGCTGTATAAACGGAAAGGCACCCTTTGAACGGCGGTATAACGCAAAAACGGAAGACTGCTAAGCCCAAGCGAATCCCCCGGGCTTTCTGACGGGGCAGAGTATGAAGAAAGGAATCAACATGGATGCCAAAGTATCGGCACAGGCACTTCGCACGTTTATGGAGCGTGCATATGAAAAAGAAGGCTTTGAAAAGGAAGATGCGGCGCAGATTGCGGATGTTCTGATGCAGGCGGATCTGTTTGGCATTGAGAGCCACGGCGCACAGAGAATGATGTATTACCATCAGAACATTCAAAAAGGCAGCATCGACATTCATGCAAAAGCCGAAGTCGTCCGCGAAACGCCGGTTTCCGCGCTGCTCGACGGGCACTTTGCCATGGGGCATCTGACGGCGGCAAAGGCGATGCGGATGGCAATCGATAAGGCGAAAAAGACCGGAATCGGCATGACCGTCGTTCGCAACTCCACGCATTACGGCATTGCGGGCTATTATCCGCTGATGGCGGAAAAAGAAGGGCTTGCCGCCTTTTCAATGACCAACACGGGACCGATCATGGTGCCGACATTTGGGCGCGAGCCGATGCTGGGAACCAATCCGCTGGCATTCTGCATGCCTGCCGATCCGTATCCGTTCTGGTTCGATGCCTCCACGACCGTGGTTGCGCTGGGAAAGGTCGAGGTCTACAACAAGCGCGGCAAGCCGATGCCCGAGGGATGGACGATTGATGGGGAAGGAAAGACGTGCAGCGACGCGCCCAAGATGAATGCGTCGATTCTGAACGGCGATTTGGGCGGCATTCTGCCCCTCGGCGGCGAAGGCGAGCTGAACGGCGGTCATAAGGGCTATGGGCTTGCCATCATGGTGGAGGCGCTGACCGGCGTGCTGGCGCAGGGCATGATCTCCCCGGAGATGTGCGGCGGACACGGCGACCATACCAGCCATTTCTTCATGGCGTTTGATCCGGCGATGTTCGGTGATCCGTCTGAAACCCGTGCGCGGCTGAGCGGCTATTTGCAGGCGCTGCGCGACAGCGAAAAGATTCCCGGATGCGCACGCATCTATACGCCCGGCGAAAAGGCGCATGAGGCGCAGGCGGACAGGCTGAAAAACGGCGTACCTGTTGAAGAAAACACGCTTGCGGAGCTGCGGAAAATCGCGGCGGAGCTGGGGATTGAGGGCGTGTAAGCCATGCGCAAAATGACGGAAGGAAGCATCGCACGCCATCTGATCGCGTATGCGTTTCCGCTGATATTGGGAAATATTTTTCAGCTGACCTATAACGCGGTGGATTCCATTGTTATCGGCAAATTCGCGGGAGAAAACGCGTTGGCGGCGGTCAGCGCGGCGAATCCGGTGATGACGATTGTCATTCTCGGCGTATCGGGCGTCAGCATCGGCGCATCGGTGCTGATGAGCCGCTTTTTCGGCGCGGGCGACACGCAGAGGCTCAGACGGGAGGTCGCGACAACCATCGTTTTTGGCGCGGCAGCGTCGCTTGCCGTCTTTTTGATCGGTCTGCCGCTGAGCGAACCGGTGCTTCGGCTGATGAATGTGCCGCCGGATGTTTTGCCGATGGCGGCAAGATATTTGAGGGTTATCTTTGTCGGATTCCTGTTTACGTTTCAGTATAACATCCTTGCGGCGGCGCTCAGAAGCGTCGGGGACAGCAAGACGCCGGTCCTGTTTCTGGCGGCGGCGAGCGTCATGAACGCCGGGCTGGATGTTTTGTTCGTTGCGGTTGGCAGGTGGGGCGTCGTGGGCGCGGGCGCGGCGACGGTCATCGCCGAGGGCGTGAGCGCACTGCTCTGCGCGGTGCAGATCTACCGGAATATCCCGCTGCTGCATCTGAGTCTGCGCGATTTGCGCATCGATAAAACGCTGCTGCGCGAAACGGTTTCCTCCGGCATGATTACCGCGCTTCAGCAGGCGTGCCAGCCCATCGGCAAGGCGGTCATCCAAAGCGTCATCAATGCGCAGGGCGTCAGCGTGATTGCGGCGTTCAACGCGGTCAGCCGCATAGACGACTTTGCCTGCATTCCCGAACAGAGCATTTCATCGGGCATCATGACCTGTATCGCGCAGAACCGCGGCGCGGGAGAGCATGAGCGCGTCGGCGAAACCTTTCGATGCGGAATGAGCATGGAAGCCGTCTATGGCGTGCTGATCTGTCTGATTGTGCTGGCGGTCAAGACGCCGGTGATGCGGCTCTTTGCGGCGCAGGACAGCGTGAGCATGATCGGCATGGGCGTGGATTACCTGACGCTGATGGCGTTTTTCTACGTTTTGCCGGGACTGACCAACGGCATTCAGGGCTATTTCCGCGGCATGGGCGAAATGAAAACGACGCTTATCGCGACGTTTATCCAGATTTCCGTGCGTGCGCTGGTGGTCTGGCTGCTCGTTCCCCGAATCGGGCTGAACGGCGCGGCATGGGCTTGCGCGGCGGGCTGGTGCCTGATGCTGATCTATACGTTTTTGCGATACCAAAAGGTACGGATGAAGGAATAACAACCATCGACCGCGTTCGTAAAGAAGGCGGCGGAGCGCGTCAAAAGCGCACAGAAGAAAGGAGCGTTTTTTATGAAGACCTTGGAGGGAAAGAAAAAGACGCAGAATGGCGTCAAGCACGGCATTTTTTCCGCGCTGGCGATTCTGCTGCAAGCCATTTTTCTCATCAACATGTTCACGAGCCTGAATCGGTATTTTGAATGGATCGACTGGGCGACGCGTCTGCTGTCAACCCTGTTGGTCCTCAAGATATACGCGCAGCATCAGACGGCGACGATGAAGATGCCGTGGATCATCCTGATTCTGGTGTTCCCCATTCTAGGCGTATCGCTGTATCTGCTCGTCGGCTTGGACGGCGGCACGAAGATGATGAGCAGGCGTTACCGCGAGGTGGACGCGAAGCTGTTCCCGCTGCTGCCGGAGAATCGAGAGGTTCTCAACGAATTGAAGGAGAAAGAGCCAAAGGCGGGCGGCATTGCGTCGTATCTGCACAGCTATGCGAAGTATCCGGTTTACAACAATACGAAGCTCATCTATTTCGATGAGGCGGAAAAGGGACTGGAAGCCCAGCTTGCGGATCTGGCGAAGGCGGAGAAGTTCATCTTTATGGAATATCACGCCATCGAAGATGCGCAGTCGTGGAGCCGCATTCAGCGGGTGCTGGAGGAGCGCGTTCGGGCAGGCGTAGAGGTTCGGGTCTTTTATGACGACATGGGTTCCATCGGTTTTGTCAATAAGAAGTTTGCCGAAAAGCTGGAAGCGGTCGGCATTCGGTGCCATGTGTTCAATCCGGTGCATCCGATGATGAATGTATTCCTCAATAACCGCGATCATCGAAAGATCACGGTGGTTGACGGCAAAATCGGCTATACGGGCGGCTATAACCTCGCCAACGAGTATTTCAACATCACGCATCCCTACGGACAGTGGAAGGATACGGGCGTGCGCATGGAGGGCGATGCCGTGCGTTCGCTGACGGCGACGTTCCTTGAAATGTGGAACGCCTCCATCCGCACGGAGAATGACGAGGACACGGCGCTTGGAACGTATTTCCCGACGTATGCGGCAGAAGGAAACGGCTTCATTCAGCCCTATGCGGACAGCCCGCTGGATGACGAGCATGTCGGCGAAGAGGTTTACATCAGCATGGCGAATAAAGCGGAGAAATACTGCTGGTTCATCACGCCTTACCTCATCATTACGGACGAAATGGCGCATGCGTTGTCGCTGGCGGCGAAGCGCGGCGTGGATGTGCGCATCATCACGCCGGGCATTCCGGATAAAAAGATGGTTTACAACGTGACGCGTTCGTTCTACAACTGCCTGGTGCGCAACGGCGTGCGTGTTTATGAGTGGACGCCGGGCTTCTGCCATGCGAAGATGAGCATTACGGATGACTGCATGGCGACCTGCGGAACGATCAATCTGGATTATCGCAGCCTGTATCATCATTTTGAAAACGGCTGCTTCATGGCGGACTGCGATGCCGTTGCGGATATCCGGGCGGACTTTGAGCGGATCATGGCGCAGAGCCGCGATGTGACGCGTCAATACAGGGAAGGGCGCAGCGCAACCCTGCGGCTGGGACAGCTGGTGATGCGGTTCTTTGCGGAGCTGCTGTAAGAAATAGAAATTCTGACGACCGTGACTGACCACACGCACGAAATTGTCATTTTTTTAGCATTTTCGTAAAAAGCCCATTGATTTTTGTCCGGTGTTGCGGTATGATGAATGTGCTATCATGTGGGTAGTAGGGCTTGTGTATGGCGGGCTCTTCAATGCGGCTTCTGTCATAGCCGACAGTTATTTAAAAAAGGAGTTGCATCTAAGATGGCTAACATTGATCTTACGCAGTATGGTATCACTGGGACGACCGAGATCGTCCACAATCCTTCTTACGAAACGCTCTTTGAGGAAGAGACCAAACCCAGCCTTGAGGGCTATGAAAAGGGTCAGGTCAGCGAGCTGGGCGCCGTGAACGTGATGACCGGCATCTACACCGGCCGTTCCCCGAAAGATAAGTTCATCGTCATGGATGACACCTCCAAGGACACTGTGTGGTGGACGTCCGACGCTTATAAGAACGATAACCATCCGGCTTCCGAGGAAACGTGGAAGGCACTCAAGGAGATCGCCAAGAAGGAACTCTCCAACAAGCGCCTGTTCGTCGTGGATGCGTTCTGCGGCGCGAACAAGGATACCCGCATGGCTATCCGCTTCATCGTGGAAGTGGCATGGCAGGCTCACTTTGTTACCAACATGTTTATCAAGCCGACTGAGGAAGAGCTGAAGGACTTTAAGCCGGACTTCGTGGTTTACAACGCTTCCAAGGCGAAGGTTGAGAACTACAAGGAGCTGGGTCTGAACTCTGAGACCGCCGTCGCCTTCAACCTCACCAGCCGTGAGCAGGTCATCATCAACACCTGGTACGGCGGAGAGATGAAGAAGGGCATGTTCTCCATGATGAACTACTTCCTGCCGCTCAAGGGCATTGCTTCCATGCACTGCTCTGCCAACACCGATATGGAAGGCAAGAACACCGCCATCTTCTTCGGTCTGTCCGGCACCGGCAAGACCACCCTGTCCACCGATCCGAAGCGTCTGCTGATCGGTGACGACGAGCATGGCTGGGACGACAACGGCGTCTTCAACTTCGAGGGCGGCTGCTACGCGAAGGTCATCAACCTGGATAAGGAATCCGAACCGGACATCTACAACGCCATCAAGCGCGACGCTCTGCTCGAGAACGTAACCCTCGACAAGAACGGCAAGATCGACTTCACCGATAAGAGCGTGACGGAGAACACCCGTGTGTCCTACCCGATCGACCATATCCAGAACATCGTTCGCCCGATCTCTTCCGCTCCGGCTGCCAAGAACGTCATCTTCCTGTCTGCGGATGCGTTCGGCGTGCTGCCGCCGGTCTCCGTGCTGACCCCGGAACAGACCAAGTATTACTTCCTCTCCGGCTTCACCGCCAAGCTGGCGGGCACCGAGCGCGGCATCACCGAGCCGACCCCGACCTTCTCCGCTTGCTTCGGTCAGGCGTTCCTGGAGCTGCATCCGACCAAGTACGCTGAGGAACTGGTCAAGAAGATGGAAAAGAGCGGCGCGAAGGCGTATCTGGTCAACACCGGCTGGAACGGCACCGGCAAGCGCATCTCCATCAAGGATACCCGCGGCATCATCGACGCGATCCTCGACGGCGCCATCCTGAATGCGCCGACCAAGAAGATCCCGTACTTTGATTTCGAGGTTCCGACCGAGCTGCCGGGCGTCGATCCCAAGATCCTCGACCCGCGTGACACCTACGCCAACCCGGCGGAGTGGGACGAGAAGGCCAAGGATCTGGCTTCCCGCTTCATCAAGAACTTCGCCAAGTACGAGGGCAACGAGGCTGGCAAGGCGCTGGTCGCCGCCGGTCCGCAGCTGTAAGCTGAACCCGCATCAAATGGGGCGCATTCCGAGAGGAGTGCGCTCCTTTTTGCATATAAAAAGGGATAAAGCCGACCGAATCAACGGCGCTTTGCGAGCTGATGCTTCCCGCAGATTGAAGAAAACAGGCGGCGGAAGGCGGGGCAATGAGTGCCCTGAAAAAATAAAAAAATTTGTCAAAACATATTGACAATGAACTCAGAAAGACTATAATAATGGCGTCGTTCGGGAACGGACGATGCGGCTGATGACCGCGAATACACGACCCGCAAAAAGGTTCAAAATGCGACCTTACATGACTGGCTATGTTACCAGCGGTGCAAGGCTATTGATTGGAGGTCTGCATGATGAGCACTTATCTTCCTACTGTTTTCGGTGAAAACCTGATGGACGTTTTTGATGATTTCGACCGTAATCTCTTCCGTGGCTTCGGCAATGTCGATCATGCTTTGTACGGCAAACACGCGCAGAACGTGATGAAGACGGATGTCAAGGAAACGGATGAGGGCTATGAGGTAGACATCGATCTGCCCGGCTTCAAGAAGGATGAGATCCATCTGGAACTGAATGACGGTTATCTGACCATCTCTGCGGAGAAATCCCTGGAGAAGGAAGACGAGAACAAGAAGGGCAAGATACTCCGTCAGGAGCGTTATGCTGGCGTGATGCAGCGCAGCTTCTATGTGGGTGGCAATATCACGGAAGAGGATATCAAGGCTTCTTATGAAAGCGGTGTCCTGCATGTGATCATCCCGAAGAAAGAGGCGCTCAAAGCCCCTGAGAAGAAGACCATTCTGATTGAGGGCTAACATCATCAACACCCTGTCGGACACCCGGCAGGGTGCTTTTTTAACGTATAGGAAATTGCACAAAATCGCCCGCGTGAGTAAGACTCTGATGCGTGGCGAACTTCGGCGGAGGTGAAGGCGGGCTCAGCCCGCTTTTTTATGTGTATGAAATTGCATAAAAAAGCTCGTGTGTGCCAGGTTTCAGCGTTTTATATGCTTCGGCGGAAGAAAGAGCAAAACGCTAAAATTAAAAAATGATATTCTATATGTTTTTTGTTAAAATTCTTGCAGCCGGTCTTTGACTGTGATACAATAGCCGTAACATCTTGGGGAAATGCAGGAGCAAGAATAACTCTGCATCACATGAAGGAGGAAAACCATGAATAAGACCACGAAAAAGGTGCTGAGTCTGGCGCTGAGCCTGTGCATGCCGCTGTTCGCATCCTCGGCACTGGCTGAATATGCCGATGGCAGCTATACCGGTGTCGGCACGGGCATGGGCGGCGACGTCAACGTAAGCGTGACCGTGGAAGGCGGCAAGATCGTTTCCGTTGAGGTTGGAGAGCACAACGAAACGCCCGGCATCAGCGATCCCGCGATCGAGCAGATCCCGGCTGCCATCGTTGAGGCACAGAGCGCGGACGTCGAAGCGGTCTCCGGCGCAACCGTCACCAGCAACGCGATCAAGGAAGCCGTAAAGGCTGCCCTGTCCGGCGAGCAAGCGGAAGAGGAAGGCGTCGTTATTCCGTTTGAGCAGCCCGATGTCATCGTCATCGGCGCAGGCATGGCGGGTCTTTCTTCCGCTGTCCGCGCCAGCCAGCTCGGCGCCAATGTGTTGGTTTTTGAGCAGATGCCGCGCATCGGCGGTTCTGCGGCGGTTGCCGGCGGCTCGATCGTCGGCGCTGAAACCATCATCGAAAAAGAAGCGGGCATCGAAGACAGCATCGACCTGCTCTATGCTGATTTCGGTCGCCTCGGCGGCGAAGGCAACTACAATCCGGAAGTCGCCCGCAAGTTTGCGGAGCGTGCCGGCACGGCAGTTGACTGGCTGGATACCTTTGTCGGCGTGAACTTCGGCGAGCGTAAGCCGACCTACGGCAGCTACGAGCCGCTGAATGTCAACCGTGTTCACTTCGCGGTTCCGGAAGACGGCGATGTTTCCAAGTCCACCGGTCGCGGCGGTTCCGGCTTCATCTCCGCGCTGAAGGCGAAGCTGGATGAGTACATCGCTGCCGGCAATGCCTGCCTGCTGCTCGAAAGCCCGGTCACCGATATCGTCATCGAAGACGGCACGATCACGGGCGTCGTTGCTCAGATCAACGGCGTTGAAACGACCATCAAGGCGCCTTCCACCATCATCGCGACCGGCGGTTACGGTCATAACGAGGCGTGGCTGAAGGAATACAACTTCACCAACGTTGCGACCTCCACGCCTGCCAGCGCGACCGGTTCCGGTTACGACTTCGCCCGCAAAGCGGGTGCGGCGTTCAGCGGCATGGATTTCTGCACGGCATACGGCGGAGCCATCCCGGCGACGGGCTTCACCAAGAGCCTGGCGGCAAACCTGTACACCAACCCCGGTCCGATCTGGGTGGGTCTGAACGGCGAGCGCTTCACGGATGAAACGAATGCGGATTCCAAGGTTCGCTCTGACGCGTGGACGAATGCCGAGGAAAACAAGGTCTTCGTCGTCTTCACGGACAGCGCCATCAATCCGGAAATGCCGATCATCACCGGTGCTGCGGATCCTGCCGCGAAGTTTGCCGAGCTGGTTGAAGAGGGCAAGTATGTGTTTAAGGCGGATACGGTTGCTGAGCTGGCGGAAAAGGCTGGCATCAATGCCGATGCGCTGGTGAAGACCGTGGAAACCTATAACGCGGACTGCAAGGCTGGCAAGGACAGCCAGTTTGGCCGCGAAAAGAACCTGAACGCGATGGAAGAAGGTCCGTATTACGCGATCATGACGATCCCGTACGTTCTGATCACGTCCGGCGGCCCGCGCATCAATGCTGACGCGCAGATGCTGACCGAGGATGGCACGGTCATTCCGGGCGCGTATCTCGCCGGCGAAATCGTTGGCATGGGCAATGTCTGCGGTCATACCACGATCGGTGGTATCGGACATGGCAACTGCGCAACGTGGGGCATGATTGCTGCTGAAAATGCAGTTGCCAACGCCGGAAAGTAAGCAAACGGCAACCCTGATTCCTTAAACTCACACAATTCCCTATGATGTGAAAAACAAACGAAGCCCGCGCTCGCATCCGTTTCGGTCTGAAATGACCGGGGGATGAAAGCGCGGGCTTTATTTGATGTAAGGACGGCGAAATTGCGCCTTGAACATGATCCGGGAAATTCACGCCTGTCCGCTGTGCGGCGGCTGGGGTGAAACCGGATTAGAAAGAGAGGGATGCAGACGGGCTTTAACGCATCTCAACGGTTGTGATGCCCGCAAACGGTTTTCCGCCTTCGCAGCGTCCGCCGAGGATGAAGAGATAACGTCCCGGCGAGGCGAGGGGGGAAGTCAGCTTCCGGGCGTCAAATTCGGCGGTGTAGACGCCGTTGCCGCAATCCGTCAGCGCATTCGGCAGGAGCGGCGCAAAGGTGAGCTTGACATTCGTATGCGCGACGCCGAATGCCATCGCGTCGGGGATGACAGCCCGGTCGGCATGCAGGGTCAGGCAAACGCGCTCATTCTCTTCAGGATGCAGCGCAAGCGTCGGGAGCGGATCAATCTGCACGGTGTCAAAGGCGGCACAGGCGAAGTCCTCGAGCGTGCGCAGCGCGGAGCAAATGGCGTTGTCGTCGCTTTCCAGCGACAGGGCGCGGGCGGCGGCTTCATCGCCGTCCTTCAGCAGCCGGGAGAGGCGGGCAATCAGGCGCTCGTCGGCGTCAAGCCACTGGCTGAGCATGCGGACAAGAAGCGCACGCAGGTCATCCGCAACGGCGGAATAGAGCATGTCCGCGGCGCATTCGATGCCGCGCAGACGCCACCACGGCGTATCCGTAAAGCAGCTTGAGCCGGGAACGGGGCGAAGGTGATGCGCCATAGACGCAGGCGCGTCTGCCATCGGCGAGAGGGATTCCGGCAGACCGAGGAGCGGATGCAGCGGAATATACGGCAGCTGGCACGGACGACCGAACGCGCTGAACACGGTGGTCAGGCGCGGATCGTCGCGCAGGACGAACAGGTCGCTTTCCAGCGTTGTGCCTGTGCAGATATAGCGGATGGAAGACGCGTCATGCGGAGAAAGACCGGGTCCGAAATGCGCACAGCAGTCGTGCGTTCCCTCGTAATGGCTGGAAAGGATATCCGCCATCCGCATGGCGTCCACCGGATGATCCGCTTTCACGCAGAAAGGCATGCCCTCTTTTTCGACGCTCCACGGGCGATTCAGCGCGATGCGCAGTCCGTTTTTCTGGCGCATGACGTTGCGCGGCCCGAAGTATTCTTCCGGAAGCTGGTAAGCGGCGGCAAAGTCAAAATCAGAATAATCGCCATGGCGTGCCGGCGCATACCAGCCCTGATCGATCGCGTAGGAAACGAGATCCGCGGGATAGAACATCTCCGGGCAGTCGTGGAGGCTGTGCAGGTTGTAATGGTTGGGCATGACGGCGAGCGCGTCATCCGGAACGCGGGCGCCCATGTAGTGCCGTCCGCGGACGAGCTGGAACATGAAGGCTTCGTCCTTGTCGGCAATGGTATAGGCACGGCCGGACGGCGCATAGCCCCATTCGTCGATGAGTTCCATCAGAATCCGTGCGCCTTCCCGGGCAGAGCCGGCGCGTTCGGCAAGCGCACGGCGCAGGTTGTAGCCGATGCCGCCGTTTTTGACGCAGTCGGCGTTTTCCATGCTTTCGCGGGATGTGCCCATGCTGTTGGACACGATGACCACGCCGCACTCGTTGACAAAGCCGTCAGCGGTGGTCAGTCCGCAGGTATCCTTACGGTATTCCGTCCAGGAATAGCCAAGCGTATGGGAAACCTGCGGGATTTCGGCGCAGCCCTCTTCGGCGGACATCACGCTTCCTGCCGCCCAGTCCTGCGGGGGAACCCAGCCGTGGCGCACAACGACGAATCCGCCGTCATCTTCGTTATGAGCAACAAGCACGCGCCCCGTCGCGCTGGCATTTTTGCCGGCGATGAGCGTCATGCAGTTCATTTTATCCTGATCAAGCATGCAATTGCCTCCTCAAACATCGGTCGGGGCAAAGCTCCGAGCATTCCCCCTTATACTATCATCGCAAAAGCGTGATGTCAACGATTGTATTCTTGCTTTTTGACGCCTGAAATGTTAGAATCTAACCATCAAAACGGATAAGCGGATTTAAAGGAGATTTAGAATAGATGGCAACGCTTTGGCATTCCCGCGCACAGCAGCTTCTTGCGCTGCGCGAACGGGCGGAAATGGGCGGCGGCGCAAGGCGTATGGAGAAGCAGAAGGCGGCAGGCAAGCTCAGCGCGAGGGAGCGGCTGGAACTGCTGTTTGATGCGGGCACGTTCGTTGAGGTCGGAGAGCTGGTCGAATCCAGAATCAATGATTTCGGCATGGATGCCCGGCGCGTGCCGGGCGACGGCGTCGTGACCGGTTTCGGCAAAATCGGCGGCATGACAGCCTGCGCGTCGTCCGAGGATTTCACCGTCATCGGCGGCACGCTGGGCGAGTATCATTCCAAAAAAATCTGTCATATCATGGACATGGCGATTCAGATGAAATGTCCGTTCATCGTCATCAACGACAGCGGCGGCGCGCGCATTGAGGAAGGCGTGGCATCGCTGAGCGGATACGCCGATATTTTTCGGCTGCATACGCAGGCATCCGGGCTGATTCCGCAGATTGCGGTGATCGTCGGGCCCTGCGCGGGCGGCGCGTGTTATGCGCCTGCACTGTGCGATTTCATCTTCATGGTTCGCGGCATCGGCAAGATGTTCATCACCGGACCCAAGGTCGTCAAATCGGTGATCGGAGAGGAAAGCACGCCGGAGGAGCTGGGCGGCGCGGACGTTCACGCCGAAAAGAGCGGCGTCACGCATTTCACGTTTGACGATGAGCGTGCGTGCTTTGAGCGCGTGCGGGAACTGCTTTCCTACCTGCCGCAGAACAGCTTTGAAGAGCCGCCTGCAGCACTCCCGCATGTGGTGGACAGGTCGGCGGAGATCGAGTCCATCGTGCCGGATAACCTGCGCCGGGCATACGACGTGCGCCGGGTCATCAAGGCGCTGACGGATGAAGGAAGTTTTCTGGAAATCCAGGCGGAGTTTGCCCGAAACGGCGTCATCGGCTTGGCGCGGATGGATGGCAGGGTCATCGGCATCGTCGCCAACCAGCCCACGCACATGGGCGGTTCGCTGGACTGCGACAGCTCGGATAAGATGGCGCGGTTTGTGCGCTTCTGCGATGCGTTTTCCATTCCGCTGCTGACGCTGGTGGATGTGCCTGCGTTTTACCCCGGCAGGGAGCAGGAGCACAAGGGCATCATCCGCCACGGCGCCAAGCTGCTTTATGCGTTTTCGGAGGCAACCGTGCCGAAAATCACGCTCATCATGCGCAAGGCGTACGGCGGCGCCTATATCGCGATGAACAGCAAGAACATCGGCGCGGATCTGGTATACGCCTGGCCGATTGCGGAAATTGCGGTCATGGGCGCGGAGGGCGCGGTCAACATCCTGTATAAAAAGGAGATCGACGCGGCGGAGGATCCGCAGGCGCTGACCCGCGAACGCATGGATGTATACAGCGAAAAATTCTGCAATCCCTTTATCGCGGCGCGGCTGGGATATATCGACGACGTGATTCTTCCGGAAGAAACGGGAAGCCGAATCCGCCGCGCGTTTGACGTTCTGGCTGAAAAGAATAAGCCTTGCGGCAAAAAGCACGGGAATATTCCGATGTAAGCGCGAGTCTGCCCGAAGATTCCTGATTTTCGTTTTGATATGGTTTTCATGCGCGTCGGATATGAACGTGCGTTGGATAAACGAACTCGGTATTTATAGAAAAGAAAGGGTGTTTGTGATGATGAAACTCAAGAGGCTTGCTGCCGTGCTTTGTGCGGCGATGATGACCTTCGGCGCGTATGCGCTGGCTGAAACGCAGGTGAATGTGACCGCTCTCAAGGGGCCGACCGCGATGGGCATGGTCAAGCTGATGGACGAAGCGGAAAGCGGCGCGGTCGATGGCAATGCGTATGCCTTCACCGTCGCGGCAGCCATTGATGAAGTGACGCCGAAGATCGTCAAGGGCGAAACGGATATCGCGGCTGTGCCGGCGAATCTGGCTTCCGTGCTATATCAGAATACGCAGGGCGAGGTTCAGGTGCTGGCGGTCAATACGCTCGGCGTGATCTATATCGTCGAGAGCGGCGACAGCGTGAAGTCCGTTGAAGACCTGCGCGGCAGGACGATTTACGCCAGCGGCAAGGGCGCGACGCCGGAATACGCGCTCAACTACATCCTTTCCGAAAACGGCATCGACCCGGCGAAGGACGTGACCATTGAGTGGAAGAGCGAGCATGCGGAGTGTTTGGCGGCGCTGCTGGCGGAAAAGAATGCCATTGCGATGCTCCCGCAGCCGTTTGTGACGACCGCACAGATGAAGAACGATCAGATTCAGGTGCGCCTTGATTTGACCGCCGAGTGGGATGCCATTCAGCAGGGGGCTGACGCGCCTTCCCAGCTCATCACCGGCGTGCTTGTCGTGCGCAGGCAGTTTGCGCAGGAAAATCCGGAAGCGATTGAAGCCTTCCTGAAGAGCTATGCGGAATCCGTCGAATATGTCAACGCGAACGTCGAGGAAGCCGCTCAGCTGGTCGGCAAGTACGAGATCGTGCCTGCCGCGGTTGCACAGAAGGCGATTCCTGCCTGCAACATCGTCTGCATCACCGGCGCGGACATGCAGCGGAAGCTCTCCGGTTATTTGAATGTGCTCTTTGAGCAGAACCCGAAGGCAATCGGCGGCGCACTCCCCGCGGATGACTTCTACTACAACGCAAAGTGATGAAGAAGAAAAAATCCATTGCGCTTTGGGCTGTGCTGTTTTGGCTGCTGATCTGGCAGCTGGGCAGCATGGCCCTTCATCGTGATATCCTGCTGGTTTCGCCGGTTCGCGTCGCGCAAACGCTTTTTGAACTGGCGGGAACGAGGCGCTTCTGGGCGTCTATCGGCGGTTCGCTCGTGCGGATCGTCGGCGGATTCCTGCTTGCGGCAGTCTGCGGAACGCTGGCGGCGGCACTGGCTGCACGATTTCGCAGGGTCGAGGAGCTGCTTGCGCCGCTCGTTCTGGCGATGAAGACGATTCCGGTCGCGTCGTTTATCATTCTGGCGCTCATCTGGATCGGCTCTAAGAATCTGGCGGTGCTGATTGCGTTCCTGATGGTGTTCCCGATTCTGTATACGAACGTGCTTTCCGGCATACGGGCAACGGATGACGGGCTGCGGGAAATGGCGCGGGTCTTTCGCGTGACGCCGATGCGGAGAATTCGTTTCATCGATCTGCCGCAGGTCATGCCGTATTTCCGAACGGGCTGCACGGTCGGGCTGGGGCTTTGCTGGAAGGCGGGCGTGGCGGCGGAGGTCATCGGCATGCCGGTCAACTCCATCGGCGAGCGGCTCCAACAGGCGAAGGTCTACCTCGATACGCCGGAGCTGTTTGCGTGGACGGTGGTCATCGTGTGCCTCAGCGTGGGCGTGGAAAAGCTGTTCGGCTTTCTGCTGACGCGGCTGGAAAGGAGGCTGACGCAGCTGTGACGGATATCGTGGTTTCGCATCTGTATAAAGCCTTTGACGGAAAGCAGGTGCTGAGCGACTTTTCCGCCGTCTTTCCCGCGAAAACGACAACGGCGGTCATGGGGTATTCCGGCGTGGGCAAAACGACGCTTCTGCGCATCCTGATGGGGCTGGAGGTGATGGATGGCGGAACCATCACCGGCATACAGGGAGCGCGGCTTGCGGTCGTCTTTCAGGAAGACAGGCTGCTGGAATTCATGACGCCTGTCGGCAATATCCGCCTGACCGCGCCGAGCCTTTCAAAAGAGATCATTCGCAAAGAGCTGACCGCCATGGGGCTTGGCGGCTGCATGACGCAGCCCGTGCGTGAGCTTTCGGGCGGCATGCGCAGGCGCGTTGCCATCCTGCGTGCATTGCTCGCGGAGAGCGATGTTCTGCTGCTGGATGAGCCGTTTAAGGGACTTGATGAGGAAACCAAGGCGTGCGTCATCGAGCGCACGCGCATCCTTTCGGCTGGAAAGACTGTTATCCTCGTCACCCATGATGAACGGGAGGCGAAGGCGATGGGGGCAGGGGTAATCGAGCTGTAAGCGCGGCTCATTCGATTAATACATTAAAAATGTAATAATCCTTCGATCTTGCATGAAATAAAAACCGGGCATATAATATAGGCGTCAAGGTTTTGATGATATCAAGAAACGGAGGAAAAAAACATGTCATCCATTCTGGGCAATCTGAGTGAGCTGACGGTGCAGATGGTTATCATGTGGGCAATCGGCGGCGTGATGATTTATCTCGCGATCCGCAAGGAGATGGAGCCGACGCTGCTGCTGCCGATGGGCTTTGGCTGCATCCTGTGCAACCTGCCGAACTCGGGCGCGGTCGAGGTGTTGGATACGCTGTTTAACGCAGGCGTGGCGAATGAGCTTTTCCCGCTGCTGCTGTTTATCGGCATCGGCGCGATGATTGACTTCGGGCCGCTTCTGGCCGACCCGAAACTGCTGCTTTTCGGCGCGGCGGCACAGTTCGGCATCTTCTTTACGCTGTCGATGGCGAGTTTGTTTGGGTTTGAACTGCGCGACGCGGCGTCCATCGCCATCATCGGCGCGGCGGACGGCCCCACGTCCATCTTTGTCGCCAACACGCTGAAAAGCAATTATACGGCGGCGATTATCGTCGCGGCATATTCCTATATGGCGCTCGTGCCGATCGTTCAGCCGTTCTGCATCAAGCTGATTACGACGAAAAAAGAGCGCATGATCCGCATGGATTATACCCCGGGCAAGATCACCAAGACGACGCGCATCCTGTTCCCCATCGTGGTGACGGTGATTGCGGGTCTGGTTTCGCCGCAGAGCGTGGCGCTGGTGGGCTTCCTGATGTTCGGCAATCTGCTGCGCGAATGCGGCGTTCTGCGCACGCTTTCCGAAACGGCGCAGAATGTGCTGGCGAACCTCATCAGTCTGCTTCTGGGCTTGACGGTCGCCGTGCGCATGCAGGCGGAGAGCTTCCTTGTGCCCGAAACGCTGATGATTCTGGCGCTGGGCTTGGTTGCGTTTATGTTTGATACATTCGGCGGCGTGCTTTTCGGTAAATTCATCAACCTGTTTGCGAAGAAGAAGATCAACCCGATGATCGGCGCGGCGGGTATCTCCGCGTTCCCGATGTCTTCGCGTGTGATTGCGAAGATGGCGAAGGATGAGGATCCGTATAACTTCATTCTCATGCAGGCGGCGGGCGCGAATGTCGCCGGACAGGTCGCGTCGGTGATCGCGGGCGGCATCATTCTGGCGATGATTGCGCCGTTGGTTTAAGGAGGGCGAAACCATGAGCATCAATCTTCAGGCATTTCGGCAATCCCTTGTTTTCATGGGTGAAGGTATGCTGGGCATTTTTGCGGTCATGCTGGTGATCATCGGCGTGATTTATGCGCTTGCCCATTGGACGGCGGGACACGAAAAGTAATTTCTTGTCGCGTTCTTAACGGTTCGGAAAGCCCTTAAAATGGCAGAATTCCAGAAAGGCTGAACGAATAAAAGGCAGCTCTTGACAGAAACTGCCGGAGATGTTATCCTGACAGAAACCAATGCTTAAAGGAGTGTGCCATTATGGACGATATGAATATGGAAATCACGCATAGCGAACATCGTGCCATTGTTTTCAAAATGAATCGTAAGCTGGCGGCTTCCGTCGCTCGCTATCTGAAGGATCATTCCGCTTCTCCGGAGACGATTTTCGCGGTGGACGTGGATACGATGGAGCTGATCGTGCAGGCGAAGAACGCGGGCGAGGAGGATATCCTCGTGCTGGACGGCGAAGAGGACGTTTTTGACGTTGAAGAAGAAACCGTCGAGGAAAACGAAGAAGTCTGGGAAGCCATCGACGAAGCGCTGAGCGAAGACGACGGCGAACAGGAATAATCGATCAAAGTTTAGAAAAAGCTGTGTGGGTATGCCGCATGGCTTTTTTTTGATTCGCGGAAATAAACGCGCACACGCTTTAAACCGCCGCGAAGCGAAGAAGGGAGTCTGAGGGGATTGGAGTCACGCGCCCGCTGTGCGGGATTCAGCGTGACGGAAATCGGAAATCGCAAGGAGCGCTTGCGCGTTCGCGAAGCGGGCGCGTCTGCCGCAGGCAGAGGACAGCGCCCCTATGCGAGTTTCCCGGACGAAGCCCCCTCAGGCGGGTTTTAGGGCGGCAGCTCTAACGTCCCTCTCCCCGATTTTAACGTATAGGAAATTGCGTAAAATCGCCCGCGTGAGCAAGACTTTGATGTGTGGCGGACTTCGGCGGAAGTGAAGGCGGGCTCAGCCCGCTTTTTGTGTATAGCAGAAGGAAAATTTGGTCAAAGTAAATCGCGCAAGGAGGTTGATCCAGTGAAAAAGATTTGCTTGATTGTCCTGGCTGCGGTTTGCCTGCTTTTGCCTGCGGCGGGCATGGCACAGGGACTGCCGGACTTCTTTCAGGCTGTGCAAACGGGACTGAGCGAGGGGCTGGCTGTCGGCGCGGCACAGACCGCGGCAGCGATGGAAAAAGACCTGACGCTCGAAATCAGCGCACAGGAAAACCGCGTGGAAGAGGGGAAAACGGTTGTCGTGACCATTGCGGCGCAAAACCCGCGTCCGGTGGAAACGGAGGTTTCCCTGACGTTGACGCTTCCGGAAAGACTGGCGATGGACGCGGGGCAGCAGAGCGCATGGAAAGCGACGCTTCCCGCCGCTCAAATGGATGAAAACGGAACGCTCCGGCCTTCCGTGACAACGTTTACGCGTAATTTGACGCTGATGCCGGGCGGCAAGAGCGAGCAGACGAAGATCTCAGTCGAGATGAATATCGGTACGCGCTTTTATCGTGCGGTGATGCCGATGCAGCTGTGTGTGGCGGATGTTTCGGCAAGCGCTGCCGTGCAGGGCGACCAAGACGGCAGAGCGAAGATCGGCGATACGCTGGTGTATGCGCTGGAGGTTTGCAACGCGGGTACGGCGGATCAAACCGTGCCGGTTGAGCTGATTCTCCCGGTCGGCGTTGAGCTTGTCAGCGAGCTTCCGGCAGGCTTTACACAGGCGGAACGCCGTATGGTGGGCGAAGTCTGCGCGAAAGCCGCGAAGGACGGCAAGCCGTCCGGCGTAACGCTCGCGTGGACGGTCAAAATTGCCGAGAACGCGCTGGATGGCGATGAGGACGCCATGCGCCTGCTGAATGGCACGCTGCGGGTGGGCGGCAAGCGCATTGCCGTGCCGCGCATTCAGCTGTGCGGTGCGAGAATCAGCGCACGCCTTCTGCCACAGGCGGAGAGCCTGGAAACAGGAGAAGAGATGGCGCTCAATGTGGTGGTGGTCAACGCGGGGCTGGCGGCGGCGGATGTGCGCGTTTCCTGCGTGCTTCCGGATGGAATTTCGCTGGTAACGGAAGAAAAGAAGGCGGATGCTGCCACGGAGGATGAAGCTGAAACGGGCGAATCCGATGAAAAAACCGTCGTGCCGTGGATGACAGACGATGGCGCAAAGCCGCAGGCGGAAGCCGTCGCGGCAGATCATGCGCAGGAGGAACCGGAGATTCGCAGGGAAAACGATGCCATTGTCTTTGATTTGCACATGGATGCAGCCGATGAGCAGGCGGGCGCTGTCGATGCCAATACGCGGGTTGTGCGACTGCGCGTCCGGGCAGATGAACCGCTGGAGAACATGCGCGAAAAGCTGCTGGGCGCGACGCTGGCATGGCAGACGGATCACGGGGACACGCAGCTCGGCGAAGCTGTTGCGATGCGCGTATATCGCCCGATGATGCTGGGGCTGACCCGTGAGGAATGGACGGGCATTCTCTGGGCGGGTTTCCTGCTGGTTGTGACGGTAGGCTGCCTGTTTGCGGCGTTCAATGCGGAGAAACGCAGGGAGGAAAGGTGTTACGACTGACAGCGTTTCGATTCATGAATCAGAATCGATGAAGCTGAGAAACAACTTCGTGTGTTTTTCCATGCATACAAAAAGAGCATCCTCTTTTTCAGAGGATGCTCCTTTTATTTGCTTGATTGCTCGATTACTCGGCACGCTCGAAGATGTAAGCGAAGCAGACGTCGCCGTCCTTCTTGGCAACGTTGTCGTCGGCATAGCACAGGATCATCTGACCGGCCTTGTTCATGCCGATGTACTTCATCTCGTCCATATCCTCGACTTCGACGCCGGTGATGGCAGCCCAGTAGAGGGTGTCTTCTTCGCCCTTGATGTGGGTCTTGGACGGGCCGTAGTTGAAGTCACCGTCGTTCTCGCCGCGGATGACGTTGTTGGGCCACTCGTCCCAAGCGCTCTTCACGGTGTAGGGCTCGTCGTCCGGAGCAATCTCTTCGGAGAAGGTCAGGGTGCCCATCAGGTCGTACACATGCGCGTGGATGTAGGAAGCAACGTCAACCATGGTGCCGAGTTCCTTGTCGTTCGCGCTGCCGTCCAGAACGGTGGACAGCTCGAGGGTAGCGGCATTTTCGGGAACCGCAATCAGACCGGTGGTCGTGAGGTCGTTTTCCTCAGCGTAATCTTCGCCGATGAAAGCAGCGGAGAGAACCCACTTGCCTTCCCATGCGGTCACCTGAGAATCGCGGTCGAAGGTCATGACCTCTTCCGGATCGGCAGCAAGGATAGCGGCGGGATCAGCCAGCGCGATGCATGGGAGCATCAGGACAACGGCAAGCAGAGCAATGAACTTTTTCATGTCGATAGCACTCCTTTTTTCATTGAGCAGCCGACATTTTTCGCTGTCGGACTGCTTGTTATCACTTTCTATTATACCATCTTTTTTGTTATTCGGAAAGCATTTTTCAGCAGATTCCGAAATATGGCAGAAATGTGAAAACGGTGTTTTTTGTCGAGCGTTTGCGTGCGCTTATCGGCAATACAGTCGAATCAGACGCCGGAGTAAGCAGCGAAGCCGCAGTCGATCGGCAGAACGACGCCGGTGATCGCGGAAGCAGCCGCGTCATCCGTCAGGAAGAACACGCCGCCGAGCAGCTCCTTGGAATCCACGAAGCGGCCCATCGGGGTGCCGGCGAGGATCTTCGCGCTGCGAGCGGTCGGGGTGCCGTCCTCGTTGAAGAGCAGAGCGCGGTTCTGGTTGGAAACCAGGAAGCCCGGAGCAATCGCGTTGCAGCGGATGCCGGTGCCCGCGAAGTGGGTCGCCAGCCACTGGGTGAAGTTGCTGATGGCAGCCTTCGCGCCGGAGTACGCCGGGATCTTGGTCAGCGGGATGTAAGCGTTCATGGAGGAGATGTTCAGGATGTTGCCGTTCTTGCGGGCGACCATGTCCTTGGCAAACGCCTGAGTCGGCAGCAGCGTGCCCTGGAAGTTGAGCTTGAAGACGAAGTCAACGCCGCTCTGATCCAGATCGAAGAAGGTCTTCTGACCTTCCTTGGCTTCGTGCTGATACTCGTTGTCGGTGGTCGCACGCGGGTTGTTTCCGCCGGCACCGTTGATCAGAATATCGCAGGGGCCGAGGTCGGCGAGAACCTGCTGATGGACAGCCTCAAGAGCCTCCGGATCCAGAACGTTTGCCTTGTAACCCTTGCAGATATAGCCCTCGGCGGTCAGCTCGTCGGCGAGCTTCTGGACGGCTTCTTCGTTCAGGTCGAGCGCGGCAACCTTGGCGCCCGCCTGCGCGTAAGCGCGAGCCATTTCGCCGCAGAGCACGCCGCCCGCACCGGTGATAACGACAACTTTACCGGAAAAATCAACATTCAAAGGCAGATTCATAGTTCTTCTACATCCTTTCAATCGGTTGTGTTTAAATAAATATATCGCTCAAACGGGGCGGGGCGGATCACTCGATGATGCCGCCGTTCGCCTCGATCAGGCCGTTGAGATAGGCAGAGCCGAGCGCACGGTCATACAGACCATAGCCGGGCTTCGCGTTGGAGCCGACCTCGCTCCAGATCATGCGTCCGTGATCCGGGCGGAAGTAGCCGGTGAAGCCGGTTTCAACCAGCGCCTTGACGATGGCGTTCATATCCAGGCTGCCGTCCTTGGTCAGGTGACCGGACTCCTCAAAGGACGTATCCGGCAGGATGCGGACGTTGCGCAGGTGCATGAAGCCGATGCGGTTCATCGCGGAATACTTGCGAACCAGCTTGGGGATGTCGTTCTTCGGGGAGCAGCCCAGAGAACCGGTGCAAAGGCACATGGTGTTGGAGGGGCTGTCCACGATGGCGAGGTAGCGGTCGATGTTCTCCTCGCAGGTGATGACACGCGGCAGACCGAAGATCGGGTAGGGCGGATCATCCGGATGGAGCGCCATCACGACGCCGCATTCCTCGGCGACCGGAATAACGCGCTTGAGGAAGTACTCGATGTTTGCCCACAGACCTTCCTCGCCGAGCTTGCCGTAAGCGCGGATCAGGTCGCGGACTTCGTCCTGCGTGTAGCTGGAATCCCAGCCCGGCAGGTGGATATCGTCCTTGAGCGGGTCGAGGTTCTTCATCTGATCCCAGTACATGACCAGGCTGGTGGAGCCGTCCGGCGCCATCTTGTCAAGCTGCGTGCGCGTCCAGTCAAAGACGGGCATGAAGTTGTAGGTCACGCACTTGATGCCGTACTTCGCGCAGCGGCGGATGGATTCGCAGTAGTTTTCGATGTGGCGGTCGCGCTCCGGCAGACCGAGCTTGATTTCCTCGGTCACGGGGATGGACTCGACGACGTCGAAGATCAGTCCCTTTTCGGCGCACTCGTCAACGAGGTGCTTGATGGATTCCTCCGGCCAAACCTCGCCCGGCTTGACGTCATAAACGGCGGAAACGATGGAGCGCATGCCCGGAATCTGGCGAATCATATCCAGCGTTACCGGATCGCTGTCGCCATACCAACGGAAAGAACTCTTCATAGGTTAGTGTACTCCTTTTATATGATTTAAAATGATGCAGGGGAAAGGGTCACTGTTTCTCGACATCCGCGAGGGTCTTGTAGGTTTCCATGGACTGCTCGAGGGTCATGCCGGAGGCAATCGCCTTCTTGCGTGCGCCGTTGACAGCCTGAATCTCCTTCATCTTTTCGCCGGTCAGGCTGTAACCCTTCATGGCGATGAGCGTCGCGATCCACGCGAGCATCGGGATGACGCAGAACATGATGATGACGGCGACCTTGATGCCGACTGAATACGGGGTGCTGTCGGTCGGCAGCTCGCTCATGCCGGCGCAGAGCAGGAAGATGAACGCAACCAGCGTCTGAGCCAGAGAGGAAACGAGCTTATCCACGAGGGAGAACATGGTGCCCATGATGCCCGGGATGTACTTGCCGGAACGATAGGTTTCGTAGTCCGAGCAGTCCGCAACCATCGGGATCGGCATGTCCGCCGTGGCATAATACGCGCCGTAGCCGATGCCGAAGCAGAGGATGAACAGGATGGTGTACAGGTTGATGCTGCTGCCGCCTTCAAACGGGAAGGACAGCATACGCGCCGGATTGCCGTTCTGGCTGAAGAGCAGCAGGGCAAGCACGCCGACGTAGCACAGGAGCGCGATGGAAACATAGCGGGTGAGGGAAGCCTTCTGTCCCTTCTTCTGAGAGGTGCGGACAGAGAGCAGGAAGAACGGAACGGCGAACACATAGCCCAGAATCATCATCGGCAGGTACAGGGAGTTGTAGTTGCCCATCAGGATGCCGTAGAGCGCGAGCAGAACGGTGGTGTTCGTTGCGATGGCGAGGGCGAGCTTGCAGCCCGCGCCGGCGACCATCAGACGCTGCATCGGCTTGTTTTCCTTCAGAATCTGAGCATACTCGGAGAACTTGACCTTCTTCTGATCCTTGCCGCCGATGCCGTAGTATTCCGGACGATCCTTTTCCGCGATGCCGATAATCGCCAGCGCGGTCAGCAGAACGGAAATCGCGATGCCGATCGGGGTGATGATGCGGTAAAGCTCGGGGTTGGCGTAGCCGGAGGAGATGAGCACGCCCGCTTCATCCTTGACGTCAAAGCCTGCCTTGACCAGCGGGATCATGAACTGCATGACGCCCATGCCCAGCAGGGAGCCGATGGTGTTGAAGATGGTGAACAGCGGACGCTGGCTCGGGTCGTTGGTCAAAACGGTCTGACCGGCGCGGGTGCAGCTCGTCTGGAACGTGTAGCCAAGCACCCAGATGAAATAGATCAACGTGAAGCTGATATAGCGCAGAGCCATCATTGACTCGGGAATCAGCGGGAGCAGGCAGTAGAGGATGATGACGCTGATTGCCATGACCGCGCTGCCCAGAATCATGAACGGGCGGAATTTACCGATTCTGGTGCTGGTGCGGTCCATCATCGCGCCGATGATCGGGTCGGTCACGGCGTCGGCGATACGCATGACGGTGACCATGATGGAGGCGAACATACCCAGCTTGAGGATGCTCGAACCGAACTGAGCGACATAGGAGAGGATGAGAACAAAGTAAACGTTGGTTGCGCCGTTGTTGAGCGGGAACAGCATGAGCTGATATGGCTTTGCGCGATTCACGCCGTCATGGCTCGCCGCGGCTGCGGGTTTAGACATGAATGAGGACTCCCTTCTGTGTATGTGTGGTTCAATCTATCGTGCTGCCTTCTCAGGCATCGACCCAATTGGATTTTTGACGGTTCTTAACCTTCTTGAGGACGTAATCCGGATTCGGATGATCGACCTTGCGGAAGGTCGCACTGTCCGTGTATTTGCCGGAAATGGCCTCCACGCGGATGTCGCCGGTGAGCGGCACGCGGAAGGTGAAGACGTGGTCGTCACGCGTCTGCTCGGCAAAGGGCTTGCCATTGACCAGCAGCTTGATCTTCTTCTCGGTGGAATAGACCTTGATGGTGGTCGTCTTTTCGCAGCGCTCGACATAGCGCTTGGAGCAGATGTGAACGAAGGGATCCTTGCTCCAGTTTGCCTTATAGATATAGAAGCTGTCCTTCTTGATCTTGCGGTCGAAGGTCATCAGTCCCTTGTGGTTCATGCCCGGCTCGCCGCCCTGATCGCGGGCGTCCGCCGCAAAATCGAACATGTTCCAGACGTGCGTCGCCCACATGTGCGGATGGCGCTTGAAGCACTTGATCATGAACTCATGGTACTTCGCCTGATATTCTTCGGTGTGGTCGTTGCGGCGGGGATGAGAGCTGTGCAGGTTCGGCATGCCCTCCGCGCCGTATTCGCTGTATCCGAGGCAGCGCTTCGGGAAGCAGAGATGGAAGAAACCGATCCACAGGTCGTTGAGGAACAGACCCGGGACATACCAGCCCAGATAGAGGTTCCAGCTGACGACGTCGGTGATATGGGCGCTCTTGTTGAACGGGCCGCACATCGCATAGCATGCCAGCGTCGTGAAGCGGAGCGGGTCGGTTTCGTGAATGAGGTCGTTGAGGACATGGTGATTGTCGAGCATGTCCTTCTTGTCCTTGGTGGAGATGGTGATCTCGTTGGAAACGCCCCAGCAGACGATGCTCGCGTGGTTGTAGTTCTGCTCAATCAGCTCTTTCATCTGGCTGATGGTGTTTTCCCGACCGTTGGGCATATGCTCGCTGATGTAGGGAATCTCTGCCCAGACGACCATGCCGTATTTGTCGCACAGATCATAGAAATACTGGTCGTGCTGATAGTGCGCCAGACGGACGGTGTTGCAGCCCAGCTCACGGATGAGTGCCATGTCCTCGTCGTGCATCTTACGGGTGATGGCGTTGCCGACGCCCTTGCGATCCTGATGGCGAGATACGCCGTGCAGGGGATAGGGCTTGTCGTTGAGGAAGAAACCCTTCTTCGGGTCGGTGCGGAAGGAGCGGACGCCGAACGGAATCTCCAATTTGTCGGTCACGACGCCGTTGTCCTTCAGCTCGACGCGGCAGGTGTAGAGATACGGATCTTCCACACCGTGCCAGCGGTGCGCCTTTTCGATGCGGACGACGGTATCAAGCCCCGCGCCCGTGCCGACGGTCTTTCCCTTGGCGTTGATGAGCGTGATGCTCACCTCGCCGCCGGTGACGCGGCTCTGCACGCGGACATTGGCGGAATCGCCGTCCGGCGTGGGCGTCACGCGGACGCCGCAGGAGCCGAGATAGTCCAGCGCAAAATGGACTTTGTTGACGATCAGCAGACGAACCGCACGATAAATGCCGCCGTAGAAGGTGAAATCCGCCTTTTGGGGATAGACACGGTCGTTTTTGCTGTTGTCGGCGATGACGACGAGGTCATTCGTTTCGGCAAGCAGCGGCGTGACGTTTGCGCGGAATGTGGAATAGCCGCCGTCGTGGACGCAGACTTCCCTGCCGTTTACGGTGACCGTTGCGGATGCGTTGACGCCGTCGAATTCGAGCCAGACCTCTTCGCTGTCCCTGTCAAACGTAGGGCAGGCAAAGGAACGCTCGTATCGGCAGCTTCCGCGCTTGTAATCGTTTCCGCCATCCTGTCCGTCGATGTTGTTCCAGGTATGGGGAACGTTGACCTCGATGGTCTTTCCGTCAAAACCGGTGAATTGCCAGCCCTGACAGAGATCAATCGTTTGGCGCATGGTGCTCCTCCTCATGTACTGTGAAAATAACCCTATATCTTTCTTCTCTAAAATATGGAAAGCATACAATCTCCTATACTGTAATTTATCATATTGTTCAGAAGAATAAAAGGGAGTTGTCTTGAATACCCAAAGGGTGGGCGCTAAATGCGGTATATGTTCATACACGACAAAAACGCGTCGTGAACGAAAAACGCCCATAACAAAAGAAGCTATTCTTCCTTTTTTGTGGGGAAAAGCACTTCCGCCGGGATCAAGGAAAGAATAGCTGAATTTTTAATGCTTCTGTCAGTGGTTTGCCAGCTTGTAGATGGCGAGCATGTCGCTCTCATCGAGCTTCTTTGCCGAACCGAGCAGACCGCCGACGGCAATGCGGCACTTATGCGCCATTTCCTCAAGCTGCGCCTGCGTCGGATGAATGCCCAGCTCGCTGAAGCAGGTCGGCATATGAATCGAGCGGAAGAAATCCTCCATCAGCTCGATGCCGCGCAGAGCCGCCGCGTCATCGGAAAGCACGGCATCAACGCCCATGACGTTCCGGGCAAAGCGGACGAAACGCGGCATGCAGTTTTGATAGACATAACGCGCCCAGCTTCCCCAGATTGCCGCCAGACCCGCGCCGTGCGCAACGTCGAACATGCCGCCCATTTCATGCTCGAGGCGATGGGAAGCAAAGTCGCTTCCGTCATGTCCGCATCCGGTCAAGCCGTTGTGCGAAAGGCTGCCCGCCCACATGACTTCGGCACGTGCGTCGTAGTTCTTCGGGTCGTCGCGCAGAATCTTCGCCTGCTCCATCACCGTGCGCATCAGCGCTTCGGCGATGCTGTCCGTGATTTCCATGGCGTCGCCCTGCACAAAATAGCGCTCCAGCGTGTGCATCAGGATATCCGTGCAGCCGCATGCCGTCTGGTAATCCGGCAGGGTCATGGTCAATTCCGGGTTCATGATGGCGAACTTCGGGCGGCAGATGTCGTCGTTATAGCCGCGCTTGATGCCGCCCTCTTCCTTGGTGATGACGGAGGAGTCGCTCATCTCGCTTCCGGAAGCGGCGATGGTCAGGATAACGCCGATCGGCAGGCAGCCGGTGGCGCGGCGCGTGTGGTTATACAGCTCCCAGACGTCGCCGTCCATGCACATGCCGTAGCCGATCGCCTTTGCCGAGTCAATGACGCTTCCGCCGCCGACGGCAAGGATGAAATCGACGCCTTCCTTGCGGCAAAGCTCGATGCCCTCGTAGACAAGGGACAGATGCGGATTCGGCACGACGCCGCCGAGCTGAACATGCGCAACGCCTGCCGCGTCCAGCGACGCCTCAACCTGATCGAGCAGACCGCTGCGGCGTGCGCTCTGTCCGCCGTAATGGATCAGAACCTTCTTGCAGCCCTGAGCGCGGACAAGCTCACCGACCTGATTCTGCGTTCCGCGCCCAAAATAGACGTGGGTCGGGGTATAGTAACTGAAATTGCTCATTTTAAAGATTCTCCTCTCGAAATGATACGTTTTGATTCAGTTCGGATAAAGAAAAGACCATTGGTCTGGAAAACGGAATCCTGCTCTGGCGCACGCTGATCTTTTCGCCGGAAACGGTGACGGCAAGCTGAACGGGCTTGCCGCGGCTCTGGCTGACGAACAGAGAAGTGACGCCGTCATCAGGCAGATGTCCGCTTTGTTGAGCGCGGATAAGCAGGTCAAGCACCTGCTGACGAGTGAGTTTCATATCAACCTCCACGAAAATCGATATCAGACATTGTTTTCGATTTTCATGCGCTTTTTCCTGCCTGATGGGATTGAAATTTTGCGGCATTTCAAGTATGATGGACGGGAATTGGGAATGTTTGGGGCACAGCCCCGAGGAAAAGGAGTTAGCAATGGATATCAAGCAGGAAGCGTTGAAAAAGCACTATGAGTGGAAGGGCAAGCTGGAAATTGCCCCGCGTGTTCATGTTACCAACAGCGAAGAACTCTCTCTCGCTTATACGCCGGGCGTCGCCGAGCCCTGCCTGGCGATTCGGGATGATTATGACAAGAGCTTTTTGCTGACCCGCCGCGCCAACATGGTCGCCGTGATCACGGATGGTTCCGCGATCCTCGGTCTGGGCGATATCGGCCCGGAAGCCGGCATGCCCGTTATGGAAGGAAAGTGCGTGCTGTTCAAGGAGTTTGCGGGCGTCGATGCGTTCCCGCTCTGCGTGCGCACGCAGGATGTCGATGAGCTTGTGCGCACCATCTACCTCATCTCCGGCAGCTTTGGCGGCATCAATTTGGAAGACATTGCCGCGCCGCGCTGCTTCGAGGTCGAGCGCAGGCTGAAGGAACTGTGCGATATCCCGGTTTTCCACGATGACCAGCATGGCACGGCGGTCGTCGTTGCGGCGGCGCTGATCAATGCGCTGAAGGTTGTCGGAAAGACGATGGAAACGGCGCGTGTCGTGATCAACGGCGCGGGCAGCGCCGGCGTTGCCATCGGCAAGCACCTGATGAACCTCGGCGTGAAGGATCTGGTCATGGTTGACCGCTTCGGCATCATTTGCGAGGGCATGGAGGGGCTGAACCCGGCGCATGAGGAAATGAGCCGCATCACCAATCCGCGCCACATCACCGGCACGCTGGCGGATGCCATGCGCGGCGCGGACGTGTTCATCGGCGTGAGCGCTCCGGGCGTCGTTTCCAAAGAAATGGTGGCGAGCATGAATCCGGGCGCGTGCGTGTTCCCGATGGCGAATCCCGTTCCGGAAATTCATCCGGATGAGGCGCTGGCGGCGGGCGCGGTTGTCGTGGGCAGCGGACGCAGCGACTACAAGAACCAAATCAACAACGTGCTGGCGTTCCCGGGCATTTTCCGCGGTGCGCTCGACTGCCGCGCCAAGGATATCAACGAGGCGATGAAGGTTGCGGCGAGCTATGCCATCGCGGGACTGGTTTCCGACGAAGAGCTGAGCGCGGATTATATCATCCCCAAGGCGTTTGACCGGCGCGTCGGCGCGGCGGTTGCCGCTGCCGTTGCGAAAGCGGCGAAAGAGACCGGAGTCGCCCGAATTTGACCAACCTTGTTTTTTCTTCCGAAATCCTTGTTTTTTCCCGAAAAACGGTGTACAATATGCGTTTGGAATCGGGCTGCGGCAAAAGAACGATCCGCTGCGCGATGCCACAACATAACGTTACCCAATCGTAACCCCATAAGGAGATGCTCTGTATGACGAAAATTGATATTTTTTCCGGTTTCCTTGGCGCTGGCAAGACCACGCTCATCAAGAAACTGCTTAAAGAGGCGCTTTCCGGCGAGAAAGTTGTTCTGATTGAAAATGAATTCGGCGAGATCGGTATCGATGGCGGCTTCATGAAGGAAGCCGGCATTCAGGTGACGGAAATGAACTCCGGCTGCATCTGCTGCTCGCTGGTCGGCGATTTCGGCAAGGCACTCCGTCAGGTCATCGACCAGTATCATCCGGACCGCATCCTCATCGAGCCGAGCGGAGTCGGCAAGCTTTCCGACGTCATCCGTGCGGTCGAAGGCGTGGAGAAGGATATTCCGGAAGCCTGCATGGGCAGCTTCGTGACTGTCGCGGACGCGGGCAAGTGCCGCATGTATGTCAAGAACTTCGGCGAGTTCTTCCTCAACCAGATTGAATACGCCGGCACGATCCTGCTCTCCCGCACGCAGGGCATGAGCCAGGAGAAGCTGGAGGCGGTCGTTGCGCTCCTGCGTGAGCATAACGCGAAGGCGCGTATCATCACCACGCCGTGGGATGAAATCAGCGGCGAGACCATCCTCTCCGCGATGCAGGACGACCATAACCTTGCGCAGGATATGCTGGCGGTCGTCATGGCTGAGCATGGCGACGAGGACGAGGATGAGGACGAGTGCTGCCACCATCACCATCATCATGACCACGATGATCATGACGAAGATGAGGATGAGGATGAGCATGAGCATCATCACCATCATGCCCACGACGATCATGACGAGGATGAGGATGAGCATCATCACCATCATGACGAGGATGAGGATGAACATGAGCACGAGCATCATCATGACCATGACGAGCATGATGAGCATGAGCATCATCATCACTATGATGAGAACGGCGTTTGCAGCTGCGGTCATCATCACCATCATCACGGACATGACGCCGATGAGGTGTTTACCTCTTGGGGCGTTGAAACGGTTCGCGTGTTTGGCGAGAACGAGCTGTCTGTCATGCTGGCGAAGCTGGATGACGGCGAGTACGGCATGGTTCTGCGTGCGAAGGGCATCGTGCCCTGCGCGGACGGCGGCTGGATCCACTTTGACTACACCCCGGGCGAGCAGAATATCCGCAAGGGTCCGGCGGACTACACCGGCCGCCTGTGCGTAATCGGCAGCAAGCTGGCGGATGAGAAGCTGGCGCAGCTGTTCGGCGTCGCCTGATCGGAGGAACAAAATGGCAATTCCGGTTTACATGTTTGCCGGTTTCCTTGAAAGCGGCAAGACCTCTTTTATCGCCAGCGTATTGCAGGATCCGGGCTTCACACGCGATGAGAATACGCTCATCATTCAGTGTGAAGAGGGCGAAACGGAATACGAACCCGATATGCTCAAGAAGACGCACAGCGTCGTGGAGTGCATCGAGGACGAGGACGAATATAACGAAGAAACCCTGCGGGCGTTCGTGCGCAAGCATCACCCCGACCGCGTGATCATCGAGATGAACGGCATGTGGGATCTGGATGCGGCGATTGGACGCACGCCCAAGGTGCTGGAAATCTACCAGATCATCACGACGGTGAATGCGGAAACGTTTGACCTCTATGCCAAAAACATGGGTCAGCGCATGCTTCAGCATATCACCGATGCGGACATGGTCGTCTTCAACCGCGCAACGGAGGAAACGCGCCAGCTCATCCGCGACCGCAACGTGCGCAGCATGAACCCGCAGGCGTCGCTCTATTTTGAAAACGACGACGGAACCAGCGAGGATTACGGCGCGGGCATGCCGCCGCCCTACGACATGGATGCGCCCGTGATTGAGATTGAGGATCGCCATTTCGGCATTTTCTACCTCGACGCGTCCGAAAATCCTGAGGATTACGACGGAAAGACGGTTCGCTTCAAGGGCTATATCTACCGCGGCCGCAACATCGGCCAGGACGAGTATGTGCCGGGTCGTATGGGCATGGTCTGCTGCGCGGAAGACGTGCGCTTTGTCGGCTTTATCGCCAAGGCGAACGGTCAGCCGATTCCCCAGCCCAAGACGTGGCAGATGATCACCGCTGAGGTCAGGGCGGAGGAGCGCAAACAGTATAAGGGCGTCGGACCCGTGCTGTATGTGACCAAGGTTGAGCCGGCTCAGCCGCCGGAAGAGGAAGTTGTCACCTTCAACCAGTAAGCGGGCAGAAGGATAAATTTGCTCTTTCCTTTTCAGCATGTTTATGCTATAATCAGTGAGTCTTCAGGGCGGGGTGAGATTCCCGACCGGCGGTATAGTCCGCGACGGGTCAAGTGACCCTCGATTCGGCGAAATTCCGAAACCGACAGTATAGTCTGGATGGAAGAGGACGGCATCTATTTGCTATGCTTTTGCAGCGCCCCAAAGACGGAAGTTTTTGGGGCGCTGTTTTCAGTACACGGAGGAATGGTCAGTGTCAAATCTGAAAGATAACCGCATCATCACCAGCGAGCTTTGCTACGCCTACCCGGAAGCGGAGAAAAACGCGGTGGATCATGTGAACATGCGCGTAAAGAAGGGCGAGTTCCTCGCGATACTCGGTCATAACGGAAGCGGCAAATCGACGCTTGCCAAGCTCTTCAACGCGCTGTATGTGCCTTCGGAGGGCACGGTGTGGGTCGTCGGCATGGATACGCGTGACGACGATCTCGTCTTCGATATCCGTCAGCATGCGGGCATGGTTTTCCAGAATCCGGATAACCAGATTGTCGCGACGGTCGTCGAAGAGGATGTCGCGTTCGGGCTGGAGAACAACGGCGTGCCGCCCAAGGAGATTCGCGTGCGCATCGATGAAGCGCTTGCCGCGGTTCAAATGAGCCAGTTCGCCAAGAAAGCGCCGCACATGCTCTCCGGCGGACAGAAGCAGCGCGTCGCCATCGCGGGCGTGCTGGCGATGAAGCCGGATGTCATCATTCTGGATGAATCGACCGCTATGCTTGACCCGAGCGGACGGCGCGAGGTCATGAATACGGTTCACAGGCTCAACCGGGAAGAGGGCATCAGCGTCGTCATCATTACCCACTACATGAGCGAAGCCGCGACCGCCGATTATATGATCGTCATGGACGAGGGCAGGATTGCCATGAGCGGAACGCCGCGTGAGGTTTTCACCAAGGTGGATCAGGTTCGCGCACTGGGGCTTGACGTACCGCCGATGACGGATCTGGCGCATATGCTGCGTGCGGACGGCGTGGACGTGCGGGCGGATGTGCTGACTGTGGACGAGATGGTGGAGGAAGTATGTCGATTGTCATCGAGCATTTGAACTATGTATACATGCAGGGCGGTCCGTATGAAACGAAGGCGCTGAATGACGTGTCCCTGACGATCAACGACGGCGAGTTCATCGGTCTGATCGGTCATACCGGCAGCGGAAAATCCACCCTTGTGCAGCATCTGAACGGACTGATCATGCCTTCGAGCGGACGCGTTCTGGTCGATGGGCTGGATCTGGCGGATAAGAATACGGACAGGCGTGCCATTCGCCGCCGCGTCGGTCTGGTCTTCCAGTATCCGGAAAACCAGCTGTTTGAAGAAACGGTTGAGAAGGATATCGCCTTCGGACCGAAGAATCTGGGGCTGGACGAGGCGGAGATCGACCGCCGCGTGCGCACGGCGATGCGCCGCGTTGCGCTGGATTACGATCAGATTGCCGAGCGTTCCGTGTTTGAGCTTTCGGGCGGACAGATGCGCCGCGTCGCGATTGCGGGCGTGCTGGCGATGGAGCCGCAGACGCTCGTGCTGGATGAGCCGTGCGCCGGGCTTGACCCGCGAGGCAGGGAAGAAATTCTCGGGCTGATCAGCGACCTGCACCGGGAATCCGGCGCGACCATCGTCATGGTAAGCCACTCGATGGATGACGTGGCGGCGCTGGCTGAGCGCGTCATCGTCATGAATCACGGCAGCGTCGTCATGGATGGAACGCCCCGCGAGGTCTTCGCGAAGGGCGAGGAACTGCGTGCCATCGGTCTGGATGTGCCGCAGGCGGTCGAGCTGGCGCAGAAACTCCGCGAAAAGGGATTCGACATTCCGGAAGGCATTTACCGGATGGATGAAGTCCGCGCAGCGGTTGAAGCCGCCATCGGAAAGGGAGGTCGCCATGCTTAACGATATCACGCTGGGACAGTATTTCCCCGGAGATTCCGCCATCCATCGCATGGACCCGCGCATGAAGCTCATCCTGACGATTTTGTATATCGTCGGCGTGTTCTGCGTGGGCAATCTGCCGGGCTATGCCATCGCGCTGCTGTTTTTGTATATCGTGGTGCGCATTTCGGGCATCAAGTTTTCTTATCTGCTCAAGGGCATCAAGCCCCTTCGGTTCATCATCATCTTTACATTTGTGCTGAACCTGTTCTTTGTGCAGGGCGAAACGCCGTTGTTTACGCTCGGCTTTTTCACCCTGACGCGGGAAGCGCTGCATAACGCGGTTTTCTTTGCGCTCAGACTGGTGTTCCTGGTCATGGGCACGTCTGTGCTGACACTGACGACCAGCCCGGTGCAGCTGACCGACGGCTTGGAACGCATCATGCATCCGCTGGAGAAGATTCATTTCCCGGCGCATGAGCTGGCGATGATGATGACCATCGCGCTGCGCTTCATCCCGACGCTGCTGGAAGAAACCGATAAGATTCAGAAGGCGCAGATGGCACGCGGTGCGGATTTTGAGAGCGGCAACCTCATTGCCCGCGCCAAGGCGATGATTCCGCTGCTTGTGCCGCTGTTTGTCAGCTCCTTCCGCCGCGCCAATGAGCTGGCGATGGCGATGGAAGCCCGCTGCTACCACGGCGGCGACCACCGCACGCGCCTGCGCGAGCTGAAGTATACGAAGCTGGATCTGTTCGGCGCGATGGCGATGGCGGCGTTCCTTGCCGTTATCTTTGCGGAGGGCAGACTCCTTGGCTGAGTTTAAGCTGCAAAGCCACCACATTCCCAGCCCTGCGGATCATCCGCCCGAGGAACAGCGGCGTTTTAAGCTCGTTGTCGAATATGACGGCACGGCGTACAGCGGCTGGCAGAGGCAGATCAACGGCCCGAGCGTTCAGCAGACGCTGGAGGAGGCGCTTTCCCGGCTGACGGGGGAGAAGATTGCCGTCACAGGGTCGAGCCGAACGGATGCGGGCGTTCATGCCTTCGGGCTTTGCGCTCATTTTGACAGCGCGAGCCGCATTCCGCCGGATAAGGTGAGCTTTGCGCTGAATACCATGCTCCCGCCCGATATCCGGATCCGGGAGAGCGCGGCGGCGCCGGATGGCTTTCATGCCCGTTTTTCCGCCTGCGGAAAGGTTTATCGCTATACGTTTTATAACCAGCGGCAGATGTGCGCCATCGGCAGACAGTATAAGGCGCATGTGCCGGTTCTCATGGATGCCGAAAAGATGGACGCAGAGGCGCAGAGCCTTTGCGGAAAGCACGATTTTGCGGCATTTGCCGCCAGCGGAAGCGTTGCAAAAAGCACGGTACGCACCCTTTATCGCGCACAGGTCAGGCGATGCGGCGACGATGTTGTGCTGACGGTGCTGGGCGATGGATTCCTGTATAATATGGTTCGCATCATCGCCGGCACGCTGATGGAAGTCGGTATGGGTAAACGTGAGATGGGCTGTATTGCAAAAGCCATTGAAACCGGAGACCGTCTGGCTCTCGGGCAGACCGCGCCCGCTTGCGGTCTGGCGCTGATGCGCGTGCTTTACGATGGCGATGAAGAAAAGGCACTGGGGTATTTTGAATAAGCTGACCTCTCCGACTGCCGGAGAGGTTTTTTGATGCCTGAACAGCCGTCCGCTGTCGCAAAGCGACGGCGTAGTGGGAAATCCAAGAACCTCAGGTTCTTGGTGGGGTATGGGGCAAAGCCCCATGTCGTATTCCGTCAACCATCAGCTGTCGCAAAGAGACAGCGTAGCGGAAAATCCAAGAACCTCAGGTTCTTGGGTGGAGTTTGGGGCAAAGCCCCATGTCGTACGCCGATAGCGTAGCGGGAAATCCAAGAACCTCAGGTTCTTGGTGGGGTTTGGGGCAAAGCCCCAAAAAAACCGTCTCACGAATCGCTTCACACCGCCGTTTTCCCCAATCGTCCCCTTGACGATTTTCCTGCCCTGCGATATGATAATAGGGTTAAGGATGTCAAGAAACGCGTTTTCCCGCATAGGATAGCCCGGATTGCCAAGACTGTCTGGGGGGATGCGCGTGAATCAGGCGATCGAGCGCAGGGTGCTGCTGGAGGCGGAATATATCGCCGCGACGGGCGCTACGGTAAGAAAGACAGCTGATGTGATGGGTGTCTCTAAATCGACTGTGCATAAGGATATGGAAACGCGGCTCTCGGATTTGTCCGCACCGCTTTATAAAGAGGTTTCCGCTGTGCTGGCACGCAATAAGGCAGAACGCCATCTGCGCGGCGGAGAAGCTACACGAAGAAGATATGCAAAACTCTTTTGACCGCGCTGTGATCAAGCCACCGGCTTGAACGGAATGCTGTGGATACCACGCCCGGCCCGGCGGAGAGAGTACCTAATGGAGAAAAAGGAGTACAACGAATGTTTGGCGTTGATGAACTGGGAATGGATTTGGGCACATCGACCCTTCATATTGTCGTCCGGGGAAAGGGAATCGTGCTGAGCGAACCGGCTTATGTCGCTTATGACAGGCAGACCCGTAATGTGGTCGCTGTCGGCGAGGAAGCACGCCGTATGTACGGAAGAACCCCCGCCGGGCTGATCGTCGAGCGCCCGCTCCGCGACGGACGCATCCGCAGCTTTGACTTGGTCAGTAAAATGCTGCGGTATTGCATGCGTAAGGTTGTCGGTAAGCGTGCGGCGTTCCGCCCGAAGCTGCTTCTGGCGCTGCCCGGCGGCATGGCGCCCAGTGAACAGCAGACGCTGGTGGATGTGTTGGTCGATGCGGGCGTGCGCAGCGTTGTGCCGGTTGATGAAGGCGTTGCCTCCGCAATCGGCGCAGGTATGCGCATTGACCAGCCGTATGGACGCATGAATATCGATATCGGCGGCGGAAGAACGAATGTGTCCGTCTTTTCGTTCGGTCATCAGATCGTTTGGGATATTTTGAATATCGGCGGCGACCGCTTCGATGATGCCATCAGCGATTACCTGCGCAAAAAGCATAACCTGCTGATCGGTTCGAGAACGGCGGAAGAGCTGAAGATCGATATCGGCTCTGCCCGTATGCGCGGCGTCAAGCTGGAGATGGACGCCTGCGGCAGAAGCCTGGTTTCCGGTCTGCCGCGTGCGGTGACGGTCAATTCCGAAGAGATGATCGAGGCGCTTGACGAGCCGCTCCGCGACCTCATCAATGCGCTTCACAGGATGATCGAGCGCACACCGCCCGAACTGGCGAGCGATATCTTCGACGAGGGCATCACGCTCAGCGGCGGCGGCGCACAGCTCTTCGGGCTGGACGGCGTCATCAGCGACCAGCTCAGAATCCGCACGACGCTTGCCGATGAGCCGGATCTTTGCGTGGCGCACGGACTCAGCGCGTTGATTGACGATCCCGATCGCTATGAGAATATCGATCTGGTTTCCGGAAGCAGAAGCGACCTGCTGGAGGATGCGTAAAGTGGATGCGGTTTGGACGGAGCTGTACCATGCGGCAAAAGCCGTGCTGAATCCGCGCAAGGTTTCCGAGATGATGGAAGCAGGCGGCGTTGCGGCGGCGATTGAAGCGGGTTCGGGAAAAATCTATGTCGGTGTTTGCGTGGATAGCGCGTGTACGCTGGGCATCTGCGCAGAGAGAAACGCTATTTTCAATATGATCACCCACGGAGAGAGCGAAATTCGCCGCGTGATCGCCGTAAACTGGGATGGCAAAGCCATGCCGCCGTGCGGCGCGTGCCGCGAGATGATGACCCAGCTCATGCCGAAAACGTATCGCGATGTGGAGATTATGCTCGATTATGAATCGGGGCGCATCGTTACGCTTGGCGAGCTGACGCCTGAATGGTGGATTTAAAAAGAAAGAATAAGAAATCATTCCCAGTGGCGCGGAGGCGGAAAGGCTTTCGCGCCGCTTTTCTTTGTGCGGAAAATGTGATACAATAAAACCATCACATCTTGGATGGATAGAATAGGAGAGAAAACGATTCATGCGCTACGACGTGCTGCTCTGTGATGCGGATAATACGCTTTTTGATTTTACCAAAGCCGAAGAAAATGCTTTTGCCATCGTTTGCGAAACGGCGGGTTTCAGCGCAACGCCTGAGCTGCTCCGGATTTACTCGAAAATCAACGAGGGGCTTTGGAAACAGCTTGAACTGGGAAAAATCGAGCAGAGCGTTCTGCGTGTGCGCCGGTTTGAGGATTTCCTGAAAGCAATCGGCAAAACGGGCGATGCACAGAAAATGTGCGACACATTTGTTGATGCGCTGGGTCAGCAAAGCGTGCTTTTGCCCGGCGCGGTGCAGGCAGTCGAGCGCTGGAGCAAACGGGTTCCGGTCATCATCGTGACCAACGGCATCAGCGAAGTTCAGCGCAGCCGCATGGCAAAAAGCGAGCTGAACCCGTTGATCTCCGGTCTGGTCATCAGTTCTGAGGTCGGCGCGGCAAAGCCCGATCCGCTGATGCTGGAAAAGGCGATGGAGCTGGCAGGCGTGGCGGATAAACGCCGCGCACTGATGCTGGGCGATTCGCTTTCCAGCGACATCGCGGCGGCAAAGAACGCGGATGTTGACGCTTGCTGGTTTAACCCGAAGGGCTTGAAAAACGATAAAGGTCTGCCGATTGCCTATGACATTCGCTCACTGGATGAGGTGGACGCGATTCTGCGGGGAGAGGAGGATTGAACGTGAGAAAATCCGTCAAAAAGGCGTTGCTTGGCGTCATGCTGGCGGGAATGCTGGCGACGATGACGGGCTGCTTCATTCAGCCCGACCCGACGCTCGATCCGCTTGAAATCTCCAACGGAACGGTTCCGTTCGGTACGGTGCAGTCCCTGCCGACGAGCACGCCGACGCCTGCGCCGAAGGCGACGCCGACGCCCACGCCGGATACTTGGAGCGCCAGCGACCAAAGCACATGGGAAGATTGGTCGAGCGGAAGCCTGCCGACGACTACGCCGCGCACGGCTGCAACCGCTGCGCCCGGTGCGCAGAGCTGGGCGACCTCTACGCAGGATTACAATGCGGGTTATCCCGTCCTGCGCGTCGGCTCGACGGGCAACGATGTCAGCGATTTGCAGGCGCGTCTGGTTGAGCTGGGCTATTATTCCGGTATGGTGGACGGCAAATACTCGACCGCGACGCAGAGCGCCGTGACCGAGTTCCAGAGCCGAAACGGCTTGACGGCGGACGGCATTGCGGGGCGTGCGACGCAGGATAAGCTCTATTCTTCCTCCGCACAGCCCAAAACGGTCAGCGCAAGCACGGTGGAAAACACCTATGTGCTGCTCAAGAGCGGCGCATCCGGGCTGGAAGTTCGCAAATTGCAGGGACGTCTGGCAGAGCTGGGCTACTATTCCGGCGGCGTGGACGGCATTTACGGCTCGACGACGGCGTCGGCGGTCAAGGCATTCCAGCGGGCGAACGGGCTGAGCGCCGATGGACAGGCGGGCAGTGCAACGCAGACGAAGCTCTATTCCGCCAATGCGAAATATGCCGCCAGCCCTGTGACGACCGCCAACCCGGATCAGACGCGCACGCTGACCGTCGGCATGACGGGCAACGACGTTTATGCCTTGCAGGAACGGCTGATTGAGCTGAATTACCTCAGCGGCGTCGCGGACGGCGTATTCGGAACGGAAACGCAGACCGCACTGACGGCTTTCCAGAGAAACAACAACCTGACAGCGGACGGCACGGCGGGCGCGACAACGCTCAAAAAGCTCAGCGGCAGCTGCAAGGCGGCGACCGCGACGGCGGCGCCGAGCACGAACGGCACCCTGCGCGAAGGCGACAGCGGCGAGGGCGTATACAACCTTCAGGCGCGGCTTTTTGAGCTGGGCTATTACAGCGGGCGAATCGACGGACGATTCGGAAGCGAAACGACCACGGCAGTTATGGCGTTCCAACGTGCCAACGGCTTGGGCGCGGACGGCATCGCGGGCAAGGGCACGATGAACAAGCTGAACAGCTCCGGCGCCGTTTCCGCGGGAAGCAGCGGCTATGTCGAGCCGGATATCACGCCGATTCCGGATGACGACGACGACAGCAGCGTTCCCTCCGGAAGCTATACGGTTCTGCGCCGCGGCGACAAGAGCGATCAGGTGCAGATTATGCAGCGGTATCTGGTTTCGCTGGGCTATCTGAGCAGCACGCCGGACGGGCAGTTCGGCTCGGGTACGGAACGGGCGGTCAAGCTCTTTCAGGAGGCAAATGGCCTCACGGCGGACGGAATCGCGGGCACTGGAACGCTCTCTGTTTTGTACAGCGGCAGCGCGGTTTCTTACAGCGCGTATTTCGGCGCATCCGGTTCGGAAAGCACGGGCGGCACCGGCGGAAACTACGTTGAGCCGACCAGCGTTCCGGATACGACCACGGTCATCCAGTGGGAGAGCGAGGGCGCAAACGTCCGCCAGTATCAGGCGCGGCTCGCCGAGCTGGGCTATCTGAACAGCAAAGAAGTGAACGGCAGATTCAGACAGACGACCGTTGACGCGACCAAGGCTTTCCAGAGAATGAACAACCTGAAGGTGGATGGCGCGGCAGGTCCGCAGTCCCTCAAACTGATCTATTCAAACGACGCGCTGGATGCCAACGGCGTGCGCGTCGGAGACAAGCTGAGCAGCGCATCGGATACCGTCGTGGTATCCGACGTGCTGACGGCGGGCATGAGCGGCGAACAGGTAAGACAGGTGCAAAGCCGGCTGGCGGCACTGGGCTACCTGTCCGCCTCTTTTGTAAGCGGCGTTTATGACAGCGCAACAGAACAAGCCGTCCGCCAGTTTCAGCAGGCGAACGGCTTGACGGCAGACGGCGCGGCGGGCAGCGGCACACAATCCAGACTGTATGCCAGCAGCGCGGTCACGGCGCAGGTTGCGCACCAGTCTGCGGACAACAGCGGTCGGCAGAACGAGGAATACCGCCTGAACGGTGCATATCAGGCGAGTCTGGCGGGCGGCGGCATCGTTGTCAGCGACAGAAACGCGCTGTACGGTGCGGACGCCGCGCAGGGCGGCATGCTGGTCAAGCGTCCCTATAACGGCGCGTCCGCAAGCCTGCTTTCACGCGATGTGCCGCGCTTTCTGCATCTGACGAACGGAAAGCTTTACTATGTCGCCAGCGACGGGGGAGAGGACTGCGTCATTCGGCTGAACACGCAGAGCGGAAACCGCGAAGTGCTTCTGCGTGCGGGCATCGTCTTAAAATTTGCGCTGCATGACGGCGTGATGTATATTTTGGATGCGAACGCGGCGCTCAAGGAGCGTACGCTTTCCGGAGAAGAAAGCGAGCTGATGACCGGCGTCAGCGATTTTTCGCTCGATGTGCAGGGGAATGCGCTGCTCTGCGTCACGCAGGACGGCGTGGTATCCTTCTCCATCACGACGGGACAGCAGACGACGCTTTACAGCGGCGCGGCGGATCAGGCGGTTCAGTGCGGTCAGGCGTTGTTGGTGCGCTCGGGCGGCTCGATCGTCCGCGTGATGAACGGGCAGAGCGCGACCATTCGGCGCGACGGGGCGACCTGTCTGCTCGTTTATGGGCAAAAGGTTATTGAACTGACGAACAAAGGCGTGATGACCTGCGATGTGAACGGCGAAAACGCGACGACGCTTCTGAACGCCGCGTATGAATCGGCGTCCATCGCCAACGGCACGCTCTATTTGGGAACGTCGGGCGGCTATACGGCAAGCGTTGTGCTGTAAATAAGCGATTAAAGCCGCAGTTCGTCATCCAGCGCTTTGAGGAACGCCGCACAGTCGGCGTCTTCCAGCAGCGCGTCGTAGGCGCATCGTGCAGCGGAAATGAACGCGTCGTGCAGCGCATCCATCCCGTAATCGCACAAGGGACAGACGCTGAAAGCGCGGGGATCCATGCGGATGCGTGTCGAGCCATCCTTGCGGAAACGAAGGAAGAGCGGGAACAGGCGGCAGGCGAGCGGGCGGCTTTCGCGGCGGCAATGCCCGGAGCAGACAAAGAGCTGCACGTCTCTGCCGGCGAGGGAGAAGTTCGCCGGAATCACATGCCCGAAATCGCAGTTTTCAAAGCTGCGCTCTTCACCGGGAAAGAGCAGCATGCCCGTTTGCTCATCGCCCTGACAGCATGCGCCGCCGCACAGGCGTCCGCAGTCGGTTTTCAGCGGCGTGAGGTCGCCCAGCAGCTCGCGGGCGCGGAGAATGGCGTTTGACATGAAAAGACCTCCTTGGGCGTGCATTGAAAAAACAGCGCCTGACAGCGAAACAGGTGCAGGAAAAGAGGTTCCCTGCCGGGAGCAGGGGCAAAGCCTCCGAGTGTCAACCTTTAAAACAATGACAATCTAAGCCTAAAAATATATTATAACACGCTGCCTGATGCGGCGCAAGATGCGGCATGGGCGTTCGAAGGGGACATTGGTGTCAAAAAGGGTTAGCCTCGTGTCCACAAAACCCGCATGGCATTCGTTGCCGCCTCTTGTAAAAAAAGGAAAAACACAGTATAATACTATATTAGGGAACGTGTCTGTGAATCAGGCACATCGTATACCATTCAGAAGAAAGCTACGCGTTATCGCGATTAAGGAAGGTGGAGGCTATGCCCTGCACATATATCCATTGCGCCGCAGAAAGGCATGCTTGCCGGGAAAGCAGGGGTACGCTGATACAGGCGAAAATGCCGGAAGACGGTCAAAAGCTTCTGGCTCGGTTCAAAGGTCAGGTTCAAACGATTTATCTGGATCCGCCGTTTAACACGGGAAAACAGTTTGAGATGAAGGCACGCGTGGGCGAAAAGGGATACCGCACCGGTTCGCCGAGCCTGAATCTGCCTGCCTATGACGATCGATGGGAGGATCGCAGCCACTATCTGACGATGATGCGCGAGACGCTGACGTTGTCCAGGGAGCTGCTCAAAAAAGAGGGAACCATCTTCCTGCATATCGACAGCCGGATGTATGCGCATCTGCGGCTGCTGATGGATGAGGTTTTCGGTGAAAATAATTTCCTCAACGAGATCATCTGGAGCTATCAGACGGGCGGACGCGCACGGAGCTACTTCCCGCGCAAGCATGACGTGATTTTGTTCTATGCCCGATCCAAGTCGTATTACTTCAACCTCAAGGCGGTGCCGGTTGCGCGGAATGAATCCAGAAGCAACCACATGCGCCGCGCTGTGGATGAAAACGGACGCAGTTATCGCTCGATCGTATCCGGCGGCAAGGAATATCGCTATTATGACGATGAGCCTGCCTATCCCGGCGATGTTTGGGACGATATCAGCCATTTGCAGCAGAAGGATCCTCAGCGCACCGGATACGAAACGCAGAAGCCGCTGAAGCTGCTTGAGCGCATCGTGAGCTGTTCCTCTCAGGAGGACGACCTCATCTGCGACCTGTTCGCGGGAAGCGGAACGTCGGCGGTTGCGGCGGCGAATCTGGGCAGGCGTTTTCTCTGCGTAGACCAAAGTTCGCTCGCCATTGCGACGGCGGGCAAGCGTCTTTCCCAAGGCACGGCGGGGCAGGCGCTGGATTATGCGTTTGAGGTTGAAGCGCCGTGCGGCGAGGACGACTGCCGCGTGGAAGCGGAGGTTTTCCCTGCCATTACGTCCTATACGGTTCGGCTCATCAGCTTTGAAAGCGAAAAGGCGCAGGCGGCGGGCATCAACGGAATGGACGCCGTCGATCAGTGGAGCTGCGGCTTTGTGCAGGGCGATGTATACAGGCGGTGCGCCCTGAGTGCGAGGAGCGTTGCGACGCCCGCGTTGGCGGCAACGCTGGAAATGCCCGTCTGCGCGGGCGAACCCTGCGTGATGATCGTGGATATCTGGGGAAACAGACGGTTCTATCTGCCGATGAGACGGTATTAAGGGTTTTGAAAGGGTAGACTATGACCAACGGTTATATGGTATATTTGCTCAGGATACTGGCGGCGCAGGGGGCGCTGGCGTCCGTCTATACCGATCCGGAGGATCCGGAAGGATTCTCCGCGGGCTTTGTGGAAGCGGTGGACGGACAGCATGTGCTGATGTGTGATCTGTCCCCGTGGGGGCAGATTGACGGCTGGCGCGTGCGCCGCAATCAGGACGTCATTCAGGTGCTTGCGGGCGAGGAATATGAACAGCGGCTGGCGATGCTGATGGCGTACCACAAGCAGCACCACCGCTGCTTTTTTACGCAGGCGCCCGCCGAGGATACCGACCTGATGCTCAGCGTGCTGCTGGCGTGCAAGGAGCGCGGGGATATCGTTTCCGTCATCATGGGCGACGATATGGTTACCGGCAGAGTGGTGGAGGCGAACGGGCTGAGGCTCAAGCTGCGCCTGATGGATTTCTTCGGACGCGAGGCGGAGGAAGAAACCTTTACCCTGCGCGAGATTGAGATTCTGGAAATCGCGACGCAGGAAGAGAAGATGTATGCCGTGCTGGAAGAGATGGCAAAGCAGGAAATGACGCTCCTTTCGACGGAGAACAAGACGGAGGAACCATGAAGATCACCATCCTGACGACGTTTCCGGAAATGTTCACGCCGCTGCATACCAGCATATTGGGGCGTGCGGAGAAAGCCGGGCTGATGGAGATCCGCGAGGTCGATATCCGCGCTTATTCAAAAAACAAGCACCATAACACGGACGACGCGCCCTTTGGCGGCGGCGCGGGCATGGTCATGCTGGCGCAGCCAATCGTGGACGCCGTGCGCGATGTGCAGGGCGACAAAAAGAACGTGCGCCGCATCTACCTTTCCCCGCGGGGAGAAACGCTGACGCAGAAGAAGGCGGAAGAGCTTGCCCAAGAGGATGAACTGATTCTGCTCTGCGGGCATTACGAGGGCGTGGATCAGCGGGCGCTCGATTTGTGCATCGATGAAGAGATTTCCATCGGCGATTATGTGCTGACCGGCGGCGAGCTGGGGGCGATGGTGCTGGTGGATTGCGTGGCGCGGCTGGTTCCCGGCGTGCTGGGATGCGAGGAAAGCGCACAGACGGAGAGCTTTTCCTCCGGTCTGCTGGAATATCCGCAGTATACCCGCCCGCGTGAATTTGAAGGGATGACCGTTCCGGAACCGCTGCTCAACGGCAACCATGCGCATATTGTCGATTGGCAGATGAGCGAATCGCTGTATATCACCCTGCGGCGCAGACCGGAGATGGCGCAGGCGTATCTGAAGGGGCGCAAGTTCACCCGCCATGAGCAAAAGGTTGTGAACGCGGTTCTTGAAAGGATACGCGAAGAGGACGAAAACGCAAAGCAGGACAGCGAACCGGCGGAGGAAACGACATGAACCTGACCCTTGGCGTGACGGCGCACGTTGATGCGGGCAAGACGACCCTTTGCGAGCAGATGCTCTGCCGCTCGGGCGTGATCAGAACCTGCGGACGCGTAGACCACGGCGACGCGTTTATGGATGATGATCCGATGGAACGCGCACGAGGCATTACGGTTTTTACCGAACAGGCTGCGCTTGAGTGGCATACAGACAGCAAAGAGCCGCTCTTTGTCACGCTGATGGACACGCCGGGGCATGTCGATTTTTCCGGCGAAATGGAGCGTGCGCTCTGTGTGCTGGATGCGGCGCTGCTGGTCGTGTCCTGCGTGGAGGGCGTGCAGAGCCACACGGTGACGCTCTTCAAACTGCTCAGAAAGAAGCGCATTCCCACGCTCATCTTTCTCAACAAGACCGACCGGGAAGGCGCGGATGCGGCGCGGGTGACGGCGCAGATGCAGCGGCTGCTCAGCGGCGACTGTGTGCTGATGACCGGCGCGGACGCAGATGCGCTGAAAGAAGAGCTTGCCGCGAGGGATGAAGCGCTTTTGGAAGCGCATTTTTCCGATTGCGCAAAAAGAGAAGATTATCTGGATGGAGCGCACCGTGCTTTTTTAAAGGGTGCGCTGTTTCCCGTTTTGGCGGGAAGTGCGCTGACGGGAACGGGCGTGGATGAACTGATGCGGGCGATTGCCGCGCTCTGCAAAACGGATTGGGCAAGCCGGGAAAGTCTGCCGTTTGCCGGTCAGGTCTACCGCGTGCGGCGCGTCGGCGGCGTCCGCTATGCCTATATCAAGGCGACGGCGGGCGTTCTGCGCGTGCGGGACGAGGTCAACACGGCACGCGGCACGCAGAAGGTTTCCGCGCTGATGCTGCCGCAGGGCGGCAAGCTGACGACGCTCGGCGAGCTTTCTGCCGGAAGGACGGCGGCGGTTGCGGGGCTGGATGTCCGCCCCGGAGAACGCATCGGCGCAGAGCTGACAAAAGACAGCGCGGAGCTTGTGCCGCTGATGAGCGTCAGGGTGGAACCCGTGCCGCCGCTGGATATCACGGCGCTGCTCGCCCATTTGCGTGAGCTGGAGGAGGAAGACCCGCTGCTGGCGGTCACGCCGGAAGAAGGCGGCGTATCCGTCGGCGTGATGGGCGCGGTACAGATTGAAATTCTGGAAACGCTGCTCAAGACGCGCTTTGGCGACGAGGTTCGCATGCTTCCCCCGCATGTGCTGTATCAGGAGACGATCGATGCGCCCGTCATCGGCATCGGGCATTATGAGCCTCTGCGCCATTATGCGGAGGTGTGGCTGAGCCTTGAGCCGGGGGAGCGCGGGAGCGGCATCACGTTCTCGGCGGATTGCCCGCCCAATACGCTCGACTTCAACTGGCAGAGGCTGATTGAAACGCATGTCTTTGAGCGGACGCATCCCGGCGTGCTGACCGGAAGCCCGCTGACGGATGTGCGGATTCGCCTGATTGCGGGACGCGCACATCTCAAGCATACGGAAGGCGGCGATTTCCGCGAAGCAACCTGCCGCGCCATTCGCAACGCGCTGATGCAGGCGGACAATGTGCTGCTCGAACCGGTCGTGCGGTTTGAGTTGGCGATGCCGCTGGAAGCGCTCAGCCGCGTGACGGGGGAGCTTCTGCGCATCGGCGCACAGCTGGATGCACCGGAAACGGAAGAAGATGAAGTGACGCTGACGGGAAGCTGCACGGCGGCGATGTTTTGGGATTATCCGACGAAGTTCGCCGCGTCCACAAGAGGACACGGGCGGCTCATGTCGGGCTTTTGGCGTTATGAGCCATGCAGAAATCAAGAGGAAATCGTCAAAAAGAGCGGATATGATCCGCTTGCCGACACAAAGAACCCGCCGGGAAGCGTTTTTTGCAGCCATGGCGCGGGCTTCTATGTCGCGTGGGATCATGTACGGGAATGGGCGCACTGTGAGGTGGAAGGATAACGATGTTCACCTGCAATCTGGATCCAAGCAGCCGCACGACGCTGACCGAGCAGCTGTATACCGCCTTGCGCGGGGACATGGAACGCGGCAGCATCCGCCCGGGCGAACGCATGCCCTCCAAGCGTGAGCTGGCGGCGCATCTGAACATCAGCACGGCGACGGTTGAAGCGGCGTATGCGCGGCTCATCAGCGAAGGGCGATGCGAAAGCCGCCCCAGAAGCGGCATCTATGCCCTCAGCCAGCCGTTTGCGGCGGCAGAGACACAGCAAACCGAAAAGCCGCCCGTCCGCTGGAATTTCGGAACGGGCGCGGCAGATGCGGGGCATTTTCCCTACGCGACGTGGGCGCGGCTGATGCGCGAGGTACTCAGCGAGCAAAGCACGACCCTGCTGCTCTCCGGCGACCCGCAGGGCGACGCGGCGCTTCGCCGGGAGATTGCCGGCTATCTGCACAGGATGCGCGGCGTGGATGTCTCTCCGGACGCCATCGTTCTGGGATCGGGAACGGAGGTGCTGGTTTCCGCGCTCGTTTCGCTCATCGGGCGCGAACGCCTTTTTGCCGTGGAAGACCCCGGCTATTCCCGCGTGCGGCGCATACTGGTCGCCAGCGGTGCGCGGATTGTGCCGACGCCGCTTTGCGATGGAGCGATCGACATCCGGTCGCTGTATGCGGGCGGCGCGGGCGCGGCGTATGTCACCCCGACCCATCAGTTCCCGACCGGCGAGGAGATGCAGACCGGTCAGCGCGAAGCGCTGCTTCGCTGGGCGCGGGAAACCGGTGGCTATATTCTGGAGGACGACTACGACAGCGAGTTCCGCTTCAGCGGCGCCAACGCGCCGGCTCTCCGTGCGATGGAGGGCGGCAGTCAGGTCGTCTATATGAACACGTTTTCGCGGACGCTTGCGCCGGGACTGCGCCTGAGCTTCATGGTTTTGCCGATGGAGCTTGTGCCGCGCTATCGGGCGATGCACGCGGCGTGTACCGTTCCGGGCTTTGAACAGGAAACCCTGCGTAAGTTTATCGCAGGCGGCTATCTGGAGCGGCATATTGCGCGGATGCGCGTCGTCTATCGGGCGCGGCTGCAAACGCTGACCGACACGGCGAAAAAGCTGGAGCTGGGCGAAGTCGCGCCCTGCGGCGCGGGGCTTCACGTGCTGCTCAAAGCGGGCGGACGGGCGGCAGCAGGCGAGCTGATTCCGCTGGCAGAGCGGGTAGGCGTCCACCTGACGCGGCTGTGCGATTACGCGGTGATGCAGGGAACGGGCGAGGCGAACCGCGTCGTCTTGCTGGGCTTTTCCGGCATGGACGAGGAAGCCATACGTCAGGGGCTGGAAGCGCTGAAAAAGGCGTGGGGATAAAAGGAGAAAAATAAATATGAAGAAGATCATTTGCGCGATGCTTCTTGCGGCGCTGGTCATCACGCTTTCGGGATGCACGAAAATCGAAGGCACGCTGCACGAGGTCGGCGAAAAACTCAAGAGCGAACAGCTGGATACGCCGCAGAGCGGGAGCGCAAGCAGAGATTGGAGCTTTGTTCCGGTCGTGCGGGAGATGGCGGTCAAGACATTCACCGATGCGTTTCCGGATGCGACCGTGACAGAGACGGGCGTCGCGTGCAAAACGACGGGCGCAGACCGCGTCATCGTGACGCTGACCTATCAGCTGAATGGAAAAACGGGCAGCTACGGCTTTGACTATGAGAAGAACGAGCAGGGTGAGTACATCCTCAAACGCTATGGCGGCGGTGTGAGCAGCGACGATTTATAAGCGCGGCTGGATTCGCAAGCCGTCAGGAAGGAACAACATGAAAAAGACAAATGGGTTTGCAGGGCTGCTGATGGCGGCGATGCTTTTGCTGTCGGGCGGCGCAAAGGCGCAGGCAGGCATACCGCAGATTGTGGCGGATACGCTTCGAGCCAATCATCCCGCGCCTTACACGAATATCACGAAAGAGGCGTTTGATGCGCAGGCGGAAGCGCTGACGCAGAATTGGGACGAGCTGGAGGAACAGGGAGAAGCGGGCTTTGCGCTGTGCCGATGGATTGCATCTTTGAAGGATGAGCATACGCAGCTGTTCGACGGGGCATGGTATAATGTTCGCACGCCGTATTTTGTGATGGCGGTCGAGGGAAAATATGTGATCGTTCAGGGGCAGGAATGCGCGAAGCCCTATCTGGGATGGACGATCGCCGCCATCGGCGATATGCCGATTGAAGAAGTCGAAACGGCACTCTCTGCCTACATCAGCTTCGAAACGGAAGGATGCCGCAGAACGCAGACTGCGCGAAATTTGTGCATGCTTGCTCTGCTCAGGGAAATCGGCGCGACGGATTCGATGGACGCTGTCAAGGTTACGCTTGAAAACCCGATGGACGGGGAGAAGCAGACGGTCGCCTTTGAAAGTCTGACCGAATACGCTTACGACACATCGACCATCCTTCCGCTGGCGGATACGCTCTTGCAGCGCGGCACATACCGCGCAACGCTGGCGGAGGCGGGAACGCTGTTTATCCAGTACAACGAATGCACGAACGACGAGAACATGCCGATGAAGGACTTTGCCGCGGCGCTTGACGCTCAGCTGACGTCTGCGCCGGAAAAAATCATCGTCGATTTGCGTCACAACGGCGGCGGGGACAGCAGCGTCATTCAGCCCCTGATTCAGCTTCTTCAAAAATACGAGGAGCAGGGAAGCCGGCTTTTCGCGCTGATCGGCGCGGGAACGTTCTCTTCCGCGGTGATGAATGCGGAGGATCTGCGGGAAATCGGCGCAACGCTCGTCGGGGAAACGACCGGCGGTACGATCGGCTTTGGCGAATTGAATGCGGTGAATTTGAAGGACACGCTCTATCTGATGTATTCAACGAAGGATTTTGCGAACGGTGCGCCGCACAAGCCTGTCGAGCCGGATATCCTGATTCCGCAGACGCTTTCCGATTTTGAAAAAGGCGTGGACACAGCGGTGCAGGCTGTGCTTAAAATCGAATAAACAGGGGGCTGTCAAGCTAACAGCACCGATATTTCAAGAATAAAACTAAGTATTTGCGCCCGAAGGTTTCCAAAGGGCGACCGGAAAGCCCTTTGGTGGGGCGATGGGGCAAAGCCCCATATCATATTCCCGAATGCTTAGATATTTGTTTCTTGAAATGTTCGGTTTAAGCTTGACAGCCTCCTGTTGTATGGAAAACTGTACCCAGCCGACTGCGTGATCGGCTCTTGAAGAAAAGAACGGGCGGATTCAGAACGTGAACCCACGCGCCTTCACCGGAGAAAGCCGTTTCAGCCGCGGAACAGCCTTACGGCAGGTTCAGGCTCTTGACCAGAATCGTCCGCGTGATGAACCACAGCACCGCGTCAATCAGGACTTCAATCACCACAACGCCGGTCAGCGAACCATAGAAGATCTTCCATTCGCCGTCGGTGCTGTTCAGAATGTCGATGGCGAAACGCCCCAGAGCGTCAACCAGCGATTCCATATGCGAGAAAGCGAAAGAGACGACCAGAAGGAAAAGCACCTGCGCGACGAATTGCAGAATGAAGAACGTGATGATGCTCGCCAGTTTGCGCTGCTGCGGGAAAAAGCCGCCGATGGCGCAGGACAGATAGGTGTGCAGATAGAACATCGCTACGCCTGCCAGCAGGAAGAGGACGAGCAGAAGCATGAAGCTAATCGGGGTGTTTTGCAGCATGTTCAGCCCTTCGCCGAGCATGGTGCTGAACCAGTTGGCGGGCTGATTCGGCAGAACGATGACAAAGCCGCACAGGTTGAGGAAAATGAGGGTCAGCAGGGTGGTCAGCACGGCGGAAATCAGCTTCGCCGCGATGTGCTGATGGATGGTCACGGGCAGGGACATTTCCAGATAGCCCCGATGACCGAGCATGCGGTAGAAGCTGCCGACGTTGGACATCAGGCAGATGACCACCACCGCGATGACGCAGATGAACGTCAGCAGCCCGACCAAGCCGCTCAGCAGCGGATAGAACGGAAGGCGCGAAAGGTCAAATCCCTTCGTGGCAGAGCCGACCATCAGCGCGGAAATCACGCTCAGAATCGCCATGCCCAGACCGATGGGGAAGAGGGAATGAGAAGCATCTTTCAGCTCATATTTAATCAATTTGCTCAGCATTTGAAAACCTCCCTGAAATACTCATCCACGCTGCAGCCTTTTTCCTCGCGCAGTTCGTCCACGCTCTGATGCAGCATCACGGTGTTGTCCTTGAGAATCAGAACCTCATCCAGCGCCTTTTCGATATCGCCGATGAGATGCGTCGAGAGGACGACGGCGGCGTTTTCGTTGTAATTGCGCAGGATCGTGTTCAAAATATAATCACGCGCTGCGGGATCGACCCCGCCGAGCGGTTCGTCGAGCAGATAGAGCCTTGCGGCACGGGACATGACCAGGCAGAGCTGCATCTTCTCCTGCATGCCCTTGCTCATTGCGCCGATGCGCTGGCTGTCATCCAGATGCAGGTCAAGCAGCATGTCACGCGCTTTCGTCCGATCGAAATCGGTGAAGAAATCCGCGAACATCGCTACGGCATCGCGCACGCGCAGGCTTTCGGAGAGCGCCATGCGGTCGGGAAGATAAGCGGTCATGGCTTTGGATGCCGGTCCGGGCTTGACGCCGCCGATGATGATGTCGCCCGACGTCGGCGTCAAAAGCCCCATCGAGCATTTGATGAGCGTCGATTTGCCTGCGCCGTTCGGGCCGAGCAGACCGACCAGACGCCCCGGCTCGATCGAAAAGCTGACATCGCGCAGAGCCGTATGCCCGCCGTATTTTTTGGTCAGATGATGAGCGGTATAGATTGCTGTCATGTTTTATTCCTCCTGTTGAAGCAATGCGAGGATTTCCTCGCGGGTAAGTCCGAGCGCTTTTGCCTGCGCCAGAAAGTCCTGAGCAAGCGAGGCGGCGAGTGCCTGACGCGTTTTCGCAATCAAGGCAGTATCCGAGGTGACGGTGCGCCCTGCCGTGCGCTGGGTGACGAGCAAACCACGCGATTCCATCTCCGCAAGCGCACGCTGCATGGTATTGGGATTGACCTGCGCCTGTGCGGCGAGATCACGGACGGCGGGAACCCGTTCGCCCGGGGGATATACGCCGGTGACGACAGCCCGTTCGAGCTGCTCGACGAGCTGGATATAGACAGGACGTCCGGCGGCAATATGCCATTCCATAGGCTTCTCCTTTCCTGTACTATTGTACTAAGTGGTTAATACAATAATACATCGGTCAAGCGTGAATGTCAAGAGGTTGGGAATAAAAAAATGGGGTAAATTTCTCTTCTCATCCGCCGAAATCCGCCAAACATTGAAATTCTGCACACGCAACCGATGCTGCGCGGTTTTTCGCGCATGAAAAAAGCGGGCATAAAGCCCGCTGCAGCGTGTTGACATGAGCAAACTTGACTTGAATAGCAAAATTAAGAAATTCAGCTATTCTTTCATTTGCGGGAAGGGCTATTCTCCCCTTCAGGGGGGAGAATAGCTTTTTGTATAAATGAAAACCACTCGCTAGGCGAGTGGTTCAAAAAAAGCCTTTTGGCGATCATGTAGAAGAAGAAACTCCTTTTGTTGTATAATCAAGAAGCGGTCTGGCAACTGCAACAAGGGACAACAAAAGGAGGTCATTCGAATGAACGACATGAATAGTTTATCACATACGAAGTGGGAATGTAAATACCATATTGTATTTGCGCCTAAGTACAGAAGAAAAGTATTCTACGGGGAAAAGAGAGTAGAGATAGGAAAAATACTAAGGATGCTATGTGATTGGAAGAAAATCGAAATAGTGGAAGCCGAAGTCTGTAAAGATCATGTACATATGTTAGTAAAGATTCCACCCAAGGTATCTGTATCAAGTTTTGTAGGGTATTTAAAAGGGAGAAGTAGTTTAATGATCTACGAAAAGTATCCAGAACTAAAGTACAAATACCGGAACAGAGAGTTTTGGTGCAGAGGGTACTATGTGGATACAGTAGGGAAGAATGCAAAGAAAATCGAGGAGTACATAAAGCATCAGTTGGATGAAGACAAGGCGGGAGAACAACTGACAATGGGGAATTTCTGAGTAAGTTGAGCCCGTTTACGGGCAGCAAGTAACAAGCCTATGCAAGTGTCAGACCGTACCAACGCGACGTGACGCGTGGCAAGTAACAGAGGGCTACGCCCGTCTAAGAAAAACCCCCGGCTACGCCGGGGGATCATTATTGTCCACAGTCTGAAGCGATAAAGCCCGCTGAACCTGCCGCGCCGTTTTGGCGGAGCGGCAGGTATGGCATATCATGCAGAAGGAAAGGAACATGTCTGTGGGGAAATCGCTGTTTCATGAAAAAGGCGATACGCGTCGGTTAAGACGGCTTGTTTTCGGAAAAGAATGCCAGAGCGAGCAGCAGAGGCGATGCTGCCATAATCGGATAGACATAGCGGACGAACACACCAGCCGAGAAGAGAACCGTTGCCCACAAGCCCCAAAGCGGGAGCGTTGCCAGCGCAAAGGTGCGGCGTCGATCTCTGCGAAGGCGCAGAACGGTCAGCAGAAGCAGAAAGGTATACGTCGCCGGGCAGAAGAGCTGGGCGAGAATCGGATACTTCTCCTGACGGACGTGATGCGTGAACGCATAGATGAGCTTATGCAGCGGTTTCAACAGGCATTTTGCCTGAATCGGATAGCGTTCGCTGTCGAAGGGGTAGGTGGTGTTCAGATAAATATAGACCGTTTCTTCGGTGCTCAGGCTGTGCGCATGGCTGCGGTCATCCGGATTCCAGACGCCGACGCTGTTTTCAAGAAAAGCCTCCAGATAGGTACGAGGATACTTCACGCCATAGCGCAGATACATGGACCAGAACGCGCTCGGATTCTGCTGATAACGGCTGAAGGTGAAGTTGCCGCCCTTTGCCGGGTCGGCACAATGCGAGCGGTAGCGATACGTCTGGTCGGAAAACCAGCTTTCAAGCTCATCATGCTCTTCCTCGGTGACGCCCGCATATTCAGCCGTGCGCATCAGCTGCTGACAGGGGACACTCATCAACTCGCTGCTGGGCGTTTTTGTCGCGCCGACAGCGGTTTCAAAGGCTTTAGGCAGCAGCAGGCAGGAAATCAGCGTCAGCAGGCAGAGCAGCGCCGCACGACTGCGCACGCCTTTGCCCAGAAGCAGCGCCGCAAGACAGCCCATCGCAACGACGGCGATGGCATTGTGGCGCAGCAGACACATGAATACGCCGGTGAGGATGAAAGCGGCGGTGCGCTTGCGGTTTTGCAGCATTGCGGCGGGGTTTTCCGCCATGTTCCAAAGCAGCAGGCAGAACACGACGCACAGGCTGCCAAAGAGCGGATCCTTGGCGGTTGAAACGGCAAGCACGCCATGCACAGGGAAAAGGGCGAACAGCGCCCAAACCGCCAGCGCTGCACCGCGTGGAACCCGGCGCTGCATAAACGTGCATGCCCAGGCATACAACGCCGCCATCACGAGCAGCTGAAAGACGCTGTACAGCGCGGCGCCAGCCGTCATCGAGCCGAAAATGGATTCGCCCAGCGCATAAATCGAGCCGAGCAGCAGCGTGTGAAAGACGGGATGAGCCGCTTCATAGACACCGGATGTGAACTGACGGATTTCATGTTCAAAGTCATAGGAGATGACGCCGGGGAAAAGCGCCAGCAGAATCAGCACATAGCCAATCGTCAGCCCGGCAAAGTACACCCAGAAAGAGAGCGACAGCTTTTTGCAGCCGCAGGCGGACTCTGTTTTTGCCTGACGGCAGGGCGCAAAGGCAAACAGGTAGGAAGCCAGCAAGCCCAGCGTCGGAGAAGCCATGACGGGAACAGCCAGACGGCGGATCAGGGCGCCTTTTCCGGGAAGCAAACCGTCGTAGGCAACCAGCTCGCTGCCCAGCCCCAGACAGAGCGCAAACACCAGCGCGAAGCCCACGCCAAACAGAATATCGCGCATGTCGTGGCGTTCCAGCGCACGGCGAACGGGGAAGAAGCATGCCGCAATCAGAATCAGTCCCAGCGTACCGGAACGAAAGACGGCGCTGTCCGGGTTTTCGGGAATGAGATACGGCGCTGCGGCAACGAACAGCAGCAGTAGAAGCAGCGCAATCGGCGTCGCGTGGCGGCGCATAAAATCAATTGTTTTCATCATGTGATTCTCCGGGCTTCAAATAAGAAGCAAACAGCAGCGCAGGCGCCATGCAGAACAGCGGCAGGGTATATCGAGGCAGGGTGCAGGGCCCGAACAGGTAGCTCAGCCAGATGCCCAGCACACCGAGCGCTACAGGCAGGAATCGCCCGCGCTTTTCGGAAACCAGCTTTGCGCAGGCGAACACGATCACCCAGAACGGCGTCGCAGTCGAGAAGAGGATGGCGACGATGGGATATTTCTGATAATAATTGCGGCGGCAGATGCGCTCAAACAGCTTGCGCACGGCGGGCAGGAAGCTGCTTGTCTGGATCCCGACATCGGTCATGTCGTATTCTTCCAGCTGCAAATAGCCTTTGTCGTTGTAAGAGGCGTCGGGGTAGATGGTGGAGTGACTCAGGTCGTCGGGATACCACGAGCCGACGTTGAGCAGCAAAAACGCTTCCACATATTCATGCGCATACTTCTTGGCGTCCTTCGCCCAGAGCTTCATGAAGTCGCTTCCGTCCGTCTGGATGCGGGGGCGATCCAGATAGCCCTTCGCGGCGTCGCCCAGATGGGGGCGAACGGTGTAATAGCCTTCTTCAGACGTATACCATTCCGCGATTTCTGCTTTCTCTTCGTCGCTCATTCTGCCGCTGTTGTAGGCGCGGACGAGCTGCTGGGCGGGAATGCTGTATAGCTGGAAGGAGGGAGAGGCCTCGGGAGAGAGTGCGACGGTCAGCACGCCTGTGACGGCGGCGCTGGCGCACAAACACGCGGCAAGGAGCAAAGCAACCTGCTTGCGATAGCCGCGCAGAACGATCAGCAGGGAGGGGAGAAGCAGCGCGTAGGCGAACAGACCGTTGTTGCGCAGCAGCGCACTTCCGACGCCGCAGACGATGTAAAGCGCGATATTTCCGCGGTGCGCCAGGAAAGTTTCCGGGGATTCGATCAGTTCCCATGTTTTGAGCAGCATGACCAGCACACTGGCGGAGAACAGCGTGTCTTTACAAGTGGAAATCGCCATGACCGAGAAGATCGGCATCAAACCGTAAGCGGCAGCCATCAGCAGGCTGACCCAGGCAGGTGCGCCGCGGCGCTGAACGAATACGCAGCTGTATGCCAGCGCGAGGGCGAAGAGGATCATCTGTAAGATCGTGTTGATCAGCACGCCGAGCGTCGGACTGCCCAAAGCTTCGCCCAGTGCCATCAAGCCATTGCTCAAGGCGCTGTGCAGCAGGGGATGAATGTTGGAATAGAAATGCTGCAAATGCTGATTATACTGCCCCGGGAAATCGTAATTCAGCGCTCCCGGGAAGAACGCCAGCAGCACGGGAAGCCAGCAGAGCAGGAAAAAGAGTGCATACGCCCAAAGCGGAAGGCGCAGGGACTTTTTGGGCTGCATCGGTTCGCGCACGGCAAGCATCCTTGCGGCAAGCGAACCAAGTGCCGGCGTCGCGAGAAGAGGCACGGCTGTACGGCGGATCAGGCTGCCCATGCCGCGAAGTAGTCCGTTGTAGATAAACAGTTCAGAACCGATGCTCAGGGCGACAGCAAACAGTAAGCCGAAGACCAGCCCGCTGACAAACCGGCGTTTGCCGGCGTGCGAAGCTGCCTGATAGATGGGATAAAAACAGGCAAATTCGAGAATCAACCCCAGCGTGCCGGAACGAAAGACGGCGCTGTCCGGGTTGGCGGGAATGAGATAGGGCGCGGCGATGGCAAGCACAAGACAGGACAGCAGCGCCCACAGCGCGGCATGTTTTCGGATCACAGACATGGAAAGCTCCTTTGGTGCATGATGCTGTTTGATGTAAAACCATTCTTGATGGCGCAGGGCAATTCCTCCGGGTATATGCGACGGGAAAAGAATCGCTGTCCATCTTCCATTCTTTCATTGTAACGGAATACGTCTTGAAGGTCAATCAAAAAATCCCCGCCTTGGACGGCGGGGACGTGAGTCTTACTCAGCGGGCTTTTCCTCAGCCTTTACCGCGGCTTTCGGAGCAGCTTTCTTGCGGGGGGCACGCTTGGGCTTGGCAGGCGCTTCTTCCGCTTTGGCTTCAGCCTTTACTTCGGCTTTCGGCTCGGCCTTCTTGCGGGGGGCACGCTTGGGCTTTGCAGGCGCTTCTTCCGCATTGGCTTCAGCCTTGGTTTCGGTCTTCGGCTCTTCCTTAACCTCAGCCTTTACTTCGGCTTTCGGCTCGGCTTTCTTGCGGGGGGCACGCTTGGGCTTTGCAGACGCTTCTTCCGCTTTGGCTTCGTCCTTGGCTTCGGTCTTCGGAGCAGCCTTTTTGCGCGGGGCACGCTTTGCAGGCGCCTTCTTGGGCGTTTCCCCGGCTTCCGCGCTGGCTTCAGCTTCCGCACGCGGGGCGCTCTGAGCCGGGGCTTCCTTAGGGTTTTCGGTTTCCACAGGCTGGGCGAGCGTGAAGTCCGTTGCGGGCTTGATCACTTCTTCATAAAGCGCCAGATACTTGCCGGCGGAAGAATACCAGCTGTAATCGCCGGTCATGCCGCGGACGATCAGGCGATACCAGACATCGCGGTTGTTGTTGTAATAATGCACGGCGCGGCGAACGGTATGCAGCATGTCATGCGCATTGTAGTTGAAGAAGGTGAAGCCGTTGCCTTCGTCCGTGAACTTGTTGTAGGAGAGAACGGTGTCGCGCAGACCGCCGGTCTCGCGGGCGATCGGCACGGAGCCATAACGCATGGCGATCATTTGGGACAGACCGCACGGCTCGAACTGGCTGGGCATGAGGAACATGTCGCTGCCGGCGTAGATGCGGTGCGCGAGCTGGTGGTTCATCGCAAAGCGCGTCGCCAGACGACCCGGATACTCGCTTTCCGCCCAGGAGAACAGGTTGGTGTACTTCGCTTCGCCCATGCCAAGCACGACGAGCTGGATGCCGGTCGCCATGAGTTCGCGGATGACGCACTCGATGAGGTCAAAGCCCTTCTGGTTGGACAGGCGGGAGATGATGCCCACGAGCGGAACGGTCGGGTTGACCTCAAGACCAAGCTCCTTCTGCAGTTCCTGCTTGCAGATTTCCTTGCCGCCCAGATGATACGGATCATAGTTGGCGTAAATCTGCGGATCCTTCGCCGGGTCATAATCGTTGATGTCAATGCCGTTGAGGATGCCGACGAGCTGATCCTTGCGTGCGCGGAGGAGTCCGTCCAGACGCTCGCCGTAGAACGCGGTCTGAATTTCATCCGCATAGCTCGGGGAAACGGTCGTCAGTTCGTCCGCATAGACCAAGCCTGCCTTCATGTAGTTCGCGCAGCCGTAGCACTCGAGCTTGTCGGAGGTGAACAGGCTGTCGCCCAGACCGAGGGTATCCTGAACCGCCTTGATCGGGAACACGCCCTGATACTGGAGGTTGTGGATGGTGTAAACGGTCTTCATATCCTGATAGAACGGATACTGCGCATACTGAATCTTGAGCAGCGCCGGGATCATGCCGGTCTGCCAGTCGTGGCAGTGGATGACATCAGGCTGGAAATCGAGGTGGGGGAGCGCGTCGATGACCGCACGGTCAAAGAAGCCGAAGCGCTCGTACTCGTCGCCGCCCAGACCATAGATGTAGGAACGACCGAAGTAATACTGGTTATCGACGAAATAGAAGGTGACGCCCTGATACTCAAGGCTCTTGATGCCGCAATACTGACGGCGCCAGCACAGCTCAACCTCAAACTCGCACTCGAGCTTCATCTGGTTGACATACTCCTGCGGGATGGCGGCATACAGCGGCAGAATCACGCGGACGTCCGCACCCTGCTGCTTGAGAACAGGGGAAAGAGCGCCGACAACGTCGGCAAGACCGCCGGTCTTAATAAAAGGTACGCACTCGGAAGCTGCAAAAAGGATCTTCATGAGCGATGTGTCCTCCTTTTAAATCAAGTGGATTTGAGTGAATGCTTTTGAAACGCAGGCGGTGTATGCCGCTCTGCGAAAAAGGCGGGAGTCGCCCTTATCCGCACGACCCCCGCTTAAAAAATCAGATAACAACGTTCTTGGCGATGACGATCGGATAGGCGGCGGGCGCAATCAGGCGGCCATTGCGGCGGATGACGCTCTGCTTATCCAGAATGCAGTGGTCGATCTCTGCGCCTTCCTGAATCTGCGCGTCCTGCATGACGATGGAGTTCTTAATCACCGCGCCCTTGGCGACCTTAACGCCGCGGAAGAGGACGGAGTTGATGACCGTGCCTTCGATGATGCAGCCGTTGGCGATGAGCGAATTGGAGCATTCGCACTCGTCAACATAGCGGGCCGGCAGGTCGTCGCGAACCTTCGTATACACAGGGCGGTCAGCCGGGAAGAGCTGACGGCGCACATCGCTGTTCAGCAGCGACATGTTGAAGTTGAAGTAAGACTGGATAGAGTCAATCTGGCATGCCAGTCCCTTGTATTCATAGCCGTAGACCTTGAGGTTGCCGTCGTTGATGTTGCGCTGGAGAATATCGCGGTCGAAATCGTGCATGCCGTTGGCGGCAGCCTGCTCGACCAGATGGCGCAGCAACTCACGCTTGGTGATGTAAATCTTCAGGGAAGCGCATTCGCGGGTCGGAACGGCAGAGCCGATCTCCATGCCCGTGACCTTTCCGTCTTCGTCAACCGACAGGAAGGTGTCGTTTTCGCCTTCGGTGCCGACGGCTTTCGTGCCATGCGCATACAGCACGGTCACATCCGCGCCCTTTTCCACATGGTACTTGAGGGCGTCGGTGTAATCCATATTGTAGATGGTGTGGCTGTTGGTCAGCACGATATACTCCTGACGGGACAGGCGCAGGAAGGTGCTGTTGGATTTGAGCGCATCCAGCAGACCGGAGTAAACGCCCATGTTTTCGCGAGTCAGGAACGGCGGAAGCATCACCAGACCCTGCTTGCCGTGAAGATCCCACTCACGACCGGAGCCGATATGGTCCATCAGAGAGGAATAGTTCTTCTGGGTGATGACGCCGACATTCTTGATGCCGCTGTGAACCATCGAGGAGAGCTGGAAGTCGATCACGCGGTAACGGCCCGCGATCGGCAGCGCCGCGACAGCACGCAGGCTGGTCAGCTCGCCCAGATGGATATCGTTTTCGCCTGTGAAAATCAGACCCATGACGTCTTTCATGTGAGTGCCCCTCCTTACTGCTGCGCGTCGGCGTCGATCTGTACGCCGGCGGCAACCTTTTCCCCTGCGGGAATGACGGCGTTATGCCCGACGACGGCAATCTTGCCGGTTTCCTCGCCGACCACGGCGCCCGCGCAGATGTGCGCATTCTCCGCGATGATTGCACGGCGGACGACCGCGCCGCGATCGATCACCGCGCCCGGCATGATGACCGCGTCAGTGATTTCCGCGCCGGTCTCAACCGTTACGCCCGCGAAGAGGACGGAGTGATTGATGACGCCCTTGACCTCGCAGCCCTCGGTAATCAGGCAGTTGATGACCTTTGCGCCCTCGGCAACATAATGCGGCGGCATGCCCGGGTTACGGGCGTAGATGCGCCAGCGCTTGTCGTACAGGTCGATCGGCATCGGCATTTCGAGCAGATCCATGTTCGCTTCCCAGAGGGACTCGATGGTTCCGACGTCCTTCCAGTAGCCGTCAAAGGTGTAGGTATAGAGGTTCTCGCCGGCGCTGAGCATGGCGGGAATGATGTTCTTGCCAAAGTCGTTGTCGCTGTTCGGGTTGGCTTCGTCCAGCTCGAGGTACTTGCGCATCTTGCTCCAGGAGAAGATGTACACGCCCATGGAAGCCTTGTTGCTCTTCGGATGAGCCGGCTTCTCTTCGAACTCGGTGATGCGGTTGTTGTCATCCGTATTGAGGATGCCGAAGCGCGGCGCCTCTTCCCACGGAACCTCGCGCACGGCGATGGTCAGATCCGCGCCCTTGGCGATATGCTCGCGGAGCATGGCGTTGTAGTCCATCTTGTAGATATGGTCGCCGGAGAGAACGAGAACGTACTCCGGATCCCACTGGGCGATGAACGGGATATTCTGATAGATGGCGTTTGCCGTGCCCTTGTACCATTCGCCGGTTTTGCCGGTCTGATACGGCGGCAGAACGTAGACGCCGCCGTTGGAAAGGTCAAGATCCCACGGAGAACCGGAGCCGATATAGGCATTCAGTTCCAGCGGGCGATACTGCGTCAGCACGCCGACGACATCGATGCCCGAATTGGTGCAGTTGGAAAGCGGAAAATCGATGATGCGATATTTTCCGCCGTAGGGAACTGCCGGCTTGGCGACATCCTTGGTCAGAATGCCCAGACGGCTGCCCTGTCCGCCAGCAAGCAGCATGGCAACGCATTGCTTCTTCCTCATCGTAAACACACTCCTGTGATATTGGGTTGATCGGAACGTCGGAGGGGCGGGGAGAAGAGAACCTTCTCATCCGCCTGTCCACTTGATGTCATTATACCATAATCTATGCAAAAGGGAAAGCAAATTCATGTGATGTTTGCTTGATATGAATCGGAAACGGGTCAGTTTTTGAACACAAACCGTCCTAGCGGGCGAATTATGTCCCACACAAACCTGCACAAAAATCGACGAAAAACGGATGTGATGCGGGCGAAAGGTTGATAAAAAACAAGCAATGACGACAAAAAACACTTCGGAGGAGCTTATAATTGCAAAACCACGCGCCGTGCTGTATAATTGAAAACAAACCAAGGAAATGAAGGAAATGAGATTTGAGTAACAAAATGCGGCTGGATAAGCTGCTGGCGCTGCTCGGCGAGGGTACGCGCAGTGAAATCAAAACGGCAGTTCGTGCGGGACGTGTGACGGTGGACGGCGTGCCTGCCAGGGACGCGGGCATGCAGGTCGATGGAGAGGAAAGCGACATCCGGCTGGATGGCAGACGACTGAGCTATAAATCCGTTCGGCATGTGATGCTGCATAAACCGGCAGGCGTGCTGACTGCCGCGAGGGACAAAAAGCAGAAGACCGTCATGGATCTGCTTCCGCCGATGTATGCCGCGATGGGCGCGATGCCCGCCGGTCGGTTGGATAAGGATACCGAGGGGCTGCTTGTCATCACATCGGATGGACAGCTTGCCCATCGCATCATTTCGCCCAAGCACGAGGTCGGCAAGATTTACTATGCGCGGCTCGACGGCGAATTGACGGACGCGGATATCCGGGCGCTTGAAGCCGGCATTCAGATCAGCGATGCGGACGGCGAGTTTGAGGCGCGACCGGCGAAGATTTGGAAAGCTGAGGGAAACGCGGCATTCATCCGCGTGACCGAGGGCAAGTATCATCAGGTCAAGCGCATGTTTGCCGCCTGTGGAAAGCCTGTTGTCTATCTTAAACGCATGGCGATCGGAAGCCTGATGCTGGATCCTACGCTTGCGCCGGGCGAGTGGCGCGAGTTGACCGATGAGGAAGTCGCTCAGCTTGAGCAGCCGGATGACGGGGAGCGCGTTGTTGAAACGTGGGGGAGAACGATTGGGGTTTCACCCCAAACCCCACAAGGGAACTAAGTTCCCTTGACCTTCTGCTACGCTGTCGCCATGCGACAGCTGACGATGAGCCTATTTAAACCGCCGCGAAGTGAAGAGAGGGTACAGTGAATAAGTTCCCTGCCGAGGGTTTGGGGCGAGTAGCCCCAACGTACCCCCCTACCTTATCATGAAGGAGTTTTTTATGCCGGAGTATTATTATACCAATGCCCCTACCAGTGAACACGAGGATCGCCATTTCACGATGGTGTTCATGGGAAAAACGCTTGCATTTGATACGGATGCGGGCGTGTTCTCTAAGCAGCATGTCGATCCCGGCAGTGAGCTGCTCTGTAAGAGCCTGCCTGAGCTGCATGGACGCGTGCTGGATCTGGGATGCGGCTGGGGCGCAATGACCGTGATGACGCTGTCGCGCTTTCCGTCGCTTGATGTGACGATGGTGGATGTCAATGAGCGTGCGCTGGCATTGGCGACGCAGAATGTCGCCAAGAACCATATGCAGGCAAAGGCTCTCCTGTCCGATGGATTTGCTGCCGTCGAGGGCGAGTTTGACGCCGTGATCACCAATCCGCCCATCCGTGCCGGAAAGGCGGTCATCTATCAGATGTTCGAGGATGCTAAGGCGCATCTCGCGCCCGGCGGCGCCCTGTATCTGGTCATCAGGAAACAGCAGGGAGCGCCCAGCGCACTCAAGTTCCTCAAGGAGCTTTATGCGAATGCAGAAGTCATCGCTCGCGACGGCGGTTACTGGATCATTGCCTGCGAGGTCTGACCATGCGGAGCATATTAAAAGAAAACAAGGGAAAGAAGATTGCCGTCCTGTCGTTTGGCGCGGCGATGTATGCGCTGCTGTTTTCCGTAGGCTCACAGATTGATGCATCCGGTACGGCGGGCTTGGGCGCAACGCTCGGTCGGTTTGCCGTGAGCTTTCCGGCGGCTTGGCTGATCCTGCTGGTGCTGATGGAATTTTTAATGCCCAAAATGGTCTGCACGCCCAAACAGGCGGGGCGTCCGTTTCATACGTTTGCGGCATTCATAGGGATCGGGCTTTGCTATGTGCCGATGCTGCTGATTGAGTATCCCGGATCGTTTGTTTACGACACGAGTGCGCAGATTTGGCAGGTTGCTTCCGGACAATATAATGCGGCACATCCGCTGGCGCATACGCTTCTGCTGGGATTCTGCCTGAGCTTTTACGATGTCTTTCAGTCGATTGAGCGCTGTGCCTTCCTTTACAGCGTGCTGCAATCGGCGCTGATCGCGGGATGCTTTGCCCTGATTTGCGCATCCATATCCCGCACATGTTCGCGCAGAGCGGCGCGGCTGTCTGCGGTGTACTTTGGGCTTTTTCCGTATCACATGTTTTTCGCGGGCAATTATACCAAGGACGTGCTTTTTGGAGCGTTCTTTGCGCTGTTCGTGGCATATTTGATGGAAGAAACGCAAACCGGGCTGACGCTTGGCAGACGAATCGTGCTGATTCTGTCCGGAACGCTTGCCTGTCTGTTCCGCAACAACATGATCTATTCGCTGGCGGTTTGGATTGTGCTGGCGATGATCTGGGGAAAGGGCATGCGCAGAACTGTCTGCTTCGCGCTGGCGGCGGCGTTGCTTGGCGCAGGAGCAGGCGCAGGGCTTGCCGCGCTGACGAATGCCGAGGGCGGCGACGCCAAGGAAATGTTCAGCGTTCCGGCGCAGCAGCTCGCCCGTGCTTATCAGAAATCGCCGGAGAGCTTTACCCCGGAAGAGCGTGCGGCAATGGACGAGTTCTTCAAGCAGGAATGTTATACGCGATACGATGAAAAGTTTGCCGATCCGGTGAAGAATTTCATCAACACGCCTGCCGTCATGGCAAACCCGCGTGGTGCGCTGAAGCTGTGGGCGTCGATCGGCAAAAAGTGCCCGGGTATCTATCACGATGCGTTTTGGAATCTCGCGCTTCCATTTTTGTATCCCTATCGAAGCTATCATGGAACGGTTCAATATATCGAGCTGGGGCTCAATCCCCGCGTGCTGGGCGACCCCTTCGGGCAGACGCCGCCGACGCAGCCGCAGCGCTTTGAGGCGGCAAGAGCGTGGCTGGATGGGCATGTTGCGTCAAACGGCGCAAGCGGGATTCCCGTCTTGCGATGGCTGCTCAATGCGGGGCTGCTGATTTGGGTGATGCTGCTGTGCGCAGGCTATGCCCTGTACAGCGGACGAGGAAAACGGTTTGCCTTGATCGGGCTGGTTTTACTGCTGTGGCTGACCTATCTGTTAGGACCTGTGATGCAGGGGCGGTATCTCTATCCGTTTGTCTGTGTGCTGCCGCTGCTTCTTGCGATACCAAAGACTGAGGAGGTCGAGAAAATTGATATTTGACAAGGCTTACTTTGATGCCGGCATTTCGCGCATCGGCACGGACTGCGTAAAATGGGACGAAATGATGGCGGAAAACAACGATCCGGATCTGGTTCCGATGTGGGTTGCGGATATGGATTTCCCGTCGCCGCCCGCAATCGCGCAGGCGCTCGCCAAGGTCGCAGCGCAGGGAACGTGGGGCTATACGCACGCAGGCGAAAAAGATGCCCGCGCCCTGTGCGACTATTGGAAGCGGCGCCATCAGGTCGCCATCGATCCCCAAGCGGTGCTGATGCTTCCGTGCGTCGTGTCCGGCTTGCGCATGTGCGTTCGTGCGCTGACCGAGCCGAACGACGGTGTGCTGATCTTTACGCCGGTATACGGACCGTTCTATGCGTCCATCCGCGAGAGCGGCAGAAAGGTTGTCGCCAGTCCGCTGGTGCGCGACGAAAAGGGACGCTATACGCTGAATCTCGCCGACGCGGAGGGAAAACTCGCCTCGCGGGAAGCCAGGATGGTCATGATGTGTTCGCCGCATAACCCGTGCGGACGCGCTTGGTCGGAAGAGGAATTGGCGAGTGTGGCGGCGCTTTGCTACAAATACGGTGTGCCGCTGGCGTGCGATGAGATCCATGCGGATTTCGTCTATCAGCCCGCGAAGCACCACAGCGTGCTGGAAGCGCCGCATGCACGCGAGTTTGCCGTCATGCTCTGCGCGGCGAGCAAGACTTACAATGTCGCAGGGCTTCAGCAGAGCGCCATCGTCTGCGAAAACGAAACGATGCGCGAACGGATTTGTCAGGAGATCAACGCCTGCGGCGTGAAGAGCGGCAATGTGTTTGCGCTGGCGGCGACCCGCGCCGCCTATACGGACTGCGACGCGTGGCTCGACGGCTTGAAGGCATACCTGATGGAGAACCGCGATTTCGTGATGCAGTATGCCAGGGAAAACTTCCCGAAGGTTGTCGTGACGCCGCTGGAGGCGACGTATCTGATGTGGCTGGACTGCCGGGCGCTGGGGCTTGAGCAGGAGGAACTGATGCGTCGGCTGCTTGCCGCGCACATCAAGGTAAACGACGGATTGTTCTTTGGCGAGGGTGGACGCGGATTTATCCGTTTGAACATCGGCTGCCCGCGTGCGCAGCTGGAAACGGCGCTTGAACACTTGAAAACAGTGTTGGGATAAAAAGGAGGAAAATTCTGATGCAGTACAATGAAAAGCTGGATGCGGCGCTCGCCGCTCTTAAAGGCGATATGGTGCAGACCCTTCAGCGCTGGGTGCGCGTGCCGAGCGTGCGTGCCGAGAGAAGCGCGGAGAATGCGCCGTTTGGCGCGGACGTGCGCCGTGCGCTGGATACCGCGATGGCGGATTTGAAGCGTCTGGGATTTGAGCCCCGCGACGTGGACGGATATTGCTGCGACACGGAAATCGGTTCGGGCGATGACGTCGTGGCGGTGCTGGCGCATCTGGATGTCGTGCCCGAGGGCGACGGCTGGAACCATGATCCTTACGGCGCGGAGATCATCGACGGACGCATGATCGGACGCGGAACCAGCGATGACAAGGGACCCGGCGTTGCCGCGCTCTTTGGCATGAAGGCGATTATGGACGCGGGTATTCCGCTGCGCCGCCGCTGCCGCCTGATTCTGGGCTGCGACGAGGAATGCGGCATGGAAGATTTGAAGTACTACGAGAAGAAGGTCGGTCTGCCGGATATGGGCTTCTCTCCGGACGCTAATTTCCCGCTCATCAATACCGAAAAGGGCATCATGCAGCTCACCCTCCATGCACCGATGGCGGATGATCGTCTGCTTGAAATCGCATCCGGCACGCGCTGCAACATCGTTCCGAATCTGGCGACGGCGATTTTGGCGGGCGACTGGCGCGAAGCGGCTGCCGATGCGTTTGATGTCGATGACGAGGACTGCCAGCTGGAAACCGAACTGGTGGACGGAAACACCCGCTTGACGGTGACCGGCGTTGCCGCGCACGCGTCCTTCCCGGAGAAGGGCAAGAACGCCGCGAAGATGCTCATTGCCGTGCTGAACAAGCTGGGCATCGGCGGTGCGCCGATCGCGCTGCTGGATGAAGCGGCGGGCGAAGGTTCGGAGGGCGCGAACCTGGGCATTGCGGGCAGCGACGCGGTTTCCGGCAAGCTGACCATCAATCTCGGTCTGCTCTCTGCGAAGGAAGGCAAGCTGAATGTGACGTTTGACTGCCGTTTCCCGGTGTTCTTCAATGACCGCACCATCAGCGAAACGGTCGCCAAGCGCCTTGCGCCGGCGGGCTTTGCGCTTGAGCCGACGCACGCGAGCCAGCCGCATCATGTTCCGGAAAGCAGCGAGCTGGTCGTCAAGCTGATGGATGTTTACAACACCATCACGGGCGCGGACGCGAAGCCGTTTGCCATCGGCGGCGGCACATATGCGCGTCACCTGAAGGAAGGCGTGGCTTACGGCATGCTCTTCCCGGGCGAACTGGAGCTTGAGCATCAGGCGAATGAGAGCATTGACGTTGCCAACTTTGTCAAAGCGGCGCGGATTTACGCTTACGCAATCCTTGCGCTCTGCGCATAAACAGGGAGGAAAAAAGCATGCTTTCTCATCATGAGGTTTTGACGGCGATTCGCCGGGAGAAGCTGATTGCGATTCTGCGCGGCGTTCCGATGGAAAAGCTGGACGGCGTGGTGGAAGCGCTGGCGGCTGGCGGCGTGCGCATTCTGGAATTTACGTTTGACCACGACGGCGAGGATTGCCTCCGCGAGAATGCGGAAAAGATTCGCCACACGGTTGAAAAATACGGCAGCAGCATGCTGGTCGGCTGCGGCACGGCGCTGACCGTTCCGGAGGTTGAAGCAGCATGCGACGCGGGCGCCTGCCTGGTCATTTCGCCGAACGTGGATTACGGCGTCATCCGCCGGACGCGTCAGCTCGGCATGGTCTCCATGCCCGGTGCGCTTACGCCGACGGAGATCGTTGCGGCGCATAACGCGGGCGCGGATATCGTGAAGCTGTTCCCGGCGGGCGAGCTTGGCGTGGGGTATATCAAGGCGGTTCGTGCGCCGCTGGCGCATATCCCGATGACGGCGGTCGGCGGAGTCAAACCGGAAAACGTGAGTGAATTCCTGAACGCGGGCGTGTGCGGCTTTGGCGTGGGCGGTCAGCTCGTGCCGGCAAAGGCTGTGCGAGAGGGAGATTACGCGGCGGTTGAAGCGCGGGCGAAGGCGTTCACGCAGGCAATCGCGGAATGGGAGGCGGCGAAATGATTCTCATCATTGACGGCGGAACGACGAACCTGCGCGTGACGCTGCTCAGCGACGAGCGCAAACCGCTGGACAGCATAGCGAGGGACGGCGGCGTCCGCCATACCGCAGTAGACGGAAACAACAGCTATCTGAAAACGACACTTGCGGAATGCATCGCGCAGCTGCTCGGCAGGAACGGGCTTGAAGCGGGCGACGTGCACCGCTGCATCGCCTACGGCATGATTACCAGCGACATGGGTCTGCTCGAAATTCCGCATGTATCCGCGCCCGCGTCGGAGCAGGATCTGAAAAACGCGATGCGTGAGCAGGTCTTCCCGGAAATCGCGCCGTTCCCCATCATGTTCATCCCCGGCGTGCGTAACTTTGCCGCGCCCGTGGATCTGGAAAACTTCAGCATGATGGATATGATGCGCGGAGAGGAAACGGAAGCCATCGGACTGTATGACCTGCTGGGGCTGAAGGAGAAGGCGATGCTTGTCCTGCCCGGTTCGCACAACAAATTCGTTGCGATGAGCGAAGAGGGAAAGATTCTCGGCTGCATGACGTCCATATCCGGAGAGCTTCTGGACGCGATGACCCATCATACCCTTCTTGCCGATGCGGTCGGAAGCGCGTTTGTGACGCCGGAAGCCTATGTCAGCGAGATGGCGATGGAGGGCGCATGGGCTTGCTCGCAAAGCGGGTTGGGGCGTGCGGCATTCTCCGGACGGATTCTGAGGACGCTGGGCAAGCGAAGCAAGGCGGAGATTCAGAGCTATCTGCTCGGCGCGGCGCTGGCGCTGGACGTGCAGGCGATGGAGGATTTCCTTCCCGATGAGCCGGAGGAGGTTCCGCTCCCGACGGGCACGGTGATTCAGTCGCTCGGCGTAGGCGCGGCACTCGGCTTTCCGCCGACGGTTGAGCCGATGCACGACATTCTTCTGCCGAGAATCTATGTCGCGGGAAAAGCGCCTGTGCAGCAGGCGATGATCGACGTACTGGGTGCGTTGGGGCACGAGGGCGCGATTGCCGTTCCGCGTGAGATTTCCGCGAAAATGGGCGTCAGCGGCGCTTTGAAAATCGGCGGCTAAAAGAGAAGGATTGTTTTTAAAGGGGGGAGTGCATAGACGCTCCCTCTTTTTGCATACCCATCTTCCGAGAGAGGGTGGGTATGTGCGCTGTATGATCGAAATGGAGAGCGCCGTGCGCGGGCTGCTCTGGGTCAATGGGCAGTTTTGCGGTCCGGTGGACGGGGAAGGACAGACGTTCCCCGCCTCAGAAAACGCCGAAGTGTTCATTCAGTTCTTTCCGCTGGATGGGAAAACAAAACCCGTGGCGCTGGAAATGGTGCTTCAAAACGGCAGCATTGCGCGGCTTGAGCCGGAAACGGTCGGCTATGCGCTCCTGTGGGCAGACGGCGTCATCCAGCTTGAAATCCGTCCGGAAACCGACGAACAGCCCGATGAGCAGGCGCAGGAACGGGCGGCGCAGACTGTGCTGCTGCGCTATCTTTCCATGCGGCTGGCGGGCGATGCGGCTGCGGCGGCGCTGCTCATGGAGCCGCATGCGGCGGACAGACTGCCGCAATATGACGCGGTCGTTCCGCTTCGATTTGCGCCGCTGAAAGCGCCGGAACGATTTGACCAATGCGCAGGCATTGTGACGCGGCTTGCGTCCAATATTGCGAGGGTGGATACCGTTCTGGCGATGACCGCGCCCGCGGGACAGGGACGAAGGCTCATCGAGCGGATGGAGCTGCTTCGAACGAATGCGTGAATCCGCAAGTTGGCAGAAAAAAGGATGCAGCATGGGAAGGTGCGCGAGATTGCGTATTGTCATCGGCGTTTGATGTGTGCTATATTTAGTTGACGGTAAGAAATCGGGAATTTACGGAGGATTGAAATGGCTCGGCAGAATATATACGACGATGAAGTGTTTTTTTCAGGGTATAAGAAAATAAGGGATAATCAGGTCAACGCAAACAATTTGTTTGAAATTCCTGCGTTGTTTTCCATGATGCCCGAATTGAAAGGAAAAAGAGTTCTGGATTTGGGATGCGGATTCGGAGAGCATTGTAAAAAGATCGTTGATTATGGAGCAGAAAAAGTCGTTGGGATTGACATATCTCAGAAGATGCTGGAAGTGGCAAGGACTGAAAATTCTGATTCAAAAATAAGATATATTCATATGCCGATGGAGGAAATAGCGCAGTTACAGGAAACGTTTGATGTTGTGGTCAGTTCACTGGCGTTTCATTATGTTGAGGATTTTAGGGGAGTAATCCGAGATGTGCATAACTTGCTGGAGGAGAAAGGCGTGCTTATTTTCTCGCAAGAAAATCCATTATGCACATGCCATTCGGGCGGCAACCGATGGACGAAGGATGAAAATGGAAATAAAGTGCATTTAAACCTTGCGTATTACAGCGTTGAAGGAGAAAGAGAATCGGAGTGGTTTATTGAGAACGTTAAAAAGTATCATCGAACATTCTCTACGATCGTGAATACTTTGATAGAAGAAGGCTTTACGATTGAAAAAATGATCGAGCCGCTGCCGACGGATGAACTGCTTGAAAAGTATCCGCATTACAAGGATTTGCTTCATAAACCGGATTTTTTACTGATAAAAGCAAGAAAATCATGAGCGGACGATCAAGTTCGGCTTGCTCGAACGATCACTTTTGGATTGCTGCTTTAATTTGCAAGTGGGGCTGTTCCCACATAGATAGATCACACCGCTTTTTTCCACAGCCCCGTTTCTAAGCAGGGCTGTTTTTAATACAAAATGCACCGTTGACCCATTTCTATCCGTCGTCAATGCCCGAAAACCTTCTGATTGATTTAAAATAGGTTCTACTAACATGGAAGGAAAAACCGGAAAGACGGCGAATATGATACAAAATAGCCATTATGGTAGGGGCGGACGCTTGATTCTCCCCGGAGTACAATGAAAACCGCGGCGAAAAGAAAAATCCATCGGCAAAATGCGGATGGATAAAAGGCGTTTATTCAGCCGGGCGGAATGTTCCGATCCATGGCGAGCGCTCTGCCGCGGCGGGGATAAGGAAGTGTTTGTTTCATGTTGACGGATGCTATTGTCAAACGGATACCGGATTATGAAAACGTGAAGGATGAGCGCGTGCGCGGCGCATACGGCATGACGGCGAGTATCGTCGGAATAAGCTGCAATGTGCTTTTGTTTGCGGGAAAGCTGCTGGCGGGATTGCTCAGCGGCTCGGTCGCGGTCATGGCGGACGCGGTCAATAACCTGTCGGATGCGTCATCGAGCCTGATCAGCCTGATCGGTTTTAAGCTGGCGGATAAGCCCGCGGACGCCGAACATCCCTACGGACACGGACGGTATGAATACCTCTCCGGACTGATGGTCGCGGTGATGATTCTCGCCATCGGCGTTGAACTGCTCAAGAGCAGCGTGCAGAAGATTTTTTCGCCTGAGCCGGTGGCGTTCAGCCTGCTGACCGTCCTCATTCTGGCGGCATCCATCTTGGTGAAGCTCTGGATGATGTTCTTTAATCGAAATATCGGCAGGCGGATCAGTTCGACCACGCTGGAGGCGACGGCGAGCGACAGCCGAAACGACGTGATTACGACCAGCGCGGTATTGATCTGCACAATCTTGGCGAAGAAAACAGGACTTGATTTGGATGGCTATGTCGGCGCGGCAGTCGCGGTGTTTATTCTGGTCAGCGGCTTTTCGCTGGTCAGGGACACGCTCGATCCGCTGCTCGGCAAAGCGCCTTCGCCGGAAACCGTGCGCCATATCCGGGATAAGATTATGGCGTATCCGGGCGTGCTGGGTGTGCATGATTTGATGATTCACGATTACGGTCCGGGGCGGCAGTTCGCCAGCGTGCATGTGGAAATGTCTGCCCGGGAAGATCCGATTGCCAGCCATGATATCCTCGACGCCATTGAGCGGGACTTCTTGAAGGACGAAAAGCTGCATCTGGTCGTACATTATGACCCGATTGCGACGGACGACCCGCGTGTGCCTGCGCTGAAGGAAGCGGTCAGCGCGATTTGCAGGGACATTGATCCGAAGATGACGATCCATGATCTGCGCATTGTGCCGGGCAAGCTGCGGGTGAATGTCGTGTTTGACTGCATTGTGCCGTTTGATGTGAAGCTGAGCGAGGCGGAGATTCAGCGGCGAATCGCCTCGGAAATGGAGAAGGAATACCCGGGGTATTGCTGCGTTGCAACGCTGGAGCATAGCTATACGGAATGAGTCATCCGCTAAAGAAAAAAAGAGGTTTGGGAATTGTCCCAGACCTCTTTTTTGAATTATTTCGGCGGAAGTGAAGATGGGCTCAGCCCATTTAGTTTGCGTAGATGATGTCATCGCGCAGACGATAGATCGTTGCGCCGTATTTCTTTCGGCAAAACGCATCGACAAACCAGTCGATGTTCTTTTCTGCGTCAAACTGAACGTAGGCGTAGCGAACGCCGCTTACGCTCTTTCCCTTCATGTTGGAATCTGCCCAGTGAACGGTATCCGTCTGTGGGTCGTAATCGGCGATGAAGATCATGCTGTGTGCGCCGACGCCGTAGTAGTAATTCGCCGCCATCTGGAAGTAATCGCCGCGCTTGACCTGCCGGAGAAACTCGCGAGCCTTTTCGCGGTTTTCTTCCTTGCTCAGGCTGTCGTCATAGCGGAAAGTTGCCGCCGCGTAAAACGGATTGCCCTCGCTGGCGGGGATATCCTGCCATTCTACGCCGTAGACATAGGGCGCACAGTCCGCTTTCGTCTGGTTGTTGGGGATGACGAGCGGTACATCGGGATACTCCGCCATGCGGAAATCCCCGCAGGTTTCGCGGAAGAGATGAACGGTGAAGTTCTTGCAGACGTAGATGTCGCCGCTGTACTGCGCACGCTGGGCGCGTCCGTTTGCCTGCGTATAAAGCGTCTGCGCGAGCGCAATGATGCGGTCGATCCAATCCTCGCGTGCGGCGCTGTCGCCCGTTACGGCGGCGTCCTGCGTGTCGGGGATATAGTCGATAGTCTGCACCTCCGGCGCGTCGCTCAGGTCATCGAGCGAGAGCGATTCGCCCAGCGCCGCGCAGGGGAGAAGAAGCAGGAAAAGAAAGAACGCGAAAAGACGTTTCATAATCGGTAACCTCACAATGTTTGCGTTGTTAAGCCTCATTGTATCACGAAGGGGCAAGATGCGCAACCGGCTGAAAAAGGAAAGCGGGCAGCAAAAGGAATATTGAATATCAAGTATGGAATTTTTGAAGGGAAAACAGGGCATCCGTTGTAGAAAGGACGAAAGATGACGGCCGTATTTTGTAAAATAAATATTTTTATGAGCGTGAAAAAATTTTTCATTGCCCGTTTTTTGAGAATTTTTTGAGTCAAAATCGCCGAAATTCGTGTCAAAAAAATCAATAAAAACAAGCGTTTGCACACAAAAAATTGTGTACAAAACATGATGATTCATAATGGAAATTCGGGGCTGAGCGGTGGAATCGGCACTGTTGACGAAACAAAAAGAATATGTTACCATAAATCAAAATTCTTTAAAAAACGACAGGAAGTGTAATTATGCCACCCAAACAGAGGATCACTCGAGAGATGATTTTGGAGAGATCGTTTGCGATGTTTTGCCAGGAGGGCATGAGAGCTGTCAACGCACGCTCTGTTGCGAAAGCGCTGAATTGCTCCACGCAGCCGATCTTCAGTTATTTCTCGGGCATGGATGACCTGAAAAATGCGCTCAACCAGAAGGCTCACGACGAATTTGAGCAGGTGGCGGCGCAGAATTACGATAAAGATCATGTGCTTGAGAGCAGCTGCGAAGCGTATATCCGTTTTGCCAATGAGCAGCCGCATCTTTTCGCTCATATGTTCATGAATGCCGACGGCGGCATGACGACGTTTGGCAATCTGCTCGTCCGCGACCCGATTGTCGAGGCGGAAGCCGCGCAGTCCGGTCTGGACAAGGACAAGGCGAAGACAGTGAGCGAGGAGCTGTACATCTTCGTGCATGGTCTGGCGTCGATGCAGGCGTCGGGACGCACGTCTTACAGCAAGGATCAGACGCTGGACATGGTTTCCGGTGTTCACGAGGCATTGCTCGCCAAGGCGAAGAACTGAATCATGTAGCAGCCACGAGCCGCCCGTTTTCTTCTTAAAAGGAGGAAAGCGGGCGGCTTTTTGCGGGCTGAGTCCGCCCGCACTTCCGCCCAAGTCAGTGAAATGCTGAAGATTGGCGCACGCGGGCAGGCTTTATGTAATCCTCCGTGCATGAAAAAAACGCCGCCGCAGAAGCGACGACGTTTTGGAACGATTTGATTACTGGATGGTCGCGGCGGCGTTTGCGCCCGCCAGACGGCCGCTGGTCAGCGCGAAGCCCAGACCGGTGCCTTCGATATTCACATAAGCCGCAATGCTCAAGCCGGAAACGTTGTTGCCGGTGGCGTACAGACCGGAAATCGGGGTATTGGTGCTGTCCTGCGTATGCAGGGTGAGGGTGACGGGTGCGGCGACGCTGAGCCGATGGAAGACCTTGTCAAGCAGCTCGTCAATGCGAGCCGCCGTGACGGGCTTCACCAGAAAATCCATCGCGGCAACGGCATACCCGTCCAAGGCGCGGGAAACCAGATTGGTGCAGAAGGCGATCAACACGCGCTCGTCTTTCTGGCGGATGATGTGCGCGGCATCCATGCCGTTGATGCCGGGCATATCGATATCCAGAAGAAGCAGATCGGCGCCGGACTGATAGGCATTCGTCAGCGCTTCGCCGCTCTCGAGCGCAACGATATCGGCTTTTACGCCGTGCTTGCCGCATGCCTGACGAACGAGGTCGCAGAGCAGCATTCGCTGAGGAGCTTCGTCTTCGACGATCCAAATTTTCATGCGCGTGACCTCCCCGTGAGCTTTGTGGTTTCATGCAAAAAAATCATGCAGACCTTTCCGGGTCCTTCTGCCGTAGGCATAAGGCTGGAAAAAATCTGCATGACGGCTTATTCAGTGTGATACCACAGGAAGCGTCGGAAATCCATACCGGAACGGGGAAAAGCTTAGTCGATTTCCTCGGCGTAGTAGACGAAGTCGAGCGTGTTGATCGCGTCGATCATCTCGCGATGGCTGCGGTACTTGGCTCTGTCCTTCTGGCGGACGGTCAGGGAAACGGAGAAGACGCTCAGACCGGAGTTGATGTAAGCAGGGTTGGCTTCGATGTCGTCGATCTTCAGCCCGAGGGTACGCATGGTGGTGATGAAGCGCTGGAGGTCTTCACGGTTCTTCAGCTCCAGATGAATCTCGAAGTGATTCGAGCGGTTCTTCAGGTCGATCTCAAACGTCGGGAACAGCGCCAGACAGCACATCAGCGCGGCATAGCCGATGACGGACACGGTATACAGGCCCGCGCCGATGGTCAGACCGATGATGCTGCAAGCCCAGAGCGCGACGGAGGTCGTCAGACCCTTGATCTGGTTCTTGGAGCTGTAAAGGATGGAGTTGCTGCTGATGATGGCGATTGCGATGACCGCCGCAGCGGAAATGATTTGAGGATTGGAAGGGGAGAAGCTCTTATCCAGCATCATCGCCATCGTGGAAGCCAGAGAAACGAGGATAAACGTACGCTGACCGGCGGCATGGCGCTTGCTTGCGCGTTCACAGCCGATGATAGCGGCAAATACAACGGAAATGGCAACCCTGAGCAGAATGGAGTAGATGTTGAGTTCGGCTGCCCAGCTGCCCAGCAGCGTTGCAATTGGGTCGTTCATGTTCATGCGTGAAGTCCTCCTGTCGATCTGCCGCCCTTGAAGCGGCGGTTGTGATAAAACTGTGCCAAATCATATTGTTCCTGCGCCGCCTGCGTAAAGGCGATTTCCTCTTCGAGGCTCGATTCAACCGGGGCAGGCAGGTGTTCTTCGATCGATTTCATGCGCTCGATCAGCGTTTCCAGACCGCTCTTCTTCGGGGTATCGGGCTGAGCGGGTTCCGCCGCAGGCGCGTTTTTGCCATACGAACCGGAGAGATACAGCGCCAGCTTGGCGCAGGCGGGTCCAACCAGCTCATAAAGCACGCTGGACGCCAGGATGATGGTTTCCAGCATTTCACCGGTTTCGCCGCCGAGCGTACGCGCACCCATGGCAGCCAGACCGATAGCGACGCCCGCCTGAGGGATGAGCGCCAGACCGAGGTTGTTGCGAACCTTTTTGCCCTTGCCCGCAAACAGACAGCCGAGATAGGAGCCGGCGTATTTGCCGACGATGCGTCCGACGAAATACAGAATGCCGACCAGCGCCAGCGGAACGCTTCCGCCCGCACCGAGGGTATCCGTCAGCGCACCGAGGTTGAAGTTCAAGCCGGAGCGGACGAAGAACAGCAGCAGGATGGGCGGGCTCCAGTAGCCCAGCTGACGGAACAGCTTTTCGTCGCCCGTCAGGTTGATGTAGGTCATGCCCATGGACATGCAGCCCAGCAGCGGAGAAACATCCGCCATGGCGCAGATGCCGCAGAAGGCGAAGAGCATGGCGATGGAAACGATCAGGCGGTTATCCGTCGAGCGCTTGCGGAAGAAGAGCTTGAGAATCCAGCCGAATACCGCGCCCAGAATCAGTACGCACAGGTTGGCGAAGATGGGCATCATGACGGTAGAAAGCTGCAAGCTGCCCGTTTCGGAAGCGATGGCGACGGAAATCGCCATGCTGTACAGGATCAAGCCGACGACGTCATCCAGCGCGACGACCTGCAGCAGCGTATCGACGAAGTCGCCGTGTGCGCCGGTCTGCCGGATGGTCATCATCGTGGAGGCGGGCGCCGTTGCCGAAGCCAATGCGGATAGCACGATGGCGAAGCTCAATTCCAGATGCAGCACGCCGTAAACCAGAATGAAGACAGCCAGCGATGACAGGCAGGCTTCAAGCACTGTGATGATGATGACCTTTGCGCCGTTGCGCTTCAGCACATCGACTTTAAAAAACTCGCCCGCGCTGAACGCGATGAACGCCAGCGCGATATCCGAAAGAAAGTCCGTACCGGAAATGATCTCTTGCGGAATGAGGTTAAAGCAGCAGGGACCCATCAGGATGCCTGCGAGGATGTAGCCCGTTACGTTGGGCAGCCGCAGACGCTTTGTGATGCGCGTCATCGCGAAGCCTGCGAAAAGCATCGCCGAAATAGAAATAATGACCCGCGCAACCGGCGAGGTCTGCATGGATTCGATCAATTTGCAAGATTCCTTTCTTCTCGGATAATTTAACTTGAATTTTACATCGGTTTAACATAAAAATCAAGCTTTTAGTTAAAATTTATGAGAAAAGTTTTTGGGAATTGCCTCTTTTTCCTGATTTTATGAGGAGAAAGGACGCTGCAGGCGCTTTTTACGCATTTTACGATGATTTAACAAAAGAAAAGCTCGGCGGATTTGTAAAGAAAAACCGCCCGTTTCATTTTGCCTTTCTAAAAGCACGAAGAAGCCGTGCCGGGCTCCGTTGGTTGACATGCCGACGCGTGCATGTATATAATGAGACTGATTTGATCGATGATATGGACAAGGGAGACAGAACGCCATGCGCTATTTGGTTGTGATTCCGACGCTCAATGCTGAAAAGCAGATCGTTTCGCTGCTCGAAACGCTTTGGGCTCAAAGCCTGCCGCCGACGCAGATCCTCGTCGTCGATTCGCAATCGGATGACGCTACGGTGAAGCGTGCGCGGAGCGTGCCGGGCGTCTGCGTCGAAACGATACGCCGGCAGGACTTCGATCATGGCGGAACGCGGGATGAGGCGCTTCGCCGATGCGATGCGGATGTTGTCGTCTTTATGACGCAGGATGCCATGCCGGTGAATAGGGATTGCATGAAAAACCTGCTTGCGCCGTTTGACAATCCGCGGGTTGCGGCGGTCGGCGGGCGGCAGACCGCGTATCCGAATGCGCGTCCCTTTGAACGGCTGATCCGCGCCAATAACTATCCCGCGGAGAGCCGCGTGTGGGGGAGAGCGGAGATCGAAAAGCTGGGGGTGCGTGCGTTTCTCATTTCTGATGTATGCGCCGCATACCGCAAGAGCGCTTATTTGGAGGTCGGTGGGTTTGACCATCCGATTTTGACGAATGAAGATATGCTGATGGCGGAAAAACTGCTGCATGCGGGATATCAAATCGCGTACAGCGGCGAGGCGGTCGTCTATCATTCCCATCGCTTTACGCTCGGGCAGGAGTATCGCCGCAACTATATCATCGGTCAGACGATGAAGCGGTATGAGGATCGCTTTGAACATATCAGCGAAATGGGAACAGGCGTGAAGCTGGTCAAAAACGTGATGCGCCAGCTCGTTCGGGAGGGGCGGATCGGCGAATGCTTCTGCTTTGCCGCAAATTGCGCGGCGCGTTTTCTGGGCAATCGCATGGGGCGCAGGGCGGAACGGAAAAAATGATGCGTCGTTAAAATGTCAAATCATGTTGATTTTAGGCGAATCGTTCGGTATAATAATTCGGTATACACAAACCACCTATCCCGAATGCGTCAAGGGCTCTGGTGGATATCAATCTGACCATGCCGTATGAAAATGCGCTTCGGTCAAAGGAGAAAGAAAAAATGGTAACACGCTCTGATCGTCTGGATCACGTGCATTCTGATATCCGAGGACCTCTGTATCAGGAGGCGCTGCGGATGGAATCCGAAGGCATCAATGTCCTCAAACTGAACACCGGCAACCCCGGTCGTTTTGGCTTTAAGCTGCCCAACAGCGTCCGTCAGGCGCTGGCGCTGCATATCGATGAAGCCGTGCCGTACTGCGACGTGCGCGGCATGGCGGCGGCAAGAAACGTCATCTGCACCTATCATATCGGGCGCGGCTTGCAGGGCATCATGCCGGACGACGTCTTTATCTGCAACGGCGTGAGTGAAGCGGCGTCCATGCTGATGAACGCGCTGATCGGAACGGGCGACGAGATTCTGCTGCCTTCTCCGTGCTATTCGCTGTGGAGCAATAATGCGTATCTGTGCGGCGGTAAACCCGTCTTTTATCGCTGTGACCCGCTGAATGAATGGAACCCAGATATCGAGGATATCCGTGCCAAGGTCACCGACCGCACGAAGGCGATTCTGGTGATTAACCCGAATAACCCGACCGGCGCGGTATATAGCCGCGAAGTGCTGCTGGAGATTGCGCAGGTTGCGCGTGAGCATCACCTCGTGCTGCTCGCTGACGAAATCTACGATCGACTCGTCATGGATGGCATGCGCCATGAGTGCATCGGTGCGCTGGCGCCGGATCTGCCCTGCGTGACGTTCAACGGACTTTCCAAGAGCCATATCGTCTGCGGTTTCCGCTGCGGATGGATGGTTTTCTCCGGACCTAAGGGTGAGCTTGCCGAGGTGAAGGACGGCGTGATGCAGCTTGCGTCCATGCGCCTTTGCGGCAATGCGCTGACCCAACTGGTCATTCCTGCCGCGCTGGTGGATAGCGAAAGCACGCGTGAGATGATCGTTCCCGGCGGAAGGCTCTTTGAACAGCGCAAGGCGACGCTGGAGGCACTGGATCAGATTGACGGCGTCAGCTATGTGCCGAACCATGCGGCGTTCTACCTGTTCCCGGGACTGGAAAAGGGGAAGTTCGATTTCAAGGATGCGCATGATTTTGCGATGAAGTTCCTGCATGAACAGCATGTGCTGGTCATTCCGGGCGGCGGATTCGATTGGCATGAGGATCTGCGGTTTAGAATCGTCATGCTCCCCGAGCCGGAAACGCTCACGAAGGCGATGGAGGATCTCGCGCATTTCCTGAAACAGCATCGCGTGTAAAGAGAATTATCCTTTCAATCCCTGTTAAAACCGCCGCGAAGCGATACCTGATTGTGGCAGAGCGTATGAAAACAGGCGAATAAAACAAGGGTGGCTTGCTGAGCTTCAAAACTCGGCAAGCCATCCTTTACTTTATATGGATTTCAAATAGAACGGAGTTGTGTATGAACCGACCGTCAGGTTTCGCTTCGCTCCCTGACTACTTTTTCTGAATCGCTTCGCGATATGGGAACGATGGGGGATTTCATCCCCCAAGCCCCCAGCCTGGGGACCAGTCCCCAGACCCCATCTCCGCTTCGCACAATTTTTTAATATATAGGAAATTGCGCAAAATCGCCCGCGTGAGCAAGACTTTGGTGTGTGGCGGACTTCGGCGGAGGTGAGGGCGGGCTCAGCCCGCTTTTTTATGCCCGAAAGGCGTAAATGGTCGTGGTATCATATTTTTCGCCCGGACGGAGAACGGTCGTGCCGGTAAACTGCGGGTTATTCGGCGAATCCGGGAAATGCTGCGTTTCAAGGCAGACGGCGGAATACTTGCCGTAGTGCGTGCCGCCCTTGCCGCCCGGAATATCCGTGCAGCAGGCGGAATAGACCTGCACGCCCGGCTGGTCGGTGATGACCTCCATCACGCGCCCGCTTGCCGGATCGCAGAGTACGGCGGCAAGCCCCATCGCTTCGCCCTTGCGCAGGACGAAGTTGTGGTCATATCCGCCGGCGTATGCCATCTGACGGCAGGACGCCGTGGCATCCAGTCCGTCGCCAAGGCGCAGACCCTTGCGCATGTCAAACGGCGTTCCCGCGACAGGCATATAGCCGCCGGTCGGAATCAGCGCCTGATCGTTCACCGGCGTGATGGCGTCGGCTTCAATGGTCAGCACCTGATCGAGGACAGAACCGGACGTGCAGCCTGCAAGGTTGAAATAGGTGTGGTTGGTCAGGTTGCAGAGGGTCGGCTTGTCCGTCGTCGCTTCATAGCGGATGGACAGGTTGCAGTCCTCATCCCAGCCGTAGGTCACGGTGACATCGAGCGTGCCGGGGAAATGCTCCTCGCCGTCCACGCTGACGTAGTGCATGCGCAGCTGGTCGCCGTTTACGCCTTCGACGGGCGTAATCGCCCACATCTTCTGGCTGAAGCCGACGTTGCCGCCGTGCAGATGGTTTGCGCCGTTGTTGCAGGCGAGCTGATAGGTCACGCCGTCGAGCGTAAAGCGTCCGGCGGCGATGCGGTTGCCATAGCGCCCGACGGTGTCGCCCATGCAGCCGTGGTCTGCCAGATAGCCGCCGAGGTGATCAAAGCCAAGTGCAACGTCGTCCAAGCGTCCGTTCTTATCCGGAACGAGGATGGAGGTGACGATTCCGCCATAATCGATCACGCTGACGGAAGCACCGCGTGCGTTGGTCATGGTGTACTGCGTGACAGCTTGCCCGTCGGGAAGCTGACCGAAGGGTTTGGTTGAAATGGACATAGCTTATATCCTCCTTGATGAAGTGGGTTTGTCGTTCATCTCAATGATATATAGAGTATACAGAAAATTCCTCCCCCGGTCAAGGGGAGGAAGCAATCAACCTTTGACGCCTGCCTGAACGGAAATGCCCTGAAGGAAGTATTTCTGTGCGCACAGGTACAGCAGGAACGGTGGAACCATCGAAACCAGACACGAGGCGATCATATGCGCCCAGCGCTGCTCATATTGACCCATCAGCAGGCGGAGACCGGCGGTCAGCGTCTGGTTGTTGACGTCCGTCATGACGATGCGGGGCCAGAGGTAGTCGTTCCAGGAGCCGTTGAAGGCGAACAGACCGACGACAATCATGACCGGCGCGATCGAGGGGAGAATGATGCGGGTATAGACTTGGAAGCTGCTTGCGCCGTCGATGGTTGCGGCTTCGTCCAGCGCCTTCGGGATGCTCTTCATGAAGTTTCGAATCATGAAGATGTTGAATACGCCGGAGAGCGCGGGCCAAATCAGCGCGTTCAGGTTGTTGACCCAGCCCAGCGCGTTGGCGATGCGGAACTGCGGCAGAATCGCGACGACGTTCGGGAACATACTGACGTACATCAGCGTCCAGAAAATCTTATCGCCGCCCTTGAAATCAAGGCGCTCATAGGCGAATGCCGCCAGAGAGGTGATGAACACCGTGAAGACCGTGACCACGCCGGAAACGACGAAGGAATTCTGGAACATCTTCATGATGTTCGCCGTCGTGTTGACGTTTTCGCCGCCGACAAACAGCTCCGTATAGTTGCTGCCCGTCCACTGTCTGGGAATCATTCTGGTCAGATAATCCCAGCGGCCCTTGAGGTTGGCGAAAGAAGTGATGAAATCCGAATCGTATTTAAAGGAGTTGAAAATCAGCCAGACGATTGGAATGATCCAGAAAATGCCCAGCAGGAAAAGGAAGAGGAACGCGATTTGTCTGCCTCGTTTGCTCTGTTTCATAATTCGTTTTCCTCCTCTCAGTCATGGTTGTTTTTGACCATGATGCGAATCTGGATGAACGTTACGCACATGATGCAAAGACCGAGGATGACCGCCATCGCAGAGGACATGCCTGCCACCTGCTTTTTGACGGAGTTTTCATAGATATATTGAAGGAGTACCGCGTTGGCTTCCTGATTGTTGAAGCCGAGCAGGATATCGGGCTGACCGAAAATGTTGAACTGGGCGACGACCGCCGTAACCAGCGTATACATCAGCGGATAGATCATATTGGGCAGCGTTACGCTGATAAACTTCTGGATGGCGTTTGCGCCGTCCACAGCTGCCGCCTCGTATTGATCCTGCGGGATCGAAGCCAATGCGCTTTGATAGATGACCATCGTTGAGCCGGTACACCACCACACCGTGATGATGACGAGCATGATCCAGGAATAGGGCGGCGTGAACCAGTTTGCCGTCGAGCCGAAGAAATGGTTCATCATGCCGTAATCCTTGGTGAAGAAATAACGCCAGGACAGCGTGACCGTCGAAATGGACATCAGGCTCGGCAAATAATACATCGCCTGGAAGAACTTGTTGCCCTTGGGACGGACATTGAGTGCCAGCGCAAGGCTAAGCGGTACAACAATGCACAGCGGTACTGTGTAAATGACGAATTTAACGGTATTCCACAGACCGTTTCGGAGCTGTCTGTAATAGGTGTTCGAAGAATCAAACAGCAGCGTTTTGAAGTTTTCCAGTCCGGTGAATACAGGCTCGTTGAACAAATCCCACTTTGTAAACGCGGCGTAAACGCCGTAGATGGCGGGCGTTACAAAGAAGATGATGAAGAAGAACAGGTGCGGCGCGATATAGGCGTAGGGGAGAAGATCGCGTTTGATGAGGTGACGGTTTTCCTTCTTGAAGGATGTTTTGGCAATGACAGCCGTCAGCGCGGCACAAAGCATCGCCGCATAGGTCTGGATGTTATACGAAACGAAAATACGATCCATGTCGCGCTTTTTGAATTTTACGCCTGCTTCCTTGAGCGCGTCGCTCAGGGGCGTATAGAGCGCGGAATTGCGCTGCTCCATGGAGAAGAAGAACATAAACAGGGCAAAGGACACCGTGGCGACAAAGCCGAACAGCATGCCGACGTTTCGCTCACCCTGTATCAGCGCGATAAAGGCGGCGCCGGCGGCAATCAGCGCCAGCGGAATCAGCAGCAGCGGCGCACTGGAGAGCGAGAAGAGCAGCTTCGGCATTCCCATCTGAATGGAAACGGTCGCATCCTTGACCGTCGTCGTCGCCGTTACGCCGGAAAAGCAGAACAGGACGATGAATGCGAGCGCCAGAAACGCCGCAATCCGGGAACGTGTCATAACGACACCTCTTTTCTAGTGATGATAGGGGAAGAGAACTGCGGCTGCGAAAGAAGGCAGGGGGACTGCTCCCCCTGCCTTGCAGCTATGCGTAATTCAGGCGCAGCAATTGCGTTTTACGGATTACTGAGCGGAGATCGCGTCGTTGATTTCCTGCTCGATCTGAACCAGCGCGTCTTCGATGCTCATGGCATCCACGAAGTCCCAGCCAACGCGGGAGAACGCGGTGTCAAACAGTCCCCAGTACTCGTAGGAGTAGATGTTCAGCTCGTCTACGCGTGCCGGATCAGCCAGGAAGGACTGAGGCATATCCTTGAACTCTTCGACATTGTTGATGGACAGGTGGCTCGGGCACTGACCAGCGTCCTTCGCCCAGGTCAGGGAGTTTTCGCCCATCCAGTTGACGAACTTGGCAACTGCGCGATCCTCTTCTTCGGTGCGCTCTTCGTCAGCGAACTGCACGAAGTTGTGGGAAGAAGTCCAGCTCTTGCAGGTTTCCGGAGCATAGCAGACGCCCGGGAACATTTCGAAGTTGATGCCCGCGTCCACAACGGCAGCCTTCATCCAGATGCCTTCGGTCCAAACCAGCAGCTCGCCGCCGTAGAACTTGGAGGAGTAGTCGGTGTTCTTCACGGTGGTGTAACCGTCTTCGGACAGGCTCTTCATGGTTTCCATGGCCTTCTTCATCGAATCGTTGTTGATGGACGGATGGATGCCATCCTGAGAGAGCAGGCCGTCGCCTTCCTGAGCGTAGTAGCCCAGCATCTGCGCACGCATCCAGCCCAGGTTGAAGATTTCGCCTTCGTAACCGGCAGCACGCGCCTTGTCGCCGAGCTGACGGATCTCGTCGAAGGTGATGTAGCCGTCGGCGACGAACTCGTTCAGGTCATACTTGTCGAACAGATCCTTGTTGATGTAGGTGACGTAGGAGTGGACGTCCAGCGGGATGCCGTAATGCTCGCCGTCGATGTCGGAAGCAGCCCACGCAGCCTGATTGTAGTTTTCGGCAACGATGCCGGCGGCGTCGTTGATCAGATCCATGTCATAGGCATAGAGCATTTCGTTGGTCACGAAGTTCGGGATGCGCTCGATGTGAACGACGGCAACATCCGGAACGCCGGAGCCGGTCTGAACGGTCATCGGAATCTTCTGATACAGGTCATCCGCGGTCATCGGGGTGTGGTTGACGTGGACTTCGTCCTGAGAAGCGTTGAACGCATCGACCATGCCCTGCATGGTTGCGCCGTCGCCGCCGGTGAAGACGGACCAGTAGTCGATTTCTACGGCAGCCATAGCGGTGGACGCTGCGAGCAGCATCGCAAGGGACAGTACGAGAGCCAGAGTTTTCTTCATTGAGGTACCCTCCTTTTATTTTTATACCGCTGTTGTTTCGAGGCGGTATAATGACGAATTAAGTGAGCTGGTTGGTTCTGCCGAGGGCGTTCTGGTTGATGGTGCGTACGCGCTCAACATCCATCTTCGGTTTGCGGTCGGGGGTCAGCAGTCCGTTGATTTCCTGCATGACGTCGGTCAGCTGCGTGTAGCAGTAGCCCTGACAGTACGGAATCTCGCGGACGCCGTCGGTCACAGCCTTGAAGCGTGCGAAGAAAGCCTCTTCATCCGTGACCTTGCCGTGATAGCCCCAGGTCTGCATGCCGCCCATCTCGCCCTGAATGCCGATGTTTTCAAACGCGATTCCGCCGTATTCCGTGACCATGAAGGCTTCCTGACCGGTCGGCTTCTCGGTGTTCGCGTAGCAGGGACGCCAATCGCAGGCGTGGGTTTCCACTTCGCTTCTGTCGGCAAAGTGCTGGGCGATGGTATCCTTATTATCTGCGTAATCGTGCAGCGCACAGATGTCGGTCGTCACCTGCTCCCAGCCGTCGTTGGAGGAGCAGAGGCGCGTGCCGTCGGCGGCTTTGGTCAGGTGATAGAGCATACGGCCCGCCGACTGCTGCCGCTTATCGGCGTAAATCTGGCGGACGCCCCAGCTTTCGTTGAGCGGCACCCAGCAGATGATGGACGGGTGGTTGAAGTCGCGCTCGATAAAGCCGAACATCGTATCCGCAAGGTTGCGGACGGTTTCATCGGTGAAGTCATACGGGCTGGGCACTTCGCCCCAGACAAGCACGCCCATCTTGTCCGCCCAATAATAGAAGCGCGGATCTTCGAGCTTCTGGTGCTTGCGTGCGCCGTTGTAGCCGAAATCCAGAATATACTGGAGGTCGAGGCGGATGGCTTCGTCGCTCGGCGGGGTGATGTTGCTGTCCGGCCAATAGCCCTGGTCGAGAATCAGCTTCTGATAGAGGGGGCTGTTGTTCAGGTAGATGCGTCCGTCGCGGCGCTCAATCTTGCGCATGCCGAAGTAGGTATCGACCTGATCGAGCGCATCGCCGCCCTTGAGCAGGCGCACGCGCAGGTCATAGAGGTTCGGCGAGCCGGGCGCCCACACGCGGAACGGGTCGAGGTCGCCCTTCATAATCATCTCAATCGGCACGCGGACGATGCGGTCCACGGTCGTTGCGGTGACCACGCGCTTGACCTGTCCCTCGAAGGAAACGGTCAGCTCAACGGTCAGCGGCTCCTGCGGAATGGCGTCCAGCGCGATTTCGGCGGTCGCCAAGTGCTGGTCGATGTCCGGCGTGACATGGATGTAACGCATGCCGATCTCGCCGACAGCTTCCATATAAACCGTCTGCCAGATGCCGGAAACCGGCGTGTACCAGCAGCCCATCAGCCCACGCTCCCAATACTGCTTGCCGCGGGGCTGGGTGCAGTCCGGATGATCGACAACGCGGAGACAGAGGTCGTTTTTGCCCTCCGTCAGCAGCAGGGTCACATCCAGCGCGAAAGGCGTGTAGCCTCCGACGTGGGAACCGGCTTTTTTGCCGTTCACATAGACTTCGCAGGCGTAATCCACCGCGCCGAAGCGGAGCAGAATGCGCCTGCCCTGCATCTCCTGCGGAACGGAGAACGTGCGGCGATACCAGATGACCGGGTGAATCTCATCCGTCGGACCGATGCCGCTCATCTTCGTCTGATAGGCAAACGGAACGGTGATTTCCATCGGAAGGGAAAAACCGGGCTTCATCCATTCCTTGGCAACGCCTTCATCCGCGTCGTCAAAGGCAAACTGCCAGACGCCGTTGAGGTTGAAAAACGTATCACGCATAAAATCGGGACGTGGATGCTCGGGACGTGGAATAACGGTGTTCATGGATGATCCTCCTGTACACTTGTTTAAGATTTTTGTAAAGAAACAGAATGATGTTCTAATTGTTTTGAAACGAATAAAAAATTACGAAACTGATTTTGTGTATAAATCCGATATTTTGAATGAACTGAAAGATAAAACGTACAAAATCAATATTGTTTCTTGATAAAAACAGTATATCAGCAAATAAAATGGGCGTCAATAGTTTTGAAATACTTTATAAAACCCGTAGAATCTGAAAGGACTACTACATATAATTTGGAATGAAAGCGGATGAAAAAGCCCCTTCAGGAATGGACCTGAAAGGGCTGAAAAATGACTTTGCCGCATGGATTTTGCATCGTAACCGTCAGTTTATGCGTTTTTATGCAGGAAATGCGCCTTTTCGTGGGCGTGGCGGCAGGGCGTTAGGTGGCATTTTTTATGTGATAACCAAGGCGGAGAATCAGCGCCTGCGGATGATCGCCGAAATGCTCGCCGAAAAGATTGATGCCGCCCGCGTTTTCCGCATCGGCGTCCACGCTGATGACGACGGAAATATAGTCGTTTTGCCCGATCGCCAGATCGTCAATGGTCACGTCGCTGATGCGTTTGTTGTCCAGAAAACTGCCCTCGTGCGTGACGCGCCATGTTTTCAGGAAGCCAAACTGCGTGGAGAGAATCGACCACCATTCCGGCGTGAGCCTTCCGCGGCGTCCGCCGCAGTCGCAGGGACATGTCCATACGCCCAGCCGCTTGCCGTTGATGGAAACGGAAATATCGCTCTTCCACGGGTCGCGGTACATCGGGGCTTCCGAACAGGCTTCAAAGGAGAATTCCAGCCAGTCCAAGTCGATCACTTTCATTTCCAGTTGTCCGAAGCGATATTCGAGCGAACCCTGACGGAACCAGATGAGCTGTGCGCCGAATCGATCGGGCATGTAAAAGGCGGTGGGTCTATCCATATCGCCGAGCGTTGTGTTATCGTTGGCGAGTCCGCAGGTCGGCTGAATATCGGTTGCGGCGCTGTATCCGCCGATGGGCATTTGCAGGGTGAGCGAGGAAGGACGCTGTTCATCCTCCGGGACAAGGGTGATGGCGAGCGTATCCAACCGGCGGCTGCACAGCTTGACGACGCCGCGCACGCCGGGCTGGGTTTCCGTCGTGATAATGCCGGCTTCTTCCAGAATTTTGACGCTCAGCGCGGCGGTGGACATGGGAATATCCAGCGCCTGAGCCAGTTCGCCTACGCTCAGGGTGTGAATGCCCAATTCCTGCATGATGCGGATGCGCACGGGGGAAGCCAGCGCATGAGCCATGCGATAAAGCGCGTCCGGCTTGCTGATGGTCAGGTCGGCGTGTTTTCCAAACAGTTCATCCATACATGTTTTCCTCCAACCGGCAGAATACTACAGAACATTCGCCGTCGGACGGGCGATTCCCTGTTCAGATAAGCTTTTTTCGTGTACAGGTTTTTGAAGAGGATGGAAAACCACATAAGAATGAACCGCGGCAGCATTATCTTAAAGCCTATCAACAAAAAGCCCTCCATGCCGGGCGTCCGACATGGAGGAAAGACTTTATGGATGATGGAGGGGAGTAAAGGATGGGTGGGAGTGTTCCTTTACATAGGGAATGATTGGGTTATTTTTTCAGCGGAGCGCTTCGCCCAGCTTGGCGCATGCGGCAAGCGCATCTTCGTCCGGTTCGTCCTGACAGATGACGCTCTCGGCGGCAAGGGTGATGCCGGCGGCTTCGCAGTCGCTTTCCCAAGTGCGCATCCATTCGCCGCCGCCCCAGCCGTAAGAGCCGAACAGGGCGACCTTCTTGCCCGGCAGACTCGCTTTCACGGCTTCAAACATCGGCTCAAACTCGGAATCCTCCAGCTGCTCCGCGCCCATGGACGGGCAGCCGAAGGCAATCGCGTCGTATTGCGCCGCCTTGTCCGCGTCAAACTCGGCGGCAGGAAAGAGATCGGCTTGTGCAGCGGCGGCGACTGCCTGCGCCATGGCTTCGGTATGACCGGTTCCGCTCCAATAAACAACAGCAACTTTACTCATTTTGTATGTTCTCCTTTCTATGATGCGGACAGCCGCGGTGAAACGCGGCAGCCCGAGTGTAGGCGGTTACGAGGCGACGGCAAGCTGGTTGATGCTGCGTCCGCAGGCGAAAAGACGCTTATAGACGTTGGTGCATTTGCGGAACTTGTCGAACGCCTTTTGCGCGGCGCATGCGTTTGAATAGCACTTCCAGCAGCCGTAGCAAAGACAGTTTTTTCCTTTGTTTTCGATGAAGCCGATGACGTCCTCGACCGGATAGCCGAGGAACAGCCCGATCTCGTGCGGGAAATCCCCACCCATGGCAAGGCGTGCGCAGAGCGTATCAACTGCATCGGAAACAGAGAGGGAGGAATAGCCCAATCCTTTCAGAAATGCCGCTTCCCGCGAACCATTGAGCATGGTCAACAGCTGGGCATGACGAAACATATAGCACAGAATACGACCGCCGCCAACATCAATCAGCCGAAGCGAAAGTCCCTTGGGCGCGAGGATAGCGGATATCTGGGCGGCTTCATGCTTGAGTTGCTGCGGATCTGCGGGAATCAGACTGAACAGACTGCCGCATTTCAGACTCGCCAGCGTCGGAGAGGCATATTCAATCAAAGCGGGTTGGAGCGACATAGGCAAAACTCCTCTTTTATATTGTTAGCTTATTCTAACCCGTGGGGTTTAAGAAAATGCGGCAAACCGCATTTATATTAAGTTAGATTGAACTAACAAGATACATTATAAAGGAGCAGAAACGCCTTGTCAAGTGGATGCGCATAATTTTTCGGAACGAGAAACACGGGCAAATTAAAAAGCCATTCTCTCATCAGAGAGAATAGCTCTTCCTGTTGAAGTGGATAAAGTGCCCGACAGCGGGGAAAGAATTTATTCCTCTTCGTCTTCATACAGCGACTCAAGGAACCGCTGCACGGCGGTCCGCGCACGGTAGATGTCGTTGCGCTTTTCGCCCTGCGCCATCAAAACGTCGCCCGCTTCCCGCATGTCCTTGCCGGAGAACATCAGTTCAAAAATGCGTGCTTCCAGACTGGCGTTCGGCGCGGCTTGCTGTTCGGCGAGATGAACGTCGTGCAGATCCAGCACCAGACAATACTCGCCCTTTTCCGCCTTTTCGTTGGCAAGCAGCATGGCAAGAACCTCGTCCGCCGTGCCGCGGATGGTCTTTTCATAGAGCTTGGTCAGGTCGCAGCTGGCGCTGATCCGGCATCCGGGCAGGGTTGCGGCAATCACGCGCACCAAATCGATGACGCGATGCGGCGATTCGTGCGCGACGGCAATCGGCACGCCGCTTCGGGCAATGGAGAGCAGCTTTTCTTCGAGATCCTTCTTCTGGCGGGGCAGAAAGCCATAAAAGGCGAATTCCCGCGTGTCAAACCCGCTGACGGAAAGTGCGCTTGCCATGGCGGTCGCGCCCGGAACGGCAAGCACCTCGATGCCCGCCTGCGCCGCTTCGTGGACGAGCACACTGCCGGGGTCGCTGATGCAGGGCGTGCCTGCGTCGGTGACAACGGCGACGTCGATGTCCTCGGCGAGCATGCGCTCGATGAGCGGCGCGGCACGGTTTTCTTCGTTATGCTGATGGTTGGATACGCAGGGCGTGTCGATGCCGAAATGGTTGAGCAGGGCGCGGGTGACCCGCGTATCTTCCGCAGCGATCAGCGCACAGTTTTTCAGCGTTTCCAGCGCACGAGGGCTGATATCGGAAAGATTGCCGATCGGCGTTGCGACGACGTAAAGACGCGGCATGTTCGTTCCTCCTGTTACTCGGTGTAGCATTCGACCTTGACGCCCGCTTCTTCAAAGATATCCAAAGCGAAGTCGTCCGGATAGCCGCTGTGATAGACGACGCGGACGATGCCGGCGTTGACGATCATCTTGGCGCAGAGGATGCAGGGCTGATGGGTGCAGTAGAGCGTCGAGCCGTCGATGTTGACGCCGAGCTTCGCCGCCTGAATGATGGCGTTCTGCTCGGCGTGGACGGCATAGCACATCTCATGGCGCGTGCCGGAGGGAATGCCCAGCTTTTTGCGCAGGCACTCACCGCGCTCCACGCAGGTCTTCACGCCGGACGGCGCCCCGTTATAGCCGGTGGTCATGACGCGCTTATCCTTGACGATGACCGCGCCGACCTTGCGTTCCTGCTGATAGCAGCTTGCCCAAGTGGAAACAAGCTGCGCCATTTCCATAAAACGATGATCCCATTTATCGAACATGATAACTCCTTTTTAAGACGATGGGGGGAAGAGGGGAGAACGATTGGGAAGACGCTTGGGGCTTTGCCCCAAACCCCACAAGGGAACGAAGTTCCCTTGACCCTTGCTGCGCTGTCGCAAAGCGACAGCTGAGGATAAATATATTGAAACTGCCGCGAAGCGGAAGAAGGGAGTCTGAGGGGATTGGAATCACGCGCCCACTGTGTGGGATTCAGCGTGATGGAAATCGGAAATCGCAAGGAGCGCGTGCGCGACTATGCGAGTTTCCCGGATAAATCCCTCAGGCGGGTTCGGGTGGCAACCCGACGTAACCTTCGCCTACCCTCCTCGTCCCCCGGTCTAATCCATTCGCTGAGCGCATACCTTCCACGGGTGATGAAAACGTGCGTTCGCTGGTCAAAAAGACGGTATTCCTCAGCTGTTCGCATTTTGTCGTGCGGTCGCTGGGCTTTCTGCTTCGGATCTGGCTTTCGCGTGAGCTGGGCGCACAGGCGATGGGGATTTGCGAACTGGCGCAGAGCGCACAGATGCTGCTCATTACGCCTGTCGTTTCCGGTCTGCCGATGGCTGTCACCCGCATGAGCGCGAAGGAGAGCGAGGGCAGGCGCGTGCGCACCCTGCGGTGCGCGGCGGCGCTTTCGCTGGCTGTCAGTCTGGGGGTTGCACTGCTTGCTTTTCTGGGGAGAGAAGCGCTTTGCGCATGGCTGGGCGATATTCGGACGATGCCGTCGCTGCTGCTGTATCTGCCGTGCATCCCAATCCTCGGCATGTCCTGCGTGCTGAACGGCTATGCCTATGGCGTCGGAAAGCCGATTGCGCCCGCCGTCGGGGAGCTGCTTGAGCAGGTGGTTCGGGTGCTGCTCTGCGTCCGGCTGGTCTATGGCTTACGCGGCATGCCGCTGACGCTGGTTGCCGCGATTCCCGCCGCGGCGGCTCTTGCCGGAGAAACGGCGGGCTTTCTGCTGATTTTGAGCCTTTGCCTGCGGGCATTGCTCGGGCGGGGAGAGGGAGAGCGAAAGCCCATTTTCAAAGAGCTGCTTGCGCTCGCCCTGCCGCTGACGGGCATGCGGCTTGTTTCCGCGCTGATGCAGACGGTGAATGCGTCGCTCATCCCGGCGCGGCTTCGGCTCTTCGGCTTTTCGGCGGAACAGGCGATGGCAAGCCTCGGCATATTTCACGGCATGCTCAAGCCGGTGCTGATGCTTCCGTCGTTTATCGTGTGCAGCCTGAGCATGGCGGCGTCGCCGGAGTTGACGCGCATGCAGGCGGAGGGCAAGCCCCTTGCCTGTCTGTCCAGACGCATGCTCGCGGCGACGCTGCTGGTCGGGGGCGGCGCGATGGCGGGCGTATTCATTTTTGCGCCGCTGATTGCCCATGTGTTTTATAAGCAGGCGGCGCTTTTGCCGCTGCTGCGTGCCGCCTGTCCGCTTGTGCCGGTGATGGCGATGAACCACGTCTGCGGCGGCATGATGAATGCGCTCGGATTGCAGAAAACGTCGCTCAAGATATCCCTTGCTGCCAGCCTGACGGGCGTGACGGCGGTTTACTGCCTGATTCCGAAAATCGCGCTCTGGGGCGCGGTGGTTTCGCTGGCGGCGGCGCAGGGACTCACACTCTTTTTCAGCCTTCGCGCACTCAGGCGTTCAGGATGTATTGCTCGATGACCTCGGCGACGCCGTCTTCATCGTTGCTGAGGGTGACAACGTCCGCCGCTTCCCTGACCTCCGACTGGGCGTTCGCCATGGCGACACCCAGTCCGGCATAGCGGATCATCGACAGGTCATTCAGACCGTCGCCGCAGGCGATGACGTCCTCGCGCTCCAGCCCGAGCCGCTCGATCAGTCCGGCAATGGCTGCGCCCTTGTCCACGCCGCGAGCCATGACCTCGATGAAGAACGGTTCGCTCCGATAGATGCTCAGCCTGCCGATAAAGCGGCGGGCAAGGCGCTTTTGGTGCTCCTCCGCACGCGTCGGCGGCGCGGTCAGCAGCACCTTGAACAGGTCGGTGTTTCGATAGGCATCGAGATTATCGATCAGAACCTCGTTGAAGTGGTTGATTTTCTCTTCGCGCTCCAGATAACGATCCATCCGCGTGGGGCAGAGAAAATCAAGCCCGTCATAGGTACACATGCCCAGATCATGTTCACGGGCATAATCGAGCATCCACGGCGCGACATAGTCCGGCAGAACATTCTTATAGACAACCTCGCCGGTCTGCGCGTTGGAAACGCACGCGCCGTTGTAGCTGATGGTGTAATTGCCGTATTTGGGGAAATCCAGCTCATCCAGAAACATGCGCAGTCCGCCGGTCGGTCTGCCGGAAGCCAGCGCGACATAATGCCCCATGGACTCGATTTTCAAAATCGCATCGCGGGTTTTCTGCGTGATTTCCTTGCGGGTGTTGGTTAACGTGCCGTCGATATCCAGCACGAGCAGTTTTTTCTTCATTTGTTTATGTCTCCTGCGCTCTGTGCGCACGGTCGCATGCTTCAACGTGCATCTTTGCGGTCTTCGCCGACGCGGCAATCTGGTCGATGATGGAGAAGACGATCGTTTCCATTTCGCTGCCTGCGCTGTAATCGGCGGTGGAGGTGAAGTCCACACGGCCTTCCAGCAGCATTTCGTCGCTGACGCGGCTGTCATCCTGCCAGACGGCGATGGAATGACCGCCGTTGAGCTTGGTCAGCTTCATGCTCGGCACATCGGTCAGACCGTCGCCGATATAAATCATGTTGGAGAACGGAACGCGCCGCTTTTCCTCGGGCATGAACTCGTTGAGTGCGCGATGCTCGGTGACATCCAGCACGCCCTTGTTGATGCGGAAAAGGAACTGCGTTTTACTGGTATAGTTGACCGCCATGGCAGGCCAGCAGGCGACGCCGTATTCGTCATAGCAGAAGGAAGCAGCGTAAATTTCCTTAAACTCGGAGGCGATGGGCGTGCCCTCGATGATCTCCTTCAAGCCGGAGGAGATGATATAATGCTCCGGTGTCAGCCCGCGGCTTTCCGCGTAGGCGTTGACGCGGGAAAACCACGTCGAAACGCCGTCAAACAGCTGAACGTCCTTGCCCAAATCGCGAAGCATCTGACGATTGACGATGAGCTTGCCCTTCGCTTCTTCAATCATCATATACATATACGCGAGAATCTGATCCATCTGGTTCTTTTTCATCGCGGCGACGCATTTGTTCCAAAAGACATCCGGCTCCATGCCCAGATCGGGAATGAAGCCATATTCCTGCATATCCCGCGGGGACAGCGTGTGGTCAAAATCATACATGATCGCCAGAATGGGGCGTTTTTCCATAGGGTTTCCTCCTTGTCGTGGCGAGTAAAAGTGCATATAAAGTCATCTTCTATTATACGCATCGGGAAGGAATGTGTCAATTGGGGGACGATTGGGGTTTGCTCAAAACCCGCCACGAACCAGAGACTCTTGGATTCCCACGTCTGATTGCCTTGCAATCGGGGAGAATAAAAGAAGAATGACTCGCTGAACGATGTGATTCAGCAAGTCATTCTTGTATAGGGTATCAACTTTTAGCTATCGCAAGCGATGGCGCGGCAAGGGTCAAGGGAACAAAGTTCCCTTGCGGGGCGAAGCCCCAAGCGTAAGCTTAGATGATCTTGCCGTTGTCTTCCATCGTCTTGCCGTTGTCGTAATCGTTCTGGAAGCTGTAATCCTTGCCCGGCAGGATGGCGTTGACCACGATGCCGATGAACGCGGCGACAGCCAGACCGGAGAAGTTCAGCGTGAACTCACCGACATGGAAGGTGATCGCGCTGGCGCTGGAGAAGGTGATGCCCAGCGCGAGGGAGATGATGAGAGAGACAACGATGACGTTGCGGCTCTTGGAGAGATCGACCTGATTCTCGACCAGATTGCGCACGCCGATGGCGGAGATCATGCCGTAGAGAATCAGGGAAACGCCGCCGATGGTGCCGGTCGGCATCGCGGAAACGAGCGCCGCGAACTTCGGGCAGAAGGAAGCGATGATGGCGTAAATCGCCGCCAGACGGATGACCAGCGGATCATAGACGCGGGTCAGCGCGAGAACGCCGGTGTTTTCGCCGTAGGTCGTGTTGGCAGGCGCACCGAACAGGGAAGCGATCGACGTGGCAAGACCGTCGCCCAGCAGCGTGCGATGCAGACCCGGATCAGCGATGAAGTTTTCGCCGACCGTGGAGGAGATGGCGCAGATATCGCCGATATGCTCGATCATCGTTGCGAACGCGATCGGCATGATGGCGATGATCGCGGTCACCAGCAGGTTGACGTCGCAGTTGCCGATCAGGGAGAACACGGTGTTCTCATACTTGACCGGGAGACCGATCCAGGCAGCCTGCGCGACGCCGGAGAAATCCACACGGCCGGTCACTGCGGCATAAGCGTAAGAAATCAGCACGCCCAGCAGGATCGGGATGATGCGCAGCATGCCCTTGCCCCAGATGTTGAAAATGACAACCGTCAGGATGGCGACCAGCGCGATATCCCAGCTTCCGGTGCAGTTGTTGATGGCGGAGTTCGCCAGCGTCATGCCGATGCAGATGATGATCGGACCGGTGACGACCGGCGGGAAGAAGCGCATGACGCGGTTCGCGCCGAAGCTGCGAACCAGCGCAGACAGAATCAGGTACAGCAGACCCGAGCAGGCTACGCCGACGCAGGCGTACGGAAGCAGCGCCGTTTCGCCGTTGGGCGCGATGGCGGCATAGCCGGCGAGGTAAGCAAACGAGCTGCCCAGGAAGGCAGGCACCTTGCCCTTGGTCATGAAATGGAAGAACAGCGTGCCCAAACCGGCAAAGAGAAGCGTCGCGGAAACGGAAAGACCCGTCAGCGCGGGAACGAGTACCGTCGCGCCAAACATGGCGAACATGTGCTGAAGTCCGAGAATCAGCAACTTCGGCGTGCCCAGCTTGCGGGCATCGCGGATACCTTGGTTCTGCATGGCGAAAACTCCTTTGTGCATGAAGTTCAGCGCGACTGACCGCCGCGCAAATCTTCTATATTATAGCGACACGATAGCAGAAAAGCAAGAAAATCACGAAAAATCAGAATATAATTATGAAGAATGTTCGGGAAATGAAGCACACTGCAATTTTTCTTGCATTTTGGCGCAAAAAACGATAGAATAAGAAGGAACAGACAGAAAGCGGGCAAAACTGCTTTTCTTTTGAAGCAGGGAGGTTTTTCTGAACATGGGTTATATTGCCGGGATCGGCGGCGCCAATATGGATATCCACGGCAGGAGCGACAGACAGCTCATCATGCGCGATTCCAATCCGGGTTCGCTGCATACGTCCCTGGGCGGCGTCTGCCGGAATATCTGCGAAAATCTCGCCCGGCTGGGTGAGGATGTTCGACTGATTACCGTTGTGGGCGACGACGTGCAGGGGCGCGGTATCATCGAAGGCTGCTCTAAAGCGGGGATTGACATGAGCGCCGTGCGCGTTCTGCCCGGCGAGCGTTCTTCCAGCTACATTTCCATCATGGATGGCGACGGCGATATGCTGTTGGCGATGAGCGATATGCACATCATCAAACAGCTCAATCCGCAGATTATCGACGAATCCCGCGACATGCTCTGCGGCGCGGATCTGGTGGTCTGCGACGGCAATCTTTCCGCTAAAACCATCGAGCGCCTGTCACAGGTCTGCGACAGACCGCTGTACCTCGATCCGGTTTCCACGGCATGGGCGAGGGAGCTTCGCCCGTATATCGGATGCTTCGACACGATCAAGCCCAACCGCATGGAGCTGGAAATCCTGAGCGACTGCCCGGTGGATACGCCGGAAAACGTCGAGATGGCGTGCGATATCGTGCGGGGCAAGGGCGTGCGCCGCGTGTTCGTGTCCCTCGGCAAGGACGGCATGTTCTACAAGGGACCCGAGGGCGCCATCTGGGGCGTTAGCCGCGCCTTTGACGGCATGGTGAACGCGACCGGCGCGGGCGACGCGTCTCTGGCGGGCATCATCTACGCGACCCGGCACGGCTATTCTGCGGAGGACACGCTTGCCTTCGGCATGGGCGCGGGCATGGTCGCCATTTCTTCAAGCGACACCATCAGCCGCGAGATGAGTCCCGCGGCGATTGAGAATATGGTAAAGGAGTATATCAAATGAGCAATTTTGATCTGAAGGCGTACATGGACATCACCCCCGAAATCGAGGAAGCCGTTCGCACCGGCAAGCCGGTCGTCGCGCTGGAAAGCACGATTCTCAGCCACGGCATGCCTTATCCGGAGAACCTGAGCTTTGCACGCGAGGTGGAGAAGATTATCCGCGAGCAGGGCGCGATTCCGGCGACGATGGCGATTATCGACGGACGCCTCAAGTGCGGTCTGACCGAGGCGGAACTGGTTCGCATGTGCGAAGCGAAGGGCGTGCTGAAGGTCAGCCGCCGCGATCTGCCGATCGTTGTTGCGCAGAAGCTGACCGGCGCGACGACCGTTGCGACCACGATGATTCTGGCGAACATGGCGGGCATCCACGTCTTTGCGACCGGCGGCATCGGCGGCGTGCATCGTCACGGCGAAGTGACCATGGACGTCAGCGCGGATTTGCAGGAGCTGGCGCATACGCCGGTTGCGGTCGTCTGCGCGGGCGCGAAGATGATTCTGGATATCGGGCGCACGCTTGAATATCTGGAGACGATGGGCGTTCCGGTGCTGGGCTTGAACACGGATGATTTCCCGGCATTCTACTGCCGCAAGAGCGGTTTCGGCGTTGACTGCAACGCCAAGACTCCGGCGGACGTTGCGGCGATTGCCAAGGCGAAGTGGGGCATGGGTCTGCAGGGCGGCATGCTCATCGGCAATCCGGTTCCGGAAGAGTACGCGATGGACTTTGACGAGATGAGCGCGGTCATCGATAAGGCGATGGCGATGGCGGATGAAGCCGGCGTTAAGGGCAAGAACATCACGCCGTTCCTGCTGGCGCACATTGTGGAGCTGACCGGCGGCGACAGCCTGAAGACCAACATTCAGCTGGCGTTCAATAACGCTCGTGCGGCGGCGCAGATTGCGGTTGAGCTGGCGAAGGCGTAAAGATGGGGCGTTGACCCAAGCCTCATAAGGGGACGGAATTTCTATGCCCCTTGATGATGTTATCGCTTAACGATAGCCGAAAAACAACTGTATATGAAAAGGGACTTACTCAGTGTCAAAACTCGGCAAGTCCCTTTTGTATGCGGTTTGGGGATGAAATCCCCAAGCGGGGTAGGGGGTTACGCGCCTGCTTTGCAGGCGGGGGGAACGCGCTCCGCTGGGGCTTAGGGATTCGGGGGATTGGAGCCACGCGCCCGCTGTGCGGGA
>CAKUCW010000002.1 GCA_934643825.1 uncultured Clostridia bacterium | reverse complement strand
AATGGTTTGAACCGGGTTTTCTTCGGCGCTGACCCAGAACACTGTGCAGGTGAGGGTCAGTGCCAGAAGCGAACAAATCAGTTTTCTCATGCTCGTTTCCTTTCGTCGTAGAATGGTCAGGGGAGTGCCTTGTACCGTACTGTGGATTCCTAAATCCTCCTTTCCTTTATCCGGGAATACAGAATCTTTTTCATGTGTTGCTGCATCATATTCCTCTTATCGACGGCGTGTGTTTTACATTCTGAAGTCGGATATAGGTGCCGATATGCCGCTGCCCCGATCCGCTCCCGTGATTTCATGATACAGGACAGCTGTGTCCAGAATATGGGAAGAACATGACATTGTGCAAAAGCTTGAGTGCCATTATGGATGGAGTGTGGCCTTTCTGTGGCTATTGCATGCTGCACCTGCGGATTCAGCATGAGGAGCAACAGCTCCCGCTGAGTTTGATCCTTCAAGGACGATAGAAACGCAATTTCCTATGGATGAAAGAAGCCCGGCATCGAGCTTCCTGCTTGTTGCCGGGCTTCTTATGTTTTTTGCCTGTGCCGGGTTATTCAGCGATCTTGATGGTTCCCGCAGTATCGCCTACTTCGATGGTGTAGTCGCCGGGAGCATCCACAGTGATGTCCATCTGGACAACACGCCAGGAGCCGCCCTCCACGGTCATGATCTTCTCCGCCACCACTTCGCCGTTGACCTTCGCCTGTGCGGTGGTCATGCCGTCAGCGCCGTTGTTGCGCAGCAGGCAGTACACGGTGAATGGCTCGCCAGCCTTGGCCTCGTTCCAGACGGTCGTCTGCAGGCTGGTTGAGGAACCGGACTCCACCTCCACCGTCTCCTGCTGCATGGGCAGGATCAGGCAGGAATACTTGAAGTCGGGGTTCTGGTCATAGCGCATACCGAACTGGTAGGTCACCAGCGGATCGCCCCAGTTGTTCGGGGAAGCATGGTTGGGATCGTCCTCCATGGTAGCCTGCACCATCAGGCGCACGTACGGGGACGCACCCTGATCGCCAGCCAGATCCTTCCACTGCTCGTTGTCCGCAACCGTATCGCGGGCAATTTCCTTGTTGATGATGCCGCCGGGCTCACGGTCGCCGAAGATGAGATCGGCGTAAATCCACGGCGAGGTGCCGGTGACGAAGCCACCCTCGGTGGAACCGTGGTCAGCCGCCTGGCTGTAGCTCAGGTAGAGCAGCGCGTCGGCGCTCTCGATAGCATACTGCGTGGGCTTGGTTCCGTTCAGGCTCAGCACGATCGGCTTGCCGTAGTCCTGCGCGTCCTCGATAAACAGCTCGGTGGCGTCATTGATGCTGCCGAAGTCGCCGACGACCACATCGGCTTCTTCCATGTCCTCCACGACGGTCGCGCCCTTCTCGGCGAAGTAGCGCTTATAGCCCTCCTCCGCAGCGCGGCCGGAGGCCTCCACATACACCTTGACGTCCTTGCTCAGCGGCAGGAGGTTGTTGTCATTCTTCACCAGCACGGCAGATTCAGCCTGCAGGCGCTCGGTCAGCTCCACTTCATAGGGGGTGCGGGCTGCACGCAGCTCCTCGTCGTTGGTGATCGGCGTGGGATTGGCAGCCCACTCGGTGCTGGCGCACAGCTCAACAGCCGCGTCCACGTCGCAGTAGGGGTTCTCGAACAGACCCTTGTTGAACTTGAAGCGCAGGATGCGGGTCGCAGCCTGATCGACGTTCGCCTTTTCCACCTCGCCGGAGGCCAGACCATCGATGATCGCCTGCGGATAGTTGGAGGAAGGAGAGCTCTCCCAGTTGCTGTAATCGCGGATCATGGAGCCGGAGCCGAACATGTCGGTGCCGTTAGCCAGCGCTTCGTTGTACAGCCAGCCAATGGTCTGCTGACCCAGATCCACGCCCTCGGAGGTGATGCCGCTCATGCGTCCGGGGTTGCTCGGGCCGCCGCCCAGCGCCCACCAGTCGGACACCACAACGCCGTCAAAGCCCAGGGTATCGCGCAGGTAGCTCATGGTCGCCTTGTCCCACTTCACATCCACAGTGTTGCTGATGCCGGTGCCGCCGCAGTTGGTCATGACCCACTCGGAGCCGGCGGACAGCGCAGCCGTCCAGCCCACCATCCAGTTGTCAAAGTTCTGCGCCACGCTGCGGGCCTTGCCGAAGGCGGAGTCGCCGCCGCGGCCAATCCAGTGCTTGGTGCAGGACGCCAGACCGTTCTCCTCGAGACCACGGATCTCCTCATGCACGATGGAGGCGATGTACTCGGGATTCTCGCCGTACTGTGCGCCGATCTCGTTGGCATACGGCTCGAAGGTCACGTGAATGCCCACGGCGCGCATCGCCTTGCCGTAGAAGCACGCCAGCTCGTACGCCAGCTCGGGATCATTCGCCGTGCCGAAGCCCTCGTGCGCCTTGTCGATGTAGCCGCCGAAGGAATTGTACTCACGGTCGGAGGTGAACACCATCGGCACGCCCAGACGCTCGCCCTCGGCACACGCCTGCAGGTTGTTGAGCGTATTGGCGATGGTGATGGGGGTGCCGTTCAGGTTGAACAGCTGGCAGGTCAGCGCATAGTCATACACCATCTGACGGGCATCCGCCAGCTGGGTGTTGACGCAGAACAGCAGACCGACCTCCTCCTCGGGGGTCATCTGGCTGATGAGGTCAGCGATGCGGGTGTCGGTCTCCACGCGCCAATCCTCATACACGTCCAGCGTGCCGTTCTTGTTGAGATCCTTGAACTTCAGACCATCGACCTCCAGAATTGGGGTCACGCCCTCCATATAGGACAGCTTGATCTGACCGGTGGTTTCGTCCGCCTCAATCACGGAGAAATCACAGTTCGACTTGAGAAACTCCTCCTCAGCGGCGGCAGCGTCCTGATCAACCTGCTCCGCACGGATGTCCATAACCTCCGCCGCAGAAACGGTCTCTCCCTCGGCAAACGCTCCGCCAACACAGCTCACCAGCATGATGATGGCCAGAATCAGGGACAGCTTCTTCATACGTGTTGCTCCTTTCATAACGCACTCGTCGTCCTCCGAACGGCATGTCCTACCGACAAAGGGCATATGCCATCCATTGGTTCTCCTGCATATAGCCTAGCATGAACAATTCTGTTAAAATATGGATAATAACACACGAATGCCGTTTTCTTTTTGCTTTGTGATGCCGAAGTGAAAAAATCGTGAACAAGGGCTGTGATTTTCCGGAACAAATCAGAACAAACGCACATGCCCCCTGCCAGTCTCTCCCGGCAGGGGGCATGCATTATGCATTGTGTGCCTGCGCACGGCGAACGATCAAAATCGCCGCCAGCAGCACCGCAGCGCAGAGGGCAATTTCCAGCCATGCGCCGGTTCGACTCTCCTGCGTTTCGGCAGAGAATCCGGGAACGGACGGCGGCATCTGCGGCACACCTGCCGGATCTGCCGGGCTTTCCGCCGGCTGGGCGTCGGTTTCCGCATCCGCCGAACTGCCGCCGGAGGAATCCGTCCTCTCCCCCGGATTGAAGGAACCCATGCCGTCGGGCGGGGTGAAATCCGCACTGTCGGGCGGGGTAAAGTCCCCGCCGCCAGGCATGCCAAAGCCGCCGCCCCCGCCGGTGGTATTCATGCTGCCCATATCGGCGGTGGAGATATCGCTGGCGTCCACCAGTACAGTTCTGTCGCTCTGCTGCCCCTGCGTGGTGGAAGGTATCGTACCCTCCAGCTGCCCACGGATGCTCTCGCACCGTTTTGCGCAGAAAGTCTTCAGCGTATCCACTGCCTTCTCAAATTCCGTCATGTCGTAAAAGGCGGATGTATCCTGCTCCAGATACGGCGTAATCATCGCCTGCACCCGGCTGATTTCCGCTTCCAACCATCCGTTTTCGATGTTTTCGGCAAGGAAGCTGCTGTACGCCTCATGATAGGCGGTCAGTGCGTCCTCGCTGTCAAAGATCCACGCGATCAGGGGACGGGATTCCACTGTTCCACCGCTGACCGGTGAATCGATGGGCGAATTGACGGTGGAGGTTGCGTCGGTCGAGGCGGAGAAGCCCCCGAATGCCAGATTGTAATCCCACGGCAGGATGGACAGCTGCCCGTCCTTCTCGCACAGGTAGTAGTTATGCACCATCATGCCGGTATAGCTGTCATCGTTGCAGAGGAAATTGTGCACCGCCAGATAGCGGATGACCTCGTCGGTATTGACCACCTCGTCCACATCTTCGCCTTCGTTCAGCTTCCGGAGGGATTCGATCAGCCGTTTCTGATCTTTTTTAGACACCTTGGTTTTGGCGTTATTGAAGATATTGCTGTAGCTGTCCGGATCGTCGTCCGAGTAGATCAGCTTCACGTCTTCGCTGCCCATACCAAAGGAGAAGCCGCCAAAGCCACCGCCATCGAAGCCTTTGTCCCTGTCGTCCGAAGACCCGGACGCAGCACTGCCCCCATCGAAGGGAGCAAAGCTGCCTTCAGGCATCTGCGGTCTGCCGGAGGATTCACCGGAGGAACCGCCGAAGGAGCTGCCGTCGTTCGTCTGCGTGCCGTCGGACGCGTCTGCGGCGGCACCGGAAGCCGCATCGGTTTCAGCGTCGGTTTCGGTGGTCAGCTTGGACATGTCAAAGTCCCGGCCATTGCCCCGTCCGCCGCCAAAGGACATGCTGTCCGGCTTGTACAGCTCGCCTCCGCTAAAGCTGTTGCGCTCCATGAATGCGTCCTCCACGCCCTCCACGGCCAGATACAGCCCCCACGGCTCACCATTCACGCTGATCTGCACATAGCTGCACAGCGAGGACGGCACGCCCATGCGGTTCATCAGTGTGTAGGCCAGATAATCCTTCATCATGGTCGCGTCCTGAATCAGGTTGTTCAGGCTCAGCTTGTCCAGCCCATGGTAGGTCATGTCGGATACAAAGTGGTCAAACTCCACCTTGAAGGAATACCGCGTGGAGCCGAGCGTCGCTACCGAGGACAGGGATGTGTTTCCCTTTGCACGGATGGCGACATGACTGAACCGCTCTCCGTCGATGACGATGTCGCAGTCCGCGTACTCCTCCGTTGCAGCGTTTGCGATGAAGCTGTCCCAATCCTCCATGACGATGTCGATGGTATGCACCGTACTCTGGTCAAACAGCCGATCCTCGTAGCCGAGCGTATGCCCAAACGTGTCCTGCAGCGGTTCCACGCGGCCCCAGAGCAGCACGGCAGCCAGCAGCATCACCGCTGCTGTGCCTATACAGAAGCGATCCAACGTTTTTGTTTTCCGCATGGGATCACCCCATATAGTCGCCGTTGTAGCTCACCAGCACCGCGCTGCTCACGCCGTCCAGCTCCGACAGATCGGTGATGAAATCGGTGTTGTCCTGCTTGAGCGTCACCTCATAGCTCAGCTCGATGCAGCCCTTCTGGGCGCTCTTGCTCTTAACCAGCATCTTTTCAGTGTGCGCCTTGAGGTACGCCGCTACGGCATGCTCCGCATCTGCATCGGCGCAGCTGATCACCGCGATATACGGCTTGCAAGCAGCCCTGCGGTTACAGAACACGATCATGATGATGCCGATGATCACGCTGCCGAAGATTGCCAGAGGGATCATGCCCGCAGCCAGCACGATGCCGCCTGCAATCGCCCAGAAGAGGAAGGCAATATCCATAGGTTCCTTGATGGCCGTGCGGAAGCGCACGATGGACAGCGCGCCCACCATGCCCAAAGAGAGAACCACATTCGAGGTAACCGCCAGAATGACCATGGTAGTAATCATGGTCATGGCAATCAGCGAGCCGCCGAAGGACTGGGAGAACATCACTCCTGCGTAGGTCTTGCGGTACACATAGTAGATAAACAGTCCCAGTCCGAAGGACAGCGTCAGTGCCAGCACCATATCCGTCAGGGATACGGCGGTCACGTTCTCCAGGAAGGAGGATTTGAAGATGTCGTTGAAAGTCATGGTAGTATTCTCCTATCGTTTGTGATGATTCAGCAGTACGCCCTGCACGCCGCGTATTTGGAAAAGGCGCTGGGTGTTCGGCTCCTGAGGGCAGCAGCCTGCCGGATGACGCTGGGCAGATATTCATCCCACTTGACCTCCAGCAGGGTCACATCCTCCGGGATGGGCAGAGTCAGCCCATCCGGATTCAGAAACTCTCGGGGCGGCCCCGTCCGGATGTTCCAATCGATGGTCACACGCACATTGCCCGGCGCGTACACATAGGGCACGCGCCAATAGGAAACCACCGTTTTAGGGCGAAGGTGGCGTGCCTTCATCTCCACGAAAAGCATCACCAGCAGTGGACGGTCGCTGGTGACCATCCATGCAGTGTCCCCGTCAAGAATTCGCTGCGTTTCCTCCAGCGTCAGCCTTTCCTGCAACTTGCAGCCCACGCCGTCCCGCTTCATCTTGCATTCCAGCATGATGTAGGAAAGATCGTTGTCGTAATAGCGGATACGGAATTTGCGGCGCACGTTCACGCCGTCCAGCTTTTCGCACAGCGCGGTGTCTGCAGGATCGTCAAAATACAGACTGCATATGCAGTAATAACCGTTCTGTTTTGCATGAGGGTCAAGGCTCGCCACGACGCTCAGATTGGTGCGAATGGCCATGGCGTCCCCGGGTGAAATCATGTGCTTGATTTCATGCCGATAGTTCATTTGCATGTCTCCTTTCCGATTTTCTCTGTTGATACTCGATGCTCGCATTATAACGCAGAAAGATTATGGAAATATGCAAGAATAACGAACAATGGATGGACAATTCGCACCGGATGACGGCTGAATTGTGAACGAAATGTGAATCGGCCGCACAGGTGCAGAACAGCCGCCCTCTCGTGAGGGCGGCCATCCATAAGAAGGTCTTTCGGAGAAATTATTCCACAATGTTGATGGTCTTGGTCAAATCCCCCACGGTGATGGTGTGCTCGCCCGGCTCGCTGATGGTCAGTTCCATCTCCACCACGCGCCAGCTGCCGCCGTTGACAGCCATGATCTTCTCGCCGATCACCTCGCCGTCGCAGGTCGCAGTCACGGTAGTCACGCCGTCAGCGCCGTTGTTCCACAGCAGCACATACGCATTGAAGGGCTCGCCCGCCTTGGTCTCCACCATGGACTGGTAGCTGATGCTGGTGGAACCGTTCGATTCGGTCTCCACCTCATGCGTCACGCGCGGCAGCACGAGTGCATCGTACACGAACGCCGCATCCTCGCCGTAGCGCATGCCGTACTGATACTGGATCAGCGGATCGCCCCAGTTGTTGGGTACCGTATTGTTCTCCGATGTCTTCATGGTCGCCAGAAGCATCATGCGCACCCACTGGTTCGCGCCCTGATCGCCCGCCAGATCCTTCCACTGGCCGCCGTCCATGGCGTCGTCGCGGGGCAGTTCCTTGACCACCATGCCGGCAGGCTCCGCCTCGCCGAAGAGCAGTTTAGCGAGCATGATCGGCTCGGTGGTGGTGATAAAGCCGCTGGCTCCGGTGCCGTGATCCGCACCGCGGGAGAAAGTCAGCGCCAGCACAGCATCGCCGTTCTCCATCAGGTAGGTGGTCGGGTCAACGGTGTTGGCAAGGATGACCAGCTTCTTGCCGGCATCCTGCGCGTCCTCGATGATCAGCTCCGCCGCGTCGTTGATCTGCGTGCAGTCCGCGATAACCACGTCGGCATCTTCGATGTCCTCCACCAGCTCGGCGTAGTCGGGCAGCACCTTCTTGTAGCCCTCCAGCGTGATGGCGGAAGCCGTGGAATCGATGTAGACCTTCGTGCCCTTCTCAAGCGGCAGGAGGTTGTCGTCGTTCTTGATCAGGATAGCGGACTCCGCCTGAAGCTGACGCTCCAATTCCACAACCTCGGGGTTGCGGGCAGCCATCAGAGAATCGGTATCGGTGATGTCCCACGCGGAGGCAATGTACTCGGCAGAAGCCGCCAGCGCAAGCGCCTCGTGCGCATCGGAGTAGGGATTCTCGAACAGACCCAGCTCAAACTTGTCCTTCAGGACGCGGTAGCAGGTCTCGTAGCAGCGTTCTTCGGAGATGAGACCCTGACGCAGTGCCTCGTTGATGCCATCGCGGCTGGCCTGACCGCCGTGACCATCGCTCTCGTAATCGCAGGCGAAGGCGCCGATCTGATCAAGACCGTTGTTGATGACGAACGCGTAGCGCTCCGGGATGGTCAGGCTTATGATGTCGATGCCGTCCACCGTCACGCCCTGCGAGTTGCTGTCGCCCTGATCGCCCCAGTCGGATACGATGATGCCCTCATAGCCGAGCGTGTTGCGCAGATAGTCCATGGTTTCCTTGTCGTAGTCCACGTGTACGGTGTTGCTCAGACCGGTGCCGTATCCGTTGGTCATAACCCACTTGGGATTGGATTCCAGCGCGAGTGCCCACGCGGTCATCCAGTTATCCACGGTCTGCGCATCGCTGCGGGCATCCTGGAAGGAAGAGTCGCCGCCGCGGGCGATGAAATGCTTCATGCACGCCTCGGTACCCCCCTCTACCTGAATGGCGGCGACCTCAGCGCGGGTCATGGTGCCGGCATACTCCGGATCCTCGCCGTTCCAGCTGCCCAGCTCCTGGCTGTAGGGATGCAGCACCACGTGGATGCCCACGGCGCGGCTCTCCAGCGAGTAAATGGTCCACAGCTTCTCCGAAAGCTCCAGATCGTTGGCAGCGCCGAAAGCGTCATGCGCGGTATCGATCATGCCGCCCCACGCGTTGTACTGGCGGTCGTTAGAGATGACCACCGGGATGCCTAAGCGGGTATCCTCCGCAATCGCCTGCATGGCGTTGTGATAGGTCACCTGCTGCTCCGGGATGCCGTTGGTATTGTCCAGATGTGTGGTAATCTGCAGCTCATTGATGTAGTACCACATAGACTTGGCGGGGAAGGTCGCGTTGTCGTCCGGCACGGTGCTCTCGGTGGAGAACATGTACCGGCTGTCGGCGAAATCCACGCCCTGAGGATTGCCACAGGTGTTCACATGATAGAACAGACCCGCCTTTTCCTCCAGCGTCATCCGGTCGTACAGGTCCCTGATGCGCTCGTCTACATCAAGACGCCAGTCCTCATACTTGTCCAGCATGCCGTTGCCGTTCAGATCCTTGAACTGCAGTCCGTCCACGGTGAGAATCTCCGTCACGCCATCCAGATAGCCAAGCTCGGCTTGCGTGTCCGTGCCGGGAATGATCGTGATCGCTGCATTCACCTGATCGTAGCTGGTGAATCTTCCCTGCGCAGGCTCCTCCGCATACGCGGTCAGTCCGAGACAGCCAAAGAGCATGACTGCTGCCAGAAACAGTGACAGTTGTTTCCGCATGGTTCATCATCCTTTCTGTTTTTTGAGCATTGTGCTCCTTGGATACAGCTTACAGGGGGTCAGCTTGCGGCGGGAAAGGAATTTCTGCACAGACCCGGCGAAATTCGGAAACTGTACCCGGCGATTGTGAAAATCCGGTCTCAATGCCAGAAAAATCGTGCATGCGCTGTGCCTGAACGAAAAAGTCCCGGCTGTCCTCACGGGGAGGACAACCGGGATCGAAGAGGGGGCTATAAAGGGATTACTCCACGATCTGGATGGAGCTGCTCAGGTTGCCCACAGTGATGGTGTGCTCGCCGGGCTGATCGATGGTGACGTCCAGCTTCAGCACGCGCCAGCTGCCGGCAGTGAGCGCCATCTGCTTCTCGCCCAGCAGCGTCTCGCCATCATAGACCTTGACGGTTTCAACGCCGTCGGCGCCATTGTTCCAGACCAGACAGTAGATGGTGAAGGGCTCACCCGCGCGGGCTTCCTCCACGTTCTGCATGCTCATGGACTTGGAGCCCCAAAGCTCGACTTCAACCTCCTTGGCGACCTTGGGCAGCACCAGCACCGAGTAGCTCAGCTCCGCCTGCTGACCATAGCGCATGCCGTACCGGTACTGCAGCAGCGGGTCGCCCCAGTTGTTCGGCGTGGCATAGGTATCGCTGGTGATCATCGTAGCTTCCAGAATCAGTCGGGTATACGTGTCAAGACCCTGATCGCCCGCCAGATCCTGCCACTGGTCATTGTCCATCTGGCTGTCGCGTGCAATCTCCTTGACGATGTGTCCCTCGGGCTCGCGCACACCAAAGAGCATGTCGGCAAACACGTCCGCCTCGGTCAGTGAGCTGATGCCCGCCACGCCGGTGCCGTGGTCAGCAGGACGGCTGAAGTTCAGGAACAGCACAGCGTCGCCGCTTTCCATCGCCCACGCGTTCGGATCAATGCAGTTGGCAATCAGCACCAGCTTCTTGTCCGCGTCCAGCGCATCCTCCACCATCATCTCGGCGGCATCGTTGAACTTCGTGCAGTCCGCCACCACCACGTCGGCGTCCTCCAGCTCGTCCACGACGGTGGCGTAATTGCCGATATACTTCTTGTAGCTCTCGAGGTTGGCAGCGGAGGAGGTGGAGTCGATGTACACCTTGATGCCCTTTTCAAGCGGCAGCAGGTTATCCTCGTTCTTCACCAGCACAGCGCTCTTCGCTTGCAGCTCCTGCTCCAGGGCAACCTGCTCGGGCTTGCGGGCAGCCGCCAGCGTCTCGTTGTCGGTGATCTCCCACTTTTCGGCGATGAACGCATCGCTGGCAGACAGTGCCAGCGCTTCTGCGCCGTCGGAGTACGGGTTCTCGAACAGACCCAGCTCGAACTTGTTGCGAAGGATGCGGCGGCAGGACGCCTCAAGGCGCTCCTCGGTCACGAGTCCCTGCTCCACTGCCTCGAGCAGACCATCCACATACAGCAGGCCGGGGCCGGTCGCCGCCCACGCTTCCTCCTCAGTTGCGCAGGCGCCGGGTGCGCCCATCTGGTCCACTTCGTTGTTGATGACCCACGCATAGCGCTGTGCCATGGTGAATTCGCCGAAGTTCACGCCGTCGGCATTGATCTGGGAGCCGTAGTCGTTGCCCAGAGAACCCCAGTCGGTGAGGATGATGCCGTCATAGCCCAGCGCATTGCGTAGGTAGGGCAGGGTCGTGCAGTCATAATCAACCGTCACGTCGCCTGCCAGACCCTTGTTGTAGCTGTTGGTCATGATCCACTGGGCGCCGGCCTCGATCGCCGCCTTCCAGCCGACCATGTAGTTGTCCACATTCCATGCCTCGCTGTGGCCGCCCTCAAAGGACTGGTCGCCGCCGCGGGTGATGAAGTGCTTCACACAGGCCAGCGCGCCGCCCTCGTTCAGCGCGGACACCTCAGCCTCGGTCATCAGCGCGATGTAGGCGGGGTCCTCGCCGTTGAAGGAACCGATTTCCACGCCATAGGGCTGGAACAGCACATGGTAGCCGACCGCACGGGTCTGCTCCGAATAGCTCTCCCACAGCGCCTTTGAAAGCTCCACGTCGCCCGCTGTGCCGAAGGCGTCATGCGGCGTGTCGATATAGCCGCCCCACGCATTGTACTCGCGGTCGGAGGAGAAGGTGATCGGGATGCCCAGCCGAGTTTCCTCCGCCATGGACTGCATCTCGTTGTGGGCATATACCTGCTCGTCCGGCGTGCCGTTGGAGTTGTCGAGGTAATGCGTGATGCCAAACTCGTTGATGTGAACCCACATGGAGTAGTGGCTGCCGTCGTAGGTGCCCTCCTGCAGGTAGAGGGTATCCGGGTTGGAGAAGTCCACGCCGGTATTGTCGCTGCACGTGCAGATGTGATACAGCAGCATGGTCTTTTCCTTCAGCGTCATCTGGGAGAGCAGATCCGTCACGCGGTCCTCGGTGTCCGCGCGCCAGTCCTCGTACACGTCCAGCTGGCCGTTGCCGTTCAGATCCTTGAACTGCAGACCGTCTACCTCGATCAGCTCCTTGACGGTCGTGCCCAGCCTGACCTGGGTGTCCGTAGCGCTGACCGTGACGATCTCCGCCGCGGACGTTTCAGCCGATGCCATCGTGCTAAGCGTCATCGTGAACATCATCGTGATCGCCAGAAGCAGGGACAGTTTCCTCATGAGTCTACCACCTTTCTGTAAATGGGGCGCTATGCCCTTTGTCCATCAGCATACACCGCTTTTGCTCCCGGAGAGGATGGAAATCCCGCACCGGGCCAGCGAATTTTCAAAACAGCGCGCTGCTTCTGGGAAAATCCGGTCAGAAAAGCCAAAAATCAGGCAGAACCAAACGGTCTGCCTGATCGATGCATCCTATTCTTACTCCGCCAGCGTCACCGTGCCCCAGAGGCTGGGGTTGGTATTGATCTTCTGGCTGCCGGTCCACGCCAGCTGCGGAATATACTCCGTGCCGGGGCAGGGGTAGCTGATGTCCGTGATGGCGAAGTCACACAGCAGGGTATCGCCTACGGCAGGGGTATAGACCTCAATCTTCTTGTTGGAGAAGCAGCTCCACGGAATCACAGCCTCCCAGATGAAGCCCGTCGCCGTCATCGCAATGGCGCAGGAGTAACCCTCCAGCACGTTCTCGCCGCCGTCCATGCCCACGGAGACATAGCGCTGGCGTTTGTCCTTAGGCACCATGGAGCGATCCACCGCTGTATCCCAGTAGCCCTCGTCCATGATGAAATACACCATGAAATCGTTGGTGCCGTACTCCTGACGATCCGGGTCGGCCGTCGGGTCTGTGGAGATAAACAGCATCAGGTTGTCCTCGCCGTCCACGGGCAGCATCTCGATGGCGCCCAGCGGGGTGTCCTCGGTCACATCCGCCGCCATGTAGAGGTTTTCCTCATCCCAGGCAAGGTAGAACGTAGCGGAGCAGTCGTTGGGTCCCTGCCAGAATACCGCGTCCCGGATAATCTGCGAGGCATCCGCCACTACGGCAGGGCTGTCCAGATTCCACTCCTCCAGACTGCCATCAATCACAACGTCCGCAGCCTTGTGGGCGGTGATGCCGGGGCGGGCATTCTCCTCCGCCATCGCGGGCACGACCAGCAGCATGAGGATCATAACCCCCGTCAGCAAGCTCATCCATCTCTTCATGTCATTTGCTCCTTTCTCAAGCTGTTTGGTTCTTTTGAGCATTCCCATCCTATCATTTTTTCCTGAAGGAAAAGCAGGATAATCGTACACACGCGTTGGGAAAATCCAATACCCGCGTCAGTCCATCAGGCAAAAGGCATCCGCTGCCCCGGAAAAATCCGCAGGCAGCGTCGCCTCGTTGCAAACCCAAATGCTGCCGCCCAGCGTTCCCACGCCCTGCACGCTGCATCCGTCTCCGCCAATCAGCCGGTTTCCGGCAAAGCGGCTCATGCCGATATCCCGCAGATACAGCCCGCAGCAACCGCTGTTTTCAAACAGGTTGTCCGCCACGTCAAAGGACACGTTCCCGTATGCCATCACCGCCACCCAGTTGTCCCGCAGGGTGTTGCCCGTGAAGGCTGTGGGCGTGGCATCCAGCCGGACGCCGCACACTGTGCAGGCCTCCACCGTGCATCCACTCATCAGCACATGCCCCTCCTTTTGCAGGTTGAAGCCGTTTTCGCACGCCGTCGCCACACAGCCCGTCAGCGTGTTTCTGCTGCCCGCTGCCATGAAATACCCCTGACCCGTGCCACTGACACGGCAGCTCACCATCGCGCTGTCCTCCACCATGGAAAAGAACAGCCCCTGATCGCAGTCCTGCGCTGTGCAGTCTATCAGCAGCATGCTCCGACTGGCGCGGATATCCAGACCGTGATTGGTTTCTTTTGTCGTGCAGCCCCGCAGCACGCCGCCGCCGCACTTTGCCGCGTAGATGCCGAACACGCCACAGCGGTCTGCCCGACAGTCCTCGATAACGATGTGCCGGTTGTAGACCAGCACCATGCCCATGGAGCCATCGGAGACATCCACCCCGCGAGCCACAACCTCGTTGCAGTCGCAGCAGATGACCTCACCTGCATCCTCCGGTACAGTCACGCTGTCCTGCGATGCCGCGTAGAACAAAGGTTTTTCGTTCACACTACAATCCTCGATGGTGTGGGAGGTGAAGTACGCCTTCTCCTCGCCCACCTCGAACAGACCGGTCAGGGCGGGCTTGCCCCGACTGCTCTCGCTGAGCGGCGGCCCTGCAAGGGACACGCCGCAGCCGGTGAAGGTGCAGCGGCGCAGGCTCATGCCGGTGATTCCTCCGCACCACATGCCGCAAGAGGAGGTGCGCCACTGCGCATCCGCCAGAGAAAGAGAACAGTCCTCCACTGTCATGTTGTGGCCGACAGCATAGATGCCTGTGCGCCGGAAGCGGAGGTCAAGCCCCTGGAGTGCAACGCCGTCTGCTTCCACCCGCAGCGCAGCCTTGAACGCCGGCGCGTCGATGACCGGACAGGCCCCCTGTGCGGCACGGATCGTGACCGCACAGCTCACCGTCAGCGGAAAGGTCTCCCGCGGTTCGGCATATATACCGTCCGCCAGCTCGATCACGTCTCCGTCCGCACACAGGGTCAGTGCCTCCGTCAGGGGCAGCCCCTCCGGCGAAGCGTGCAGCGTCTGCGCGTCGGCTGCAAGCGGCAGCATGCAAAGCAGCAGCAAAAGCCAGAACAGTTTCTTCATCCGTCAATCCCCCCGATTTCCGACAAATACCCATATACAGCATAGCACCGCGGCGTCGCCGGGCGGATGCATTTTCCCAAAGCATCTGGAGGAAAAACGCGCCGTCCGGCGCATGATTGGCAGAATCCGGCACAAGCGCTCGGAAAATCCGGCAATGTGCTGAATTTTCCACACGGATATGCTATAATACAGACAAAGGAACGGAGGGAAAGCCATGTACCGCGTACTGATTGTGGATGACGAGATGCCCGCACTGCGCTTTGTGCGCAGCATCATCGAACAATTTGCCAAAGGCTTCCAGGTGACCTGCACCGCCACCAGCGGGGAGCAGGGACTTGAATACCTGCAACAGCACAATGTGGAGCTGCTGATCACGGACATCAGCATGCATGGCATGAACGGCATTGAGCTGGCACGCGCCGCCCGCGCTCTGCAGCCCAATATCCACATTGTGATCATCAGCGGCTACGGCGAATTTGAATACGCGCAGGGCGCCATACAGGTTGGCGTGGACGATTATCTGCTCAAGCCCGTGAGCATCACTAAAATGACGGACATCCTCCAAACCGTCGAAAGGAAGCTGGATACGGATAACTCGGACATGGCCGCCTCCGTGCTACCCGCCCTCGCCTGTGGACAGCCCTATTCCGCAGAGAGCGCCGCTCAGCTGTGCCGGGGTAAGAGCTTCCGCTTCGCTCTGATCCGCTGGGGCAATCTGGACATGACGCTGCCCAAATGCCTGGGTGCCAGCGCTCTGGTGCAGCCCCGGGACGAGTATTTTCAGGTGCTTCGCGGGCGGGACGACGATGAGCGCGTGTTGATCGCCCCGGACGGCCCCATTGACGAGTACCTGACTCACCTGAGCGTATACATGACCAAGCCGGGCAACCTGAACACATGGACGGCGATTTATACCCCCTCCACGCGGGAAATGGAATCACTGCCGGCGTTCATCGAATGGGCACTGACCCTGCTGTACCGCAAAACGGTGATTGGCAAGCACCAGATTCTTCCCTACGCCGGCGATACGACGACCGAAGAGCGCATGCGCCTGCCCGTAGCCGATCTCAAGCAGCTGGCGTTTTTCATCACCACGGGCAAGTTCCGTTTCATCAAGGAATACTTCGTCAACCTCGCCTCCACATGGGAGCGGGAGCAGACGCCGCAGCGGCAGGTCTGGCACATGGGCCGTCAGTTGATACATCATGTCGCGGGCGTCTATCCGCCTGTTGCCAACCGGCTGGAAGACGTGTTGATGGAATTCAACGACATGATCCGCTGCGCCGCATATTATGGCGATCTTGTATCAGGCATGTACGCCATGTTGTTTGACAACGGCAGGGTCAAGGACAGGAAGCTATCCACACAGGAGCTATACGACTGCGCCGTGCAGTATGTGAAAGAAAACTACGCTCAGCCGCTGAGCATGCAGAGCGTGTGCGACGAAATTGGTATATCCCAGACCTACCTGAGCCGCCTGTTCCGCAAATACAGCGACACAACCTTCAATGCCTACCTGACCCGTTGCCGTATGGAAGCGGCAATGAAGCTGCTGCGGGAGAAGCCCGACCTGCTCCTGCGAGATGTGGCGGCCTGCGTAGGCTATGACGATTCCAGCTACTTCACCAAGGTGTTCCACCAGTACACGGGGCTGACGCCCTCACAGTTCACAGTGAGCATATGACACCAAAAAACAGGGCGTTCCTTCAGCAGGGACGCCCTGCTTTCCATTCAGGTTTCTGTTTCAGCTTTCTGCATCATCTGCCGCAGCCGCTGCCGGTCGATTTTCATGTTGGCGGTGTGTGGCATGTCATGAAGATGCACAAACCGGTCGGGCAGCATGTACCGCGCAAGCCGCTCCTTCAGTCCGGCTTTCAGCTGCTTTTCGTCCAGCTTTCCGGAGTAGAAGCACCATATCCTGTCCTGTGCCTGATCATGCAGCACACAGCCCTCCTGCCAGTCCGGCAGCGTCTGGAGCGCCGCCTCCACCTCGCCAAGCTCCATGCGGTAGCCCATGTGCTTGATCTGGTTGTCCCTGCGTCCGAGCACCATCAGCTGTCCGTCCGGCAGGAGATAGCCCATGTCACCGCAGCGGTAGAACCGCTCCTGCCAGCCCCGGCTCAGCGGATCGACGATCCACGCACGCTGCGTTCGTTCCGGGTCACGGTGATATCCGCAGGATATCATCGGGCTGGATACCAGCATCTCGCCCGGCTCGCCCGGCGAAACCTCGTTGCCATCCTCATCCACAAAGAGAATATGGACGATAGGAAAGGGTCTGCCCACAGGCAGTCGGTCGCCCGCCTGATACTCCCCCTCAACCTTGCCCACTGCCACGGAGAACATCTCCGTGCTGCCGTAAAAATGCCACCAGTCTGCATTCGGTGTGGCGTCCATCCATGCCTTGAGCGGCAGCCACGGCATGGATTCGCCGCTCATGATGCCCCATTTCAGGTCGGGCACGGCCCCCGGCGTCAGCACGCCCGCGTTCACCACGCTGACAAAGCTGGAGGGCGTCATGCAGAGCTCGCTGACGTGATGCTCGTTCAGGCAGGCGATCATGCGCTTTGGGAAGGTCAGCACACCAGAGGGCAGCAGATAGGTCTTTGCGCCAAGCGCCACAGGCGGGAAAATGTCCAGAATGGAGTTGGCGTAGAAGAAGGGCGACTGATTGCCGAACACCATATCCTCCGTAAAGCCGTACATCTCGATGGACGCCTCCATCCAGTGGATGTAGCTGAAGTGCGGCTGGATGGAGCCCTTGGGGATGCCCGTGGAGCCGGAGGTGTAGAGGATGGACATCGGGTCGTACATGCTTGCCTGACGGCGAATGACCGCAAGCCTCGCATCGTCCGCTTGGGCGGACATGGCTGCGGCGTATTCAACTACCGGGAAGCCGCGCAGCCCGCAGGCCGCAAACACACCGGCGCCCCGCTCATCCACCAGCACGGCGGAGGGCTGCATGAGCTCCAGCAGCAGCCGGAGTCTCTCGGGCGGCATGGCAATATCCAGCGGGGCATACGCGCAGCCCGCGTAAATCGCGCCAAAGATGGCAGGAATGTTGCGGATGCTGCGACTGTCCAGCAGCAGCGCCACAGGCGTTCGAGGAGAAGCGACGGCAGCAAGGCAGGTGCCGATGCGCTTTGCGCTCTCCCGCAGCGCGGCAAAGGTCAGGCTCTCCTGATCGTCATAGAAGGCGACACGCTCCGGGACGCGCTCCACGGTGCTCTCCAGATAATCCAGCATGTTGGCTTTCATGGTTTTTTTGCTCCTTCCTTCTTTTCGGGCACGTACATGGGATACTGCGCGTACCACTGCGCGGCACTGTCTGCATAAGAGTCATAGCGCGCATCGCCCCGGCGATCCGGCAGGTCGTATCGCTCCATCAGGTCCTTCCCCAGCCTGCGGGAGAAGGTTACGCTGCCCTTCACGTTCAGGTGCTGCCAGTCCGCAAAGTCCGAGGAGTAGCGCAGACCAAATCGCAGGGACGGGTCGTTGTAGTTGATGCCGGAGATGCCGTATTCCTCCGCAATGGACCAGAGCGCGTTGTAATACATGTGATCGTGAGCATAGTCAGGGTTCGGTATGCCCAGCAGCATCACCTCGATACCCTCCGCCTGCGCCAGCTCCAAAATCTTGCGGACGTATTCCTCCTGCCGGGCGTTCATGTTGCGCCGCACGCTGCTGTATACCAGCGAAGGTCTTTCATGCGGTTCTGTCTCGTCCATCTCGATAAATCCCTTCCACGCATCGCCGCGCCCGCCGTTGTCCGGCGGGATGCGAAAGTCCGAAAGGCTTATATTCTGATAATTGCTGTGCACCTCGGGCAGACCCAGAATGAACCCCAGCGCATCCCGCGGTGTTTCCGCGCAGGCGAGGATCGCACCGATGCGGTTTGCCGGTCCGGCGATACCATAGGTGGAAAGAATGATGCGTCCGCGGGGGGAATAGTCCTTCGTGTAGATGGAGGGCTTGGCATCCAGCAGAATCACCTGCGGATGATGGGTTTTGAGTGCCTCCCGGATAGCATAGTAGCTGACCCAGAAGGGCTGCTCGGCACTGCACAGATCGTAGGCGGCGATGCCGTATTCCTTCCAGAGTACGTTGGTGTTCACCCCGGCGTAGGTCAGCGATGTGCCCACCGCCAGCACGTCAATGCTGTCCGGCTCCTGCCGGTACAAGTTGATCATGGAGCAGATGCCGTAGTCGTGCTTGGGCGTCAGAACGTAGTTGGTGTAGGCGAGCATTGCCACGGTCAAAAACGCAAAGCAGATCAGCCGCAGCCAGAAGCGCAGAAGCTCCCTCCTTCGGGAGACGGTTGGCTTTTCCATGCGCTCACCTCGTTTCAGAATTGCGTATACAGGAAGTCTGCGCCGTTGTACCCCGTGCCGTACATGCCGAATACCGCAATGACCAGAATCAGTACAAGCAGAACAGGCCAGCGCAGCGCGATGGGCGCCCGGACCAGACGGGTGCATACATCCACCTTCCGTTCACACAGTCCGTCCACCGCCAGCACCGCCGCGCAGCCTGCTCCGGCAATCAGCCATTCCAGCGGCGCCATGACCGCCGTCAGCTGCGCAGCACAGCCTTCAAACGACCACGGTGCGAGGGTTTGACCAAGCAGTGCGAGGCTCTGCTGCGGGCTTGCCGTAAAGGCGAAGTACTGTGCCAGCAGAATCAGTCCCCAGGTGCGCACAATGCTCAGAGGCGTCATAAAGCCGCCCTGCGGCAAGCGCAGCGTGGCGCGCATGGTTTTCCAAACAGGCTCCAGCAGCATGGACGACGCCATGACCAGCCCGAAATACGCACCGTAAATCACCGCGTTCCAGTTGGCAGCATGCCAAAGACCGATCAGCAGAAACACCAGCAGCGTGGCAAGGACGCTGGGGACTGCGCGTCCCGTGCGCTTGCCCAGAAATTTGGATGCAAACCTGCCCAGTGCGATGCCCGCCCGGGAGGTCGTCAGCGGGTAGAGCAGGTAGGCACGAAACCATTTGCCCAGCGTGATATGCCAGCGCCGCCAGTAGTCCGCCACGCTCGTTGCGAAGAAGGGGCGGCGGAAGTTTTCCGGCAGCTCGATGCCCACCATCCGTGACAGCCCGCGCACCACGTCCACGCCGCCAGAGAAGTCCATATACAGACGAACGGTATACAGCATAACCCCACCCAGCACAAACCAGCCCGGCAGGCTACCGCCCCCAAGCAGCGTGTCCGTCGTTGCTGCCAGCCGGTCAGCAATGACCAGCTTCTTGAAATACCCCCACAGCAGCAGCGTGAATCCGGTGCCGAACTGCTCCGGCTTCAGCCGATGCCCGGTTATCAGCTGCGGTCCAAGCTCCTTCCATGTGGAAATGGGGCCCTGTGCAAGCTGCGGGAAGTAGCCCACAAACAACCACGCCCTCAGCGGGTTCTTCTGCGCCTGTGCCTTGCCGCGATAGACATCAACGAGATACCCCGCTGACTGGAACGTGAAATAGCTCAGCCCCACGGGCACCAGCAGCCCCTGCGCAAAGGGCGCGTATTTGAGCAGCAGCATCGCGCTCATGTCAAGCCCCACCAGCAGCGCCAGCAGCAACCCGCTTCTTTTGCGCTCAAGCAGCAGCCCGCCGCCCCACATCACCAGCACCACGGCGGTCAGATGCGCCGCGCTGTACCAGCCGGACAGCCCGACATAGACGGCGCTTGCCGCCAGCAGCACGATCCAGCGGATGCGCAGTGGCAGCAGATAGTACAGCAGCACCATACACGCTGCAAGCAGCAAGAATTCAAGGGAGAGGATGCTCATGCTCCACCTCCTGACGAAGGGTCAGCCTGTCCACCTTGCCGCTGCCGGTACGGGGAAGCTCCTTCCTGTGCAGCAGCAGCTCCGGCAGCATGTATTTAGGCAGCGATTCGCGCAGCTGCTTCTTGAGTTCCCGTTCGTCGGCTGCGCCAGTGTACGCCGCCACGATACGAGCGCCGTCATAATAGCAGCATGCCAGCGATACGCCCTCCGCCGCACTGAGCGCACACTCGATTTCTCCCAGCTCGATGCGGTAGCCGCTGTGTTTAATCTGGCTGTCCCGCCGCCCGAGAAACATCAGTTCGCCCAGGTCATTGTACGCGCCCAGATCGCCCGTGCGGTACATCAGCTCCGGAATCTGCGGACGCAGCGGATTGAGCACGAAGACAGCAGCGGTTTTCTCCGATGCATTGTAGTAGCCCGGCGACAGACACGTGCCGCTCACGCAGATTTCCCCGTCGATGAGCATAATGCGTGTGTTGGCGCAGGGAAAGCCGATGGGCAGGCTGTCCGTGTCCGCAAAGGTTCGATCCACCCGGTACCACGTACACACGTCGGTAATTTCAGTGGGTCCGTACATATTCACGTAGTCAGCATCGGGCAGGGCAAAACGCCACCTGTTCAGCGTGGCACAGGGCATGACTTCGCCGCAGAAAAACACCCTCCGTAGTGCCGGAAGACACCCGGGCACAAGCACATCTGCCCCCGCCAGCGCCGTCAGCGCCGAGGGTACCCAGAAAACCGTGTCGATGCGCTCGTGCGCCAGCCGCTGCACAAGCCGCGCCGGAAACAGAAAGTCCATCCGGGGAATCATGTGCAGGCTGCCCCGCATATGCATGACGCAGTAGATGTCCAGCACAGAATTGTCGAAGTAGAAGGGTGCCTGAGAGCCAAAACGTGCGCCCTCAGGAATCCGGAGCGCATCGCACGCCCACTCCACCAGATCAATCACGCTGCGATGGGTGATGGACACGCCCTTGGGCACGCCAGTGGAGCCGCTGGTGAACAGCACATAGAGCAGGTCGGCATCTATGTGCATCGCCCGGCGCTCCCTGAGCAGCGCTGCATCCACGCTGTGTGGGATTGCGTCATAGCGGCAAAGCCGGGCATCCCCGGCAATGCCGTGCGCCACCTCCTCGTAGTGTTCCTCGTAGAGAATCACAGCGGGGCGCAGGGTGTCGGCAATCATCTGAATCCTTGCCCGTGGCATAGAGGAATCAAGCGGCGTATAGAAGCACCCGGCGCATACCGCGCCCAGCATGGCGCACAGGCAGTCCGGGCTCTTGTCCATAAGAATGAGCACCGGCTGCTGCGCCTTCGTCTGCGTGGCAAGCAGACTGCCGGTCTCCTGCGCCGCCTGCCAAACCTGTTCCCATGTCATGGCTTTGCCGGGTGCGTCAAAGGCAATGTTCCCAGAGGCAAGCCGGGCTGCCTCCTCCAGCCAGTCCAGCACATTGCGCACGCTCATCGCTTCTGATACCTGCGCACCAGCGCAAGCATTTCATCGACGTTGTTGAAGTTTTCCGGCTCAATTTCGCCCGCACGGATGTGAATGTCAAACGTTTCATCCAACGCGGCGATGATCCGCGTGAGGTCAAGCGAGTCGATCAGCCCATCCTCCACCAGATGGTCCTCATGGGCAAAGTCCACATCATCCCGCACCTCGGAAAGGGCATTCAGCAGTCTCTGCATATCGTTCATAAATGGGTACCTCCTTTTTTGATGCTCCTTCGCCAAAGGCTGCCGTACAGCGTCTGGCGAAGGAGCACCCCGGAGGCGCGAAGCCTCCGGAGATGCCCTGTAAGATCAATCGTTGATGCGTTTCTCCGTTTCCGGATCAAACAGATGCAGCTTAGCAAGGTTGGGCGAGAGCAGCAGCTCCTTTTCCGTGGGGGCTGTTTCTCCGGTGTACTTGAACACGACCACCTTTTCGCCCACCCGTACATAAATCAGGTAGGCATCGCCCAGCGGCTCGATGGAATCCACATGGGCATGGATGGCGTTCACGCCCTCCTGTGCCAGCTCGAAGTCAGAGGGGCGGATGCCCAGATCGACCCTGCGTCCCACATAGGGCGTCAGCGCGAGGCTCTCCTGCTCCGGCACCTCCAGACGGAATGCGCCTGCGTCCAGCGTCAGCTTGCCGCCCGACTGCTTCACATCGCAGGGGAAGATGTTGATCTGCGGCGTGCCGAGGAAGCCCGCCACAAATTCGTTGGCAGGATGATCGTACAAATCACTGGGCGTTCCCTGCTGCATGATATGTCCGTCCTTCATCAGCACGATGTGATCCGCCATGGTCATAGCCTCGGTCTGGTCATGGGTGACATAGATGGTGGTCACGCCCAGCTGCTCCTGGATCTTCTTGAGCTCGTAGCGCACCTGATCGCGCAGCTTCGCGTCCAGATTGCCCAGCGGTTCGTCCAACAGGAATACCTGCGGATCGCGCACCAGTGCGCGTCCCAGCGCCACGCGCTGACGCTGACCTCCGGAGAGCTCAGCCGGGCGGCGATCCAGCAGCTGCTCGATGGAGAGCAGCTTCGCCATGTAAGCCACGCGCTTTTCAATCTCGTCCTTGGGTGCCTTTTTGGTCTTGAGAGCGAAGGACATGTTCTCCCGCACGGTCATGTTGGGGTACAGGGCGTATTCCTGAAAGACCATGGCGATGTTGCGCTCCTGCGGCGGTACAAAGGCTCTGTCCTTGCCCTTTCCGCTCGCCAAGGTCATGACCTCGTTCCCAAAGCGGATCTCGCCGCTAACGGGATGCAAAAGACCCGCGATGCAGTGCATCGCCGTGGACTTTCCGCAGCCTGACGGCCCCAGAAACACGCAGAATTCGCCGTCCTTGATGTCAAGATTCAGCTTGTCCAGCACAAAAGACTTGCCCCTGTTGTAGCTGACGCTCATATCCTTGATGGTAATGGAAGCCATATCTGTTTACCTCCCGAAACCTTCGGCATCGATGCCAAAGCCGTATTCGTAAAGCGGGTTTTCGATGTCCTTGGGCATATCCTCACGCTGCGAGAGCACCTGCTCCATGCTCTCGGGAATCTGGAACGGCAGGCGGCCAGTGATGGCAGTCTCGCCGAACAGACAGTCTGCCACGGCCTCCGCGCCGCAGGTCACGCCGGGGCGATACACCACCAGCACACTGTCCGCCGCATCCACAATCGGAGTCAGCACGTATGCACGGTTCATCACAACCACCGCCACCACATTGGCGCCGGCTTTGTCCAGTGCGTTGATGAGCGCAGTCTGCTCCTCGGGGAATTCCAGCGTCGCAGCACCCCACGCCGGGTCATGGGTTCCGCTCTTTTCGCCCACCACCACCACAGCGGTGACACCGCTCAGATCGGCGGGAACCTCCTCAGCGGAGGTGATATAGGTCACATTGTCCGCACCTGCCTTTTCCTGAAGCGCTGTCAGAATCGAGGTGCCTGCAATCTCCACCGGCTCCTTGGCAGTCCAGCCGCTGTTCAGACAGCGCACATCGCTGGCAAGCTCGCCCGCGACGATGAAGGACTGATCCGCCAGCGAGGCGGCGTTTTCATATTTGACCAGCGTAAAGGACTTCGCAGCAGCTTCCTTCGCCACAGCCTTGTGCTCATCGCTGCCGATGATCTCCTCAGCAGCGTCCTCGTCCACATAGGGATTTTCAAACAGCCCCATCTGGAACTTGGCAATCAAAATCCGGCGGCAGGCATCCGTGAGCAGTGCCTCGTCCACGCCGTCCACCAGCTGTGCCGTGGAGCGCACACCCGCGCCGCCCAGCACATCCGCGCCCGCGTTGGCAGCGCCCACGAAGTTGAGCCCCCAGTCGGTCTGGATGATGCCCTCGTAGCCTAGCTCGCCGCGCAGCAGATCGGTCATGACCGCAGCGCTCTGGTCAGCGGAGTTGTCCACCGCATCGCCGCCCAGATAGGGCACGGTGGAGTAACCGTAGGGCATGACCGCCGCCACACCCGCATCAATAGCGGCCTTGAAGCCCGCCAGATGCAGGTCGATCGAATCCTCGGAGATGGTCAGCGGCGAGCCATCCACGCCGTTCGTCTGCGCACCAGCGCCAGGGAAGTGCTTCACCGTCGCCATAACAGAATTCTCGTCCAGACCATTTTCGCCCTGAAGGGCCTTCACGGCGGCGGCGATCATCGTTTCGACGGTCTCCACATCCTCGGAATAGCACTCTTGATTGCGTCCCCAGCGAGGATCGGTGATCAGGTCGGCATCAGGGGAGAGCGCCATGCGCACGCCAACCGCCTTCAGCTCCTCTTTGAGCACCTCGTTCAGTCGTGTCACCAGCTCTACATCGCCTGCGGCGCCCTGATTGATTTCATCCGGCAGGTAGGTCGCGTCCTTGACGAACGCCGCGCCCGCTTCGGTGTCCATGGAGAAGATCACGGGGATGCCCAGCTCGGAGCTCTCGGACAGCTCCTGAATCTCGTTAGTGCGCATCGCCGCATTTCGTGCGCTGGAGATGGGCGTCTGCGTCTCGTCGCTCTCTTCCTCGTCTTCTTCCTCCTCTGGCTCAAAGATGTACTCATACACCAGTGCGAAGCCGACGTTGTTCTTGTTGAACCAGCTGTCCTTTTGGGTCACCAGCGTCAGGTGTACCATCTGCGCAGCCTTCTGCTCGGCGGTCATGAGGGAGAGCAGGTTCTCCGCCCGCTCCTGAGGGGACAGGCGCCAGTCCTCGTAGGCATCCAGCTCTCCGTTATCGTTCAAATCCTTAAACTGATAGCCGTCCGCCTCGATGATCTCCTTCACCCGCGCCTTCAGTTCGGGCTGCACAGGCGTCTCCTCCGCGTGGACGGGCATGACCCCCATGCCCAGCACAGCCGCAAGTGCGAGGGAAGCCATCCATCTGACTGAGTTCATTGTTGTTTCTCCTTTCCGCCTTACGAGGCCGTCACCGCGCCGCTCATCTGTCCGCTGATGAGGTACTTGCCCATGAAGATGTACAGCACCAGCACCGGCAGCGCCAGGATCAGCGAGCCCGCCATCTGCACGTTAAACTCCGCCGCCATGGTGCCCGCCAGCTCGTTGAGGGCGATGGTGGCAGGTTTGGAATCATACCCGCCCAGCACAAGGGCAAAGAGCATCTCATTCCAGATGGAGGTACACTGGAAAACAAACGTCGTGATCGTCGCAATCATGGTGTTGGGCAGTACGATCTTGCGATAGATCTGCCACATGCCGTTGCCATCAATCATCGCCTGACGGATCAGCGCGTCCGGCACGTCGGCATAGTAGCCGCGCATCATAACCGTGCACATGGGCATGCCGAATACCGAATGCACCAGCACCAGACCCCATACGTTGTCATACAGATCGAGACTGTTGATGGTTTGCAGCAGCGGAATCAGGATCGCCTGAAAGGGCAGGTAGGTCGCCGCAACCAGCGCGATAAAGAACACGTTGTTCAGCCTGAACTTCCACTTGCTCAGTGCGTAGGCGCAGATGGAACCGAGGAACACCGAGCCTGCCGCGCCGAAGATTGTGACCACCAGTGAGGTCAAAAGCGGCATCCCCAGTTCCTCCATGGCGCTGGCGTAGCCCTCCAGCGTCCACTGCGTGGGCGGCATGATGGGCGTGGAGGTCATCACCTCGCTGTTGGTCTTGAAGCTGGTCATCACCGTGCCCCAGAAGGGCAGCATGTAGAACACCAGAAAGACCACCATGATGAGGTAATACACGATATGCAGCACGGTCATGTGCCAGCGGGGTCTGACCTTCACGGTCTGCGCCTGCTGTGCCGCCTTGCTGCGGTTGAGGCTCATGTTGTTTTGCATATCACGCTCTCCTCCTGTTCGTCCAATAGGTAAGGGGCAGAATCAGCACCAGCACCAGCGCCAGCAGGAAGCAGCTGATCGCCGCAGAGTACGCGAAGTTGTTGCTCTGGAAGGCTTCGTTGTACATCCAGATGGGCAGCGTCCATGCCGAGGACGTGGTGTAGCCCACCAGAGAGACGATGAAGTCAAACGAGCGCAGCGCGTACATCGCCAGAATGGTGATACAACTCCCCATGGCACCCTTGAGCTGCGGGATAATCAGTTTCCAGTAGATGCGGGGCATGTAGGCGCCGTCCAGCTTGGCGGCGTTGATGACGTTCACCGGCACATTCTTGATGGCGGCAAGGAAGATCACCGCCACGTAGCCGGAGAACTGCCACACCATCGCGATGATGATCGACAGCATGATGGTGTTGTTCGAGGACGCCCACATGAGATGACCTTCCTTCATGGCAGTGGAGACGTTCACCCCCAGCAGCGAGAGGAAGGAGTTGAGCACGCCGCCGGTGGGGCGGTACATGTACGCCCAGACCGTGCCCGTCACCACGAAGGAGAGGGCGAACGGCAGCAGAATCAGCGTGCGGAACATCGCCGTGCCCCGCAGCCCCTGATCCATAATCAACGCCAGCCCCAGTCCCAGCAGCAGGCACAGGGGAATCAGGCAGAACAGCAGCAGCGTATTCTTGAGCGCAGGCCAGAAGTTGGGGCTTTGGAACATCTTCACGTAGTTGCCGAAGCCTCCGAAGCCGTAGCTAGCCTCCAGCTCGCCCGCCTCCCAGTCGGACACGGACACCCACAGGTTCCAGCCCAGGGACACGTACACGAAGTAGATCAGCAACGCAGCGGGGATACAGATCCAAATCAGCGGATGCTTATCAAAGAAGCGGTGGACGGGTGCAACCGACGCGGGTGCGAAGCGCCGCAGCAGGTGATAGATTACAATCATCAGCGCGATGACGCCGCAGACCGACCAGAAGCCCCCCTTCCCTTCAAAGGTCATGGATACGAGGTTATCCAAAAAGTCCTGAAACACAGGCAGTCCCTCCATTCAGCTCTGTGGAGAAAGCCGGGTGAGCAGGTTGCCTCTGCCCGCCCGGCTTTCTGCCTGTCAGTTGTCGTAGCTCAGACCCCAGCCGTAGTCGTAGAGCGGGTTCTCCAGATCGAAGGAAACATCGCTCGCCTGCTCGTTGACGGAGTCCATGTCGCGTGGGAACTGCATGGGCGTCTTGCCGGTGGGGTTGTTGAGACCGAAAATGGTCTCCGCGATGGCAATGCCGCCCTGCTGTCCGGGATAGTAGGCTTCCAAAATGGCGTTGGTGTTCTCGTCGCACCATGTCAGGATGTAAGGACGGCCGCCGGTGACCACAGTGATGATCTGTCCGTTGGTGTTGGCCTTCACCGTCTCCAGAATTTCCTGCTGGGAGGAGGTGATCTCCAGCGTGTCGTAGCCCCACGGCGGATCATGCTGATAGCTCGGCTCGCCGACGGACACGATGACCACGTCAGCATCCTTGGCGGCCTCGGCAATGGCGACCACATCGTCGGCAATGTAGGTCACGGTGTCGCTGTCGCCGGCGTACGCCGCAATGGCCGCGGCGATGGTCAGACCCTCCTGCTCGGAGCTCCAGCCGCCCACAAGGCTAGCCATGTCGTCCGCGCGGGGACCGCACACCAGAATGTTCTGCCCCGCATCCTGCGTGAGCGGCAGCGCGCCGTCGTTCTTGAGCAGGGTCATCGCCTTTTCGGCAGCCTCAAGGTTCACCGCGGTGTGTTCCTCGTTGCCCACGAAGGACACAGCATAGTCCACATCGCAGTAGGGATTCTCAAATACGCCCAGCTCGAACTTCGCCTTCACAATGCGCGTGGCAGCTGCGGTGAGGATGTCCTCGTCGATCTTGCCCTCAGCGGTCAGCTCCTCCATCTGGTCGATCAAGCGGATGGACTCGCCGCCGATGCCGTCCACACGGCTCTGCGTCACGCCGATGATGATAGCCTCCTCGTCGGAAACCTCCTCGCCGGTCATGGTGCCCAGACCCTCCTGAATGGCCCAGATCATGCCCCAGTCGGTCTGGATGATGCCTTCAAAGCCCATCTGCTCGCGGAGCAGATCCTGAAGCGCAGCCTTGGAACCAATCGCGCTGTTTTCCATATCCAGCGCCAACGGCACGGAATAATAGGGCATAACGGAGCCCACATTCACCTCAATGGCGGCGTAGTAGGGCTGCAGGTGAATCTGCAGGGTTTCCTCGTCCGAAACGATGGGCGAAGTATCCTTGCCGTCCATCTGCGGGCCCGCACCCGGGAAGTGCTTGATGCACGCCACGATGCCGTCGGGATTGAGACCATCCTCGCCGTTCTGGAACGCCACGATCTGCGCCCGAACCATCTGCGTCACCAGATCGGGATCCTCGCCGAAGGTCTCCATGACACGACCCCAGCGCGGCTCGGAGGCGATGTCGCTCTCCGGGGAGAGGGTCATGCGCACGCCGATAGCGATGTGCTCGTCTCGGGAAATCTCCGCCAGCCGGGTCACCAGCTCCTCATCGCGGGTCGCTGCCAAAGCGAGGTTGTGTCCGGTAACCGTTGCGCCGGAGACGTAGGACAGACCATGCACGGAGTCCATAGACACCAGCACCGGCACGCCCAGCCGGGAGGCCTCGGCGTATTCCTGCACGGCGTTCATGGTTTCAGCGGCGGTCTGCACGCTGTTCAGCTCGCGAATGAGCAGCATGCCGATGCCGTAGTCGGAGCAATATTTCTCCAGATACGGGGCAATCTTTCCGTCGGAGCGGGGCAAATAGGTTGGGTGCTGCATCTGCGCGATCTTCTCGCGCACGGTCATCTGGGAGACCAGGTCGGCGGCGCGGGTATCCGCGTCAAGCCGCCAGTCCTCATAGACGTCCAGAGAGCCGTTGCCATTGAGGTCGATGAACTGATAGCCATCTGCCTCGATAATGGATTTCACGCGGGGGTTGAGTGTCGGCTGCTGGTAAACCGTCGCCTCCTCGGCAACGGCGCCGGCGGTCATCACGCTCCCCGCCACGACCACAGAGGTCAGCAGGGACAGACCACGCCTGAAAAGCTGCTTAGTCAACAAGGTTCCATTCTCCTTTCACGCTGGATTCCTTCATAATGTCCACAATCTTCTTGGCGAAGAACTCGGGGTTGTGGTCACTGGAGGTGGCAAACTCCTGAATCTGGGTTTGCAGGCTGGTGGAAGCACTCCATGGAAGCGCCGTGCCATGGGTGAAGCTGGGGTACACCTTCGTGTTTTCGTCCGTCAGCTCGTCCTTGAATTCGAGCGTCAGCGCGCAATAGGTTTCGTCAGGCGTATCGCGGTAGGGCGAGATGCTCTCCTTCAGGGCAGAGAACGCCGTCTGCACCTCCGGAGTGGACACGTTGTACGCCCAGCGCACGCCCGCCTCCACATCAGCGGAGTCGTTGCTGACCACGAAGCCGTCGATGCACATGCCGAACCAGCCGTCCGTGCCCGGGAAGGTGAACACACCGTAATCGACACCGTACTCCTGCCCCATGCTGGTCATCAGCGGCTGCATCCACGCGCCCATGATCTGCATGGCGTAAGTGCCCGCCACCACCTGACCGCTCGCCTCATACCAGTCACGGCTGGAATGATCGGGCGCCACATACTCCATGAGCTTGGCGTAGGTGGTCAGCACCTCGGTCACACGTTCGAGATCGTAGGTGCCGTTGATGAAGTCCTCGTAGAGCTGCGGGTCGGTGCCCATCATGATGTTTTCAAACACCTGACAGGCGGGCCAGCCCTTGCGGTCGCCGAGGTCGAGGGGGTACTCGCCGTCGGGCATCTTCGCTGCAAGCTCATCGCACAGCGCCCAGAACTCGTCCCACGTGATGTCCTGATGATCGGGAATCTCCACGCCGTATTTCTCGAACACGTGGATGTTGTAGAAGATCACGTTGGTCTTGTGGATGCCGATGGGCACGATGTACTTGTTGCCGTCGGAGGCGGTGCAAAGCGCCTCTAACCCGGGCAATGCCCGCTCGGAAAGGTTGCCGTATGCCCACACCTGATTCAGGTTGAGCAGCATGTCGGAATTCAGGTACGGCTCAATCTCCTGACCGGGGTGCGCCTGGAAGGTTTCCGGGCTCTTGCCCGCCTGCTGGAGCACCTTGACCTTCATGACCATGGCGCCGCCCGCGCCGCCAGGGATGGCGTTTGACTTGTCCTTCACCTTCGTGTAGGTATCGGTAAAGCCCTTGACCACGCTCTCGATGGCATCCTTCTCGCCGCCCGCCGTCCACCAGTGGTACACGTTGACCGTGCCCTTCTCGTCCGTGGCTTCGAGGATGGCAGGGATGTTCATGTCATCCGCGTTCTGCTTCTCACGCTTGGCCGCCAGTGAGGTGGACGGCAGCGCGGCAAGCGCCAGCACGCCCGCCAGCGCCAGAGAAGCCATTTTCTTCAGCTTCATGAATCACATTCCCCTTTCTCAGTCCACAAAGGTCAGGGTCGCCCAGAGACTTGGGTTCGCGTCCACGTTGTGCATGCTGGGCGTGCGGTCGCGTCCGTCCAACTCGGCAGAAAACTGCATCCGCAGGCTGTGGATGCCGGGACAGGGCAGATCCACATCCAGCACGGAGAAGTCAAAGCCAACGGTCATACCCGCCTGCGGAACGAGCTGCGCGATGGCGTCGTTGCTCAGGTTGTGCAGGGGCAGCTTGCTCTCCCAGATGATGCCACCCTCAATCCGTGCAATCGCGGCCTCATAGTCGTCGAACACCAGCTCGTCGCCGTACTCGCCCTGCGTGTCCCAGCCCTTGGTGTCCTCCACCATGCTGCGGTCGATGTAATTGAAGAACTCGTAGTCATCCTTGTAGCCGTACGCGCTCTGCACGATGCGCCAGTCGGTGGCAGCGTACTCCGTGCGCGCCGGGTCGGCGTCGGGATCGGTGGAAAGGAAGAAGATCATTGCATCCAGCTCGTCCAGCGGGAAGCCCTCCCGGTACACCAGTGGGGTATCATCCATGATCTTCATGGCGAGGTAGAGGTTCTCCTCGTCCCACATGGCGTAGACCTCCATGGAGCAGTCCGCCTCGCCGTCCCAGTGTTCAATCTGGTCGATGATCTGGCTCTGACTGTCGATCTTCAACATGCGCGTGGTGTCCCACTCGCTCAGGTCGCCGTCAATAACTACGTTTCCAGCTTTCGGGGCTTCAAGGTTCTTGTCCGAATAGGCCTGCGCAGAAGTGGCAAGCCCCAGCAGCAGAACCAGCATCAGCAGGACGGCAGCGTTTTTTTTCATAGAGAATTCCTCCTTTTATGTTTCGAGTTCAGTCCTTTCCCGTTCTGTCGCAGTCATTGTAGCGCATCAGACGGCAGCGCACACGAAAAGATTGTGAACGCAGAATTGCAAAAAAACGGCATATCCCCAATTGGCTGGAAAATCCCGCACCACGGTCAGGAATATCCGGCACATACGCCATGGAATAGCGGGTTCCCCCTTTCATCCGTAAGCTGTGCTATGCTATAATCCAAAACAGAAGGAGGGTGCATTTCATGCGTCTGAGTACAAAGCTGATCCTGATTCTTTCCGCCATGATGCTGTCAGCGCTGCTGGTTCTGTCCAACTATGCGGCAAATACATCCGTGATGGGCGCAAACGCCTTTACGGAAGCACGCTTCCATAACATGGCGTTGAGCATCTATCGGGACATTCAGCAGGATTTTTCCATGATGCAGCTGACACTGGATGAACTGACCAGCAACTCCACCCTCATGGCGGCGCTGAACCAGATGATCCGCGACGACAGCGACGATCAAAAAATGGCGAAGGCTGCAGAAAAAGCCGTCCTCCAGCAGCTGATCCAGTCTCCGCTGGTGGACGGCTATCAGCGCGTCACCTTCTATACGCGGGATGGTGTGTTCCTCACGGTTCCGCCGGACAAGGACATCTCCCTGACCTACGGTTCCCCGCAGGCGGCGGAGACGATCTCCGCCTTTCCATGGCTGGATGAGGCGGACGCTTCAGACTCCTTCTGCGTTCTTGCGCCGCATAGGGATTTCTTCTCCCGCCGTCAGGACGCTATGGTGTACGGTATTGTGCAGAAGGTATCCTATCACGGCAAGGAGATCGGCTATCTGGAAATTGCCAAGGGCGCAGATCAGCTGAACCGCATCATGGATTTTGTGGACAATGCCGTCGTGCTGGTTCAGGTGTATCAGGAGGGCGGCACTCTGCTGTTTTCCAGCACGGGAGAGAGCCTTGACTGGCCCGACACCCTTGCACAGAACGAATACACCCGCATTACGCCAGAAAACTGTGAAACGGAATACCTCGTCTACCACACGCTGATGGAACGGGACGGCCTGCATCTGGTGATTGCGCAGGACGCCCATTTGCAGGACATGCAAAATCACAGGCTGCGCAGAAATATGTTCCTTCGGGCACTCTACATCATGATCCCCACCGGGCTTTTGATTTCCCTCGTATCCCTGGGGCTGACCCGCTCCACGCGCAAGCTGACCCGCAAGGTGCGGCAGATCCCCATAAGCAGCATGCTCAAGACCTCGCCCGGCGCCCTGTCCGAGCTGGCGGAAACCGTCACCTCGCCCACCGACAGGGAAACGCATGAGCTGGAACAGGTGTTCAACGCCATGATGCTTCATCTGCGCGAGGCGGCGTCTGCGGAGATGGCGCTGCGTGAGGGCGCGCTGCAGGCACGGCTCAGCGCGCTGCAAACGCAGATCAACCCGCATTTCATCTACAACACGCTGAACATCATCAGCGCCAAATCCATGGAAAGTGGTAACTTCGACGTGATTGAGATCTGCAACCAGTTCGCTCAGATGCTTCGCTACTCCACCGATACCCGCTCCCAGACCGCCACCATGGCGGAGGAAATTGAGTTTGTCCGCAGTTACCTGATGCTGGCCAAGGCGCGGTATGAGGACAATCTGGAATTCTCCATTGATGTTCCGGAGAATCTGGGTGACATCACTGTACCCCGGCTGACCCTGCAGCCGCTGGTGGAGAACGCACTCAATCATGGCTTTGACGGAAAAAACGTGCTGCGCAGGCTGTCCGTCTCCGGGCATATCGAGGGCGGGCTGCTCGTGCTGATCATCCGCGATAATGGCACGGGCTTCTCTGAGGAAATGCTGCAAAGCCTGCGCAGCCGGATTCGTGCCATCGAGGAGGGAACGGTCTCCATCGAATCCACCGGCGGGCACATCGGCCTGATTAACACCTGTCTGCGCCTGCACTATTACAGCAAGGGAGCCATGCGTATCGCCATCAGAAACGACAACGGTGCGGTTATCACACTGACCATGCCCTACTCAGCAGAGAAGCAACCCGGATCGGAATGACGGAGTGAAGGGGCTGCCAGCCACTTTCCTCAAGCTCTTATATCAGTATTCGGGGTTACAAAGTCAAAGATGCCCGCACTGTTTGAATGCTCGCAATGTGCATAAGGATTTTGTTCTTTAGCGCTCATCTTTCGTCTCTTTCTGGCTGCGACCTTTTCCTCTCCCGGATGAACTCCCTCTTGACGACTTCCAGCCTGCGGATATCCTCCTTCTGCCCGCGTAGCTCAAAGTCAAGCGAAAACCGTTCCTTGTTGAGATGCTTCATCGCTGTCTGCCAGCCCTTGTAATCGATTCGTTCTCCGTCAGCTTCCCAGCGGCTTAATGCTTCATCCGCTTGACGGTACTTGTGCAGTTCAAACGCATGCTCCCGCTCGTAGGCGCTGGCCTTGCTGCCGGAGAGCTTGCTCCAAGAGCTGTAATACCGCTGATACTTCTTCCTATCCTCGTAAGCGTGTATCCGTGCGCCAATCGCGCTGGACAGCTCTGCGTTTTCCTTGCGTCTGCTGCGCAGATCATAGAATTTCGCATTGGCCTGCTTAACCGCTTCTGCATAGGATGCGGCGTCGGTGATGTTGTAATCATTCATGACGACCATCAGGCCGGTCGCGTCCTCCAGTCGGCGATCCTTCCGATTGGGCGGCACGGTGGATTCAAAAATCCGGGACGCCAGCACATAGCGCAGATACAGATTGGACACGTCCTCGCCCTGCGCGATCAGTGCTTCGTCCATCTTCTTCTCATACTGTGCCCAGGTGTTGAGCCTGGTCAGCCGTGCCTGCATCTGCTCAAGCTGCTTGTTCTGCTCGCGGATTTCACGGTTCCGCTCGCTCACCTCTGTCGGAATACCGCGCTGCTGCATGGCGCGCGCTTCCGGGCCTTCGTGAATCATGGGAATGCGCTCCTTGCCCTGCCGGGCATAGCTTTGATGATCGACAAAGCCCTGCGTAAACCCTGCATCCCGCAGTGCTTCATTGATGGCGTCAGCAGCCGCAACGCGCCAGATTTCCGCGTTTCCGCGGTCATCCCAGTTCACGGTGTGTTCCTTGTGCGTTTTCCAGCGCCCCTTCTGTTTGGCGGGGATGCGGTTGCCGTTCGCGTCGAGATTGTACACCAGCCTGCTCTTGGGTGCCCAGCGCCCGTCCTCCTGCAAGGCACGCATGGTCAGCATGATATGAATATGAGGGTTGCCGTCCCCTTTATCGTGAAAAGCTATATCGGCGCACATGCCCTTATCCACAAAGGTTTTCTGCACAAACCTGCGGATGAGCGCGATGTTCTGCTCATGTGTCAGCTCGGCGGGAAGCGCTAGCTCTACCGTGCGGGCCAGCTGGGCGTCGCGCTTCGTTTCGCTCCATTCCACGCTGTTCCACAATACATTGCGGTCAGCGTATTCCGGCGGCGCGTGCTCAGGCAGCATGACCTCGGCATACACCACATGACGCTTGCGGGTGTAATCGTGAGTCGTCCCGTCCCATGTGTTTTCCATCTGTGTTGCACTGATGTACGCGGACGCGGCGACAGCGGAACGTCCCTTGTTCCGCGAGATGATCTTGATCGGGCAGTGAAAGAAATCCAAGTGTTCCTCCTTCGCATTGGCTCCCGCAGGAGCCGTTTCGTATCCTGGGGTATGGGCTTGCCCCATCGCGGACAGAGTCCGCAACAGCCCCGCAGGGCGCACGACATACGTGCTGCATGAGGTCATGCGGCATGTATGTATAAGTGCGCATTTCTCGTCGAAATGAAGCGGGGACGCCCCGAGTTTCCCCGAAACGCCCCCGTCCGTTACCGGCCTGCGGCAAGCTCCTGCATGAACGCAGCGAACTGTGCACTGTCCATTGAGATGGTCTGCGGAAAGTACGCCTCCAGTATGGCTCCGTGTTCACAGAGCCAGTGGTTGCGTGCCTTCCGCGCTTTTTCTTTATCGCGGTTTTCCTGAAGGATTTGCCGGTGCTTTTCCTGTACGGCTTTCAGCTCGTCCTCATCCTTCGGCATGTTCGCCAGCAGGCGATCGATATCCAGCATTTTGTCTCCTTTGAATCGAGTTATAGACAAGCTGCATCAAAGTGATGATTGTTTCAATGGTTATCCATCATTCTGACGCTTTGTGTTCTTGGGTAAAGAGAAAGAGCGCATCACTCTGATGCGCCAGCCTGTACGCTGGCATCAAAGTGATGCACTCTCGTCCATTCGTCACATCATGTATTCGCGGTACGCATTGCGCTGGCGGACAGTCCACGTCGTCGGAAGCCCGATGGCGAGATAGATGTTCGCTTCCGTGATGTCTTTTGTCCGAAGCTCAGCGGCAATAGAAGCCAGCGTGAGAATGTAGAAGTCCTCGTCAGCCGTCTTGTCCGGGTTGAACGCCTTGTGGTCTTCGCCAATGCGGTACCACCTGCCATGGTAGTGCAGGATATCACCGTCAAAGTAGGATTTGGTGTCCATCGCCGCCAGACCGGTCGGAAAGATGGTGTTCGCCGTCTTCATGTTGCCATAGCCGGCATCCACGCCAACGATGATAAAGTCATTGTTGATTCGCATAAATACCTCCATAAGCCCTCGTAACCTCCGGGGCGGGAATGGTTGATGTGTATAATAGAAAATGCTGCTTACACTGAATCGTCATCATCACTTGCATCCGATACGGATTCTTCCTTCGCAGCGTGACGAATCAGCTGCAGCAGGCGATCTTCATACGTCGCCTTGCTGTCCGGGCTGCAATATGCGGCCACTTCATAAACCGTGCGGCCATAACGGCGGGTCATCTTCATTACCGGGGTGTTCTGTGCCATGAATCCTCCTTTCCGGCTTATGCCGTAGAATGGAATATAGAAAAAGGCAACACGGAGAAGAAATCTCACGCATTGCCTGTGATGAAATATGCTATTGTTCATCGTTCTGCTCCCGCGCCTCTGGCGGAAGGACAAACTGTCCGATGAAGTTCAGATGAACCTCGATCTGTCTCGTTTTTGTCCGGCTGCGGAGCGGACGGTCTTGTGAACGACGATCTTTTCCACGAATGTCCTAATCATGTCATCGGTAATCTCCGTGCAGTCGCGGTATTTTCTCGCCAGCGCAAGAAATTGCTCTGTGCGGTCAGCCTCCTTCTGAGCTTCAGCCAGCTGCACCTTTTCTGTGATCAGGCTTTCTTTCAGTTCCTCTTCTTCCTGTTCGTAGGAAGCGGAGAGCTTTTCAAACCGCGTTTCCGTGATGTGCCCCAGCGCATAATCCTCATAGAGCTTTTTCAGCAGGTGCTCCAGCTCGGCGATTCGCTTCTCTCTGGCGCGAATCCGTCGGCTTATTCGCTTTTGCAAGTCAGGCTGAACCTGCTGTGCCTGCTTTGACAGCGCCCGCCGAAATCCATCTTCGTCTGTGATGGCGTAACGGCTGACGGTCTGAATCACATTCTTTACAATTTCCTTGACAACAGAAATACGGATGGCGTTATGTGTACACAGGCGTTGAGCGTATCCGACAGACTTCTTATGGGTGGCGCAGATGAATTCACCCTTTTCTTCATCATGTGACTTTGCATGGAACCTCATGGGCTTTCCGCATTCTCCTCAGATCATCAGCCCACGAAGAACGCTCTTTGAGCGAACCGACCGGCTTGACAATTCAGGGTGAAAGATGCGCTGCGCCGCTTGCCAGAGCTCTTCGCTGACGATTGCCTCGTGCGTATTGGTGAAAACCAAACGGTTTTCTTGGGAGATGCGGATTTGTTTCGCGTGATATTCGGGCACCGACGTTTTGAAGTTCACGGTTTCGCCGAGGTATTCGCGCCTTCTGACGATCTGGCAGATCATGTTGGCTGTCCATTGATGTGGCTTTTGGCCTATATACTGTCTGCCAAAACCATTGGGGTCATGCTGCGCGTAATAAGAACCGGGCGTCATAAACTGCTCTTGTGCCAGCACCCTACAAATCTTAATCTGCGATAATCCGGAAGCAGCCAGCTCAAAGATGCGCCGGACGGTCTGCGCGGCTTCCGGATCGACGAGCCAATGGTTCTTGTTCGCCGGGTCTTTCATATAGCCAAAGCAAGGATGCTTTGCCAACGGCTTTCCCGACTTTCCCTTGAGCTGCGCAGCAGAGCGCATCTTCCGCGACTGATCCTTGAGATACCACTCGTTCATGATGTTCAGGATTCCGGCATACTCGGTGCTGTCGGGGTTGGCATTGTCGATGCCGTTGTTTACGGCGATGAACCGCACGCCCATCCTGGTAAAATAGACTTCTGTATAAAAGCCGGTTTCAATGTGGTTGCGTCCGACACGGCTCATATCCTTCACAATCACCGTTTTCACAATCCCGTTTTCAATATCCGCAATCAGCTGTTTCCAGCCGGGACGGTCGAAGTTGCCGCCGCTGTAGCCGTCGTCCGTGTAGTGACGGCAGCCGGTGAAGCCCTGTTCCCGGGCGTAACATTCAAGAAAAGCCTTCTGATTGGTGATGGAGTTCGATTCGCCGCCCAGCTCGTCATCGCGGGACAAACGCTCATAAAGAGCAGTTGCGTTGCAGGATTGCTCGTTGTGAGAATCCTTTGTTGCTCTTCTTGGCTCTTTCATGGTTGTGAACATGTTCATGATGATGATTCCTTTCAGTGCACTTAAGCTGCATTCTCATTGAGGGGCACGATGAAGTTCCCGATAAAGCGGAAAATTACATCCAACTGCATATGGCGTTCTCCATTTTCTTTTACTGGCGCATGAACGACAATCTTCTCGATCAGCTCGTTGAGCATGGGTGCGGTCAGCGTGTCGGGATCGCGGTACTTCCTGATGGCTTTCATGAAGCAATCAATATTGTCCGTGTCGTTTTGATAGGAAACAAGCTCTGCTTCATCTTTTTCTAAAAGGCTCCGAAGGTTACTCTGCTCCTTCTCATATCCGACTGTCAGCGCTTCAAAGCGGCTCTCCGGGATCTTGCCCAGCGCGTAGCGCTCGTAGAGCGTGCGAATAATTGCATCCAACTCGTCGATACGCTGCCTCGCATGATCAGCCTCGGCCTGTTTTCCTCTGACCTCATCTGCATGGCGCAGTGCGGATACATCGCGCACCTTTTCCGCAAACTCGGCTTCATTGCCGATAGCGTATCGCCCAACGGAGTGGATAGCCTGCAGCACAAGCTCCCGCACATTCTCTGTGGAGATATAATGACCGCAGCAGCCGTTGCCATGGCTGTAGGTCGGGCAGTCGTAGAAATCATCCGAGTGCCTGCCGGTCTTTCCAGCCTTGCTCCTCCTGTTGTTCATGAATGCGCCGCACTCCGCACAGACCAGCTTGCCGGTCAGGGGATTGGCTGTGCCGGTGCTGTCCGTCCTCCTGCGAACGAACAAGGCATACTGCGCCAGTTCCCAGCGATCCGGCGGGATGATGGCCTCGTGTGTGTTTTCAAAGATGCGCCATTCCTCGCGGGTGTTCTGCACACGCTTGGCCTTAAGACCTTTCTTGGATGAACGGAAGTTGACTGTATGTCCCATGTACTCCGGGCGCTTCAGAATGTTCGTGACGGTTACGCCGTTCCATGCGTAAGGCCTGCTCATGTCCGTGGTAGAGCGCTTCATGCAGTTGTCGTGGATGGCGTTGTAGTAAGAGGGGCAATATACCTGCTCCTGTTCCAAAATGCGTGCGATCTCATAAGGTCCGTGACATTCCATCGCCAGCTCGAAGATGCGGCGCACAATGGCTGCGGCTTCCTCATCGACGAGCCAATGATTCCTGTCCTCCGGGTCTTTGCGATAGCCGTAGATGCACAGGTTGTTGGTTGGTAAACCCGCATTGCCCTTCTGGTGGTAGCAGGTACGCATCTTTCGCGACTGGTCGCGCAGATACATTTCGTTCAGCACATTCATAAATGGCGCAAACTCGCTGCTGACGGGATTGGCAGTATCCACGCCATTGCCGATGGCGATAAAGCGGATGCCCTTCTGCCGGAAATAGACCTCCGTGTAGAAGCCTGTCTCCACATAATCGCGTCCTACGCGGCTGAGGTCTTTGGCGATGACGGTACCGACTTTGCCTGCGTCGATGTCCGCAATGAGCTGTTTCCAGCCGGGGCGCTCGAAGTTGCCGCCACTGAAGCCGTCGTCTGTGTAGTGACGGCAATTGGGGAAGCCATGCTCGTCAGCATAGCTTTCAAGCTGTCGTTTCTGGTTGGTGATGGAGTTTGATTCGCCCTCCTGTTCATCGTCGCGGGACAATCGCTCATAGAGGGCAGTGATGAGCGGCCCGATGTTTTGGATTTGTTCCACGCGTTCTCCTTCCTGGGGGATGGGTTTGATTCTCCCTCTGCCTATAGGACAAACATCGGCCTTTTCCGGAACTGTTTTTGCAATATGTGAAAAAGAAATTGACATTTTGCTCTTCATAAACTACAATGAACGCAAACGATTGTTCTTATTTTTTTGGATGGAGAAGCAGATGCGTGCAGAGTATCGGATACGGGACATGGTTTTTTACGATGACGACGGCAACGAAATCCCGGATGAGGAACTGCCCTGGAGCAGCTATGCAAAGGCGCCTGATCCCTGCGACGATTCGCAGGACTGGGCGTATCAGGATGATGGTGACAGCACCGGAGACTCTTTAGATACACCCGTGCTGGCCGAGAAATCCAAAAGTTTTCCGGAGGATACACGCTCCGCTGCTGAACGCAGAAAGCGTGTGGCGCAGAGCGTGCGCGAGGAAGCGCTTCGCAGGTTGGAACTGTCTGCCCGGACAGCAGCAGAGTTTCAATCCGTGGTCAGCTGGTATGATCGAGAAGAGCAAAGCCGGATGCGCAGGGAGCGCAGGTATGAAAGCCTGCGCGGCGACACACCCGTGGAATACCTTGCGTCAGACGAGGATGGCATTGTGCCGAACAGCATGAGCTGTCCGACCTTCCGGCAGATCTGTCGCGGAGAGTTTGATGATCTCCTTTGCAACTGCCTGTTCCGGATGCACGACCTGACGGATCGGGATTACCTGCGGCAGATTGTGATGAATCTGAAGCAGGATCATAAGGAAATCCTGTACTTCCTGGGAATTCGCCTGTATTCCGCACATCAGCTTGCCCTTCTGCGGGAACAGACGGAGCGGAATATCCGAAAGGTGCGCGGGACGGTGCAACGCAAAATCCACAAGAAGTTGTTTGCCGCGCTCACGAAGCTGTCAGAGGAAAACGCAGAGTTGACGCATCAGGAGCAGGCATTTCTGAAGGCATACACATTGACGCAAAGGAGGCGGGCGGCCCATGACGGCAAACCTGTTTGAGCACACCCATGCGCACTGGGCGAAGTACAGCGACTACGAATGGCGAACAGCGCCTGACGGGTATGACTATCTGCTGCCCACTGCCGACGCGAAGCCGTCCGTGTATGACCCCATTCAGCAAGCCGATGCGCTCGTCGTAGAGGCCGTCAATATCGGGCTGCTGCTGTTCCACAAGGCGTCTGACGCGAAGCTGAAGGAGGCCATACTGGGCTTTGCCCATCGGTACGGCCTGCTCGGCCTGATGACTGCGCTCCCGACCACGCCACGGTTTGTGGAGTATGAGAGGGTCTACCTGCCGAAGAATCCGTACATCCGGCAGGAGACCATGGAGACACAGGACTATCTGAGGCTCTTTTTCCCGTTCGCCATGCCGGACTTTCACAAGCGGGGCATTGAATCGCTCTGGCAAATCTCCGGCGAGGACAGGACGCAGATCGCACTGGCGATGACCTTCCGGGACGAGCCTCAGGCTAAGGCCATGTCCTTCATGCGGGACTACGGTGAGCGCTTCGACTGGCTGAAGGAGGTCTTCCGGGACTGGGCGTTTGCTTTTACATCTGCTTACCTCTACGAGCACGACAGAAAGTACCTTGACAGGAATGCACAGGAGCTGTACCGGCAGGGCATCGCGTGCTTTGAGGGCAATGTGCCGGGCTATCATCTGGAGCTGCGCGATCATCCCGTGATGGTGTGGGACTTCCATTCGTTGCTGCTGACCATTCGGTTCTTCTTCTCCCTGGGTCTGACCGACACGAAGAATCCGCTCAAGATGTGCGAGCATTGTCAGCGAGCCTTCATCGCCAGGCGTGCCGATTCCCGATTCTGCTCAGATGATTGCCGAAAGAGGTACAAGGCAGAGGAATAAGTAGTCATGAAAGCATGAAGGAGAGGATGCGGAGAACGCAATCAGTCACCCTGTTCATCAGCCATGTCGCAAGGTTTGGAGCAAAGGCGAAGAACAGGCCAATACCGACTGCTTGCCACACCATCCATGGCTGCGCATGAGCGAACCACCCTGCGACGGCTCCAATCAGAAATATGCTTGCAAGCAGATGCGTGACGACGGACGAGAGCCCAATCAAAACGGAAGCAAGCAGTTGAAGAGCAAGCAACGCAAGAAGAACGGGAATTGCTGCAAGCCGGAGCGGCAGCCTGATGAGTTCCCAAAGCATATCGAGCCTCCTTCATGCGAAAACCAACTCTGCAAGAAGAATCTCTTCGACTTGATGGCAGATGGCGTTCATTCGCTGCACCCATTCCATCTGATTCTCCGCTTTCAATGCTTCTGTCACACCTTCTCGTTCCTGCATCTGTCGGGTCAGCTGCTCCAGCCGCTCCTGACAGGTGCTGTCGATTTCCTGCAAATGCTCCATGAGCTTGCCGGAGAGCAGAAGCCGCGTGTACAGTCCAGGACGATGCTCTTCGAGGTAGCGTAGGCGCATCCGCCCATATTTGCCCAAAGGGTGCTGTTCTGCTTCGGTCAGGCCAAGGTCTGGCAGAAGGTAGTCTCCGTTTCGATGGTAGGTGAGCTTCATGGTGAAATCCTCGCTTTCCGCTGCATCAAAAAAGCAGCTATGGTATAGAAGGTTTCCCTTCAAACCATAACTGCTAGACATCTTCGTGGATTTGCAGTATATGTATATCATTGCGGTAAGGGAGAACCTTCCCTTACATAATAACTACCACCATGCAAAGGAGTTTTTTCATGCAGCAGGATCTGACACGGGGTTCAATCCGCAGCGGGTTGATTCGCTTTAGTCTTCCGCTCATCGCGGGCAATCTTCTCCAGCAGTTTTATAACATCGCCGACACGCTGATTGTCGGGCGCTTTTTAGGCAATGTCGCCCTCGCTGCCGTCGGCAGCGCGTTTTCGCTGATGGTGCTGCTGACCAGCCTCGTCCTCGGTCTGTGCATGGGCAGCGGCGTCGTATTCAGCCAGCTCTATGGTGAGGGCAGCCGTGAGCGCCTGAAAACCGCCATTGCCAATGCGTTCGTCTTTATCGCCATTCTCTCCCTCGCCCTGACGGCAGCCAGCTACGCGCTGCTCAACGCCTTCCTCTCGCTTCTTCGCGTGCCGCAGGAAGCCATTCCGGATATCACGGCGTATCTGTCCGTCGTCTTTTCGGGCATCTTCTTCACGTTCCTGTATAACTTCTTCGCCGCGGTTCTGCGCAGCGTCGGCAATTCGCTCGCCCCGCTGCTCTTCCTGCTGGTTTCTACCGTCGTCAACATCGCGCTCGATCTGGTGTTTGTCCTCGTGTTCAAGTGGGGCGTTTCCGGCGCGGCATGGGCGACGGTGGTCGCGCAGATTCTCTCTGCGCTGGGCATTGGGCTGTATTTCCTTCTGCGTCTGCCGGAGCTTCGCCCGAAACGGGAACACATACGGTTCAGCAAGCCGCTCCTTTCGCGCATCGCCAGCGTCAGTGTCCTGACCAGCGTGCAGCAGTCCATCATGAATTTCGGCATTCTGATGATCCAGAGCCTTGTCAACAGTTTCGGCATCGCAACAATGGCGGCTTTCGCGGCGGGCGTCAAGATCGACTCGTTCGCCTATTCCCCCGCGCAGGATTTCGCCAACGGCTTTGCGACCTTTGTCGCGCAGAACACCGGTGCGGGCAAGCCCGACCGCGTCAGGCAGGGCATTCGGGAAGCCGTTCTTCTTTCCCTGAGTTTCTGTGCCGTCGTATCCGCGCTGGTATTCGTCTTTGCCCGCCCGCTGCTGACCATTTTCATCGATCCGGGTGAAAGCGCCATTTTGGATATCGGCGTGCATTATCTGCGCGTAGAGGGCGTGTTCTACGTCGGTATCGGCATGCTGTTTTTGCTCTATGCCATCTATCGCGGTTTGGAGCAGGCGGGCATGTCCGTCGTGCTGACAGTGATTTCGCTGGGCTTGCGCGTAGCGCTCGCCTATGCCTTTGCGCCGCAGTTCGGCGTAACTGCCATCTGGCTATCCATCCCCATCGGCTGGTTCATCGCCGATCTATTCGGCGTCGCAAGGCTGAAATCCGCGCTGAAAAAAGCCACTCCCGCGGACTGAGTCCGCTCTCACTTCCGCCCATGTCTGCAAAGCATGAATGTTTTGCGCACGCGGGCGGTTTTTTGCAATCTCCCTCTCATGTGTCAAAATTGCGGGCTGAGTCCGCTCCCACTTCCGCCCATGTCCGCAAAATACTAAATTTTTGCGCATATGAGCGATTTTTCGCAATCTCTTATGAATGAAAAAGCCCCATGTCCGACACAGTTGGGTGCAGACATGGGGCTTTACTATATTTTTAGGATACCGACGGGCGGCGGGCAGCGCTGTTCGCGTTCTCCCCTTCGCGGCGCGGTTTCCCGGCAGGAAGCTTGCGCTTCGGTTCGCCGGGGACGAGCGTCGGCTCTTTATGCTCCGTGATGACTTCCGGAGTCACAATCACCTTAGCAACATCGTTGCGCACGGGCAGCTCGAACATCGTCTCCATCAGCGCATCCTCGATGATGGCACGCAGACCGCGGGCGCCGCTCTTTCTGGCGATGGCTTTCGCCGCAATCGCCTTGAGCGCCTCCGGCTCAAATTCCAGATCAACGCCGTCCAGCTCCATCAGCTTGCTGTACTGGCGGCAGAGCGCGTTGCGCGGCTCGGTCAGGATGCGCACCAGCGCCTCCTCGTCCAGATTATCCAGCGTCACGATGATCGGCAGGCGTCCGACAAACTCCGGAATCAAGCCAAACTTGAGCAGGTCTTCCGGACGGATATTCGCCAGCACCTCGCCCACGTTGCGCTTTTCCTTGCTCTTGACCTCGGCGCCAAAGCCGATGGAGCCTGCGCCTTCGCGCTTTTCGATGATCTTGTCAATCCCATCAAACGCGCCGCCGCAGATAAAGAGAATGTTGGTCGTATCGATCTGGATGAACTCCTGATGCGGGTGCTTGCGTCCGCCCTGCGGGGGAACGCTGGCGACGGTGCCCTCGATGATCTTGAGCAGCGCCTGCTGCACGCCCTCACCGGATACATCGCGTGTGATGGACGGATTCTCGCTCTTGCGGGCGATCTTGTCGATCTCGTCAATGTAGATGATGCCGCGCTGCGCCGCCTGAATGTCATAATCGGCATTCTGGATCAGGCGCAGGAGAATGTTTTCAACATCCTCGCCGACGTAGCCTGCCTCGGTGAGGCTGGTTGCGTCCGCAATGGCAAATGGAACATTGAGAATCTTAGCGAGCGACTGCGCAAGGAACGTCTTGCCGCATCCGGTCGGGCCGACCACGACAATGTTGCTCTTCTGCAATTCGACATCGCCGCGCTTTTTGGGCGCATTGATTCTCTTATAATGGTTGTAAACGGCGACGGCGAGCGCACGCTTGGCATTATCCTGACCAATCACATACTCGTCAAGCACCGCTTTGATTTCGGTAGGCTTGGGCAGACTCTGCGGTTCCTGGCTCGGCGTCGTCCCCAGATCATCGGCGATGATCTCCTGGCACAGCGCGATGCACTCGTCGCAGATATAAACGCCGTTGCCCGCGATGATGCGGCGAACCTGATCCTGCGTTTTGTCGCAGAAGGAACAGCGTGCCACACGCGGCTGTCTGGTTTCGTCCTTATCTCTTGGCATTTCGCACCTCGGAAAAAAACATTATTGCGCTGCTCTGCCTTATAAACAGATTCTCCCTTCCCTTTCGGGAAGGGAAAACCGTTTTATTCCGGCAAAGAAGCCTTACTTTTTGCGCGGCTGGTAGATTTCGTCAATGATGCCGTAAGCCAGCGCTTCCTCGGCAGTCATGAAGTAATCGCGTTCCACGTCGCGCTCAATGCGCTCGAGCGGCTGATGGGTCATTTCGCTCATCAGCTTGTTCATCTTGCCCTTGGTGCGCAGCAGCCATTGGGCGTGCAGCTGCACGTCGGTCGCCTGACCGCTCGCGCCGCCGCTGGGCTGGTGAATCATCACTTCGCTGTTGGGCAAAGCCAGACGCATCCCCGGTTCGCCCGCCATCAGCAGGAACGCGCCCATGGACGCCGCCATGCCGAGGCATACCGTGCGGATCTTCGGCTTGATGTAGCGCATGGTGTCAAAGATCGCCATGCCGTCCGTCACGCTTCCGCCCGGGCTGTTGATGTACATCGAAATATCGGTGTCAGGGTCTTCCATTTCCAGGAAGAGCAGCTGAGCGACGATGCTGTTTGCCAGCGCCTCGTTTACCTCGCCGCGCAGAAAGACCACGCGATCCTTCAGCAGGCGTGAATAAACGTCGTAAGAACGTTCGCCATAAGGCGTCTTCTCGATGACGCTAGGCTCAAAATAGAAATTGTTTCCGGTCATAATGGACGCCTCCTTAACAGGCGTATAATTTGAATCTCGTCAAACGGGAATGCTTACTCAGCCTTCGCGTTGTCGCAGAGGAACTTCACAGCCTTATCGCGGATGACGTCAGCCTTGAAGTACTCGCGGTCGCCCTCGGTCAGATTTTTCTTCAGGTTCTCAACGTCCTGACCAACCTGACCCGCGAACTTCGCGATCTCGGCATCGATTTCTTCCTCGGTCGCCTCAAAGTTCTCGGCGTTCTCGACAGCCTCCAGCACGAGGTTTGCGCGGACGCTCTTCTCCGCCTGCTCGCGGTACTGGTTGCGGAAGCTCTTCTCGTCCTGACCCATGTACTTGATGAAGTCGGCGAGCTTCAGACCCTGCTGAGCCAGACGCGCCTCGAAGTTGCGAACCATGGAGTCGATCTGACGCTCCACCATCGCTTCCGGAATTTCAACGGTCGCGTTCTCCATGACCTTCTCGATCACGGCGTTGGTGAAAGCGTTGTTGTCGCGCTCGGCAGCCTGAGCTTCCAGTTTGGCGCGAACGTCCGCCTTGTATTCATCCAGCGTGTCAAACTCGCTGATGTCCTTGGCGAAATCGTCGTCGAGCGCCGGCAGCTGGGTCTCGGTGATGCTGTTGACCTTCACATGGAAGACAGCCTTCTTGCCCGCCAGCTCCTTAGCGTGATACTCCTCCGGGAAGGTCACTTCCAGATCCTTCTCCTCGCCGATGTTCATGCCGACCATCTGCTCTTCGAAGCCCGGGATGAAGGTGTGGCTGCCGATCTTCAGGGTCTGAGCCTCGGCGGTGCCGCCGGCGAACTTCACGCCGTCCACGCTGCCGGAGTAGTCCAGATTCACGGTATCGCCTTCGGCGACGGCGCGATCCTCAACGGAAACCTCAGCCGCCTGCTTGTTGCGCTCCTTCTCGATCTCGGCGTTCACTTCGTCCTCGGTCACGAGGGTATGCTCACGCTTGACCTCAACGCCCTTGTACTCGCCGAGGGTCACGTCCGGCTTGACGAACACTTCGCAGGTGAACTGCAGGTTCTTGCCGGTGCCGATCTGCTGGATATCAACCTGCGGACGATCGACAACCTCGAGCTTGTTCTCATCAATGGCAGGACCGTAAACTTCGTCGAAAATCAGCTCGAACGCCTCATCATAGAAGACGCCCTCGCCGCCGTACATGTTCTCGATCATCTTGCGCGGGGCGCGACCCTTGCGGAAGCCCGGGATCGTCACCTGACCGCGAACCTTGATGTATGCCTTGTCCATCGCGGCGTCAAACTGCGCAGCGTCGATGTCAAAGGACAGCTTCACCTTATTGCTGGAAATCTTTTCAACAGTGGTGCTCATTTCTTTTGCTCCTCCTGGTAATGGTTGCGCCCCGGAAATCCCAAAACGCTATCCTATATTATAGCACGGGGGATTTAGAAGTTCAATCCTCAATCAGCGGTATTGGGTCTGTTTTTTGAGGTTTTCGCGCATTTTCCCTGACATTTTTGATTTTTATGCGTGTCAAAGCTTTTTTATGCAGCCTTTGTTTGGCATCGTTTTTTTGCCCCGCTTTAAAACGTGCATGCTTCTTTTCCATTCGGGTATCCTGTATGAAAAGCCGGTTCATCCTCGCCCGCCGTTCGTTTGGATGCATCGGCAGACTGATTTTGCAAAGACACTTCACGCGTTTTTTCTGATGCAAAGCAACGGAGGCATGCGTTTTGAAAGAGAATCTTCTGTGCGTCGTTCTCGCCGCGCCGCGTCGTGCGGAGGATGTTTCCGACCTGATGCGCACGCTCCGCGCCATGCGGGACGCGGCAGATTCGCTCCTGCTCTTCTGCGACCTGCCGGACGCCTTTTCCGCCGCTCTGCCCGAGGATGACGCCCTCATCCGTTCGCTCCAGTCGGGCGTGATGTCGCTTGCTTCCCGCATGCCCGGGCGTTTTCTGCTGCTCGTCCGCAGCCGCAGTTGGGATGACGCTGCTCGGCGCTATCTGGGTGAAAGCCAGCCCGTCCGTCCCCATGCCGTCCTTGCCGAGCTGATGGTTTCCGGTCATGCGCCATCCGCCTTTTCCGCTGCCAGCTTTTCGCCCGCGTCGCTTGCTGGTCAGTTTTCCGCGGTGCTTTTTCTTCCCGCGTCCGTCACCTGCACGCCGGATGTTCCCCGCCGCATGCTTGCCGCGCTGGGCGAATGCGGCATGCTTCGCGCACGCGTGCTTCCGCCCCTTCTGGATGATGAACCGCTCCTGTCGCGCCTGTCCGCACGCGGCTTTTCCCTCTCCGCGCCGTATGCCGCCGCAGTCGATCTTCTCGCCCGCCGCAATCTGTCCATGGATTTTGACCAGCCGCTCCTCTGTTCGGCGCAGGCGGTTTCCCGGCTGACCCGGCGCGGCTTAACAATCTGTCCGCTTTGGGAAGAAGCCGCCTTTGTCCGCCGCCGCTTTCCAGCCTTCCATGAGGAAGAGCATTCCCTTGAGCGCCTGTTTTCTTCCGCCTGCCGCGCTCCGCTTCCGGCTCATTCCGATGATGCCCTGCCCAAGTGGATTCGTTTTTTATCTCCGCTGATTCTCTTCACGCCGCTTCTGCGCATGCTCCTCGTCTTTCTTTCTGCCGCAATCGGCTGGGAGCTTCCCGCGCTTCTGGCGTTCATCGAGCCGTATGCCCTGCTTCATCCGCATCTGCTTCCCGGTGCGCTCGTGCGCCTGTCGCTTCTGCCCGTTTGCGCTGTCCGCGCCTTTAACGCACTCTTCGCGCATGGACTCGCCCGTTCGCCGCTCATCCGCATCCGCTTTCCGAATGGCGCAAAATCGCCGACCGCCTGTGCCGTCTGTGCCGTCGCGCTGATTCCTGCGGCTTTTTTCAGCCTGCACGCGCTTGCGCCGCTCTTTGCGCTCGCTCTGCTGTGGCTTTGTGCGCCGCTGCTCGTGCGTTCGCTCGATCTTCCCGCCCGCGAACGCATCCCGCTTTCCGCCAAAGAGCATCAGCGTCTGCTCGTTCTTGCGCAGGAAGCCTTCGCCCTTTCGGGCAGCCGCGTCCAACCCGGCTCGGCGATGCTTGCCGCCTGCGCCGGCTGTATGCTGGGTTTCCTCGAACCGGACGAAGCGGCGCGTCGGGTGCAGTCGCTCTGTGCTTCCCTGCCGCCGCTTCAGGATGCGCCTGATGAGCAGGCATGTGCGCTGACCGCAGCCCAATTTCTGCGTGAGCATATGGGTTCCTGCGACGCCGCGCTTCGCGAACTGCCTGCTCAGATTGAAGCCGCCTGCATATCCGCCGAATCCCGCGCCCCCTCTTCGCGCAATTTTCCGGACAACGAAAAAAAGCGGGACGAACCCGCTTTGATTTCCATGCTATTGGAGCGCGATTCCGCGCACGCCGCCCTGTTTCTGCCTCTGCGTCTGGCGCATTCCGTCTGCCCCGCGACGCATCCGCATGCGTTCCTGCGTGGCACGCTTCCCGAAAGCGCTGCCGAGTCAGACGGCGCATGGGCGTTTCTCTTTCTCTGCGACGCCGCGCTGGGGCATCCCTTCATGCCCATTTTCTGGCGTTCGCCGCTCGCCATGCCCGCTTGGGCAGAGATGACCCTGCGCACCCTTTCAGACTGACAAGCCACCCGAATCCTAAATTCAGCAGGCGTTATGCCCTATTGCGCACCGGGCCGCGCAGCAGATCGCCCGCTTCGAGCTTCTTGCCGCAGGGAATGCGAACCTTTTCCATCGGCACATTGACCACGCCGACATGTTCGCCTGTCCGCTCAATCACGATATCCTCAATGGTCAGCTTCTCGCTTCCGTGTGGGGTGACCGTTTCCAGCTCGTCGCCGACAAAGAAGCGGTTCTTCATCTCCACCAGCGCTTCCCCGCCGGAAACATCCAGCACATAGCCCATGTACTCCGCTTCCTGCATCACGCCGACCGCTTCGCCGCAAACCTTCGGCTGTCCGAAATAGAATCCCGTGTCATAGACGCGGTGGCTGATTTGATCCAGTTCGCCGCGCAGCTGCTTTTGCAGCGCCGCATCCGCCTTATAGGCTTCGGGATTCTTCGCGTAGGCATCCATCGCCCGCCGATACGCGCCGACGACCGTAGCGATGTAGATCTCCGTCTTCATCCGTCCCTCGATCTTGAAGCAGCAGACGCCGCTCTCCATCAGCCGCGGCAGATGATCCATCATGCAGATATCCCGGCTGGAAAGAATCGCCGTCCCATGCTCATCTTCCTCGATGGGCATCGCTTCATCCGGGCGCGTCCTTTCGTGCAGCGTATAGGTCCAGCGGCAGGGCTGGCTGCACGCTCCCCTGTTCGCGCTCCGTCCGTTCAGGAAGCTGGAGAGCATACAGCGTCCGGAATAGGACATGCACGCCGCGCCATGGATGAACGTTTCCAGCTCGATTTCGCCGCCGATTGCCGCATACATCGCTTCAATCTGGTCAAACGTCATCTCACGCGCCAATACGACGCGCTTTGCGCCCAGCGATTTATAGATTCGCGCAGACTCGCTGTTCGTCGTGCTTGCCTGCGTGCTGACATGGACGTCAAGCCCCGGCACTTCGCGGGCAATGCGGGCAATCGCGCCCAAATCGGAAACGATCACCGCATCCACGCCGATCTCATGCGCCACCTTTGCCGTGCGCACCATTCCGTCCAAATCACCATCGAAGGCAAAAATGTTCAGCGTCAGGTTGACCTGCGCCCCCGCGTCGTGCGCCATGCGCACCGCCTGCGCCAGCTGCTGTTCATCGAAATTGTTCGCCTGCGCCCGCAGACCATATTGTTTTGCGCCACAATAAACGGCGTCTGCGCCGAAGCGCAGCGCCGTTTGAAGCGCCCTCATGCCGCCCGCAGGCGCGAGCAGCGAAGGCATTTGATTCATATTGTCCTCCACGGTTTAGTTCAGTCCGCGGCTCTTGTCGTATTCCTCCCAATACTGGCGATAGTACGACACAGCCTTGTTGTGTTCCTCCAGCGTCTTGGAGAAGACCAGCTTTCCGGATTCCGGTTCAGCCGAGCAGAAGTAGAGGTACTTCTGCGCCACATACTGCTCATCCGGATACAGCGCCGCGACGACGGCATCCATCGACGGGTTGCAGATCGGGCCGACCGGCAAGCCCTTGTGCGTATAGGTGTTATACGGCGAGTCAACCGCCAAATCGCTGTCATTGAGCGACATTTTCTGTGAGCCGGATACATACTTGACCGTAACATCCGAGCCGAGCGTCATGCCCGCCTTGAGCCTGTTATGGAAAACCGCACTGACCTTGGCGAAATCCGACGTCTTTGCTTCCTTTTCGATCATCGATGCCAGCGTAAAGACCTGATCCATCGTCAGCCCCAGCTCCTGCGCCCGTTCGTCATAGCCGCTCAGATAAGCCGCCTCCGTCTGCGTGAGCAGACGCTTGATGAGGGTATCGGCGCTCGAACTGGTATAGATTTCGTAGGTATTCGGCGAGAGATAGCCCTCCAGCGCATACTTCCGCTGGCTGACCGTGCCGGTCTTGATCATCTCTTCGATGAAATAATACCCGTTGTACGCCTCGCCGGACTTGCACAGGCTCAGGAACTCATCCGCGCTGGAAAGCACCTTGATTTCAACCAGATAGTGGGCAATGTCCTCGACCGTCCAGCCCGGAATGATCGTGATCTTCGTCGTCAGCGGCTTGCCGTCGCCGGAAATCAGCTGATCCAGAATCTCCGTCGCGGACATCGCACGCGTCAATTCGTAATCGCCGCTCTGGATCTTCTGACCCATGCCCATGAAATCCGCCATATACTTGAACACGGTGTGGTTGTGAATCAGCCCCGCCGCCTCAAGGTTTTTGCTGACCGCGGACAGCGAACTGCCGGATTTTACGCTGAAAGAAACGACTTCCTGGTTCTGGCTGTCCGTCGGCGCGAAGAACATCTCGTCCACCTTCTGCCATCCCGTGTAAACCAGTCCGCAGATGATGACAAACGAGCAGACAAAAACCAAAACCGGGCGCAGCACGCGCCAAATCCAGTCATACCAGAAAAAGCCATACCGCCTGCTCTCGATCAGCTCGCGTTCTTCCGCATCGTGCAAAGGGCGCTTCTTTTTCTTCGCCAAGTTCGCTTTCCTCCCGGATCATGATGTTACTGCTTTTCCGGCACGTCGAAATGAATGCCGGCTGCTTCCGTCAGAATCTTGAAAACATCCGCCAGCGTCTTCTGCATCTGCATTTCCGCCATCAGATAAGCCTGCACGTCGCTGTTCATATACAGAAGCGACGCCAGCTGCTGAAAGCGCTGCATATCCTCGCCGGGCATCTGCCCCGCCGCGCCGACCATGCTCATCTGAAGCTGCACCTGAAGCCGCTTATACTCATCCAGCAGCAGCCGGTTCGTTTCATCGGCATAAGCACGCTCGCGCAGTTCCGCCAAACGGACACATTCGTCGCTTTTCTTGATTTCGTCGGCAAGCTTATGTGCCGTATCATAAATGTTCATGTCTGTTCAAACTTCCTTATTCTAGCAATTATGGGGGAAAACAATTGGGGCTTCGCCCCAAACCCCACAAGGGAACTGAGTTCCCTTGACCCTCCACAACGCTATCGCGAAGCGATAGCTAAAGTGAAGCATATTCAAATCGCCGCGAAGCGAAGAGGGGAGTCTGAGGGACTCGTCCCTCAGGCAGGGCTTGGGGATTGGAATCACGCGCCCGCTGTGCGGGATTCAGCGTGATGGAAATCGGAAATCGCAAGGAGTGCTTGCGCGTTCGCGAAGCGGGCGCGTCTGCCGCAGGCAGAGGACAGCGCCCCTATGCGAGCTTCCCAGATCGGCAGCCCCAAACACGCTCCCTTACGTCTCCATGATGATCGGCAGGATCATCGGGTTGCGCTTAATCAGATCAAACAGGTAGTTGTGCATCTCGTCCTTGATGCCGTTCTTGACGCTCGTCCAGTCGCTCTGCTCAATCCGATCATAGCGCTGCAAGACGCCCATCGCCACATTGCGTGCGCCGGAAATGAGTTCCTCATTCTCACGCACATAGACAAAGCCGCGGGAAATCAGCTCCGGCCCGCTCGTGACCTGACCCGTTTCCTTGCTGACGCCGACGACGACAATGATCAAGCCGTCCTGCGAGAGATGCTTGCGGTCGCGCAGAACGACATTGCCTACGTCGCCCACGCCCAAGCCGTCTACCATCACCGATCCAGTCGGAATCGGGCCTGTGATGTTCGCTTCATCCTCCGAAAGCTCCAGCGCCTGCCCCATTTCCAGAATGATGACATGGTTTTCCGGCATGCCCAGATCCTGCGCGAGCTGCGCGTGCCTGTGCAGCATGCGATATTCGCCATGCACCGGAATGAAGTACTTCGGCTTGACCAGCGTGTGCATCAGCTTCAGCTCCTCCTGACAGGCGTGTCCGGAAACGTGTACATCCGCAATGCGGTTATAGATGACCGTCGCGCCGCAGCGATACAGCTGGTCGATGATGCGCGACACCATGATCTCGTTGCCGGGGATCGGCGTCGAGGAAATGATGACCGTATCGCCCTCGCGAATCTGCAAGCGGCGATGTTCGCTGTTCGCCATGCGCGTCAAGCCGCTCATCGGTTCGCCCTGACTGCCCGTCGTCAGCACGACGATTTCATGATCTTCATAGCAATCCAAATCGCCGACTTCGAGATACACATCCTGCGGAATCTTCAATTCGCCGATTTCCATCGCCAGCTTGGTGACATTGACCATGCTCCTGCCGACAAAGCAAATCTTGCGTCCGAATTCGATGCAGTTATCCACAACCTGCTGAATTCTGTGCAGATTCGACGCGAACATCGCAATGATGATGCGTCCCTTCGCATCCTTAAACAGGTTATGGAACGTATCGCCGATCTTGCGTTCGCTCATCGTGTAGCCCGGGCGCTCCACGTTGGTGGATTCCGCCAGCATTGCCAATACGCCGCGGCTTCCCCATGCGGCAAGCGTGTTCAGATCGGTCACTTCCCCATCGATGGGGGTATAGTCGATTTTGAAGTCGCCGGTCACGATCACCGTGCCTGCCGGGCAGGTAATCGCCATGGCGACCGCGCCCGCGATGGAATGGCTCACCTTGATGAACTGCACGGAAAACGCGCCGACCTCGATGACATCCTTCGGCTTGACCACATGCATCTGGATGTTGTTGATATTATGCTCCGCCAGCTTGCCGCGTATGAGCGCACAGGTCAGTTTCGTTCCATAAACCGGCGCAGGCACGCGGCGAAACACATACGGCGTCGCGCCGATGTGGTCTTCATGTCCGTGGGTGATGAGATACGCACGCACGCGCTCTCTGTTACGCTCCAGATAGGTGATATCCGGAATCACCAGATCAATGCCGAGCATATCCTGTCGAGGGAAGATCGAGCCGCAGTCCACAACGACGATATCATCGCCATATTCAAACGCCGTCATGTTCTTGCCGACCTCGCCAAGACCACCCAGCGGAATAATCCTCAGCTTCGCCAAGAGTACCTCCTCCTTTCTGCTCTCCCTTTTCATGTTTTTATGTTCCAAAAGCCCCTGCGTAACCGCCAGCGGACTTTTAAAATCCGAACGTTCGAAGCGTAAAGCTTCCTCATCGTATCTGATTCATTATAGCACAAAACAAGTCATTGTCAAAGCATATCCTTTGTAACTTGCCCGAAAATGCGCGTAATATGGATTTCACGCTGACATGCGCGGCGCGATACCCGATTCTGCCAAAGCTTATTGAAAGCTTCTCCGCGTCTAAAGCTGAGTTTTGCGGCGCAAACCCGTTTCAATTGCGGAATGCTCCGCATTCTGCTCTGAAACTGCTTTTCTGATCATGGGATACGTTAGGGCTGCCGCCCTATAACCCGCTTGGGGCTTTGCCCCAAACCCCACTGAGGGGCTTCCCCCTCAGACTCCCTTCTTCGCTTCGCGGCGGTTTCAAGCTGCCGGGGTGGAATCAGGTTTCGCTTCGCTTCCTGATTCTTGTCTTTATGCGCTTCGCGCTTGAGAACGGGGTTACGTTAGGGCTGCCGCCCTATAACCCGCTTGGGGCTTTGCCCCAAACCCCACTGAGGGGCTTCCCCCCTCAGGCTCCCTTCTTCGCTTCGCGGCGGTTTCAAGAAGTGTTTTTAGAAACAAAGAACAGCCGCCCCATTTTACGGAGCGGCTGCTTCAAATGATTGATGACTGACGATTTTTCTTACAGATGACGTTCGAGCATTTCAGCGATATCCTGCTTACCGCGGGCGCCGACTGCCTGTTCAACGACCTTACCATTCTTAAAGACGATGAGCGTCGGAATGCTCATGATGCCATAGCGGCGGGCAATATCCGTTTCCTCATCCACATCGACCTTACCGACGACGGCGCGTCCTTCGAATTCCTCCGCGACTTCCTCAACCGCGGGCGCAATCATGCGGCACGGGCCGCACCACGTCGCCCAGAAATCGACCAGCACCGGCTGATCGCCGGAGATAACCTCGTCAAACGTCTGCTTATTCAAATGAAGAGCCATATTCATACCTCCTTCAAGATTGGTCATGGTGGGTCATGCTCTTTTTAGTCTTTCTTTTCATCGGGAGAAGACTTCTTCGCCGGGGTGACGGAAACAATCTTCTGTTCCCAGCGTCCCTTGGACAGCTTCGGATCGAACGCACGCATGATGACATACGCAACCGCCGTTCCCAGCACGGCGAACAGCGCCATCATCAATTCGCCGCTTCTGCTGTTCATGCCTTTGCTGATGAGCCAGCCTCCGGCAAGCCCGATGATGAAGCCTGCCAGCGGCAGCATATACGCCAGCGCGGACGCTTCCATCACATGCGAGCTATCCATTTCCACTTCGATTATGTCGCCTACATTCGCCTTGCCCTTGAGCTTGACGGTATGCTTGGCACAGCTTTCACTGCCGTGCATGCAGGCATGGCAGTCGCCGCACGCCTCATGGCGTTCAAACGCGACGGTCAGCGTATCGCCGTTGACCTCGGTCACGACACCTTTATTGGTCATGAATTTCCTTCCTTACTCGTAGATCTTCTCGAACTTGGTGAAGCCTTCCGCCTCCAGCAGCTCGATCTGATGCTTGATGTTCTTGCTCATCGGCAGCACCGTCGCCACGACGCCCGTCGTGCGCACCTGCGCCGCCTGCGCCAGCACCTCGGCTTTACGCGCCGTCGGCACCTTACCGCCGATCAGATACGCCGTCGAGCCTTCCGGCAGCTTATAGCTTCCCTTCATGTGATCCTTGAGGATGGTCACAATGCGCTCAAAGCCGATGGAGAAGCCGCACGCGCTGACGTTCTGACCGCTGAATTTGCCGATCATCTCGTCATAGCGTCCGCCGCCCGCGATGGCGAAGTTATAGCCATCCAGCGTTACCTCAAACACCGGGCCCGTATAATAGCCCATGCCGCGAACCAGCGTCGGGTCAAAGACGATCTTCACGCCCTCGGCAAGCATCGGCTTCACGCTGCCGATGATATCCGCCAGCGCCACGCCGACGCTCTCCGGCAGATATTCCGGATTGACGTCCTTGCAGAATTCGGCGATATCCATGCCCGGCTGCACATTGCGGTAGAACGCCATGTACTTGGCAACCTTTTCCTCCGCATAGCCGCCCGCGAGCAGATCCTTTTCGATGCCGTCCAGACCGATTTTATCGAACTTATCCAGCGAAATCAGCGCCCCGCCGATCTCCTCCGTTTCAAAGCCCGCGGAAAGCGCCGCCGCCGCCAGCATCCGGCGATCGTTGACGTGGATGGTGAACTCGGACAGCCCCGCTTCCGCCAGCATCTTGCTCAGCATCGCCGCCGTTGCGGAAATCAGCTCGATCTCAGCCAAGCTGCTGTCGTCGCCGAGGATATCGATATCGCACTGGGTGAACTGGCGGAAGCGACCCTTCTGCGGGTTATCCGCACGCCAGACGTTGCCCAGCTGCATCGCCTTGAACGGCACCGGCAGCTTTTCCTTGTTGTTGGCGTAATAACGCGCCAGCGGGACGGTCAGGTCATAGCGCAGTCCGTTATCCGCCAGCTCGCCGTCGCCCTTTTCAATGGCACGCTGAAGCTCGGCGCCGCGCTTCATGACCTTGAAGATGAGCTTCTCGTTGTCGCCGCCCTGCTTGCCGGTCAGGTTTTCGATATGCTCCATCACCGGCGTTTCGATCTGCATGAAGCCATGCGCACCATAGGATTCCTTGATCATGCCCAAAACATGCTCGCGAAGGCGCATATCGGCGGGCAGCATATCGCACATTCCCTTGACGGGAGTCTTAATAAATTTCATCGTGTTCTTCCTTTCGTATTGAGGATGCGGGCGGAACTCCGTCCCATGCCCTGCCAAGAACCTGAGGCTCTTGGATTTTCCACTACACTATTGCTTTGCGATAGCTCAGCTTTTTGTCTGCAGTCTGCGCTATCGGCTTTGCGATAGCTGAAATCAAATTTCTTCAAACCGCCGCGAAGCGGAGAAAGGGGCCAGGAAACGACTCCCTGCCGAAGGAAGCTTGAAGCCAAGCCCCGACCGTCCTTAGTTATTCTCTGTTATTCCTGATTTTCCTGCATCCTGCGCCATTCCTCTCTGGAAATCAGCACAGTCCGCGGCTTGGTCGGGCCTTCCGCCTCCGCCGTGATGCCCCGCAGGGTCATCTCGTCCACGAGCCTTCCCGCACGCGCATAGCCCACGCGCAGGCGTCTTTGCAGCATGCTGATGGAAACCTGTCCCGCATCCACAGCCAGCTCAATGGCTTTGTTCAGCATCTCATCCACCGGTTCGCCCGTGCTGGGCGCGTCGGATGCGGCGGTGTTTTCCTCGTCGGCAGCCGTGTTCATCTGCTCGATGACGTCCTCGTTGTAATCAGCGCTGTGCCGTCCGCGGACGAATTCGACGATCCGCTGCACCTCGTCATCCGAAACAAAGCAGCCCTGCACACGCGTCGGCTTGCCCGCGCCCTGCGGCGCATAGAGCATATCGCCCTTGCCCAGCAGCTTTTCCGCGCCGCCGGAATCGAGAATGGTACGGCTGTCAATCTGGCTGGATACCGCGAACGCGATGCGGCTGGGGATATTCGCCTTGATGACGCCGGTGATGACGTTGACCGACGGGCGCTGCGTCGCGATGACCAGATGGATGCCCGCCGCACGCGCCAGCTGAGCCAGTCGGCAAATGGACTCCTCAACCTCGCCCGGCGCAACCATCATCAAATCCGCCAACTCGTCGATGATGACGATGATCTTACTCATCGGTTCTTCGTTCTCGCCGATGGCGTTGTTGTAGCCGCGGATGTCGCGCACACCCATCGTTTCAAACCGCTTATAGCGATGCTCCATCTCCACAACCGCCCAGCTGAGCGCCGCGCTCGCCTTTTTCGGGTCTGTGACGACCGGAACAAGCAGATGCGGAATGCCGTTGTAAACGGACAGCTCGACGACCTTCGGGTCGATGAGGATGAGCCTGACCTCTTCCGGCTTGGCGCGGAAGATGATGGAGTTGATGATCGTATTGATGCAGACGGATTTACCGGAACCCGTCGCGCCCGCAATCAGCACATGCGGCATTTTTGCCATATCCGCAATCACCGGCGCACCGGATATGCCCTTGCCCAGCGCAACCGCCGTCGGGGATTTTTCGCGCATCATTTCCGGGCTTTCCAGCACATCGCGCAGGGACACGGTTTCGATCTTCTGGTTCGGAATCTCGATGCCGACCGCCGGCTTTCCGGGAATCGGCGCTTCGATGCGCACGCCGTCGGACGCCATATTCAGCGCGATATCATCGACCAGACCGACGATGCGCGAAACCTTGACGCCCGGCGCAGGTGCCAGCTCATAGCGCGTGATAGCGGGTCCATGCGTGACATGGAGCAGCTTAGCCTGCACGCCAAAGCTCTCGAGCGTGCCGATCAGTTTGCGTGCGCCCGCCTCATCCTTGGCTCGCTGGTTAGGATCCTGCGTCGTCCGGCTCTGATTGAGCAGGTCAATCGGCGGGAAGATGTATTCCTCCTTCGCCACCTGCGGCGATTCGTGAACATCCTTCTGCGGCACGACGATAGGCGTTCCATCGAGCCTGTTTCCGCGCAGCTGCACAACCGTCTGCTGCTCGTTCATCCGCTGTGCCTTCAGCACATCCTGCCCCTGCGGCTGCACGGGCATTTCCTGTTTCATCTGGCTGCCGGCGTTCTGCGTCATGCGTGCCCGAGCCGCGTCAATTGCGCTGTCGGAATAGCTCGACGGTGCGCCCGCGGTCGATTCTCTGCGCGGCGGCATCTGCCAGCCGCCAAACGATCCGCTCTGCGTGGGCGTCGGCTCGTCGTGCGGCTCGTCCGCCGTCACCTGCGCGTCGCCGTCGTCGTATTCGATATGACCCGCAGGCAGCATCGGCTCTTCTTCCTCCGGTTCTGCCGTGCCATAGCTCTCCTCAATGGGGCGATCCGCGCCCTGTGCATGCGCGTTGGTGATCAGCGACGCCTCGTCTTCCTCGTCGTCCCCTTCATCGGGCAGCGGTTCCTGTTCGGGCGGAACGGGCTGCACATATTCCGGTTCGGGGCTTGCTCCATAATCCTCATCCGATTCGGGCGCGTCGTCAGCCTGCTGCGGCACGAATGCGGACGGCGGCGGATTGCCGTACGGCGGCGCATAGCCCGTCTGCCGAGGATCATCCTCAGGATTTGCGCCATACAGGAATGCGTCTTCCGCCTCCCGCATGGTGAAGCTGTTGCGTCTGCTTCGCGTCGTCGGCGTCTGCTCCTCGATCGGCACCCGCACGAATTCGTCATTCCGCTCGATATAGAGCTGAGCGCTCGGGGACATCTCCTTGCGTTTGCGCGGCGCGGGCGCCCGTCGCGGCGGTCTGCTGTTGATCACCGGTTGATCGTCCGGGCGTTCCTCGTCGTCGCTCTGCGCGTAAACAACGGTCAGCTCCGGCTTTGCCTTGCGCCGCTGTCTCTGCGTGTTGTTTGTCTTGCCGTCGGCGCTTTGCGTTTCCGCGGGCGGCGTTTCCGGCTTAGGCTGCTCTTCCTGCTGTTTCTGCGTTTTCTGGCGCTCCTGTTCCTCTTTTTCCTGCTGCATTCGCGCCTGTCTGCGCTTCTGCCGTTCCAGCGCCAGCGCATTTTCCCGCTCCAGCTCTTCCTCCTGTCTGGCGTCGCGCAGGGCGCTCTTTTCCTCTCTGCGTTCCTGCCAGTCCACGCGCAGATCATCCAGCAATTCGGATATCCGCATGCCCAGCCCGCTGAAGGAAACGCCGGTCAGCGCCATCAGCACGATTGCCGTCGCACAGATCAAAACGATCATGCCGCCCCAGACATCCAGCGCTTTATACAGCGGCCACGCCAGCAGGGCGCCGATCAAGCCGCCGCCCTTGCAGTCCAGCGACGACATGGAGAACGACCGCGCCAGAAACGCGCCGTAGCCCAGGCTCGCACCATCCGCCGCCAGCGCCCCGTTGACCCTGATGATATTGACCATCTGGAACATCGTTTCCACAAACAGGAAAATCAGTGTGCTGTAAATCAGCGTTCGCAGGCTCAGCCTTTTTTCGCCGAAAAACACGAGCGTTACGCCTGCCCAGCACAGGACGACCGGCAGCAGCAGGCAGAGCATGCCGCCCAGCCCGCGCACAACCAGCATGCACCGGTTCAAAAACCCTCCGTTTGACGGAACGAACTGACAGACCAGCGCCAACAGCCCCAGACAGAACACGACGATTCCGATAATGCCACGCGGATCGGCGCTCTTTTGCTGTTTTCCGCGCCCGGGTCTCCCGCGCTTTCCGGAGACTGCGCGTTTTTTCTTTGCCGCGCTCTTCGCTGCCTTCTTCGCCATCTGCTGCCCTCCAATTTATACAAAAGTCTACGATTGGGCTGCCGCCCAAACCTGCCTGAGGGACTTATCCGGGAAACTCGCATAGGGGCGCTGTCCTCTGCCTGCGGCAGACGCGCCCGCTTCGCGAACGCGCAAGCGCTCCTTGCGATTTCCGATTTTCATCACGCTGAACCCCACACAGTGGGCGCGTGATTCCAATCCCCTCAGACTCCCTTCTTCGCTTCGCGGCGGTTTAAAGCCACCCATCATCCATTTATCGCAAAGCGATAAATGCAGAAAAGAATAAAGTTTCCTGCCGACGTTTTCAGGCATTGCCTATAATCATATATTATATTTCCGGATTTGCTCATAAACCGTATATACGCAAAAAACATCTGCCTAAGCGATACCTAGGCAGATTATTATACCACGTTTTCCAGTTTCAGTAAAGCTCTTCGGGCATTGCGCCGCGCAGGATCACGCCCGCGAGCGTGCCGTCTTCGCCGATATGCGTCTGAAGGATTTTGCCGGACAGCTCAAAGAAAAGGCTCTCTCCCGCCGGAAGCATCCTATCCCTTGCCGCGCTTTCATCATAGGCACGCGTTTCCTTCGCCTCGCCCAGCATGGCGATGACCTCATCCCGCGTCGTCTTGCCGATGGTCAGCCCGCAAAGCGCCGCACGCGTCGTGCGGATCGCAGAGATCGGCGTCTCATCTTCCTCGGTTTCGGCATACTTGGGAATCTCCACCGCCCATCCGCGCAGTTCAGGCTCTTCAAACAGATAGACCTGCGAATCGTTGGTATAATCCGGATCGGTCAGCAGCGTATATCTCGCCAGCACATCGCCCAGCTTTTCTCCCAGCGAAACGGATTCCATCGGCCCGGGCAGTCTGCCCTCCGCGACGGCTGTTTTCAGCGCATCCGCGCTCTGTTCCTTATGCGCAAGGGCATACACCGGGCTATCCTCTCCGATATACGCCGCCAGCTCATACCATGCGAACTGCACCGCGCCGTTTTTCTCATCAAAATAGCGATACCGATCATCGGGATAAAACACCGTCAGCCCCTGCTCATCGATGGCGTAATTATCCGTCGGCATCGGCAGCAGGTCGCCATACTCCATATAATCGCTGAGTTCGCTCAGCACGTCATCGGAGATGATATTTTCCATCGCCGCAAACGCCGCGTCCGCATCCTCAAAGAGCCGCGCCAGCTCGACCGCTTCTCCGGTCGTCAGGTCAAGCACAAGCCCGGTGGTCGAGCTTCCGTTCGTTCCATCCGCCTGCGTGCCGTTCCAAACGAGCGTCATCGACGCAAGGCTGCCGCTTATGAAAAGCTCGCCGCTCTGCTGAACGCTTGCGCCCGCACGCGAAAGCAGCTGCTCCGCCTTCTTCTGCGCAAAGTGTGTTTCAATCTGCACGTTTGCCGTTTCCGCGGCTTGGCTGACCGTATTCTGTCCGCCATCCTGCTTCTGAGCGGATTCATCCGCTTTTTCCTGCGCTTCAAAAACCGTCAGGGTGTGGTCGCCCCGTTCCAGATTCGTCATATGAAGATCGAGTTCTGCCCACGCGCCCGCCGGAAGCATCGCGCAGAGCATCGCCATGCAAAGAAATCGTTTCAAATTCGTTCACCTCTTTCGTTCATTGTACATGATAGCCGCCTGATTTGTAAATAGACGAATTTCTTCCGTGTTTTCTTCCCGAAGAAGCTTTTCTTTGTCCGCCCTTGCGTCAGCGCCGCCTAAAAGATCATGGGCTGAATCTGCCGCCCTTCCAGCGCCGCCTCCGCCGCAGGCAGAATCTGCATGAAGTCCGCCACGCAGCTCGTCGGCTTTGCGCGATAATCATCCTGCTCAAGCGGCACGAAGTAAATGCCCTTTCGATTCATCAGCAGCCCGATACCCGCCGCCGCGCCGGACAGCGCGTCGTTTGTCGATACCGCGATCAGCACCGGACGCCCGTTTCGCCTATGGCTCTTCACCGCCAGCGTCGGCGCCGTGTCATAGATGCCGCACGCCAGCTTGCCCAGCGTATTGCCCGTGCATGGCGCGACAATCAGCAGGTCAAGCAGTTTCTTCGGCCCGATCGGCTCTGCCTGCGCGATGGTGTGGATGACCTTTTCCCCGCAGATTTCCTCCGCCTGCGCGACCCAGTCCGCCGCGCTTCCGAACCGCGTATCCGTCCCGTAAGCGTTATCGGACATGATCGGGATCACGCGATACCCATGCTCCACCAGCAGATTCATCTGCGGAAAAACCGCCTTAAACGTGCAAAACGATCCCGTGATGGCAAAACCGATGCGCAGTTCACCCATTCGCCTTTTCCTCCTTTTCTCCAACCGACGCCATGCCCCGCTTCAGCGCGTCAAACAATGCGCTTCCCGCGTCCATCGGCGCATATCGTCCCGGCAGACCGCTCTCCACGCAGACCTGCAAGCCCCGCCGAACGGCTTCCTGCATATCCATGCCATACGGCGGGCTTGCCAGCTCAAGTATGGGCGTATCCCGTCCGATGGCTTCCAGCGCATCCGCACCCAGCACATGCGCCGGAATCGTATTGACGATCACATCCGCCTGCCTGCACGCCGCCGCAAGCCGGCTCAGCGGCACGGGATGTGCGCCCGCGGCATGCGCCAGACGCATCTGCCCCTCGTTTCTCGCGCAGACGATGACAAACGTTCCCATCGCGCAGAGCCGCGCCGTCATTTCCTGCCCGATGCGCCCATAGCCCGTGATGACCGCCGTCGAGGACAGCAGCGCCCGTTTCCGCACACGCATCAGTGTCATCATCGCGCCCTCCGCCGTCAGCCGCGCATTGAGCCGCAAAAACGCCTCGTCCCCATCCGGGCGAATGACCCTGCCGACCTGCGGCAGTTCCTCATCGCGGACATCCCTGCCGACCAGCGCCGCCGCGCAGGGCGGTATTTTTGCCAATACGCTTTCGCGTGTCATGCTCTTTTCGCCCTGCTGAACGATCAGGCTGTTTTCCCGAAACGACCGCGCCCACGGAAGCAGCACGGCATCCGCCGACGGAAGTTCTCCGGCGTATTCCCCGGTGATATGCAGGGTTTCCCATCCGGCTTTTTCCGCCGCGCCGAGCACGCCGCACACTCTCGCGTCCCCGCCAAAGGCAATCAACCGCATCCTCATCCCTCCCGGCGATGGTATGCGGGCGCTTCGCCGTGCATGACGAAAAAAGAAACCTTCATCCTTCCTCAGGGATTGGGCGAAACCGCCGCAAAGCGATGAACAATTTGAACCAAGCAAAGCAGCGAACTGCACATAATACGATTTTTCGTGCAAAAAAACAGTCGTTCGTGCGGATTTGATTGTGCCTGTCTTTTGCTTATGTTATAATATCTTCAATCCAAAAAACGAATAGGGAGGCGAATTTTTCATGAAAAAACTCCGCACTCAACTGCTCTGTTCGGTGCTGCTGATTCTGATGCTGATTCCTCTGCTCGCTTCTGCGGTGTCCGACCAAAATGGCATCCTCTCTCAAGTGGAACTCCTCACTTCATTCGCCGCTTTGAACAGCGACGAAAGCGGTTCCATCGACATCACGCCCGTCGATGCCTTTGGCGAACCCATTCCGCTCGACGGGCTGACCGTTCGATTCCAGTTTGTCGATGCCGCCGGAAACGCGCTTTCCGGCAAGCCGCTCGTTCTGGATCAGGCGCTTCTGGACAACGGCGGCTCCTTCACGGTCACGCAGACCGATACCGGCTATCGGCTGGATATCGTCGGCGGCGCACAGGAAGCCCTCTACCTGATTCAGCTCGAAATCGCTCAGCCGGACGGCAAGTCGCTCTCCGCGCTTCTTCCGCCGATCTCCATGAACGGTTCCGGCGACACCACCCCTTCGCATACGCTGACCGTCACGAACGGATTCGGCAAGCTGCTTTCCGAAGAGACCTTGGAAAACGGTTCTTCGCTTTCTCTCGAAACGCCCAGAAGACGAAGGGGTTATTCCTACATCGGCTGGCGTTTCACGCGTGAAAGCGACGGCTTATTCCTGGGCGAACTGACCGCCATGCCCGCCTGCGATGTTCTCGCCGTTGCGCAATGGCAGAGGTACAACACGGCTGCGCCGGAAGAGCCGATCATCTCGACCCCCGTTCCGACAGAAACCCCGCTCCCGGAACCGACCGAGGTTCCGCCGACCCCCGTTCCGACAGAAACTCCGGCTCCTGCGCCGACGGCATCCCCGACGCCTGAGGGTCCGGAAGTATCAGGGAACCCTTGAGTTCGTGCCTGAATCCTTCTTCTGACCGACGCTCGAACCCGCGTTAAGCGAACCGCCCGAGTCCTTTCCGCTTTTCTCCGCGAGACTGCGCTTCTTTCGGCAGGTTAAATTTGACATTCCCTGTTCCATCGTGTACAATGAAGGCCAGCTGATAAAACCTGCTTGACAGGGACAAAATAGCCTTAACCATCAGCCAAGGAGGCAATACAATGGGTGCTTCTCGCAATCAGGAATCCACGCGCCAGGAAAAGGACGGCGTCGTTTATTATGACCGCGGTGTTTTGACCGGAAAGGACGGCAAGCGTTATCAGCGTTTCGCCATCCATACGCATTTTGTTCAGCCGGGCGAAGATCAGGCGGAGCTTGTCCGCCGCTATGTTCTGCCGCTGTATCAGCCGGGCGACTGCCTGTCCTTCACAGCGAAGGTCATGGGCATGTGTACCAACAACGTGCGCACGCTGGAGGATACGCATCCCGGCTTCTGGGCAAGGACGCTTGCGCCGTTCGCCGGGCATAATTCCACCGGCATCGGCATGCACCAGCCCTACAAGATGCAGCTGGTCATTGAAATCTGCGGTCTGCCCCGCGTGCTTTTGGCAGCGGCTGTTTCCGCGGTCACGCGCCCGTTCGGCGTGCGCGGTCTGTTTTACAAGATCTGCGGTCATGGTGTCGCGGGCATCGACGGTTTCTATCCGGATTCTTCCTTTGAGGTCTATCACACGATGGGCGTCATCAATCCGGAGCATCCGGTCGAGCTGTGCGACGCGCTGGAAAAGGCGACCGGCGTTCCGACTGTCGTGATGGACGCGAACGACTTTGACCAGAACCAGCTCGGCAAGGGAACGCACTTTCCGCTGACCGACGAGCAGATTCAGGACGCCATGGCGGACAACCCCTCCGGTCAGGGCGACGAGCTGACGCCGTTCATCCTCATCCGTCCTCTGAAGGATTGATAAGGAATCCGGAGACGTTTCTCTCAACAATCATTTCAGCCCCGGCATACTGTCGGGGCTGATTTTTTAATGTATGGGAGATTATGCAAGGCAGGGGGTACGTTGGGCTGCCGCCCAAACCCTTTCTTCGCTTCGCGGCGGTTTTAAGCAGCTAGGGTGGAATCAGGTTTCGCTTCGCTTCCTGATTCTTGCTTTTTTACGCTTCGCGATTGATGAGACGGGGGTTACGATGGGGTTGCCACCCCAAACCCCGCTTGGGGACATTGTCCCCAAACCCCTTCTCCGCTTCGCGGCGGTTTTAACAAGGGTTTTAGAATGGAGTTTCGCGAACAGAAGAGGCTTTTCCACCTAGAACCCGTTTCAATAGCAGAATGCTTCACATTCTGCGCTGAAACTACGTTTTTCTTGATCGGGGATATACTGGGCTATCGCCCAGACCTATTTGGGGCTTTGCCCCAAACCCCACTGAGGGGGATTCCCCCTCAGGCTCCCTTCTCCGCTTCGCGGCGGTTTTAAGGGGTTATTGAGGTTTAAAGCGTACAAGGCGTATGAAGTCTTCTCACTCCCACGCCTTGACGATGATCACATTCCGAAAATAATGCTCAACGATTTCTTCAGCGTTCTTTCCTTCCTTCGCCATCGCATATGCGCCCCACTGGCTCATACCAACGCCATGACCATAGCCCTTACCGCTCATCTTCACCTGACCATCCTCGATCTTCAGGCTTTCCAGCAGGCACGAGCGCATCTTCGTCGAGCCGATCGCAACGCGAAACGCCGGTGCGGAAACCTCTTTTCCGGAGATCAAAAGCGTCGTCGCCCGTCCGGATTCGCCCCGCTGACCAACAGACAGGCTATCGACCCGGTCAATCGCCGCGCCCGCGTCCTTTGCCGCCGCGATCACCTCGTCCATCGTAAACGTCGCCTGCCATTTTGCCGCTTCGCTCGGTGCTTCATCGTTTTCCATGCCCTTGACGCACTGGGTATAGCCCGGCTCGCTCTTTTCGTAGTCAAGCCCTTCCTTTGCCCTTGCCGTCAGCCCGCCGGAATGCGCATGGAACCACGCATAGGGCAGCTCACCACCCGCATTCATCACCAAACCGCGTGTTTCGCGGACTGCCTGACGGATGCGGTCATTGACACCGGATGCATCGTATGCCTGCGCTTCCTTGATATCCGTCGAGATATCCGCGCCGTCGTACATCGACTTTTTCTGCGAAACGAACTGCATGACAAATGTCCGCGCCAAAATCGCCTGCGCCTTGAGCGCTTCAAGCGGCCAATCTCCCGACATTTCTCCCGCCAATACCGCGGGCAGATAGTCCTCCACCGACAGCGTTTCCAGCTTTTCCGCCTTGATGTCGTATACGCTGAGCATCGGCACGCCCGTCGCGTCCCTTTTCAGCCTGTCCGGTATCAGCTGTGCCGCCTTCTGATCAGTTTCTCCCTGCGCGGCGGATGTGTTCTGCGGCATGGGTAAAGCCGGTTCGCTGTCCCGCCCCGTTTTCGCCGCACAGCCCGCAAGTGTCAGACAAATCGCACAACATAAAAACAGCCATCTTCGCTTCATACAATCCCTCCCCCGAGAAAGTATGCGCAAAGATGGCTGTTTTATGTCAATCTCATCCCCCAAAAACCCTTCTTTCAACCGCCGCGAAGCGAAGAAGGGGTTTGGGGACAATGTCCCCAAGCGGGGTTTGGGATTGTAGCCATGCGCCCGCTGTGCGGGATTCAGCATGGCGGAAATCGGAAATCGCAAGGAGCGCTTGCGCGACTATGCGAGTTTCCCGGAGTGGCAACCCCATCGTAATCCCCCATCTCATAAATCGCGAAGCGTAAAAGAGCAAGAATCAGGGAGCGAAGCGAAACCTGATTCCGCCTTAGCTACTTTCAACCGCCGCGAAGCGGAGAAGGGGTTTGGGGACAATGTCCCCAAATGGGTCTGGGCGATAGCCCAGCGTAACCCCCTATCGGCAAAAACGTAGTTTCAGCGCAGAATGCAGAGCATTCTGCTATTGAAACGGGTTCTATGCGGAAAAGCCTCTTCCGCAAACCGCCTTAATAATTCACGTTCCATGTCGATACATACGCAACGCCGCCGTCAACGAGAATCATGCAGACACTGTCGCCGTATTGCAGCATCGTCGCCTGCTTGCCCGCCGCATAGCTCGCCTTCAGCGAGGTCATCGACGAGTCGTTGTATACGTTGATCATGCTGCTCGAGCTGCCCGCGCTGATCGCCAGCGTAATGGGATTGCCCGCGGCAGGCGGAACCGGCGTATTCTGCGGAACAGGCGTGATATACTGCACCAGCGGCGTAGGCGTCGGCGTGACATACACATAGTACGGCGTAGGCGCGGGCGTCACATAGATGTAATACGGCGTCGCCGTGGTGCTCGGGCGGACATAGTTTCCGTCAAAGCTCAGGTAGCGCGTCATCATGTAGCCGTGCTTCGTGCCGACATAGACCTCGCACCATGTTGCGCCGTAGGATACGACCTTGACCTGCGTGCCGTTGTAATACTGCCCGATGGAACGCGCACTCTGCGACGGGGTTTCGCGCAGATGCAGAATCTGCGTGCTGCGCGGATTGTTGACGTAAGCCGTTTTGGTCGTGACCGTGCTGCCGGAATTGCCCGAATTGCCGGAATTTCCGGAGCTGATGCCGCTCAAATAGCTGGTCGCCATGAAACCCGTCAGCCCGCCGCCCGTGATCTGCGCCCAGCCTTTGCCTTTGAGCAGAATGGTCACTCGCGTGCCCGTGCGGAGCGAACCGATGCTTCCGTAATTCGAGCCGGGGCCTTTGCGGACGTTGACTTTGCCGCCGTTTCGGGTGACAACGGTCGCCGTCGTCGTCGATTTGTCGATCAGCGAATCGTGCATGTAACCGGTGTAAACCGTGCCATACAGATTGACGCTGACATAGTTCCATTCATAGGAATCATCCAAAATCGTGATGGCTGTGCCGCTGGTTACTCGGGTAATGACCGAATAATTGAGCGACGGGCCCTGACGCAGATTGACATAGCCGCCGTTGGCATAGCGAACGACCGCCTGGTTTCCCGTCTGCGCAAAGGTCAGGTAGTTGCCGGACATATAGCCCTGTTTGCCGTCCATCGTGCGCACGGGAATCCAGCCGGAAACACTCTGCCCCTGCACGGATACCCATGTGCCGCTGTTGTATTTTCCCAAGCTGCGGCTCGTGCTGCTGGCGTATTCGCGCAGGTTCAGCCTGCCGCCATGCACGACGGCGAAATCTGCCGCCAGCGCCATCACCGGCAGCATGACCAGCAGCAGCATCAGCGCCAGCGCTTTTGCAAACATGTTTTTCCTCACTTTGATTCACCAACCCTCTTGTCCTGTGTATATAAGACGAACGAGCCCGCGTCCTTGTTCCATTTTTTCTCAAATATTTTTTTCGTTCGCCGCAAATCGTGTCGGCATCAGTATACCACATTGCCGCAGGTTTGACCAGCTATACAAAAAGAAAAGCGGCAAACGCGCCGAACCCGCGTTAGTTTTTTCAAACATTTGATTTCTCCCCTTTTCTGCCGCGTGCGAACGTGATACAATAGACGCTGAATAAACAAAACAAACCCAGATTAAACCGAATGAAGGGGGCTTTCCCATGCATAAACTGGATCGCAATTCGCCCTGCTGGTGCGGGAGCGGCAAAAAATACAAGAGCTGTCATTATAACTTTGACGAAAAGCTCGACGAGATGCGCCGACAGGGCGCAACCGTTCCGACCCATGACATGATCAAAAACGAAGCGCAGATTGCGGGCATCCGCGAGAGCGCAAAAATCAACGTCGCCGTGCTGGATTATGTCGCCGAGCATATCCGCGCAGGCATCACCACCGAGGAGATCGACCGCTGGGTTTACGAGCAGACCGTCGCCCGCGGCGGCATCCCCGCCCCGCTGCATTACGAGGGCTTCCCCAAGAGCGTCTGCACCTCGATCAACGATCAGGTCTGCCACGGCATTCCCTCCGAGGACGACGTGCTTTGCACCGGCGACATCATCAATGTCGATTGCTCCACGATCTATAAGGGCTACTATTCCGACTCTTCCCGCATGTTCATCATCGGCGAAACCACGCCCGAAAAGAAGAAGCTCGTCGAGGTCACGCTCGAGTGCGTCAAGGCGGGTCTGGAGCAGGTCAAGCCGTGGGGCTATCTGGGCGACATGGGTCAGGCTGTCCACGATCTGGCGAAAAAGAACGGTTACAGCGTCGTCCGCGATGTCGGCGGTCACGGCGTCGGCGTCAAATTCCATGAGGAGCCGTGGGTCAGCTATGTAACCAAGCGCGGGCAGGAAATGGTCATGGCGCCGGGCATGATGTTCACCATCGAGCCGATGATCAACATGGGCACGGATGACATTTATGTGGACGCCGACAACGACTGGACGATCTACACCGAGGACGGCATGCCCTCTGCCCAGTGGGAGATTCAGGTGCTGGTCACCGAAACCGGGCATGAGGTCATCGCCTGGTAAAAGCGGTTTTGACGCCCGCCTGCCTTTCCCGCTTTGGGGTACAGGCATGCCGGGCAGCTGTTTGAGCGAAGCTTTTTCAGTAAAAAACGCGCATCTCATTTTTCGCGGTAAAATAGTTCCTTCTTAATCATACCCGTCCATTCTGCCGCATCCTTCCAAAATTTCCGCTTGACAAATGGTTCACAGGGGCGTACAGTATAGACGAAGTTCAAAACTGAATGGTCTTTGGGGCAGGGTGAAACTCCCTACCGATGGTATAGTCCATGAACTCCCGATGTTTTTCGGGAGCCGATCTGGTGCGATTCCAGAACCGACGGTTACAGTCCGGATGGGAAAAGACGATTATGTTATCCTTCTTTCGTGCGTTTTTGGGCATTTGCCTTCAGCATAACAAAGTTGGATTTCCCGAGGCCGATTTCTTCTTTGGCTTCGGGATTTTTTTACTTTGAAGGAGGTCTTTGCCATGACCCGCAACAAAACCCGCCGCCTGACCCTCGCCGCCATGATGGGCGCCGTATCCTTCGTGCTGATGTATTTCAGCTTCTCCGTACCCGTGCTGTCTCCGTTTGCCGATTTTGATCTGTCCGGTCTGCCGGATCTCATCGGCGGATTCATTCTCGGGCCTGTCGGCGCGGTGGAAATCATCGCGGTCAAGGTGCTGCTCAAGCTGGTGTTCAAGGGAACGTCGTCGATGTTTACCGGCGAAATCCAGAAATTCCTGCTCTGCACGGCGTACACGCTTCCCGCCGTCCTTTACTATCGCAAGCATCGGACGAAGAAAGGCGCTGCCGTCGGCTTGGTCATCGGCAGCATCTGCGGTGTAATCGTCGCCGTGCTGACCAACGTATTCCTCATCTTCCCGGCATATATGACGCTCTACGGCATGGACTGGGCGTCCATCGTGAGCATGTGCACCGCCGTCAACCCGTGGATCACGAACGTCCCGACGATGGTTGCGTTCTCCATCATTCCGTTCAACATCATTTCCTTCAGCGTGACCTCGATTCTCGCCATGCTGCTGTACAAGAAAATCAGCGTTCCGCTCAAGAAGTTCGCTCAAAACGGGTAACGCTTGGGGCTCTGCCCCAAACCCCGGCAGGGAACCTCGTTCCCTGCACCCTTTCCTGCATTTATCGCAAAGCGATAAATGGATAATCGATTACTTCAAGCTGTCGAGAATCAGGGAAAGAACAGAGGGACATAAAATCCGTCAGAATCGGCGCTGTGTTCCCGCAATGCGGGATTCAGCATAGCCGAAATCAAAAAATGCTTGCGTTCCGTGCAAGTTTTAAGAATTAATAGCAAAGGAGCTAAACCCATGCAATTCAGCAAAGAACAAAACCTCACCTTCGAGCAAGCCGTCGCCCTGATGTTTGAAAAGCTCGGCGACAGCAAGATCATGGCGCTTGCCAGCGCCGTCGGCACGCACGTCATGGTGCGCAACGTCAGCTGTCTTTTCTACGACAACAAGGTCTATTTCAAGACCGACAAGAATTTCCGCAAGACCCAGCAGCTTTTTGAAAACCCGAACGTCGCGCTCTGCTGGAGCGGCGTGCAGATCGAGGGCGTCGCGCTGAACAAGGGACTCGTCGTCGATGAGCCGGGACGCCGCTTTGAAACCCTGTACAAAAAGCACCTTTGGGGAAGCTACAACAAGTATTCCCACGAGGATACGGAGATTCTCATCGAGGTTACGCCCAAGTTTGTCGAAATTTGGGATACGAGCCTCGACAACTACGCCTACCAGCTCTTCATCGACTTTGACAAGCAGAGCGTCGAGTTCAAGCCTTACGACCACAGGTAACCCTTGAGGCGTCGCCCTCTCCCCCGACCATTTCCTCCTTTCTCCTATCCCCTATAACAAAAGAACCAGAGCAGCCGTTTTTCCCTTTCGGCTGCTCTGGTTCTTTTTCTTCCTGTCCATTGAACTCATGTCGCTCATACGCGCAAAACTTTCGCTGCTTGCAAACCTTTGGCAGAGGTGAAAGCAGGCTCAGCCCCTTTAACGTATGGAGTATTGCATAAAATCGCTCGCGTGTGTAAAATTTCCATGGCTTGCAAACCTTCGGCGGAAGTGAAAGCAGGCTCAGCCTGCCGGGATATTTTCAAAGAAATCCCCGCCGACCACATCGCTTCCGACCTCCGAATGGACAAGCGTAAACCTCGCGTTGCCCGTTTTTCCTTCGTCCGTCACAACGTATTCCGTCTTCTGCTGGGTCACATGCAGCAGGAAGGCTTCCTGGGCAAGCTGTTCGCTCGTCTTTCCGCCCATGGACTCGAGCGGCACGTTCCAATCCATGAACGTGTTGTTCTCCTCGCCCATGTGCAGATAAAGCTTCTTGACCGACCACGTTCCGTATTTTTTAGCCAGCTCCGGCAGGACGGACGCATCCGCGCTGTTTTCAACGCAGTATTTCGCAACATCCGCGCAGACCTTGTGCGCACCGTGCCCATACTCCCCGCCGACATCATGCGTCACCATGACCTCCGGCTTATATCGGCGAACCAGACCCATGACGTATTTGCGGACTTTTTCCTTTTTCCACGCGTCATACATCTCGTTCATCTTCTGGGTATACGAATCGCCGAAGTTCCCGATCACGGGATACGTCCGCAGCCCCATATGCCAAAGCCCGTTGAGCAGCTCGCTCTTGCGTGCCACATTCGCGTAGGTCATGTATGCCACGACAACGTTCTTCTTCCTCTCGGCTGCATAGGTCGGAATCGTGCCGCCAAAGAAAATCAGCTCATCATCCGGATGCGCCGCCAAAACCAGCAGATCCGCCTTTTCCGGCGTCGGCTCCCATCGCTGCACCCAGTCCGGAAGCTCTCCCTCGCCGAATACAAAGACCTCGTTGATCTTCAGCCGCGTCGTGACGCCCGAATCCTCAACCAGACGAAAATGCGACTTTCCGCCGATCTCAACCAGCGCATGGTCATACTCCCGGCTGCCCTTGACAACCGTCTGCCACTTGCCGTCCGTCCTCTCTTCAATCGCCCACGAATCCGGCATATCGGCAAAGCAGATATACAGATACTGCGCGTTCTTTCCTTCCGGAAGACTGAATTCGAGATAGGGCTTTCTCTGCCGCTCGCTGCGCCACGCCGTCGTATAGTCGCCGTCGTGAACGGAAACCGTTCTCTGGTTCGGGGATGTGATGCCGCATTCCCCCGTCAGCTCCTTTGCCTCCAGCGCCGATGCGCTCATCGGCAGCAAAAGCAGCAGCAAAAGCGCCGCAAACCCTTTGCAGCTCATCTTCATCCGTTTGCCCCTCACAGTTTCAGCGCCGCGATTGCCTCGCCGCCGTCCATATCGCCGGTTTCTTCAAACCCAAATCGATTGAAGAGCTTCTTGCCCCTCAGGTTTTCCGAATCATAGGAAAGCCAGCAGTATTCCGCTTCGCCGCAGGGCTTTTGGCGGACATAGTTCAGAATGCTCTCGATCGCCTGCTTACCATAGCCGCGCTCCTGCCATCTTTCGTCGATCATCAGCCGCCACAGGCAGTAGTTGTCCTTGGAAATCGCCGGGTTATCCTCTCCGGGCAGGTCGCCATAGCCAATCAGGGCAAAGCCGACCAGCGCCACGCCATCGTACAGCGCGAACGGCAGCGCCACGCCGCCGGATTCACGGGTTGCAAACGCCTCCAAAATGCTCTCTACATTGGAAGAAACATAATTCGTCTGCGCACGCTTCACCTTCAGCCGCGCCACATCCCATATATTCTCCCGATCGATCTTCTTCAGTTGAACCATGATTTTTCCTCCTCTTTAAACCATAAGCGCCGATATGACGTCAGCTGCCGTTTGTGGGGACGGATGCTTCTTTCCCGTTGGGGCGCTTCTCCCCGTCCGGAAAATGGCGGTTTTACTTTGCCACGCGAACGCTCTTCACGCCAAAATACTGCGCCATGGATTCGTTCGTCCAAATCCCCGGATCTTCGTAAGCCGTCGGCTTTCCCGTCACGGTCTGCACCGTCCATGCGGGCAAAAGCACGTCGTCCTCCGCGCCTGCCGCCTCGCAGAGCGCGTATTCATGCTTAAACTGCGCGATATACGCCTTCTGCGTGCCGTCAAGCTGGTCGCTGACGAGCTTATGATAATTGCCGAGCTGTCCGCCCGCGATGCACAGCGCAAACGCCGCCGCGGCAAGCGCGTAGCAAAACGCTCTCCCGCGTCTGCTTGCCAGCGCGTCGCGCTTCTTTTCCTTCATCCGCGCCAGGCTCATCGCAAGGGCAATCGGCATCGCAAGCAGCACATAGCAGTGATACATATTGACCACGCGTCCGGAACCCGCGTATCCCGATGAATACATATGCGGGATGATCATGGCGCAGAGAATGAGATACAGCCCGAGCCACACCGCCCCAATCGGCGGGCATGTCGCGCCCTTCTCGTGCTTTGCGTTCAGCTGAGCGCAAAGCGTCGGCGCCGCAAGCAGGAGCAGCGCCAGCAGCGGCGTTTTCAGCAAAAAGCGCAGGATGAATTTCACCGCGTCGCGCATCGTCCAAAGGATCGAGGCAATCAGCCAGCCCATGCCGCTCTGATGCGCACCGTCCGTCGCCATGCGCACCTGATTGCCGGGCGCGGCAACCGCAAGCAGAAGCCCCATACCGATGGGAATCAGCATCAGCGCCGTGCGGACTGCCGGCTTGATCTCGCCCGTTTGCCTTGCTGCCCATGCGCGTTCAAGCGCCATCATCAGCAAAGCCGCCGCGGTCATCATCGCCGTGATATAGTTGTCCATGCCGAGCGCAAAGAGCAGCACCCAGCACAGCGCCGCACACAAAACGGCTTTTGCCCCCGCCGCGCCGCGTTCGCAGACTTTGTCCGCCAGCGTCAGTGTCAGCAGCGCCGCAGCCTGCGCTCCCATATAGAACCATGCGCCGTTAAACCAGTACACGCCTTCCACAATATCCGGCAAAAACAGGAACTGCACCGCCGACAGGCACAGGAACGCCGCAAGCGTCATGCGCTTTGAGATACCCAGACGGTTTTCCAGAAAATGCCGCAGAAAGACGCCCGTCGCCAGCAGACAAAGCGCCAGCAGGATGACGGCGTGCCAGCCATAGCCGTCTATGGAGAACACGGCGGGGTTGAGCGTCATGATGATGACGCCCGTCACCGTTCCCTGCCAATCCCGCCATGTCCGCAGCGCATAGCTGAGCGCATCCTTCAGCACATGGAGGATGCTCCCGGTTTGTATCCACGTCGGGTGCGTATAGGCAGCGAAGGTGAAATCATCCGTTGCCGGATGTGCCGCCGGTGCGCCCAGCAAAAAGGGCAGAAGCAGCAGCGCCCAAAGGACGATGCCCAAAACCGGCAGTACACGTTTGAGGTTTTTCATATCTTTTCCTTGCTTCTATTCACGAGTCCAGCTCAATCATTGCGGAGGCAGCTCCCCCTGCATGGCGGATTGCCTGAAACAACGGGACTGCCAAGATTAACCCGAACATTTCAAGAAACAAATATCTAGGCATTTGGGGATATGGGGCTTTGCCCCATCGCCCCACCAAAGGGCTTTCCGAGCGTTTACGGCGCCCGTTTGGCGCATCGCCCTTTGGAAACCTTCGGGCACAAATACTTCGTTTTTTCTTGAAATATCGGTGTTGTTAGCTTGACAGCCCCGCTGGTCTGACTTACTTTCTTCCGTCCTTCATGTCGATATCCACAAAGTCATTCATCTTGAGGTTTTCGGCAATATTGCGGTCATCCGCGCTGAGCATCAGCTGCTTGCGCATGCCCATGCTCTCGCGCACATCGGTAATCTTCGCAGGACCGTTGATGCAGCCGCCCTCGCAGACCATGCCCTCGATCATCGTTTCGTTCAGCTTGCCCACGCGCAGCAGCAGCAGCGCCTTCTTGCATTCCTCCGCGCTGGCGCACTTCAGACAGCTGACCGGCAGATCGAATTTTTCTTCCGCAAGCACTTCCTGAACAGCCGCGGAAACGCCGCCTGCCGCGGCGAAGTTCTTGCCGAATTTGCTGCCCTGCTGCACGCCGGTCGCCGCCATCGCTTCCGGATCCACATTTTTCGCGGCAAACATCGCGTTAAGCTCTTCAAACGTCAGCACATAATCCGCGCCGATCTCGCCCGCGTCCTTATAGCGCTTGACCTCGCTCTTTTTGGCGATGCACGGTCCGATGAAGACGACGACCGCGTCCGGATGCTGTTTCTTGATGAATCGCGCCGTCGCAACCATCGGGGAAACCGTGTGGCTGACCTTGTCCAGCAGCATCGGATAATGCTTGGCAACCATGTTATAGAACGCCGGGCAGCAGCTCGTCGTCATATGACCGCCTTCGCGGGCAACTTCCTTGGCTTCCTGCGCCTCGTAATACGCCGTCGCATCCGCGCCCAGCGAAACCTCCAGCGCATCCGTAAAGCCCAGCTGCTGCAACGCCTTGATCATTTCGCCGACGCTGACGCCGCCGAACTGTCCTTCGATCGAAGGAGCGAAGCAGGCGTAGACCTCTTTGCTCTCGTCGCGAATCGCGCCGATGACGTCCGTAATCATGGATACATCGGAAATCGCGGAGAACGGGCACGCCACGGTGCATCTGCCGCAGGAAATGCACTTGGAATAATCGATGGAAGCGCGGCGGTTCTTCTTATCGACCGATATCGCGTCCACCGGGCAGGAACGCACGCAGGGACGGCGTGCATCGGCAATCGCGTTATACGGGCACGCCTGCGCACACATGCCACATTCACGGCACTTATCCGGATCGATGATCGCGCCCTGATGGGTCATGGTGATCGCGCCGAAGCGGCACGCCTGCATGCAGCGCTGCGCCATGCAGTGCTGGCAGTTGCTGGTTACGGTATAGCGCTGGAGCGGACAGCCTTCGCACGCGCTGTTCATGACGGCAACCGGCTCATATGTGCGGGTGTACTGCTGTCCGTCATATACGGATGCCCGTCCGCATGCCCAGTCCACGCGGTTGCGCAGCACCTCGCGCTCGCGGTAGACACAGCAGCGCTGCGTCGCCTGACTGCCGTGCGGAACGAGCTCCAGCGGGATATGATCCTTATGCTCATCCAGCGTGCCTTCAAAGCAATACTTGGCGACATAGGTCAACACCTGACGCTTACGGTCAATACGCTCGATCATGATATTCCTCCCTGAATCACTCTATAAACCGCCGCTTCCTAAATTGGACGCGAAGCGGCAGTTTGGTTATGTACAATGACCCGAACGGTTCGGATCTTGTTCGCAATTTGATCGCCTGTCCGGCTGCTCAAGCCCCAAATTCCTGCTTGCAGCGTGCAAGCATCTGGCGAATCGGCAGCTGATACGGACAGCGCTTTTCGCACGCGCCGCAGCCTACGCAGTCCCCGGCCTTCTTGCCCAGCGCATCATAGCGCTTCTTTGCCCAGTCCCCCAGGCCATAGCGCTGCAGATAGCCTTCCAGAACGAATATGCCGCTGATGGATATGCCCGCCGTGCAGGGCTGGCAGTAGTTGCAGCGGCGGCAGAACTGCGTTCCCAGTTCCCGGCGAACCGTATCGATCTTCTGAAGCTCATCTTCCGTGAGCGCGGAGGTATCCTCCACGGCAGCCAGATTTTCGTCAATCTCGCGGACATCGTACATGCCGGGGATGACCACGGACACATTCCGATTCTGACGGATAAAGCGCAGAGCCAGACGCGCATCCTCCAGCGCACCGCCTGCCATCGGCTTCATGCAGATAAAGCCGACGTTCTTTTCGCGGCACTTTTCCATCAGCGCTTCGCCCTGCGTTTCCACGATGTTGTAAGGGAACATCACCGTTTCCACCCAGTCAAGCTCCAGCGCCCGCTCAAACACAGCCGCCATGTGCGCCGTCAGACCCAGATGGCGGATCTTGCCCGCCGCCTTCGCTTCCATCAGCGCTTCCAGCGCACCGCCGGGCGCAAGCACCTGTTCCAGCTCTGCCATGGACGGATTATGAATCTGGTACAGGTCGATATAGTCCGTGCGCAGATTCTTCAGGCTGATGTCAATGTCACGCGCCATATCCTCTTTCGTGCGCGACATGGACTTCGTCGCGATGACAAACTTCTCGCGCAGACCGCCTTCCAGCGCCTCGCCCAAAAACTGCTCGCTGACCGTATATCCACGCGCCGTATCGATATAATTGACGCCACGCTGTGCAAGGCGCTCCATCAGCGTATGCGTGACGGACGCGTCCACCTTTTGAATCGGAATGCCGCCGAAGCCCATGCGGGACACGCGCAGACCGGTCTTCCCCAACGTGATATATTCCATATGTTTACTCCCGTTTCTGCCCTTGGTCATGCAAAATGTCTTTTCAATTCTGATATTTTCGAAATGTCCGAAAACTATCAATCTTATTATATCGTTTCCTGCAAAGCTTGGCAAGGAAAACCTTTGTTTCTCGAATTTTGGCTTTCATTCTTCAAAATCAGCCTCATGCCACGGCATTTTTTTGCTTTGGCGCATCATTTTCGTTTTTCGTGCCATACTACGCTCCGGGCGAATTCGCCCCAAATCGAATGTGGAGGGACTTTTTATGAAAAATCAGACCATTCATTGTTCCGTTTCTTCCTGCCGTCATCACAACGCGCAGAACGGCTGTGACCTGAACGCGATCAACGTCTGCGCCAACTGCAACTGTCATTCCGGCAAGAGCGACGAGAGCATGTGCGGCTCGTATGAGTGCGGCTGCAAGTAACGCCGCATAAAATCGAGCCGTAAACGCCAAGCGAAGATGGGCATCTGAGGAGCGAAATTCCTCAAACGGATTTGGGATCGGTGTCACGCGCCCGCTGTGCGGGATTCAGCGCGATGGAAATCGGAAATCGTAAGAAATGCTTGCGTTTCCATATGCGTTTCCCGAATCATCCGCCCCAGCCTTCGCAAAGCATCGCGGATCTGTCAGGGAGCGACGCATTCCCCTGACAGATCCAGAGGGCTGCCAACGCATCGGCAGCTCTTTTTTGCGCATCCCGAAAATCGCACGGAAACGTTGTCCCCGCCTTGAGAAATCGCCGAAGCTGTGATATAATCAGTACGCTATGCGTTCAATGATTTTACACACGCAGAAATGCGGCGTGCTCAAGCAAGGAGAAATGCGATATGAAACTGGGCGTAGTCGGACTGCCGAACGTCGGCAAGTCCACTCTGTTTAACGCAATCACGAAGGCGGGTGCGGAAGCCGCCAACTATCCTTTCTGCACCATCGAGCCGAACACCGGCGTCGTTGCCGTGCCGGATGAGCGGCTGAACGAGCTTTCCGAAATGTATCACCCGAAAAAGACCACCCCGGCAGTCATCGAGTTTGTCGATATCGCGGGTCTGGTCAAGGGCGCGAGCCACGGCGAGGGTCTGGGCAACAAGTTCCTTTCCCATATCCGTGAGTGCGAAGCCATCGTGCATGTCGTCCGCTGCTTTGAAGATCCGGACATCATCCGCCATGCGGACAGCCTGAACCCGCAGCACGATATCGAAACCATCAACCTCGAGCTGATCGCCGCCGACCGCGAAACGGTCGCCAAGCGTGCCGAGCGTGCCGTCAAGATGCTCAAGAGCGGCGAAAAGCGTTATGCGGACGAAGCCGCGCTGGGCGAAAAGCTGCTGGCGCATCTGGATAACCTCCAGCCCGCCCGCACCTGCCCGATGACCGACAAAGAGCGCGAAATCGCCCGCGAGTGGTTCCTGCTGACAACCAAGCCGGTCATCTACGCCTGCAACATCAAGGAAGATGATCTCGGCAAGGACGAGGACAGCATCCCCGGCATAACCGATGTCAAGGCGATTGCGGCGAGCGAAAACGCCAAGGTGCTGGTCATCTCCGCGAAGATCGAAGAGGACATCGCGCAGATGGACGACGAAGAGAAGAACATGTTCCTCGAAGAGCTGGGCATCGGCAAGAGCGGTCTGGATCGCCTGATTGCCGAGTGCTATGATCTGCTGGGACTGATTTCCTTCCTGACCGCCGGTTCGGATGAGTGCCGCGCATGGACCATCCGCAAGGGTACGAAGGCGCCGCAGGCAGCGGGCAAGATCCACAGCGATTTTGAACGCGGCTTCATTCGCGCCGAGATCGTTTCCTTCAGCGACCTGAAGGCAAACGGCAGCATGACCGCCTGCAAGGAAAAGGGACTTGTCCGCAGCGAGGGCAAGGACTACGTCATGCAGGACGGCGATGTGACCCTGTTCCGCTTTAACGTTTAATCGACCCAAACGCCCCGTGATGAGCTTTGTGCTCTTCCCGGGGCGTTTTTTGTTTGGGCTGCACGTCGTTTCGGCGCTTGCGTTTACAGATTATGCCCTTTTTTCGACAATTTGCGAAAAAAACCTGTTCTTTTTCCGACTCATGCTTATAATAAGGAGTAGAAAAACTTTTGAGGCAGGGATGATTGATGAAACACACAGACCTTATCTCGAAAATGACGCTGAGCGAAAAATGCGCCATTCTCTCCGGTGCGGATGTCTGGCATACCCGCGTCGTCAAGCGGCTGAACATTCCCGCGATTTCCCTTTCCGACGGTCCCAGCGGACTGCGCAAGCAGGCTGGCGAAGGCGACCACCTCGGACTCAACGCATCCACCAAGGCAACGTGCATGCCCTCTTCTTCCGCTGTTGCCAGCAGCTGGAATCCTTCCGTTGCGCAGGATGTGGGCAGCGTCATCGGCGCGGAAGCCGCCGCGCAGGATGTTCAGGTGCTTCTCGGTCCGGGACTGAATACCAAGCGCAGCCCGCTCTGCGGCAGAAACTTTGAATATTATTCGGAAGACCCGTATCTCGCGGGCAAGATGGCGGCGGCGTTCATCCGCGGCGCACAGCAAAGCGGGGTTTCCGCCTGCGCCAAGCACTTTGCCGTCAACAGTCAGGAAGACCACCGCATGGCAAGCGATTCCGTTCTGGATGAGCGTGCGCTCCGCGAGCTGTATCTGACCAACTTCGAAATCGCCGTCAAAGAAGGTGCGCCCAAGTGCATCATGACCAGCTACAACCTGGTCAACGGCGTCTATGCCAACGAAAACGCGCATCTCGTCAAGGATATTCTCCGCGGCGAATGGAACTACGGCGGCGCGGTCGTCACCGACTGGGGCGGAAGCAACGATTATACCGAGGGCGTCCGCGCAGGCTGCAATCTGGAAATGCCGGGTTGCGGCGATGACAGCGCCGTTCAGCTGATCGATGCGGTCAAGTCCGGCAAGATCGACGAAGCGACGGTCGATCAGCGCGTGGACGAGCTGCTTGAACTGGTGATGACCACCTCTGCTGCGCGTCATCCCTCCCAGATCGACTTCGAGCGCCATCATAAACTCGCCGAGCGTGCGGCGGAGGAATCCATCGTCCTGCTCAAGAACGACAACAGCGTTCTCCCGCTCGCCAAAGACGCCAAGGTTGCGGTCATCGGCGATTTCGCCAGCGTTCCCCGCTTTCAGGGCGCAGGCAGCAGCATGGTCAACGCCGCGAAGGAAGACAAGACGCTCGACCTTCTGCCGGATTTCTTCTCCCATTCCATCGGCTATGCGCCCGGTTTCCAGCGGATCGACAAGGAAGACGAAGCGCTTGCCGCCGAAGCGGAAGCCCTCGCCGCGAAAGCCGATTATGTCCTGCTCTATCTGGGCTTGACGGAAGGCTATGAAACCGAGGGACTGGATCGCACGCATCTGCGCATTCCGGATAACCAGATTGCCCTGCTTTCCCGTCTGCATCAGGTCAATTCGCATATCATCGTCGTCATGACCGCCGGCAGCGCGGTTGAAATGCCGTGGCTCGACCAGTGCGAGGCGCTCGTCTGGGCGGGGCTGGGCGGACAGGCTGTCGCGGGCGCGGTTCTGCGCGTGCTGACGGGCGATGTCAACCCGAGCGGCAAGCTCGCCGAGTCCTTCCCCATCAGCTATGACGAAACGCCGGTCAGCCAGTATTATCCGGGCGCTGAAAAGACCAGCGAATACCGCGAGAGCATTTTCGTCGGCTATCGCTGCTATCAGACGGCGAATATCCCCGTCCGCTTCCCGTTCGGCTTCGGCATGTCTTATACGTCCTTTGCGTACAAGAACCTGACCGTGACCGAGCAGGGCGCGGAGTTCGATTTGACGAATACCGGCAAGTGCGCGGGCGCGGAGGTTTCTCAGCTGTATATCTCCCTGCCGGGCGCAAAGGTTTTCCGCCCGAAATATGAGCTGAAGGGCTTTGCCAAAACGTATCTTGAGCCGGGCGAAACCCGCCATGTGACCATCGCGCTGGATGACAAAGCGTTCCGCTATTTCAACACGAAGACGAACCGCTGGGAGATCGAAGGCGGCGAATATCAGCTCCACATCGCCGCATCTGTTGAGGATATCCGCCTGACCGCGCCGCTGACCGTCAAGGGGACGAACGCTCCGAATCCTTACGCCGGCTTGAACGTCGCCTGCTATGAAGCGTGCAGCCTGTCTAATGTGACGGACGAGCAGTTCGCCGCCGTGCTGGGGCATCCCGTTCCGCAGCATCTTTGGGATATTCATCAGCCGCTGACGATGAACGACAGCGTGATGCAGCTGTATTACGCCAAGAATCCGCTGGCACGCTTTGTCTATAAGATTCTGACGAAAAAGAAGGACGAATCCATTGCGGCAGGCAAGCCCGATCTGAATCTGCTGTTCATCTACAACATTCCGTTCCGCGGCATGGCGAAGATGATGAACGGCATGGTTTCCATGAAGATGGCGGAAGCCATTCTCTTCATGGTCAACGGTCACGGCTTCCGCGGGTTCGGTCGTCTGGTGAAGGGCTTCTTCACGCGCCCGAAGCTGAAAGAAGAAAGCGAGAAGTAAGAGAGGACGTTGGGCTGCCGCTCAACCCTGCCTGAAGGACTTCGTCCCTCAGACTCCTTTCTCCGCTCTATGCCGATGAAAGCAAAGTCAAGTTTACAGTCAAAAGGAGAAATACGCATGAATTTCTGGCAAAGCTATTCCGAAAAGCACCCGAAAGCAGCGGAGTGGATCCGCGAAGGCGGTCTGTTCGTCATCGTTTCCAACCTCATCACCGTGTTCAAATACCTGCTTCTCCAGTTCCTGCCCAAGGCGTTCGCCGGGCTGCCCATGGTCGATTTCGGCTGGCCGGGCATCGACATGACGCTCTTCGGCGAAACCTTCAAGTGGAATATCCTCGGCTATGACGTTGCGCACGGCGGTCTGCCGTACTTCTGCGCGTACATGGTCGCGATGATCGTCGGCGAATGCATCAACTTCCCGATTCAGAAATGCTTCGTCTTCCGCAGCAAGGGCAACCTCGGCAAGCAGATCGCCTGGTACGTCGTCGCGTTCTGCCTGATCACCTGCATTGTCAACTCCATCAACTGCATCTGGGTTGCGGTTGCGGGCATGTTCGTTCCGGATTTCATCTACAATATCGGCACGACCGTGCTGAACGGCGGCATCTCGATGCTCGTGTTCTTCTTTGTCAACAAGATCATTTTCCCGAATACGGCAAACAAATAAATCTGCCCCCTCTTCTTCCGGCGCACGTCTTCCCTTTTCGGAATTCGTGCGCCGGTTTTTTTGATGCGATGTTTTCTCTCCGTTTGGATATCCTAAAGGCAAAACGATTCCGAAACGGAGGAATATCTGATGAAAGCTTTTGCCATGCTCAAAATCGGCGAAGTCGGCTGGATCGAAAAAGAACGCCCGCTCTGCGGTGCGAGGAACGCCATTTGCAAGCCGCTTGCCGTCGCCATCTGCACATCCGATGTGCATACCGTATGGGAAGGCGCGGTCGGCGAACGTCACAACCTCATTCTGGGGCATGAATGCTGCGCAGAGATCGTCGAGGTCGGCTGCGATGTGCGGGATTTTAAGCCCGGCGACCGCGTGCTTGTTCCTGCCATCATGCCGGATTGGAGTTCTTTAGAGGCGCAGGACGGCTATGCGATGCACTCCGGCGGCATGCTCTGCGGCTGGAAATTTTCAAACGTCAAGGACGGCGTGTTTGCGGAATTCTTTCACGTCAACGATGCGGATGGCAACCTCGCCCCTCTGCCCGACGGCATGGATCTCGCGGATGCCTGCATGCTGTCGGACATGGTGCCCACCGGTTTTCACGGCGCGGAACTGGCGGATATTCGGTTCGGCGACACCGTGCTTGTCGTCGGCATCGGACCCGTCGGGCTGATGTCCGTCGCCGCGGCGAGCCTGCGCGGCGCATCCCGCATCCTCGCCGTCGGCACGCGCCCCGCCTGCATCCGCGCCGCCAAGGGCTATGGCGCAGACGAATTCATCAGCTATAAAAACGGCTCGATCGAAGAGCAGGTTCTCGCGCTGACCGACGGAAAGGGCGTTGACCGCGCCATCATCGCAGGCGGCGGCGTGGATACGTTCGCTTCCGTCATCAAATGCCTGAAGCCCGGCGGAAAGATCGGTTCGGTCAACTACCTCGGCGACGGCGACGCCGTAACCATCCCGCGGGTGGAATGGGGCGTCGGCATGGGACATAAGCAGATCAACGGCGGCTTGATGCCCGGCGGACGGCTGCACATGGAAAAGCTCGGCACACTGGTTTCCTCCGGCAGGCTGGATGTTCATCCCCTTGTCACGCATGTTTTCCACGGCTGGGATGACATCCCCCGTGCGCTTGAACTGATGAAGCAAAAGCCGGCGGATCTGATCAAGCCCGTCGTCAAACTGATTTGATCCTTCACTCAGACGGATTTTTAGCCGCCCAGACAGCGAATCCGCCCGATTTATCCTCGGAAAAAAGGAAAGAACCCCTTCGCGGTGAATTATCTTCTTGAATCTCATGTTCAAAAGACAAGGAGGAGCCTCACCATGCGAATCGCGATCGTCGAAGACGACCTCGCCGCCCGGCAGCAGCTCAAAACCTATGTGCTCAAGTATTTCGAGGGGCGGGAAAAGGAAGTCGAGCTTTCCGTCTTCTGCGACGGCGATGAAATCGTCGAGTCCTACCGCGCTGATTATGACCTCATCTTTCTGGATATCCAGATGAAACGCATGGACGGCATGGAAACCGCCGAGCGCATCCGCCGGATGGACGAAAACGTCTTTCTGGTCTTTATCACCAACATGGCAAACTACGCCATTCGCGGTTATTCCGTCCATGCGCTGGATTTTATCCTCAAACCCGTCAATTACCTGATGCTTCAGCAGCTGCTCTCCCGCGTGGAGCATATGCTCAGCCGCCAGCCGCGGCGCTGCATTCCCCTGCCCACCGAGAGCGGCATCATACGCATGGATGTTTCTCAGATTTACTATGTCGAAACGGAAAGCCACGCCGTCACGATTGAGACCGAAAAAGGCGCCTTCCGTCTGCGCCAAAGCATGCGCAGTATGGAAGAAATGCTCCGCGAATACGATTTTTTCCGCTGCAACAGCTGCTATCTGGTCAACCTTGCGCACGTCGAACAGGTCGCTGACGGAACGGCGCTCGTCGCCGGACATCCGCTCACCATTTCCCGCCCGCGCCATAAGGCATTCATGGAAGCGCTGACCCGATACATTGGAGGAATGAAAGCCTGATGCTCACCGTCGATTTTTTCCCGCGCATCCATACCGCGATTGCCGAATGGATGGCGTGCATGACCTTCATCCTGCCGCAGCGCAAGCGATTCGGCGACAAAGATCCGCGCCAATTCGCGCTCTACGGTCTTTTTCTGCTGCTGCAGCTGCTCATCTGCTCATGGATGGACAGCGTCGCCTCCAACGGGCTGTGGATGATGCTGATGCTGACCGCGATGCTCAGCATGTTCCTGATGATCCTCGCGACCTGCCGCATGCGTGCCGTTGAAGCCTGCTACATCTGGGCGCACGCTTTCCTTGCCGCGGAATTCACCGCTTCGATGGCGTGGCAGATGAACTACTACCTGCTGGCAGGCAACAACGTGTCAGCACTTGGCACATGGCTCGTCATGGGCGCCGTCTATGCGCTCGATTTCGGCGTCATCTACGCCATCAATCGCCGCATCACGGTCTTCCGCTGGCGGCAGACCATCACCCTCAAAGAGCTGGTCAGCGTCATGATCACCGCCATCGCCGCCTTTGCGCTGAGCAACCTGAGCTTCGCCCTCAAGGATCACATTTTCACCGAACTTCTCGGCACAGGCGTGCTTTACTCCCGAACGCTCGTCGATTTCGGCGGGCTTGCCATGCTCTACGCGCATGACGAATCGCAGGCGGAAATGAACCTGCGCATGGAGCTGAAGGCGATGGAAAACCTGCTGAATCGGCAGTATGAGCAATACCGTCAGTTTGAAATCAACAACAAAGCGATACATCGGGTCTATCACGACCTCAAGCATCAGATTGAATTCATCCGCAATGAGCCCAACAAGGTCAAGCGCGATTCCTACCTTGCCGAGCTGGATCGCGTCGTTTCCGTTCGCGAGGCGCAGGTGGACACCGGCAACTCCGTTTTGGATACCCTTCTGACCAGCAAAAGCATGACCTGTCTGGAGCAGGGCATCATGCTGAGCTGTTTTGCCGACGCGCATGATCTCGGATTCATCGACGTGATGGATATTTGCAGCATATTCGGCAACGCAATCGACAACGCGATCGAGTGTGTTCAGCAGATCGAAGACAAAAGCAAGCGGCTCATCAAAGTCAGTGTCCGCACGCAGAACCGCTTTCTCCTCATCCGCATCGAAAACTATTGCGAAACGCCGGTAGACCTGCGCGACGGTCTGCCCCGAACGACGAAAGGCAACCGCTCCCTCCACGGTTACGGCATCAAGAGCATCCAGCAGACGGTCGAGAAATACGGCGGCTGCTTCACGCTGGAGCAGCCAAATTCGTGGTTCACCGTCACCGCCCTGATTCCCGTGCCGGAATAAAAAGCGGGCTGAGCCCGCCTTCACCTCCGCCGAAGTCCGCCATGCGTCAAATTCTTGCTCACGCGGGCGATTTTACGCAGTTGCCCATGCGTGAGTAAATGGGCTGAGCCCGCCTTCACCTCCGCCGAAGTCCGCCACGCATCAAAGTCTTGCTCATGCGGGCGATTTTACGCAATTTCTTATATGTAAATAAAAGCGGATCGTCTGATTCGCTTTTTCTAAAATATACAATTCCCAGAGGAATACTTTCAATTTATCTCTTGACAGACGGCTGAAGATCCGTTATAATGATCTTGTTGTTAGATCAATCTAACTTCCTCCCGGAATCCTGTTTGTGAATGAGTTTGACGCACTCCTCCGCAAATCTCATGCGGGATGGACGCTCCTGCATGACCCGCTCTTTGGGCGTGACGCACCCAAAGAAGCAATGGACTCCCTTCTTGGTTTCTCCCTGTTTCTGAAGAAAAGCCCCTGTCGGCATGGACGCTGCCGAACAGGGGTTTTTCATGTTATCTTTTCCCGCAAATGAAAGAATAGCTGAATTCCTTGATGTTGCTATTCAAACCAAGTTTGCTTATGTCAACAAGCTGCAAAGTCAGATGTATTTATTTCTTCGTGCTGAACGCCGCAATTAGGATGACAATTTCCAGCAACACAGCTCCAACCAGCACAATTCCGAAGCCACTGGATGTGAGCCATATCCAGATTGTTGCCGCCCAAACCATCCTTCGTTTTCCCTCCATTCTGACTTTGTTGATTTCGCTCCCCTGGGGTGAGGGGAGACTGCTTGGCACCGGTGGCGGGGGTCGAACCCGCACGCACGATTTCAATCCACTCCCCTCATGCGAGGGGAGACCGGCGTCGGCTGCTGTCTACGGCACGCAGGCGTGATTTCAATCCACTCCCCTCATGCGAGGGGAGACTTCAGTACGACGGTGGATTTTTCGCATTTACCAGAAAGTGCTTTTAAAAATGATCTCGTTGCATCTCGACCATCTTGAGAAACAGCCCTATACATCGAAATGATTTCAATCTCATCATCAGAGAATCCACCTGAAAAATGGCTGGGTTCATTTTGTTCATCAAGAATGTACGAGATTGGAACGTCGCACGCAACAGATATTTTTTGAGCTGCAATTCGGCTTATCGGCTTCCCACCCTCATATCGTGCAATGGACGGTCTGGATAATCCGCAGAACTCAGCAAACTCTTCCTGCCCCATTTTTTTCACTTTTCTCAGATTTAAAACCCGTTCTGATATACTCGTCATTGTATCACCGCCTTCCGCTTTAGTATATCACAACTGATACAATAAAAGGTATCAATTTCACTCCCCTCACGCGAGGGGAGACCCAATTCAGCGGATGTATATCCACCATGGACATGCGCTTATCGTTCCGCCAGATCCCCCAGAATCGCCTGCTCGGCAAACAGCGCCGTCGCGCCACCGGTGTGCCAGAAAACGATGGTTTCTCCCGGACGGATTTTTCCCGTGCGGATATGGTCAAGCAGACCCGCAAGCGCCTTTCCCGTGTAAACCGGGTCGGTCAGCAGCCCTTCCGTTCGCGCAAGCAGGCGAATCGCTTCGTTCGCCGCTTCGTTCGGCTGCTCATATCCCGGCTCGAAATAGCCGCGATCGACGGTGAAATCATCTGCCGTCACGCGCACATCGCTGCCCAGCCACGCCAAAGACGCGTTGGCAAGCGCAGCGCAGCGCCCCTCGTAGCCTTCGTCCTTTCTGCTGACGGCAACGCCTACGATTTGGGGACCCGCCTCCAGCGCCCGATGACCCGCAACCAGACCGGCAAGCGTTCCGCCCGTGCCCGTCGCCGCATAAACGTGCGTCGGCGCAATGCCTGCCGCTTCGCACTGCTGCATCAATTCCAGATAGCCGCCGATAAACGCCGCCGAACCGACCGGGCTCGCACCGCCCATCGGCACGTCGTAGCAGCGATGCCCCTGCGCTTCCAAACGCGCCGCGTGTTCCAAGCCGAGCTGATGGCAGCGCTCCTCGGTCTGCGCTTCCGTCTCTTCCGGCAGACCGGGAATGATGTTCACCTGAGCGCCTAAAATGCGGTCGAGCAGCATGTTCGAGCGCACGTCCTTTTCATCCGGCTGAACGTAAGCATTCAGATACAGAATCGGCTCCATTCCAACGCGACGGCAGGCAGTCACGGTCTGCATGGCGTGGTTAGACTGCGTTGCGCCGTAAGTAAAGACCGTGTCGCATCCCTTTTCCTGCGCATCGCCGATCAGGTATTCCAGTTTGCGAATCTTGTTTCCGCCAAACAGGCTCATGCCCGAAAAGTCGTCCCGCTTGATATAGAGCTGCACGCCGAGCTGCTCGCTCAGCCTTTCGAGCTTATACAGCGGCGTCGGGAAGAAGCCCAGCTTGGCACGCGGCTTTTTTTCAAGCAGCGCATGGAGTTGTTCCGCCTTGTTCATCTTGTTTTCTCTCCTTTTTATCAATAATATAAGGTATTCCTGTGGAAGAAGCGTCCTCCGTCGGCGACGGAATCACATCATCAGGAGCCAGATTCCAGCCGCTATGCTGATCACCGCCGCAAGCGGCGCACTGATTGCAAACGCACGATGTCTGGTTTTATGATGGAATACGCGCATGCCGGCAAGCGCACCGACGCCGCCCAAAAGCCATGTAAACGTGAGCAGCGTCTTTTCGGGAATACGCCATGCGCCGCGTTTCGCCTTATACTTGTCTATGCCATACAGGCAGAATGTGAAGGCGTTCATCGCCAGCCACAGAATCATGAAAATGTTCTTCATGTTTTCCTTCCCCGGTGTTTTTATCTATTTTACAACAAACGAGAGAAAAAAAGCAAGGCTGTCGGGTTTTTACCTGACAGCCTCGCTGATTTACTTCACCTCGACGTCATCCGTAGACGAGTCGGCAGGCTTATCCTCCGGCTTTTGCTCAGCCTTTTCGCCTTCAGCGGAAGGAAGCTGATTCGGAGCCAGAATCGCCATGAATTCCATACCGGTGATGGTTTCCTTTTCGAGCAGAACCTTCGCCGTTTCATGCAGCTTTTCCTTGTTGTCTTCAAGGATCTGATAGGCACGCTCATAGCAGTTGGCAATAATCTGCTTGACTTCCACGTCGATGCGTGCCGCGGTCTGATCCGAGCAGACCAGATTCGCGTCGCCGCTCAGATACTGACCGGACTGCGTTTCCAGCGCCATCATGCCGAACGTGTCGCTCATGCCGAGGCGGGTGATCATCGCACGGGCGAGCTTGGTCGCCTGCTCGATATCGTTGCTCGCGCCGCTGGTGATGCGCCCAAAGATGAGCTGCTCCGCTGCGCGTCCGCCGCAGAACGTGGTGATCTTGTCCAGAATCTGTTCGCGTGTCATCAGCAGGCGCTCTTCCTCATCCACCTGCATGGTATAGCCCAGTGCGCCGCTCGTGCGCGGAATGATGGTGATCTTCTGCACAGGCGCAGAATTCTTGAGCTTCGCCGCCACCAGCGCGTGACCGCACTCGTGGTAGGACACCGTCAGCTTATCACGCGGGGAAACGACGGCGTTCTTGCGCTGATAACCGGCGATGACCGTCTCAATGGCTTCTTCCAAATCACGCTGAGAGACAACCTTGCGGCTATCCTTCACCGCAGCAATGGCGGCTTCGTTGATGATGTTCGCCAGTTCCGCGCCGGAGCAGCCGCTCGTCGCGCGGGCAATTTGCGTATAGTCGATATTCGGCTCGGTCTTCACGTCCTTCGCGTGTACGCGGAGAATCGCTTCGCGTCCCGCAAGGTCCGGCAGTTCGACAGGAATCCGGCGGTCAAAACGACCCGGACGCAGCAGCGCCTTGTCCAGAATCTCCGGTCGGTTGGTCGCCGCCAGAATGACGACGCCCTTGCCCGCGTCAAAACCATCCATCTCGGTGAGCAGCTGGTTGAGCGTCTGCTCGCGCTCGTCGTTGCCGCCTATGCCGCCGCTGTCACGCTTCTTGCCGATTGCGTCAATCTCATCGATGAACACGATACACGGCGCCTTTTCGCCCGCCTGCTTGAACAGGTCGCGAACGCGTGCCGCGCCCATGCCGACAAACATTTCGACGAATTCAGAGCCGGAAATCGAGAAGAACGGAACCTTCGCTTCGCCCGCAACCGCTTTGGCAAGCAGGGTTTTGCCCGTGCCGGGAGGTCCGACAAGCAGCGCACCCTTGGGCAGCTTCGCGCCGATATCGCGGTATTTCTGCGGATCATGCAGGAAATCGACGATCTCCTTGAGTGCATCCTTCGCTTCATCCTCGCCCGCAACGTCGTCAAACGTCTTGCCGGTCTGCGCTTCCACATAGATTTTGGCGTTCGATTTGCCGAAGCTCATCGTGTTTCCGCCCATCCGCTGGCTCATCTTGCGGAACATGAACGAGCCAAGCGCATAGAAGATGATCAGCGGAAGCACCCAGCTGACGAGGAAGGAAATGATCGGGCTCATTTCTTCCGGAACGACCTGACCGAATTCTACGCCAGCCGCCAGCAGGCGATCGACCAGCTTATCATCCGCCGTCACGCGGTTGGTCGTGTAATACGTCGCCTTGCCATCCTGGATCTGCTCAACGGGCGTAAAGGCAATCTGCGCATCCTCAATTTGGACCGCCTTGATCTTCCCCTCGTCGAGCATCGAGAGGAATTCGGAATATTCAACCTGCTTCACGCTGTATCGCTCAATCTGCGGGAAGAGCAGCGCATTGAGCAGCATCACCACGACCAGCGCAATGATATAATACACGATCAGCGGTCTGTTTGGATTTTTCTTCTCGTGCATAGCTTTATCCTTTCAGGGACATGTTCGTCCCGATTTATGATGGCTTCATCATACAATGAAGATACCAAAAAGTCAATCCAAAACGGCTGAACCATGCAAACTGACCGCCGAAATGTCACAGGCGGCTGCTTCTGTATTTCAGGTTCAGCCCCTGATAAAAACGCCTTCTTTCTTCCTTCGCCGCATACCCGCTGCACAACGTTCCGCATGACGCAAAAATCGCCGCACAGGCGAACCCATGCGGCGATCAACGACTTATGAAAGATTACTCAGCGTCAGCCGGAGCGTCGTCCAGATCGTCGAAGTCAAGACCCTGCACCTCGGCGTTGTAATCAACTTCCTCGGTGAGCGCCTCGCGGATGGACAGGCTGATGCGCTTGGCTTCCTTGTCCACCTTGAGAACCTTCACGCGCACGGTCTGACCGACCTGCACGGCGTCCTCAACCTTGGCGATACGCTTGAGCGCGCACTGAGAGATGTGAACCAGACCGTCAAGACCCGGCTCCAGCTCGACGAACGCGCCGAACGTCGTGATGCGAACAACCTTGCCCTCGACGATGGAGCCTTCCGGATACTTCTCCTCGGCAACATCCCACGGCTGCGGCTGAAGCGCCTTCAGGCTCAGCTGGATGCGCTCCTTCTCCTTGTCCACACCGATGATCTTCACGGTGACTTCCTGACCCGGGGTCACAACCTCGGACGGATGCTTCACGCGATGCCAGGCAAGATCGGTCACATGGATGAGTCCATCCACGCCGCCGATGTCCACGAACGCGCCGAAGTCGGTCAGGCGGCGAACGATACCGGTCACGATCTGATCCTTCTCGATCTTCTCCCAAGCCTTCTTCTTCTCGTCCATCAGGTACGCCTTGCGGCTGGCGACGATGCGCTTCTTCGCCTTGTCCACCTCGATGATCTTCACGGTCATCGTCTTGCCGACGAACTCGCCGATGTTCTCGACGAAGCGGCGGGACAGATGAGAAGCCGGGATGAACGCACGAACGCCCATGACGTCGGCGATCAGACCACCGTTGACGGCCTCACGACCCGTAGCCTCCACATAGGCGCCCGTATCGTATTCGGCAACGAGCTTCTCCCAATTCTTGGTGGCCATGACCTTGCGCTCGGAAAGGAGCACATAGCCTTCGCCATCGTTGAGCTTAACGACTTCAGCCTCGATCGGATCATCGACCTTGCAGTCGGTGGTCACCAGATCGTTCTTCTTGATGAAACCGTCAGCCTTGCCGGGAATGCTCACGACAACGCCGTCATCGCTCACCTGGGCGACAACGCCTTTGACAACCTGACCGGGGCGGAACTTGACCATCGTCTCCTCAAGCATCGCGGCAAAATCTTCGGTGCTCTCGGAAACCTGATTCTTTTCCATGTCGTTCATGCGGGTACAACCTCCTCAAGTATCTCTACCCAGCAGGGGCTGGGGATGATACATACTTTATTGAATCACGGCAGTGGAAAACCGCCGGGAAACACGTAATTAGTGGGTATTTTGACTGTTTTCTTCGATGCGCTCTCTGACCTGTTCGAGCAGCCACTGCGGCGTCGATGCGCCGGCTGTCAACGCCACGCTGTCGTTTTCTCCAGCCAAGTCACCCGGCACATCCTCCGGCGTTTCCACCAGAATGGACTTCGGGCAGCGCAGGCGGCAGGTTTCCAGCAGCTTCTGCGTGTTGGAACTGTTCTTTCCGCCGACAACCACCATCACGTCCGCCTGAGCCGACAGTCTTTCGGCTTCCTGCTGACGCTGGCTCGTCGCCGCGCAGATCGTCATTCGCTCGGTCAAATCGGGCACGCGCTTTCTGAGTACCTGTAAAACCGATTCAAATCGGTCACGCCGGATCGTTGTCTGTGCAACGACCATGGCGCGTTCAGGCAGGTTTGCTTCTTCAGCGGCATGCGCATCGGGCAAAATGAACACCGCGCCATGCGCCCAGCCCGCAATGCCGACCACCTCGGGGTGATCCGCCTCGCCGACGATGACCACCGCGCTGCCGTCCTCGCTGTATGTCTGCACAAGCTGATGAATGTGCGCCACATGCGGACAGGTCGCGTCGATCACCGAAAGCCCACGCGCTTCACACTGCGCATAGACCTGCGGCGTCACGCCGTGGCTGCGGATGATGACGGTTTCGCCGGGCGCAACCTCATCAAGCGAATCCACACTGCGGATTCCCGCCTGCCTGAGGCGCTCGACTTCCTGCGGATTGTGGATCAGCGGCCCCAGCGTCACGCAGGGGAGCTGTTTCTCAGCACATTCAAACGCCTTGAGCACTGCGCGTCGCACGCCGAAGCAAAAGCCGGCATGCTCTCCGATTGTGAGTTTCATACGCACCTGCCCATTCCCGTTTTCATCCTGAAGACCCATTTCTCCATTTTACCCATCTTTACTGATTCTATCTGTTTTTCGATATTCCTGCTGTTCACGCAAAAAAATTTGTTTTTTTATCAATTTTTTTGCTTTTGCCGCTATTTGGCGTTTGAAGCCCCGTCACTTCGCGGGCGGAAGCGATTTTCCGCTGCTCAAACGGGCAAATTCCGCCTCCATGCGGCGCGTCAGCTCTTCACAGCTTTCCTTATTCATCCGTCCTGCACGCAGGTCATCCATCGCAATCGGCTTGCCGACGTGAACCTTCATCCTGCGGAACGGCTTGTAATTGCCCTCAATATAGATCGGAACCACGTCGCATCCGCTCTTGAGCGCCAGCAGCGACGCGCCGCCCAGCAGCGGAAGCATGTGCCCCGTCTTGGAGCGCGTACCCTCCGGGAAGATGCCGAGCGTTTCGCCTTCCTTCAGCACGCCCATCGCCGTGCGAATCGCGGTCATGTCCATGTTGCCGCGATCGACCGGGAAACCGTGAACCTGACGGAACGCCCAGCCGAGGAACTTGTTTTCAAACAGCTCCTTTTTGCCCATGAAGTGAATCTCTCTGTCCGGCACGCACAGCGCAAGCGTCACCGGATCGAGCAGGCACTGATGGTTGCCCATCAGGATGCAGTTGCGATCCTTGGGGATGTTCTCCCTGCCTTCGATCTTCATGAAGAACAGCAGCTTGACCAGCAGCCCATATAAAAAGACGATGATGGTATACAGCGGCGTATACTTGCGCTTGGGCATCGGGTAGCCGGGCTTCTTTTCTTCCGGCACGGCGTTGTTATGCTCGTTTTCCATACACTCTCTCCACAATTTCCACAATAGCGTCTACAACCTGCTCGGGCGTCATCTCCGTGGAATCCACGAGTACGGCGTCCTCCGCCTGACGAAGCGGGTCGGTCTTGCGGTTCATGTCCTGCGCGTCACGCGCATTCAGCTCCGAAAGCACCTGTTCATACGGCGTCATGTCGCCCTTTTCCACCTGCTGACGATAGCGGCGGAGCGCACGCTCCTCCGGCGTCGCGGTCAAAAAGATCTTTACCGGCGCATCGGTCAGCACGTTCGTTCCGATGTCGCGCCCGTCGATGAGCATATCCGCCTGCGCCGCGATTTCGCGTTGAGCCGCAACCATGCGACGGCGCACAGCCGCCCACTTGGAAATCGCACTCGCCGCGGCAGAAACCTCGCCCGTGCGGATGAGTCCCGTTACGTCCTCATCCCCCAGATAGGTGCGCTGTTCGCCGTTTTCATAGCGTACGCGAACATCCGCTTCGCCGCAATGAGCGGATACCGTGCCTTCATCCTGCGGATCAATTCCGTTTCTCAGCATATACAGCGCAACCGTGCGATACATCGCGCCCGTATCCAAATGCAAAATATGAAGTTTCTGCGCCACCGCATCGGCAATGGAAGACTTTCCCGCGCCTACCGGTCCGTCGATGGCGATATTCATAGGCATATTTGTTTCCCCTCTCCATGATAATAGACTTATTATACGCCATCCATCGCCCATTCTTCAAGTCTTACGCCGTATTTAGAATTTATTCTCCACTTTGCCGTTCATTTGCGCTTTTCTTTCGCATTCAGGCACCACATTCGCGCCATATTCCGTCCATATTCTCCCCCTTTACCCCATTTGCCTGTTGTGTTATAATAGAGGCAGTGAGCGTTTTCCGATGAAGGAGGTTTATCATGTATTCATTTCAAACCGGCGCTGGCAAGCGCAAAAACAAGCAGACCATCCGCATCATGAGCGTCGTCATCTTTGTTCTGGTTATCGCGCTGGCTGGCGTCACGTTTTCCTACGTCCGTGTTTCCGGCGTGAGCCGCGCAACCCATGAAGCGCTCATGGCACGCGCAACGAGTGAGACAAACGAAGCCCAGTCTGCCGTCTACCGCCTGACGCAATCCAGCGGCACCAATACCATGACGCTTCTTGCCAATGTCCGCAGCCATATTTATGCGCTCCAATGCCTGAATACCCTCGCTTCCAATATCTACGGTGCGGGAACGATTATCGTGGATAACAGCATGCTCAGTGCCTGCATCACCACGCTCGACGCCGCTGAGCAGCGCTTGCAGGCGGGCAGCGTCCTGACCGAATCGATGACCGAGCTGCGCGACGAAGTCGATGCCATTGTTGCCCTTTTCGCGGGCATTGAATAAGCGGGCTCTGCCCGCTTCAGACTGTAGACAAAAAGCTATTCTCCCCCGAAGGGGGGAGAATAGCCCTTTTCGCAAATGAAAGAATAGCTGAATTTCTTAATTTTGCTATTCAAGCCAAGTTTGCTTATGTCAACAAGCTGAAGCGGGCTCTGCCCGCTTTTTTTAATGCATAGGTCGTTGCCAAAACCGCCCGCGTGTGCAAAATTTTCATGTTTTTTCAAGCTGCGGCGGAAGTGACGGCGGGCTCAGCCCATTTACTCACGCATGGACAACTGCTCAAAACCGCCCGCGTGCGCAGGACTTTCTTGTTTTTTCAAACTGCGGCGGAAGTGATCGCGGGCTCAGCCCGCAATTTTTGCCACAGCTTCAATCAGCGCCCGCGCATCTGCCGCTGTGTTCATCAGCCCCGGACTGACACGCACAGCGCCGCCCTCCAGCGTACCCAAACAGCGGTGTACACCCGGCGCACAGTGCAGCCCGCCTCGTACGGCAATGCCCGCTTCATCCAGAAGCGACGCCACAACCTGTGACGCCATGCCTTCTATATTGAACGTTATCAGCGACGCCCCCTTCTCCGTGTATACCCGAACGGCGGGGATTTCCAGCAGCGCGTCGCGCATCATTTCGCATAGCGCCAATGCCGTTTCGTGTGCTTCCCGTTCATGCGCCAGCGCAAAGCGCATCCCTGAACCGAATCCCGCAATGCCCGGCAGATTGAGCGTTCCGCTCTCTAAGCTGTCGGGCATCATTCTGGGCTGAAACATGCTCTCGGATGCCGAACCCGTTCCGCCCTGACGCAGAGGCGCCAGGGTTATGCCTTCTTTGACCCAAAGCGCCCCCGTCCCGTGCGGACCGAGCAGCCCCTTGTGCCCAGGCAGCGCAAGCATCGTGCATTCCCATGCCCGCGGACAAAGCGGCATGTGCCCTGCCGTCTGCGCCGCATCCACCAAAAACAGCAGCCTTCGCCGCCTGCATACCGCGCCGACCGCCGCGACATCCTGCGCCACGCCCAAAACATTGGACATGTGCGTCATGACAACGAGCCGTGTCCGGGATGTGATAGCGCGTTCCACGTCCTGCGCCTGTATTCTGCCGTTTTGATCCGGCGGGATCAGCGTCAGCGTGATGACACCGCTGCGCGAAAGCTCCGATAGCGGACGCAAAACCGAGTTATGCTCTATGAGCGTGGAAATCACATGGTCGCCCGTCCTGAGTGCGCCGTGAATCGCCATATTGAGCGCATCCGTCGTGTTCATGGCAAACGCAATCCGCGACGCATCCTTTTCCCCAATCATCTGCGCGATTTGTTCGCGGCATTCCTCGATGATCCGCCCCGCCGCCAGCGATAGCTGATGCCCCGCCCGCCCCGGATTGGCGCCGCACCGCTCAAGCGCATCCGCCATCGCCCGGATCGTGCATCGCGGTTTGGGAAAACTCGTCGCCGCATTGTCCAGATAGATCAAAGCGCATCCCCCTTTTGACGCACCGTTCCTGCGGCGGCGTCATACAGTGGAGTATATGAGGTCTGCCGCAGGCTAGACCCACAGGAGGGAACGCGCATGAATGAATCCTTTGGTCTTGCCTCTTTCCGTTCGCGTACACAGGTGCTGCGGATGGAGGACGCGCTGCATCGCGCCGGTTTGTCCGCCGGTGTCATCTCCACACCGCGGGAAGTTGCCGTCGGATGCGGTCTGTCGGTTCGTTTTGAATTGACCGATGCGCCGCAGGTTCTGCAGGTCTATCGCCGCCTGAATCCCAGCGCACTCATCGGCTTCTACCGCGTAGACGGCTATGGCACACGCCGCCTGACGCTTACGCCGCTTTTTGAAAAACGGTAAAGCGCCTCAGCCGCCTTTGACCCAAACTTCCTAATTAGAATAAATCCAGCATGTTGTCCAGATAGATGGCTTCCCTGACATGCAGCTGGTATTCCGGCTTGGTCATGTAATAGAGCAGGAATTCCAAAACCAGCGCACTGCCCAGCCCCCGCCCTTCAATCTTGAAATGCGAAAAGCCCATCGGCAGATAAAGATTCCGAATGTCGTCTATGCCGATGAATCCCGGATTCTTCATCGCTTTGGAAAAGCGGTAGCCGCCTTCGGCATCCGGTGCTGTGCAGTGATGCTCAGGAGCCTTTTCTCCAAGATTTTTCAGGCTGACCGCCTCGTAACACGCTTTTCTGTCCGCACAGCCAAACCAGCAGCATTCGTTGCATAGGAATTCCACCTTCGCTTTTTCCTGTTCATTCAGGGAATTCAGCTGTTCAAATGCCTTGTTCAGCCTGAAATCCGGCACGACATAGCGAAATTTCTCCCGCTTAACCTCTTGCCTGAACTGCTGAAATGACGTCAGAACCTTGGTCGTCGAGGAAACGAAGTAGAGCTTTGGATATTGCCGCTTTAAATATGTAAGCAGTAAATCCGAATGGACGATGACGCCGTTTTCCGGCATATCGCCTTCCGCAAATAACGCACAAAGCGCATTGCATGTTTTGTCCGCCAGATGCTCCTCGCGGAGTAGAGAATTGCTGAATGTCAGCCGCGCTGATCTGCCGTATTTTCTCATCAGCGCCAGAACATCCCGCGCATCCTGTTCGCCAAAACCCGCTCGCCCGCCGCCCCAAATGCAGTCCGCCGGGGCGCCGTAGATGGAACCAATGTCGCACCAGTCGTAGAAGTATTCCCGATGGGCGCGAAATAGCGGTAGAAAACGGCTGTATAACTCGTAGAATTCAAATAATCCCGGAAGATGATAGTATGCTGTTCCTTTTGGGGATTCACTCATGTCCGCTGTTCACCTTCTTGTCTTTCTTCATTCTAAAACTCCCTTCTTAAAACCGCCGCGAAGCGGAGATGGGAGTCTGAGGGGGGAATCCCCCTCAGGCGGGTTTTAGGGCGGCAGCCCTATCGCCCCCATATGCGCGAAGCGCATCAATCATTCATCAGTCAGGGAGCGAAGCGTCACCTGACTGACGCTCAAGCCCCTTTTCCTCCCAAAAACCGCCGCAATGCAAAGAAAGCGCTTCCAAATGACTTCGCCTGTATACGAAAGCCACCGGCGATGCCGGTGGCTCTTTGGATCGCAGTCCATTTACCCTTATCCGCTTTTACCCCTTATACGGCTGAGATATTTTGCCCATTACGGCGGGATGCTCCGCGCCGGTGACGCTGGGCAGCGTATTCGCCCTGCCGCGCATGCAGCAGTCCGCCATCAGCGCAAAGGCAACCGCTTCTTTGGCGTCGCTGCTCAAGCCGAGATCCTCCTGCGTGCGCACGGCGACGCCATGCGGCGCAAAACGCTCTTTCATAAAGCGAAGCAGCGTCGCGTTATAGCTTCCGCCGCCGCCGACAATGATCTCACTCGCCCGATACTTCGGCAGAACATAGCGTTCATACGCATCCGCGATGGAGTACGCGGTCAGGTCGGTCACCGTCGCGAGAAGGTCTTCCACGGGAATGGGGGTTTCCTTCCACCAGCTGAGAATCTTCTCGGTATACTGCACGCCGAAATGCTCGCGCCCCGTCGTTTTGGGCAGCGGCTGGCGATAATACGGCTCTTCTTTGAGAATGTCCAGCAGGGCATTGCAGACTTTACCCTTTGCCGCCGTCTCGCCGCCCGCGTCATACGTCTTTTCGCCGCCCGTGACAGCGGAAATCACCGCGTCGATGATCATGTTGCCGGGGCCGGTATCAAAGGCAAACACGTCGCGTGGCTTTGCGCCCGCGGGCATGACGGTCATATTGCCGATGCCGCCGATGTTTTGGAGCAGAATCGTCTCTTTTTCTCTGCGGTAGAGCAGATATTCGGAAAACGGAACGAGCGGTGCACCCTGTCCGCCCGCCGCCATATCGGCAACGCGGAAATCGGATACGGTCAAAATGCCCGTGCGCTCCGCAATCACGGAGCCTTCTCCGATCTGAACCGTATAGGCGACCGGGATGCCATCCGGGCTTTCGGGGATGGGCGCATGCCAAATGGTCTGACCGTGAGAGCCGATGACGTCGATCTCCTCCGGCTTCATGCCCGCCTTCTCGATGACGCTCTGCGCAGATTTCGCATAGATTTCTCCGAGCAGGAAATTCATATAGCCGACCTTGTCCACCGTCGCATTCGCAGGCGTGAACAGCGAAAAGATCTTTTCGCGCACCTGCGGCGGATACGGCTTGTTTTCAAAAGCCAGCAGCTTGACCTTCGGCTCGCTGTCCGTGCCGCTGATTTCCACCAACGCGGCATCCACGCCGTCTACCGACGTGCCGGACATCATACCGACAACGTGACGAACCTCTTTCATTCGTTCTTCCCTCCCGCCGCTTCGATGGCTTCGCGAAGATGCCCGCCGCTCTTCTCAAGCGCGAGCTTCGCCGCCTGCGCATCCAGTCCGCTCTTGATCATCAGGATCGCGAGCTTGACGTGTCCATCCGCCTGATCCAGCGCCGCCTGCGCCGCATCCGCTTCAACGCCCGTCGCATGGCGCACAAGCCGCACCGCCCGGTCGCGAAGCTTGACATTGCTCGCACGCAGATCGACCATCAGGTTGCCGTAAACCTTGCCGAGCTTGACCATCGAGCAGGTGCTGAGCATATTCAGCACCATTTTCTGCGCCGTGCCGGACTTCATGCGCGTCGAGCCGCTGATGACCTCCGGGCCAACCTCCGGCGCAATGGTCACGTCGCAGAGCGCTTCCAATTTGTTGGGCTTGTTCGTGCAGAGTCCCACCGTCACGCAGCCGCGTTCCCGCGCCCGCACGAGCGCACCCCGGACAAACGGCGCACTGCCGCTGGCGGAAATGCCGACGACCGTGTCATGCTCGCCGGCGTTCAGGCTGTCCACCAGCGCCGCGCCCGCCTCGGCGTCATCCTCCGCGCCTTCAACGGCGTTGCGCAGCGCCGTGTCGCCGCCCGCGATAAATCCCTGCACCAGTTCGGGCGATACGCCGAATGTCGGCACGCATTCCGACGCGTCCAAAACGCCCAAACGCCCGGACGTGCCCGCGCCCAGATAATACAGATGACCGCCCTTTTCGAGCCCGGCGCAGATCAGATCGACCGCGTGGGCAATCTGCTTATTCTCCTGCGCGACGGCGGCGGCAACTTTCGCATCCTGCCGATTGATCATGTCCACCATATCCAGCGTGGAACACCGATCCAAATTTTGAGTTTCCTCATTGACGTGTTCGGTCGCCAGACCAGAAAGATAGTTGTCCATTCCGTTCAGCTCCTTTTCCATAAGATTACCGCATCGGCACCGTTCTGTCAATTCTATTTCATCCAAAATCGAAAACGGCGAAATTTTATTTCAGTTTGACGCGGTTTTTTTCGCGTTCTTCTTTCCTTTTGCTCATATCCGCTCTTTACATTTTCCCCTCCATTCTGTATGATAAAAGTGAAGAAACGTCAAGGGGATGATTCTTGTGAGCTGCACCCTTCTCATCCGCGCCTGTATGGACAGCATGACGGATACCGAAAAGCGCATTGCGGATTATCTGCTCGTCCACGGAAGCGACGCCATGCACATGAACGCCAAGGAGCTTTCGGTTTCCTGCGATACCTCGCCCGCCGCAGTCGTCCGCTTCGCCAAGAAGCTGGGCTTTAAAGGCTTTACTGCGCTCAAGCTCGACCTTGCCCGCGAATCCGCGCAGGCAGCGCCGGATGCTTTCAACAGCGCCATTCTGGAAAACGACGATCTCGCCGCCATCATCAGCAAGGCGGAAAAGACCCATCAGCGCAACACCGCTTTGACCTATCAAATGATCAACATCGCCACCCTTCAATCCGCCATAGACGCGCTTCTCGGCGCCCGCCGCGTTTTTCTCTTCGGCGTCGGCGCATCCGGTCTGCTCGCCATGGATTTTCAGTATAAGTGTTCCCGCATCGGCGTTCCCGTCTTTTATCATGCGGATTCTCACACCAGCCTCGCCAGCGCTGCGCTGCTTGACAAGCACGACACCGTGATTGCCATCAGCTATTCCGGCATGACACGCGAAACGCTCCTCGCCGCGCAGAGCGCCCACGCCTGCGGCGCAAAGGTCATCGCCGTCACGCAGGGCAACCTCAACCCGCTGGCACGGCTGGCGGATTTCCCGCTGTGCATCCCCAGTGAGGAAAGCACCCTGCGCATCGGCGCGATGACCTCGCGCAATTCCGGACTGCTGGTGCTTGATCTGCTGTATCTGGGCTGCGTGCAGAAGAACGTGCTTCAAAGCCAGCAGGCGCTCGAAAAAACACGCGCACTCATCCACGAACTTCGGAATGAATAATTGTTTCAGTCCGCGCATACGCTGTATAACCGCAAATAACTCGCTTTCTTTCGTCAGAAACAGAAAACGCTTTAAAATCAAAAGGATTTTCCGTTTCCGGCTTTTTCAGCGGTGATTCTTCCAAAACTGGAGCATTTTCCTTGAAAACAAATTTCGCTTATGTTACAATGTTACCAGATTCAGGCGTAATGAATCATATTTCTGTTTACAAAATCATGCTTGCTTGACAAGCAATCCCCCTCTCAAAGCGAATTTACAGAATTTTTGAATATTTGGAGGATCCATCATGGATTACAACCGGATAGACGCCATTCTGGAAGATTACCGCGCCCGCGGCTATTATCCCGACGCAGTCTGCCACGTTTTCAACGAAAAAGAGACGCTGCACGTCAGTGAAATCGGCAGCGCCAAGGACAATCAGTACTTTGACCTCGCCTCCGTCAGCAAAATCATCTGCACAACGATGATCCTGACCCTTGTGGACGAGGGCAAGCTCACCTTCAACACGAAAATCTGCGAGCTTCTGCCGAATCTGGGCGAGGTTTCCCGCGAGCGGCTGAAGGCTGTGACAATCCGCATGCTGATGACGCATACCTCCGGCATCGTGCCGTGGTATCCCTTCTACGCGGATGGGCGCGATTTCTACGTTGTGCTTGAGCATGTGCTTTCCACGACGCCGAAGGAAGTCGGCATGGCATACAGCGACCTGAACTTCATGCTGCTGGGGCAGATTGTCATGAAGCTGTCCGGGCTGACGCTGCGCGAGGCGCTCAAGCAATACGTCAAGGAGCCGCTGGGCATTTCTGAAATGTTCTACGGTCCGATGGATCCTGCGCTCTGCGTGCCTTCCAGCTACGGCAACCCGATCGAAGAAAGAATGTGCGCCGAGCGGCAGATCACGTTCAACGGCTGGCGCGACAAGAGTCTGCCCGTGCGCGGCGAATGCAACGACGGCAACGCGCATTATTACTGGCACGGGGCAAGCGGTCACGCCGGCATATTCGCCACGGCAGGTGCGCTGCAAAAGCTCTGCCAATTCTATATGACAACCGAGAAGCCTGCCTTCCTTGAGGCGATGAATACCAGCATCTTTGAGCGCGGGCTGGGCTTTGACCGCAGCAACGTCTTCCCGGATGGATGCGGTCACAGCGGCTTTACCGGAACAAGCATCTGGTTCAGCCGTGAGCATCACATCGGCGCGGTCATTTTGACCAACAAATTCTACCGCATCGAGGGTGAGCCGCCGGGAAACTCCAACGAGTTCCGCCGCGCCGTTCACTACGCGCTCATCGGCAAAGAGCCGCCGATCATTGCGTGAGGAGGGGACGTTGGGGCTGCTGCCCCAATCCCCGCCTGAGGGACTCGTCCCTCAGACTCCCTTCTCCGCTTCGCGGCGGTTTAAACTCTTTTTTCATCCATTTATCGCAAAGCGATAAATGAAGTGGAAGGTGTAGGGAACTCAGTTCCCTGCCGGGGCTTGGGGATTGGAGTCACGCACCCGCTGTGCGGGATTCAGCGTGACGGAAATCGGAAATCGCAAGGAGCGCTTGCGCGTTCGCGAAGCGGGCGCGTCTGCCGCAGGCAGAGGACAGCGCCCCTATGCGAGTTTCCCGGATCAGTGCCCCAAACGTCCCCCCCGTTCCCGTCCCACGTTCCACGTCCCCACGGTATCGGCAGAGGGCGTACCTCTGTTTCATACGAAAAAAAACACTTATAGGGAGGTCATTCCATGAAGAAACTGTTGGCTCTGGTGATGGCTTTGATGCTCTGTCTGACTCTCGGCGCCGGTGCGCTGGCAGACGGCAGTCAGATCCTCAAGTACGGCACGGACACTTGGCCGGCGGGATTCGATCCGCACACCATCTCCGCCATTGCCGCGACCCGCGTTTTCAACCAGGTCTATGAAACGCTGCTCACCTTCAACAAAGACATGACATTCGGCGGCGTGCTTGCCGAAAGCTGGGAAAATCCGGACGACGTGACCTACGTCTTCCATCTGCGCCATGGCGTCAAGTTCCACAACGGCCGTGAGATGACCTCTGCCGACGTGGTTTACAGCTTTGACCGCATCCTCGGCAAGACCGAGTACGGCGATATCGGTGCGCTCGGCTCCAGCGCCAGCTACTTCGGCGGCGTCGAGTCCGTCGAGGCTCTGGATGATTACACCGTCAAGTTCACCCTCTCCGCCCCGAACGCGGCGTTCATGGCGGGCATGACCTCCAGCTACGGCGCGATCGTCTGCCGTGAGGTCGTCGAGGCGAACGGCGGCAGCCTGTCCTCCATCGATACCATGTGCGGCACCGGCCCCTTCAAGTACAGCGAGTCCGTCGTTGACAACCACATCACGCTGGTCAAGAACGAGGATTACTGGAAAGAGAATGCGCCGAAGCTGGACGGCATCACCTTCTATCTGCTCGGCGACGAGAGCGCACGCCTTGCCGCTCTGCGCACCGGCGATATCAACCTTTGCTCCCTGAGCGCGATGAACCTTGCCGACGTCGAGCGCGACGCCAACATCAAGGTCATCTCCTATCAGTCTAACGACTACACCTACCTGGGCTTCAACCTCTCCAGCGAAAAGCTTCAGGATAAGCGCGTCCGCCAGGCGATGAGCCTTGCTGTGGATCGCGACATGATCATCGACTACGTCTACAACGGCGAAGCAACGGTTTCTACCTTTGTCGCCCCGGCTATGGGTCACTGGGTATGGGACGCCGCGAAGGAATCTCCGCTGTACACGCAGAACATCGAAGAAGCCCGCAAGCTGATGGAAGAAGCCGGCTATTCCAAGGATAACCGCCTGTCCATCACCATGGCTGCCGGTCTGCTCGACTCCATCCGCGACACCGCGGTCGTCCTCCAGCAGCAGCTCAAGGAAATCTACATCGACGTCACCATCAGCAACCTCGAATCCGGCGAATACGTGGACACCTGGAAGAAGATGAGCACGCCGGAAGCCGGCTTTGACACCATGTGCGGTCAGAATGGTTCCGGCACCGACCCGAACCGTGCCGTCAGCTTCTTCTACTCCAGCACCGGCAACGCCAACGTCTGGGGCTATAAGAACGACCGCGTGGACGAGCTTTGCGCACTGGGCATCACCACGACTGACGAAGAGACTCGCGAGGGCTACTACAAGGAAGCTCAGCAGCTGATTATCGACGAGTGCCCGAACCTCTGGTTCGCCAGCCCGATGTCTTACCTCTTCACCAGCGCCAACCTCAAGGGTTATGAGCCGTTCGCCGCGAACGCGGGCGACTTCACCGAGGCTTACTTCGAGTAAAATTGGTTTTCCATGCGGCGGCAGGGTTTGCCCCTGCCGCCTTCGTCATCTTTCCCCGTCCGGCTTCGGCTGGGCGGGCTGAGGAAGCCAGCGCAGAACGTGCTGGTTTCCTCAGCCTGTCCGCAGACTGCCCGAGCTTTGTTGAAGCAGGGTTATTACGCAGGGAGTGTGAATCATGAAAAACTACATCATCCGCCGCCTTTTGCAGCTTATTCCCGTTCTGCTGGGCATCAGCATCGCAATTTTTGCCGTGCTTCGTCTGATTCCGGGCGGCTTTGCCTCCGGTATGCTGGGCATCGACGCAACGCCCGAGCTGATCGAGCAGGTCAACGCACGCTATGGGCTGGATCAGCCCGTCGTCACCCAGTATCTCAAATGGATCGGCGGCGTCCTCCACGGCGACTTCGGTCAGTCCTTCCGCTCCGGCGCGGATATCCTGCCCGAAATCCTGACCCGCTTCAAGGTCACGGCTGAACTGGCGATTCTCGCGGCAATCATCTCCTGGTGCATCGCGCTTCCGCTGGGCATTCTCGCCGCCGTGAAGCGCAACAGCGCGGTTGACCGCGTCGTCCGCGTCGTCGCGCTGCTGGGCGTATCCATCCCGGGATTCGCGCTCTCCATTCTCATCATCCTTGTATTGTCTCTGGCGTTCAATTACTATCCCCCGCTCAACTATGTCGGTCTCTTTGAAGATCCGCTCAAGAATCTGGAGATCATGCTGCTGCCCTCGCTGATTTTGGGCACGAGCATGGCGGGCTCCGTCATGCGCATGACGCGCTCCTCCGTGCTGGAAGTCCTGCGGCTGGATTTCATCAAGACCGTCCGCGCCAAGGGCGCCAGCGAACGCATCGCCATCTTCAAACACGCGCTGCGCAATGCGCTCATCCCGATCGTCACGCTAGTCGGCATGCAGATCGGCTCGCTCTTGGGCGGCGCCGTCGTCATTGAGCAGATCTTCTCCCTCCCCGGTCTGGGGCAGATGACGCTGACGGGCATCAACAACCGCGATTACCCCGTCGTGCAGGGCTGCGTGCTGTTCATCGCGTTCGTTTACGTCATCGTCAACCTCGTGGTGGACGTGCTTTACGCCTATATCGACCCGCGCATCTCTTATGATTGACGGAGGAAAGACAGATGAAAAGCTTTGTTAAGACCATCAAGGAGCTTTGGAAAGACCCGATGGGGCGCATCGGCATCGTCGGCGTCGTGCTGCTGATTTTGATGGCGATTTTCGCTCCCCTGCTCGCCCCCTATGAATACGACGCCATCGGCAGACGCTTTCAGGCGCCGACCGCCGAGCATATCTTCGGCACGGATAAATTCGGACGCGATATTTTCAGCCGTGTGCTCTACGGCGCACGCGTGTCGATGGAAGTCGGCTTGATCGCCGTTGGCATCGGCGCGTTCTTCGGCTATCTGCTCGGTCTGACTGCCGGCTATTTCGAAGGCAAGGTCGATCGGGTCATCATGTGCATCATGGACATCCTGTTCGCCTTCCCGTCCATCCTGCTGGCGATCTTCATCTCCGCCGTGCTGGGCAAGGGCATCGGACCGACCATGGTCGCCATCGGCATCGTCAACATTCCGGTCTTCTGCCGCACGGTTCGCGCCGCGGTCATCTCCGCCAAGGGGCTTGAATACGTCAAGAACGCCCGCAGCGTCGGCGTCAAAACGTGGCCACTGCTCGTTCGCCACATCTCCCCGAACGTCGTCGCGCCGTTCACCGTGCAGGCGACGCTGGCTCTCTCGGGCGCGATTCTGACCGAAGCGACGCTCAGCTTTTTAGGCATGGGCATTCAGCCGCCGAACCCGTCCTGGGGCTCGATGCTCTCCGAAGCCCGCGCAGACATGGTTCGTGCGCCGTGGGTCGCGATGTTCCCACTGCTGTTCATCGTCGTCACGATTCTGATTTTCAATATTCTGGGCGACTCGCTGCGCGACGTCCTCGACCCGAAGCTCAAAGTGTAAGGAGGGAATGGCATGGATCATCTTCTTGAAATGCGCAATCTCTCCATCGACCTGTACAAGGGCAAAAAGACGCCCGCCGTCAAGCTGGTGGAGGGCATCGACCTGACGCTGGAAAAGCGCCAGAACTTCGGCGTGGTCGGCGAATCCGGCTGCGGCAAGAGCATCACCTGTTCCTCGATCATGGGCTTGCTCTCCTTCCCGCTGTCCGTCGGCGCGGGCAGCTCCATTCGCTTTCAGCGCGAGGACGGAAGCGTCAGCGAGCTGACCTCCCTGCCCAAAGCGGAGATGCGCAAAATCCGCGGCAAAGAGATCTCCATGATCTTTCAGGAGCCGATGACCGCGCTCGACCCGATGTATACCATCGAAGAACAGATTGAGGAAACCCTGCGTTTTCATACGGATATGAACCGTGCGCAGATGCACGATGCGGCGCTTGAAATGCTCAACCGCGTCAAGATTCCGCGTGCGGCGGAAATCCTCAAGGATTATCCGCATCACCTGTCGGGCGGCATGCTCCAGCGCGTGATGATCGCCATCGCGCTCATCAACAACCCGCGCCTGCTCATCGCCGACGAACCCACAACCGCGCTGGACGTGACCATTCAGGCGCAGATTCTCGATTTGATGAACGATCTGCGCGAGAGCTACGATACCTCTGTCATCATGATTACGCATGACCTCGGCGTCATCGCGGAAACCTGCGAACAGGTCGCCGTGTTCTATGCCGGTCAGGTCGTCGAGCAGACGGACGTGAACACGCTCTTCCACGCCCCCGCTCACCCGTATACCGAAGGACTTCTCCGCTCGGTGACCTCGCTCAGCGGCGCACAGAAAGAGCTTTACACCATTCGCGGCACGGTGCCGACAGCCGGCAACTTTTCTTCCGGCTGCCGCTTTGCCGACCGCTGCACCCACTGCACCGAACAGTGCCGCAAGAGCATTCCCCCGCTTTCCGAAATCGAGCCGGGTCATCTTTGCCGCTGCTTCCTGCACAGCAAAAAGGAAACGGAGGGACAGGCATGAGCGAGATTTTACTCGATGTCAAGCATCTGAAAACCTATTTCCCCATCAAGGGCGGCGTCATCCGCAAAACGGTCGGCTATGTCCGTGCCGTCGAAGATGTCTCCCTGACGATTCACGAAAAAGAAACGTTCAGTCTGGTCGGCGAATCCGGCTGCGGCAAATCCACAACCGGCAGAACCATTCTGCGCCTGATTGAGCCGACGGAAGGCGAAATCTACTTCGAGGGCGAAAACCTCTGCTCGCTCGACGCGGAAGCCATGCGCCAAAAGCGCCGCGATATGCAGCTGGTCTTTCAGGATCCGTATTCCTCGCTGAACCCGCGCATGACCGTTCGCAAGCTGCTGGAGGAGCCGCTGATTACGCACTTCAAGCTCTCGCAGGATGAGCTGAACGAGCGCGTGCTGTGGATTTCCGGCGCGGTCGGCATTTCTCCCGAGCAGCTCGACCGCTATCCGCATCAGTTCTCCGGCGGTCAGCGCCAGCGTATCGCCATCGCCCGCGCCCTGATCACGCGCCCGCGTTTCGTCGTTGCGGATGAGCCGGTTTCCGCGCTGGATGTTTCCATTCAGGCGCAGGTGCTGAATCTGCTGATGAGCCTTCAGGATGAGCTGGGGCTTTCGTATCTGTTCATCTCTCACGATTTGAACGTCGTCCGCCACATCAGTAACCGCGTCGGCGTCATGTATCTGGGGCGCATCGTCGAAACCGGCGATACGGAGGAGGTCTATACCCATCCGCTGCATCCCTACACGCAGGCGCTGCTTTCCGCCATTCCGCGCCGCGACCCCAGCGAGCCGAAAACGCGCATCCACCTGCAAGGCGACGTTCCCAGTCCGGCAAACCCGCCGAGCGGCTGTCCGTTCCATAACCGCTGCCCTCAGTGCATGGGCATCTGCAAGGAGACCATGCCGCAAGCCAAGGACATGGGCGGCGGGCATCTGGTGAGCTGCCATCTGTTCGATTAAGTGAACTGAACCCGCATGAGCAAAGCTTCAGAGTTTGACTCATGCGGGCATTTTTGCATAGTTTCCTATGTACTTAATTAAGAAAGACGGAGTTGTCGGTAGGCTTAAACCAAATATTTCAAGAAACAAATATCTAAGCATTTGAGAAATATGGGGCTTTGCCCCATCGCCCCACCAAAGGGCTTTCCGGTCGCCCTTTGGAAACCTTCGGGCACAAATACTTCGTTTTATTCTTGAAATATCAGGTTTATTAGCCTGACAGCTCCGTCTTTTATTTAACATCTAAACCAGCCCAATCAGAAGCAGAACCGCTTCGCGGCGGTTTAAACAAACGCTTTTAAAATCAGTATCGCGTTCTTTCCGCTTACAGGCAGCAGAACATCGGATAATACATCATCCGCCCGCCGCCGCAGCACATACAGCACAGATTCAGCAGCATGATCGAGGTGCAGAGGCTGCTCATGTTCTGCGGTCTGCGCCCGTACTCTTCGCCCTGCTGACTATACCAGCTTCCGCCGCCCTGCAGCTGGCTGAGCAGCTGCTGATACTGCATGTTGGACGGCTCCATGCTCGCCGCCTGCCGCGCATACTCCATCGCCTGCGCATTGTTATGCAGACCGCTCTGCGCCAGTGCGCTGAGATAATACCAGCGGGCATTGCGCTTTTCGGGCGCTACGCTTCCCAGCGCATTGAGTGCTTCGGCATAATGCCCCGTGTCGATATAGTTCTTCGCCGCACGCATTTCGATGGAATCGTCCTGCCGCTGCTGACCATAGCCATATCCGGCATTGCCATAGGGATTTCCGCCGTATGCGCCCCAGAACGAGGCAAACGGATCATCATACTGCGGCTGACGCTGCTGCTGCTGACCGTTATAGCCGCTGCCCGCACGCTGTCCGCCGCCCTGCCGCCTGTGCATGATCTCTTCATACGCCTGCTGAACTTCCATGAATTTCTTTTCGGTCTGCGCGGCATCCGGCTTGCCCACGTTGGCATCGGGATGGTATTTTTTGCACAGGGTGCGGTAAGCCTTCTTGACCTCGTCATCACTCGCCGTCGGGGATACACCCAAAACCTGATAGGGATCTGTCATTGCTTGCCTTTCGCCTTTCTTTTTTCAGCCGCGCTCTCAAAGCGCAGCCATATACCCGAATAAAGAATGTTCCGCATGATGGGCGCATCGTCAATCAGCGGCAGGCATTCAAACGCCCTGCACGCCCGCGCCATCATATCCTCCAGCATCTGCCTGCTTTCCTGCTCAAAATCTGCTCTTGAGCTGCGGGCAATCAGCGGATTGTAATTCTTCTTTTTGATATCCTGCTCGATATCCTCAAAGCAGTCGCACAGATAGATGAACTTTCCCAAATAAAAGCCCATCTCGCGCAGATCCTGCTCATAAACGTCCTTCTTAAAAACGAACAGTTCGGCGAGCAGCTCGCCTGTCAGATTCGCCGCCGCATCGAGGTTTTCGTCGTTTCTCCGCTCAATTTCATGCAGCGACGACACATAGCGCTCGACGGCTTCCTTCTGCCGGGGCAAAGCTTCTCCGGCGCGAATCGCCGCCTTTTTGAGCAGCGCACTTTCGGCTAACCTGTCCGCCCGCCGCTCATCCTCCCAGCCGTCGCGCAGGTCGTAATACGAAACCAGCGCACTCAGGTCGGCGCAGTAGTCGATGGCGTCATTGCCCAGCATCAGCCGCTTATGCACCGGATGGAATGCGCATCGGCGCATGTCCTGCGAGGTCTGCGGCTCATACAGCGAGGTCAGCAGCATCGCCATGAACGTCATTTCAAAGCTCAGCGCCATGCGGCACGCGCCGCCGCACCGCTTTCCGATGGCATGGCACAGTCCGCAGTAAAACCCCCGATAACGGTCGAATTCCCGGAATTTGAGTTCGTCTTTGCGGATCGTCATTACGCCCAGCATCCGCGCACCTCCTTCACGAGATGAATGCGATTATATCATAACAGCCCGATTCCATCAAGGGATGCGGGCTGAAATGTCGGTTTTCGGGGCTGTTTGCCCACTTCGTCACTTTCTTCTCATCGGCAGCGTCACAAAATACACCGCCGCGCAGCAAAGCACGATGGCAGCGCCCGCGCTCGTGTTGAGGTAATACGACATCGCCAGACCCACCACGCCGCAGCACAGCGCGATGATGACCGACGTGCGCATATACCCCGCCGCGCTCCTTGCCACATTGCGGGAAGCCGCCGCCGGCAGGATGAGCAGCGAGTTGATGAGCATCACGCCGACCCAGCGGATCGACACCATGACCGCGACGGCAACCAGCATCGTGAACGCGTATTCCGTCATTTTGGAGCGGATGCCGCGGCTCTGCGCAAGCGGCGCGTTGACGCTGGTAATCAGCAGCGGATTAAACAGGAACACCCAGCAGACGATGGTTCCGACCAGCGCCGCCAGCAGCGCCGCCAAATCCCCCTGCGCCACGGAAAGCACATCGCCGACCAGCACGGAGGAATACTTCGCAAACGCGCCGCCGCGTGAAAGCACGACCAGACCCAGCGCGATGGACGTGGACGAAAAGACGCTGATGATCGTATCTGCGCTCATCTTGGAATGGTGCTTGACAAACGTGATCAGCACCGCCCAGAGGATGCCGAACAGCAGCATGGCGCCCATCTGGCTCTGCCAGCCCAGCACGACGCCGATGGCAATGCCGGTCAGCGCACTGTGACCGAGCGCATCCGAGAAGAACGCCATCTTGTTATCGACTGCCATCGTACCCAGCATGCCGAAAAGCGGCGTAATCAGGATGATTGCCAGCAGCGCATTCTTCATAAATGTGTAATGCAGCCACTCAAAAGGCAGCAGCGTATCCATCAGGGCGTAAAGACCGTTCATACGCGCCCTCCTCTCGTATAAAAGACCTGCGCGAACTCCTCGCTGTCAAAGACCGTTTCCGGATCGCCCTGCTGCACAACCGTGCCCTGCATCAGCACAACGCGGTCGGCATAGCGGCGAACGACATCCAGATCATGCGAAACAAGCAGAATCGCCATGTGATTCGCCCGCTTCAGCTCATCCACCGTCTGATAGAAGGATTCCAAACCGTTTTGATCCACGCCGGAAACCGGTTCATCCAAAATCAGCAGGTCGGGCTGCGGGGTCAGCGCCAGCGCCAGCAGCACACGCTGCAATTCGCCGCCGGAGAGTGCGCCCAGCGGACGCTTCTCCAGCTTTTCGCAATGCGTTCTGGCGAGTGCGGTGCGAACCTTTTCCTTCGTCTTTTGACCCACGCCCAGAAAGACCGGCACATGGGACAGCGACGCCGCCATAAAGTCCATGACCGTGACCGGAGAAGAACGGTCAAACTCCAGCTGCTGAGGCACATAGCCCGTGCGCACAGCGGCTGCGGGGCGTCCGTCCGTCGTCAAATGGCGCACAACGCCCTTATATTCGATCTGACCCAGCAGCGCACGCAGAAGCGTCGTCTTGCCCGCGCCGTTCGCGCCGATGAGCGCGGTCAGCTCGCCGCAATGGATGTGCAGATTGACATCCCGCAGCAGCACCTGATTCCCCGCCGTCACGCTCAGGTGATCCACCTCAATGCGGCACAGCTTGCACGGCGCAATGCCCGGGCAATGGACATGCGCATGATCCGCATGGTCGTGGGGCTTCTGTATCTTCTGACTCATTGGGCAAACGCCTCCGTCAAGACTTTCGCGTTTTCGCGCATGATGTTCTCATAGCTTTCCTTGCTTTCATCGCCGGATACGCACGGATCGAGCGTATAGATGCTCGCGCCGGTCTCCCGCGCAATCGTCTGCGCCGCCTTCTGCGGATACTGCGGCTCAACAAAGAGCGTCTTGATCCCCAGCTCGCTGACCAAATCGCAGGTATCGGCGATATCGCGGGTGCTGGGCTCTTCGCCCGGCTCAGTCGCGATGACGCCCGCCACATGCAGCCCGAACGCATCGGCAAAATAGGTGAATGCCTCGTGGAACGTGATGATCTCCCGTCCCGCATAGGGCGCAAGCTGCTCGGCGATATCCGCCTTCAGCTGCTCCAGCTTCAGGATGTACGCCTCGGCATTGCTCCGGTAAGCCTCCGCATGTTCGGGGTCGGCGTTTGCCAATCCCTCGGCGATGTTTCGAACCTGCACCATCGCCAAAGACGGATCGAGCCAGACATGCGCGTTCATCACTTCGCCTTCGTGATCATGGTCTTCATGATCGTCATGGTCGTCATGATCATGTTCGCTTACGCTGGGCAGCATCTCGATGCCCTCGCTTGCGTTGATGACCGGCAGATCCGCACGCAGGGTCAGCACCTTGTCCATAAACTGTTCCATGCCGCCGCCATTGATCACCAGCGCATCCGCGCCCTCCAGCGTCACCATATCGCGGGTCTGAAGCTGATAGTCATGCAGGCAGCCGACATTCTGCTCCGCCATGTTCCGCACGGTCACGCCTTCAATGCCTGCCGCGACATTCTGCGTCAAAATATACATCGGGTAGAACGAGGTGACGATCACCTTCTGCCCGTCCGTCTGCGCCGCGCATCCGCTGAACAGCAGCGTCAAAATCATCATCATCAGCGCAAATCCGTTTCTTTTTTTCATGGTTTTTCCTTTCCGATGGTTCACACAAGAAGCCCGTTTGACGCATCTGCGCCTTTCAGGCATACCGATACAAATTCTCATTTTCGTTTCAAATTCTGTTTTTCCTGCCGCAAGTCGAAATTCGTCAAAATTTTTCTTTATTTTCCTTTTTTATTCTGTCGGCAAAACCTTTTTCGCCTTGTGCATGAATTGCATTTATGATATAATCATTTTAATTCGATATAAACACGATGGGTTTATAAAGGAGAGACGTTCGCGATGATTTCTCAGTTGATCGACGTCGAAGACGCCCTGTGCCGAAACGGAAACAACTACCCTTTCTACATTCGCCATTTGCAGCGCTTTTTAAACGATACGAACATGTCCCGGCTGCGTGACGCGCTCATCCGCGGCGACATGGCGCAATCGCTTTTCTTCGCCCATACGCTCAAAGGCATCACCGCGCAGCTCGGCATTGTCGCGCTGTATCGCCCGCTTGCCGCGCTGTGCGATCTTCTGCGGGCGCAGAACGCCGCCACGCTGCCGCAGGCGCAAGCCGCTTTGCCTCAGCTGCTCTCGCTGTACGATCAGGTCGTTCAGGAAATCAAAAATTACTGATATCGATTCTCCCCCTGCTCGCTCTGCGGGGGAGATTTGTTTTTTCCCCTTCTTTGTGGTATGATAAGCTAAGCAGATTTTCTGTCCTTCGGGACTTCCATCAATGAAGGAGAACGCTATGTCAGATACCTTCGTCGTCGTTGACGGCAACAGCCTGATGCACCGCGCTTTTCATGCGCTTCCGCCGCTTTCCAACGAGGACGGCGTCTTTACAAACGCCGTTTTCGGCTTTCTTTCCATGCTGCTCAAGGTCGTGGGCGATGAGCGCCCGCGCTATCTTGCCGTGGCATTTGATATGCACGGACCGACCTTCCGCCATAAGGATTACAGCGAATACAAGGCAGGCAGAAAGCCGACCGCGCCCGAGCTGATTCCGCAGTTTGACCTCGTGCGCCAGTGTCTGGAACAGATGGGCATCCGCATTCTCACCTGCCCGACGTTTGAAGCGGACGACATTTTGGGTACATTTGCCCGCCGCTGCGAAGAAGCCGGCATTCCCGCGCTGCTGGTCACGGGCGACCGCGACTCGATGCAGCTGGTTACGGAAACGACCAACGTGCTGTATACCAAGCGCGGCGTGAGCGAAGTCGTGCGTTATACGCCGGAAAAGGTGCGCGAGGATTTCGGCGTTTCCCCGTCGCAGATTCCCGACCTCAAAGGCTTGATGGGCGATTCCAGCGACAACATTCCCGGCATTCCCGGCATCGGCGAAAAGACCGCCGTCAAGCTGCTGAGTGCCTACGGCACGCTGGAAAACGCGCTTGACCACGCGGATGCCGATCTGAAGGGCAAGCAGCGCGAAAAGATGCTCGATGGGCGCATGTCGGGTCTGATGAGCAAAAAAATCGCAACCATCACCCGCTTCGTTCCGCTGGATGATGTGACGCTGGAGGATTGCCTATTGGGCGATATGACCGGCGTGCTTCCGCTGTTTGAACAGCTCCAGCTCAAGACGCTGAGTACGCGCCTTTTGCAGCTGGAAAAGCAGGAGTCGGGCGACGCCAAGCCCGCCGCTCCCGCCATCGTCTGGAAAGAAGCGCAGTCGCTTGAAAGCGAAAGCGCCGTTTCGTCCTTTCTGAGCGCTCTGCCTTCGGATGCGCGTGTTGCGCTGCTGATGCAGGAGAGCGGCTTCTCCCTCGCCGCTTCCGACGGCACGCAGGCAGCGCTCCCCTTCTCTCAGGGGCTTTTGGGCGGAGGACTCGATCCGCTTTCCGCTGCCAAAGCGCTGGAGCCGCTGCTGACCGGTTCGCGCAGGCTCATTCTCTTTAACGCCAAGCGATTGAAAACCGAGCTTGCGCCGTGGAACCTCGCTGTGACCGCGCCTTTTGACGACGATCAGATCATGCAGTACCTCATCGCCCCGCAGAGCGGCAAATATGAGGCGCCGGAAAACGCCGCAGCGCTCTTCACGCGGACGCTTTCGGATGAACAGACGCTGGATGCGCAGGAGATGTCCCGCCTGTATCGGGACATCGAGCTGCCGCTGCTCGAAACGCTCTATGCCATGGAGCGCGATGGCTTCCTCGTCGATCGCGACGAACTGACGCGCTTGGGCGCACAGTACGACGCGCAGATTGCAGACCTCAAGGAGGAAATCTTCTCCCTCTGCGGCTGTGCGCCGTTTAACCTCAACAGCCCGCAGCAGCTGGGCGACATCCTCTTCAACAAGCTCGGTCTGCCCGCCAAAAAAAAGACCGCCCGCGGCTATTCCACCGATGCGGATACGCTCAGCGAGCTTTCCCCCCTGCATCCGGTGATCGACAAGATCCTGCTCTATCGCCAGGTTGCCAAGCTCAAAAGCACCTATATCGACGGGCTTCTCCGCCTGACCGGGCGCGACGGGCGCATTCACACCTGGTTTGATCAAACCATCGCCGCAACGGGACGCATTTCCTCCAGCGAACCGAACTTGCAGAATATCCCCGTCCGCACGCCGATGGGGCGCGAAATCCGCCGTGCGTTCATCGCCAAAGAAGGCTGTGTCCTCGTCGATGCGGACTATTCGCAGATCGAGCTGCGCCTTCTCGCCCATCTTTCCGGCGACGAGGCGATGTGCGAGGCATTCACGCTCGGGCAGGATATCCACGCCCGCACGGCGGCAGAGGTTTACGGCGTGCCCATCGAAGAGGTGACGCCGCAGATGCGCTCCAGCGCCAAAGCCGTCAATTTCGGCATCGTCTACGGCATCAGCGCCTTCGGCCTCGCCAGCAACCTGCACATTTCCCCGAAAGAAGCGGCGGATTTCATCGCCCGCTATTTCGCCCGCTATCCCGCCGTCCATCAATTCATGGACGCCTGCGTCAGCCAGGGCAAGGCGGAAGGCTATTCCGTCACGATGTACGGACGCCGCCGCCCGCTGCCGGAGCTGTCCAGCTCCAATTACAACCGACGTCAATTCGGCGAACGCGCCGCGATGAACACCCCCGTTCAGGGCGCGGCAGCCGATATCATCAAGATTGCCATGAATGCCGTTCATGACGAGCTGGCAAAAGAAGGGCTTTCCGCACGCCTCATCCTGCAAGTGCATGACGAACTCATCGTCGAAACGCCCATTGAGGAGCAGGAGAAGGTGACCGCGCTTCTGCGCCGCTGCATGGAGGGTGCCGCAAGCCTGCGCGTCCCGCTCATCGCGGACGTCCAAGCCGGGCATTCGTGGTACGATACGAAGTAAGGTTTTCCGGAGGTTGACCATGAAGATCGGTTTAACCGGATCCATTGCCTGCGGCAAAAGCACCGTCAGCGCCTATCTTGCGTCGCTGGGCTGCACGATTGTCGATGCCGACGCCATTTCCCGCGCTTTGACAGCCGACGGCGGCGCGGCGCTTCCCGCCGTTCGTCAGGCGTTCGGCGACAGCGTGTTCCGCGGGGAATCCCTCGACCGCCGCGCACTCGGACAGCTCGTCTTTTCCGATTCCCAAAAGCGCGATGAACTGAACGCGATTCTGCATCCGTTGATCCTGCGCGAGATTGCCCGGCAGCTCGACACCTTGGATGCCCCCGAAAAGCTCGTCATCGGCGATATCCCGCTGCTCTATGAATGCGGCATGCAGACGCTGTTTGACGTCGTTTGGGTCGTTTCCGTTCCGCGTGAAACGCAGATCGAGCGCCTCGCCCTGCGCGATGGACTCGACCGCACACAGGCAGAGCAGCGCATCGACGCCCAAATGCCCCTTTCCCAAAAAGAAAAACTTGCCAATGCCGTCATCCACACCGATGGCACAATCGAGCAGACCCAGCGGCAGATTGACGCGCTGCTTTGCCGCCTTGCCCAAAGGAGAAAGCCATGAGCGAAAACACACCCATGCGCCGCAGGCGTCCCGTGCAGCCCGTGCAGGCGGCGGATGCGCCCCCGCCGCGTCCGCCGGAAGCGGACAGTCAGGCGCCTTCCGCACGCGAAATGCCGCCGCATAGACGCGTCCGCGTCGTTCCGATCGAAACCGTGGACGACGATCATCCCCGGCATCTGCCGGAATCCCCGCTGGCAAATCTGCCGACGCCCGTCCGCTTCGGCGCACTGGCGCTGGCGCTCATCCTGCTGATTGTCGGATCGGTTTCCATCACGAAAACCTACCTCGCCCATCAGGAGGAACGCAGGCGGCTGGAGGCAGAAGCCGCCGAACGCGCTCAGCATCCGCTCTACTACGCCGACACCATCACCGCCTACGCCGATGCTCAGGGGCTTGACCCCGCACTCGTCGCCGCGGTCATCCTCTGCGAATCGAGCTATGACCCCAAGGCAGAAAGCAGGCTGGGCGCACGCGGGCTGATGCAGCTCATGCCCGATACCGCCGAATGGGTCGCCCATAAGCTCGGCGAGGACGGCGCGGATTATTCCTTCGATAAGCTCTATGACCCGCAGACCAACATCCGCTTTGGCACATGGTATCTGGGTTACCTCTCCCGCCGCTTTGACGGCGACGCAACCAAGATCGTCTGCGCCTATCACGCCGGTCAGGGCAATGTGGACAGCTGGCTCAAAAACCCGCAGTACAGTTCCGACGGCGTCACCCTTGACATCATCCCCACCAAAGACACAGCGACCTACGCCTCCCGCGTCCTGCGTGCGCGTGACATCTACCGCAAATATTATTTCCCGCTTGAGCTTTCCAATACTCAGCAGACCGAAACCGAATCATAAGGAGATCGACCATGCGCATTTCTCGCTTTACCCGCCTGACCGCCTGCCTGCTCAGCGCACTGCTGGCGCTCGTTCCCGCGGCAGGTCTTGCCGTTTCCTCGTCGCTGACCTGCGCCATCGTCGCCAGCGACGATCTCGAACTGCGCCCGCTGGAGCTGAATCAGCGCGACGTGGTCAGCGTGCTGGATCTGGTTTATGAGGGCCTGTTCCAGATGGATGATAACGATCAGCCTCAGCCCGAATTGGCGTATTCCTATGAATTCACCAATGAAGGGCGTAAGCTGAAGATCAAGCTGCGTGAAAACGTGACCTTTCATAATGGGCGCACGTTGACCAGCGCAGACGTCATTGCGACGCTTGACTATATGTATGAGCTGACGGGCTTTGACGACGACCTCAACTCCGATGTTCCCACCGCCGACCGCGGTCTGTATTACTCCACGTTCTACTCCATCAAATCTTGGGAAGCGACGGACGACTATAACCTCGTCTTCACCCTCCGACGCGCCAGCTACGGCTCGCTGTATGCCCTCGCGTTCCCCATCCTGCCCGCCGACGAGGTCCGCAACAGCATGCCCGCGGGCACCGGTCCGTATCAGTACGACGGCTATGAACAAGGCGCATCCATCTGGCTGACCGCAAACAAAAACTGGTGGAAGAAGATCCCCGCCGTCCGCAATATCCGCGCCGGCATCTATAGCTCGGACGACCGCGCCCTCAACGCCTTCGACACGCAAACCGTCGATGTCGCCATGACGCGCTCGATCAACGCTTCCCGTTACAGCGGTTCGCTCAGCACGTTCTCCCTGACGGCACGCACGCGTCAGCTCGAGGTGCTGCTGGTCAACCGCGCCTATAAGGATTTCAAGAGCGACGATAACGGTCAGAACCTCTTCCGGCAGGCGATTTCCTACGCCATCAATAGAAGCGAACTGATTTCCTCTGCTTATCAGAACATGGCGACCGTCGCTTATACGCCGATTCCATCGGGCACATGGCTCTCCAATGAATCGACCGTCCACGATATCTATGACCCGCTGATGGCGGCGTCCCTGCTGGATAGCGCGGGCTATAAACTCGCTGACGACGGAAAGCGCTATAAAAACGGCGAGAAAATGGAGTCCCTGCGTATCCTCGTTTATGATGAGCCAGGTTCCACCGCACGAACCAACGCCGCCAATAAGATCGTCGATCAGCTTGCGGCAGTCGGCATCCCCGCCTATGTCGCGACATGGAGCCGGGCAAACGTGATGGAAAAGCTCACCAGTGGTAACTATTCTCTCGCACTGTGCGCCTTCAATTTCGACGTGTGCCCTGATCCGGGCTTCACCATCGCCTCGACGGCAAGCTGTAACTATACGCGCTACCGTTCGACGGATATGAATAACCTGATCACTCAACTCCGTAAGAGCTATACCGCCGATGAATATAAGCGGGTTATGAATCTGATTCAGGATCAGTTCGAGCAGGATATGCCCTATATCTGCCTGTACTGGCGTTCCGGCGTGCTGCTCACCCGCGATACCTTCACGGATTCGCGTGATATCCGCGAGCTGGAACTTCTTCGCGGCGTTGAAAGCTATGGAAACTAACGAGGTTGTTTTTCATGACCAGAGAAGAAAAAAACGCGCATATCCTCGCCGAACTGGCACGGCTGTATCCGGACGCAAAGCCCGCGCTGCATTTTGAATTCCCCTATCAGCTGCTCGTCGCCGTCATCCTCTCCGCTCAGTGCACGGATGTCAAGGTGAATATGGTCACGCCCGCACTCTTTGCCGCCTATCCCAATGCCGCATCGCTTGCGCAGGCAGAGCCGGAAACCATCGAGCCGTATATCAAAACCTGCGGTCTGTTCCATAATAAGGCAAAAAACCTCGTTTTGATGGCGCGTGAACTGGTTTCCCGGTTTGGCGGTGAGGTTCCCGCCGATCACGACGCTTTGGAGAGCCTGCCCGGTGTCGGACGAAAGACGGCGAATGTCGTCATGAGTTGCGCCTTCGGCGAAGACGCTATCGCGGTGGATACGCATGTTTTTCGCGTCACGAACCGCCTCGGACTTGCAGATGCTCCCGATGTACTTAAAACCGAGCAGCAGCTCATGCAGAATATCCCCAAAAAACAGTGGAGCCGTGCGCATCATTGGCTGATTTACCATGGACGCCGCGTCTGTTCCGCCCGTAAGCCGGATTGTGAGCATTGTACGCTGCGTGAATGGTGCGATTACGCGAATGGAAACCCTAAGGGGAAAAAGTAATGCTCCTTTGACTCGATTCCCAAAAAACACCGGTTAAAACCGCCGCGAAGCGAAGATGGGGTTTGGGGATGAAATCCCCAAGCGGGTTTTAGGGCGGCAGCCCTATCGTCCCCCATGCGAAACATAAAAAAAGCGAAAATCAGGGAGCGAAGCGTTACCTGATTCCGCTCACCCCTGTTTTAACCGCCGCGAAGCGAAGATGGGGTTTGGGGATGAAATCCCCAAGCAGGTTTTAGGGCGGCAGCCCTATCGTCCCCCATGCGAAGCATAAAAAAGCGAAAATCAGGGAGCGAAGCGTCACCTGATTGTGACAAAGCATATTAAAACAAGCGAATAAAATAAGGGTGGCTTGCTGAGCTTCAAAACTCGGCAAGCCATCCTTTGTTTCGTATGAATCTCAAATCAAATAAAGTTACGCAGAGGTTGACCGTCAGGTTTCGCTTCTCTCCCTGACTGCTTTTTTCTAAATCGCTTCGCAATGGGGGAAACGCTGGGGGAATTCATCCCCCAATCCCCCTGCCTGGGGACTCGTCCCCAGACCCCTTCTCCGCTTCGCGGCATGCACACGTTTCTTTTGTCTCAAATCAAACAAAGTTACGCGGAGGACGACCGTCAGGTTTCGCTTCTCTCCCCAACTGCTTTTTCTTCATTGCTTCGCAATCGGGAAAACGATGGGGGCTTTCATCCCCCCAATCCCCCTGCCCGGGGACTCGTCCCCAGACCCCTTCTCCGCTTCGCGACAAGCAAAAGCCAGCCTGCATACTTCATCACAGGCTGGCTTTTATTGGATTCAAATCACTTCATCTTCTCCGCGATCTGCATCAGCTTCTGACGAATCGGCAGATGCTGCGGACATGCCCGCTCACACTTGCCGCACTTTTTACACGCCGTCGCCCGTGCGCCTTCATCCATATTCTTCCACGAAGATTCAAGAGAAAGCTCGTTGTTGTACATCGTGTAGTCGTTCATGATCCGGAAGTTGCGTGGAATATCCACGCCGAACGGGCAGGGCATGCAGTATTGGCAGCCCGTGCAGCCGATAAACACCCGTGCGCGAATCGCTGCACGAACATCGTCCACAACCGCCAGCTCCGCTTCACTGAGCGGCTCCAGATGGCTGAACGTCGCCAGATTATCCTCGACCTGCTCTTCCGTCGTCATGCCGGAGAGAATGACCTTGCAGTTATCCAGACTCGCGACCCAGCGCATCGCCCACGACGCAACCGACCAATCCGGATGCACCGCTTTGAATTTCTGCGCAATGTCCTCGCTGAGCGTGGCAAGGCTTCCGCCCTTGACCGGCTCCATGATGAACATCGGCACGCCCATCCGCTTCGCCAGCTCATATCCCTTCATGCCCGCCTGAATTTCCGTATCCATATAGTTGAACTGGATCTGACAGAAATCCCACTCGCGTTCGGTCAGAATCTTTTCAAAGACTTCATAGCTGTCGTGGAAGGAAAAACCGAGATGGTGGATTCTGCCCGCCTTCTGCTGCTCCTCCAGATAAGTGACAATGCCCATCTCTTTCGCCTGCTCCCATCGTTCGCCGTTAAGCGCATGGAACAGATAGAAATCGACATACTCCGTTTGCAGCGCGGCAAGCTGCCCCTCGAAGATCTCCTTGGCGTGATCGAGCGATGTCACAACGCTCATCGGCATTTTGGTCGCCAGGCGGAACGAATCCCGCGGATATTTCTTCATCATGCGCCCGACAAACGCCTCGCTGGTGTGCTGATGATAGAAATATGCCGTATCGAAGTAATTGACGCCCGCACGATAGGCGCTGTCGAGCATCGCTTCTGCGCGGGACTCGTCGATGCTGCCTTCCGGTGTCGTCGGGAAGCGCATGCAACCGAAGCCCAGCCTCGAAACGCGCTCGCCGAGTTTCTCAAGTTCATTGTACTGCATATTTTCCCCCTTAATGTCTGAAAACGCACTTGGCATTTCGTTCCTTGTTTTTCATTATACCATAAAAAACGGCGCCCCTCCCATAGAGAAACACCGTTTTTTTGAATAGAATGGTTTTCTGTTATTTGGCGGCAGCCAGCTTCTTCTCCGCCGCATGCACTTTCCACGGACCGCGGTTATAGAAGATCACCGACATCACCGTCGCAATCACCCAGCCGATCGGCCACGCGCACCAGATGCCGACCACGCCCAGCACCTTGGCAAGCCCAATCGCCAGCCCGACGCGCAGAATCAGATCCGTGAACGTCGCGACCATGAATTCCTTCATCAGCCCCGCTCCGCGAAGCACACCGTCGGAAACCAGCTTCGTCGCAACCACAAAGTAGAACGGCGAAAGGATGCGCAGGAACTGCACGCCGGTATCCATCGCTTCCGCGCTCGGCTCATTCATAAAGATGTTGACCAGCGCACGTCCGCCCAGCAGATACAGCACGACCAGCGGCAGGCAGAGCGCCCAAACCAGCTTGAGTCCCGCGGCGAAGCCCTGACGCACGCGCTCCATCTTGTTCGCGCCAATATTCTGCGCGGTAAAGTTGGAAATGCCGTTGCCCAGCGTCGTCAGGGACGTGATGACAAGGTTATTCAGCTTGACGGACGCAGAATAGCCCGCCATGACGCTGGAACCGAACGAGTTGATGACACCCTGAATGACGATGTTGCCCACAGAGATGAAGCTCTGCTGGAGAATGCTCGGAATGGCGATGACCGCGATGCGGCAGAAAATCGGGAAGGAGAAGATGTGGCTCTTCTCGTCCGTTTCAACGCCTTTGAGCCGGCGCAGAACAAAGCCCACCGCCAGCACGCAGCTCACACCCTGACAGAGGAACGTCGCCCAAGCCACGCCCGCAACGCCCATCTTGAACGCCGTCACGAACAGGATATCCATGAAGATGTTGCTCGTTGAGGACGCCGCCAGGAAGATGAACGGCGTTTTGGAATCGCCCAGCGCGGAGAAAATGCCCGTCGCCACGTTGTAAAAGAACACGAACGGCAAGCCCATGATGTAAATATCCAGATACAGCCGGGAATCCGCAAAGACGTTTTCCGGCGTGTTGATCAGGTGCAGCAGGCTGTCGCAGAAGATCGTTCCGCCTGCCATCAGCACCGCGCACAACACCGCGCTCGAAACGAACGTCGTATAGACCGCCGTCTTCATCTCGCCCAGCTTTTTCGCGCCGAAAAGCTGCGACACGATGACCGAGCAGCCGATGTTGCAGCCAAACGCGAATGCGATGAAGATCAGCGTAATCTCGTAGCTGTTGCCGACTGCCGCCAGCGCGTTTTCGCCGATGAACTTGCCCGCGACAAAGCTGTCCGCGATGTTATAAAGCTGCTGAAAGATGATGCTGCCGAACAGCGGCAGGCAGAATTTCCAGAGTACGCTTGTCGGATTGCCGACTGTCAGATCTTTGTTCATTGTCCCTTCCCCTTCAGTTTGATGCTTTCCGCAAGCAGGTCTACACATCCGTCCACGCCATACGCGCTGCTGGAAAGCATCAAATCATAGCTTTCTGGCTCGCCCCACTGTGTGTCGGCATAGAAATCAAAGTAGCGGCGGCGCATTCTGTCCATTTTGCGCATACGCGCCCGTGCTTCATGCTCATCCAGATGATTTCGGGCAGCGATACGCGCAATGCGGTCATCCTCATCCGCATAGATGAACACGGAAAGCACATTTTCCTTTCCGCGCAGGATCGACGAGGCGCAGCGACCGATGATCACGCACGGTCCCTGCTCAGCAACCTTCAAAATGGTTTCCTGCTCAGCATCGTAAATGATCTGGCTTTCGGAATAGAACGTGCTGCCAATGCTTGCGCTGTCGGCAAAAACGTTTCCGGAGAGGAACTGACCCGCGCCGACCGGCTTTTCGTCGAGCCGCTCAAATTCCTTTTCCGACACGCCGCTCTTCTGCGCCGCCTGCTTGAGCAGCAGCTTGTCATAGCAGATGATGCCGAGGCGCTCCGCGAGCTTCTCACCGATCTCGCGTCCGCCGCTTCCATATTGCCTTCCGATGCAGATAACCAAACCTTTCATGCTGATCCCTCCCATTGCTTGAGAAAGCCTTGACTCTTTTCAACATTCCGACTATACTACAAAAAACGCAATATGAAAAATATATAAATGATATTTTGAATATATCACAGGCAAATAGACAAGGAGTGTGTCCGCATGGTCATCAGTTACGACGCCTACCGTACGTTTTACACCGTCGCCAAGCTCGGCAGTTTCACCCGCGCAGCCAACGCCCTGATGAGCAGCCAGCCCAACCTGACCCGAACGATACGCAATCTGGAATCGATGCTGGGCTGTACGCTCTTTGTCCGAAGCAATCGCGGCGTATCCCTGACGCCCGAGGGAGAAAAGCTCTTTTCGCGTGTTTCCGTCGCCTGTGAACAGATTCAGGCGGGCGAAGAAGAGCTGATGAACGACCGTGGTCTGAAAAGCGGTGTCGTTTCCCTCGGCGCAAGCGAAACCGCCCTGCACAGCTTGCTTCTGCCCGTGCTAGGCGCATTCCATCGCGCTTATCCGGGCATCCGCCTGCGCATTTCCAACCATTCCACGCCTCAGGCGCTCGCCGCCCTGCGTGCCGGGTTGGTGGATCTCGCCGTTATCACCTCGCCGCTGGAAGACGCCAACGGGCTGCATATCGATATTCTCGGGCAATTCGAGGAGATTCCGGTCTGCGGCTGCTCTCTTCGCCATCTCTGCGGTCAGGCGCTTTCCCTCGATGAGCTTTCGGATTATCCTTTCATCTGTCTGGGGCACGAAACCGCCAGCTACGCCTTTGCTCACAACCTGTTTACCGCCAACGGGCTGACGTTCTCTCCGGATATCGAGGTTGCGACCTCTGACCAGATTCTTCCGCTGGTCAAGCAGGATTTGGGTGTCGCCTTCCTGCCGGAAGCCTTTGCCCTGCCTGCTCTGAAATTGGGCGAAATCGCAAGGCTCACACTCAAAACGCCCCTGCCTGCACGCCAGCTGATCCTTGCCCGCCGAAGCGGACAGGCGCTGAGCATTGCAGCAAAGGCGTTTGAAAAGATGGTTTTGTCCCATGCTTCTTCCTGATTAAAAAAGGCGAAAGGCTGTCTGTCCTCATCAGACTGCCGCTCACAAATCTGCGCAGGCTCTGTCCGCTTTTTTGTTTTCATCCCCTGCTCTTTGTGGTATACTTGCAGGGTAACTCATGTTTGGGAGGATACCCATGGACGAACATCGCAAAGCGCTGGAGCTTGCCGGGCACGCAGGCAGCATCCTGCTGAAAAACGGCGCCGAAATCTTCCGCGTTCAGGAAACCATGACGCGCATTCTCGATGCGTACGGCGTCACGGATCACAATGTCTATGTCATTTCCAACGGCATTTTTGCCACCGAAGGCGAAGGAACCGAGCATGCGCTGAGCCTTGTTCGGCATGTTCCGCTGGGCGGCGTCAACCTCAGCCGTATCGACGCCGTGAACGGCATTTCACGCGAAATCTGCTGCGGTCATCTGTCCATCGACGACGCAGAATCGGCGCTCTGCCGCGCAGAAACACTCGTCCCCGAGCGCCCGATGACGCATGTCTTCGCCTGCGCACTGGGCGCGGCAAGCTTCTGCTATCTTTTCGGCGGATCTCTGCTGGACAGTATCGCCGCGTTCCCTGTCGGACTCCTGCTCCAGTTGTATCTTTTTGCCGCCCAACGCCGCCATTCCGGTTTCATGCCCTATATCTGGGGCAGCATCCTCGTCACGCTGCTCAGCGAACTGCTGGCTACCGCCTTTCCCGCGCTCAGCGCATCCTGGGTAATCATCGGCGGCATTGTGCCGATGGTTCCCGGTGTCACGTTTACGACGTCCATCCGCGAGTTTTTCAACGGCGATTATCTCTCCGGCGTCATTCACTGCATCAGCGCCGTGCTGACTGCCGTCTGCATCGCGCTGGGTGTCTGCGGCGGTACGCTCCTCATCAACGCACTGGGAGGGCTTCTTCTATGATCGGACCGGTTCTCTCCGCCTTTCTGGGCGTATTTTCCTTTGCCATTCTCTTTCATGCGCCGCGTCGGAGCTATCTCGCCTGTGCGCTCTGCGGCGCGGTTGCGTGGGCATCCTACCTGCTTGCCGAATCGCTGGGGCTGTTTCTTGCCACAACGCTGGCGGCGATTGTTTTAACGCTTTTTTCGCGCATGCTTTCGGTCGCCATGAAAATGCCTTCCACGGTGTTCATCGTCACGGGAATTTTCCCGCTTGTCCCCGGTGCAGGCATCTATCACACGGCGTATGCGCTTGTTTCCCACGATATGGCAGCTTTCACCCTGCGCGGCATGCAGACGCTCGCCCTCGCAGGCGCTATCGCGTTAGGCATTCTCATCGGTATGGGCTTCCCGAAGCTGCTCGTCGAGCTTGGTGGACGGGCGATCGAAAAATGCCTGACGCCTTTTGCGCATAAGCACGCTCCCTGATACCGCAGTTTTCATTCAATACCATGTGCATGGACTGTTCTTTTCGTCCGCCGTCCATACGCTAAATCAGTTTCAATCGTATATCACCCAAAGATGATGAGCCAATCATTCTTTGGGTTTTTTATGTTGCTGTCCGCGTTGAATATGGCTGTTCGATCACATCAAATACAAACTCTCCGTCGCATAGATCCAAAATAATCAGTCGATCTTCCCGAGAAAACTGCGCTTTAAATAGCTTTGCAAGATTCAGCTTTCCATCCGCGTTTTCAAACATGTCATTCAAATCGTGTGCATCTCTGCGCCGATTGGTCATCCATATATATTGTGTTCCGGCATATCGTAATTCTTCCAAAAATTCATCGTTCATAAAAATCGAATGCTTGATTCTTCCCATGCCATACCGAATCTGGCATCTGTCCGCATTGATACATTTTTCCGCATATTGTTCTTCGCATAAATCTTCACGATATGCCCAAGTTCCCCACATTCCGTTTCGTTTTACCCAAAACGGAATCGGGTAATCATACATTTCCGTTCGAAATAAATAGATGCAGTCTTTTTCATGAGCCTGCCGATTGATTTCTTTTTTAAACGCAGTAAAACTGTCGTCGATCTCATCCCAGCAAACTCTCTTGCACAGGCAATCACCCGGAATCGCCTGATACAGCCCGCTGATTCGGTTGGCAAAATCATTCTGGACTTCCATATTCATCCTCCGGTAAACACAACGCTTTCGTTTTCTCAACCGCAGCGCACATTCATCAGTTTCACCGATTGATTTCTCAATCAAGCATAGCGCATTGCCCATCCGCCGAAGTCAATCAAATGGTTTATTCTGTTTCATTCCACCTATAATGGGTAAAACTGCTCGCCGTGCGGATATACAGCATGCATTCCAATTGGTCGTACACACAAAATAGGTTCTTTTCTGGAGAAATGATCCAATATCCATCTTCCGCTTCTAACATGTCGTTCATATGTGTATCAAATTCCACGTCGCACAAAAGATGGTTTTCCGCTTCCTTCTGATGATCCACAGGCAACGGATTCCAATTCTCCTGCTCCTTCAAATAGCACAGCAAACGCTTTCCGTCCCATTCCTTCAATTTGAAAATATGAATCGAATCATAGTCCTTTCCATGATCGATCGCATCAAAATGATACACTTCTTTAGGAAATCCATAACTCAGGTATGCGGTCTTCCGATCGATATACCGCGCCGGCGATATGCTCCATCCGACAATCAACGCACCGAATACGCCAAGAATCAAGCAAGTAATAAGCATGTCTCTGAGAATCGATTTCAATATTTGTCTTACCTTCTGCATATGCTTTCTCCGTATCGTCGTTTTCAAATTGCCGCAGGAATTCACTCCACTTGTTATTATTCAAATTCTATCATCTGTGCTGCATCCGCGTCAATCCGCGCAGCCACATTCTCCCGCAAGTGATTGACGTTTCATGTTCCATATCATAACAACGATTCATGACGAGTTTTTCTTGCATGGCGCATCAAAGATTAAGCGTACACGTCCAGCAATCCCGCATTCTCTGATTTCATTGAAAACGCTCCGGAAGAAGGGCTCCGGATACACAAAGTTGCTTCTGCGCTCCTCTTCCTGCTCTCCCAGGTGTTCAACCCCGTGCTGTTTCCGCCACTGGCGGCGCACGAGGACAAACCTAACCAAGTACATTCTCTGCTTGGTAGAAAACGATATTATGCACCGAGCCTCTTTCGCGCTCTTCCTCCTACTCTCCCAGGTGATTTTTCCCGCCTGCATCCCGTACTGCGGGCGGCAGGAAAAATCCTAACCAAGTACGTTCTCTGACTTCGTCGAAGATGAGCTGGAAGAAGGATTTCTCCGGATACACAAAGAAAAAGCCCCAGACATTCGTCTGAGGCTTTTCTTTGTGGAATCCGGCA
>CAKUCW010000001.1 GCA_934643825.1 uncultured Clostridia bacterium | reverse complement strand
TCCCAGTGCTTATCACCGCTGATAAGGTTTTGATAAGCATCCATCGTACAGCTACGATAATATGGAGAATCAAAATTTTCAGAAGAACAGGAACAAATAATTCCTAAGCAAAATTCGTTAAGTTATGAGTTCCTGCAACGAGTGGGAATAATCCGAAACGGTCAAAAAAGTCAAGTATTGTTCAGTTTTTGATCCCATCAAAAGCCAAACGATACGAATTTGATACTTTCGGTCTTATTCTTCAAAATTTGAGGAAGACATGAAAATGCCCTCCGAAACGGCAAAGTTTCGGAGGGTTTTTCATGTCTTTATTCTTTTCTCCACGCTTTTTTCGGTTTGAACTTCCCGCAGTCGTCGGCGGTGGAAGGCCAGTTCAGCTTCCATTCCTGGTATTCCTCGCGGGTGATCTCCCTGCGCCGGAGCTGCTGCTTGCGAAGCATCCACTCAGCCATGAAGCTGTCAAGGATGTTGTAATCAAAGCAGACCGCCACGCGCTTATGCGGCAGGTCGGCATCCGTGTTATCGACGGTTTCGACAAGGTGCATCCATGGGTACTGGTCGTCCAGCTCAAAGAGCGCGTGAAGAATCCCTTCCGCGTCGTTCATCGTCGGGTCTTCCAGATATGCCACGCTCACATCCAGCGCCGCGGCGATTTTCCGCATCAGCTCTTCTTTGGGTTTGCGGGAATTGTTTTCATACTGAGCAATGCGGACGTCTGCGCTCTTTTCATCAAAGCCAACCGCCATTCCCAGCTCCTTCATCGTCATCCCGCGAAAATTCCGCACCCGTTTGATTCTATCCCCCACTGCCATAGCGGTATTCCTCCCTGATTCATCTCGTTCCCGCTCAGTATACCACACGAAAAAATCCCGCTCAAGGGATACTAAATAAAAAAAGTTAGAAATTTTTCTTCAAAAGGGCTTGCTAAGTATATTTGTTTAGTGTATGATAAAAGCGTCGATACTAAGCAAAAATATATAGTATCCAGAAAGTGAGGAACACACCATGAAAACCAACAACTCTATTCTCGTCACCGCGCCGGAAATCGCCAAAGACCTCGGCATTTCCACCACCAGCGCCTACAAGCTCATCCACAAATGGAACGCCGAGCTTGAAGCGAAGAACTACACGACCATCTCCGGGAAGGTCAGCCGCAGATACTACTATGAACGGATCTACGGCATGAACGCCCCGGCAGACAACGGGGAGGCGATGTAATGCCCGCTTACAAGGACACCAACGGAACCTACTTCGTTTCTTTCTACTACGAAGATTTTCGCGGCGTAAAGAAACGGAAAATGAAACGCGGTTTTGCCCGCCGGCGCGACGCGCTGGACTGGGAACGCCGCTTTCTGCTGCAAAGCACTGCCGACCTGAACATGAAGTTTTCGGACTTCGTTGAAATCTACCGAAACGACAAACAGATGCGCATCCGCGAAAGCACATGGGAATCCAAGAACAACATGATCGACCTGAAGATTCTGCCGTATTTCAAGGATCGCCCGATCAACGCCATCGAGCCGAAGGACATCATCGCCTGGCAGAACGAAATCATGAACCTGACAAAGCCGAACGGTGAACCGTACTCGACCACTTATGGAAGCCGTGTTGGCAGAGCAGGGCATCGACACCGTAATCTGCAACTCCAACGAATCCACGCAAAAGGAAATCCGCATCCTCAGCATGCTCAAGGGAAAGGTGGACGGCATCATCATTTCCCCGATTTCCGAAAATGCAGAATACAATGTCGATTTTTTGCGCGACCTGAACGCAACAGGCACGCCGATCGTGCTGATCGACCGCGATTTAAAGGGCGTCGGTCTGGACGGCGTCTTTCAGGATGATTATAACGTGAGCCTTGAATGCGTAGACGCGCTGATTCAAGCCGGGCATAAGAATATCGCGATCATCGCCGGACCGATCTCCTCCAAGCCCGGTCTTGAGCGGCTGAACGGCTATATGGATTCCCTAAAGGCGCACAACATCCCCACTCGGAAGGAATACATCGCCTACGGCGATTTCAAGGCGGACAGCGCGTATCACCTGACCCTCGAGCTGCTCGAGCATCACCCGGAAATCACGTCGATTTTCTGCTGCAACAACATGATGGCAATCGGCTCCATTCGTGCGATTTACGACAAGGGCATGCGCATTCCGCAAGATATCGCGCTCATTGCACCCGGCTCTGTCGATGCACTCGACTTGGTTCACAGCCTGAATATCTCCGAAATCAATCAGCCGATTGAGCAAATGGCGGAGGAAGCCGCGGGTATGATGATCGAAAAGCTCTCCGGCAACCACAAGCGCACGCGTGCCGTGCGCCGCATCACCTACGAAGGACGGCTGATTCTGCGCGGCTCGGAGGCGTATCCGTCGCATCGCAAGTAAATTTCCCTTCAAGCGGGCTGAGCCCGCCCCCCCACTTCCGACACAGTTCGCAAAAATGCAGAAGCTCTGCGCACACGGATGTCCTTGCGCAATATTCAACAGCATAAAGAAAGCCCTCTTTCCGAAATTGGAAAGAGGGTTATTTGTCTTTACGATGTCCTATGTTCACATCAGCGTTTCGTATCGCAGTTGATACATCTATCAACATACCTTGAATTTCTCAGTCCGCAGTTTGGGCATATCCATTCCTCATTAGTAGGAGTTGATTCATTGTCCCAGCGTTTAGACGTATTTGTGCTTGCACGATGCACCGCAGACGTCGAATCGGTACTATCTTCATTTTGTTTTTTCAACAGCCGCTGAATTTCCATATTATCTGTGTGAATATTGTCCGTATTTTCAATCAGCTGACCAAATCCATATGTAAAAAACGAACCGATCCACGAGCCAAGGCACCCCAATCCCAGCACAAGCACGCCTAAAAAGATTGTCGGCGTGTAACGGCTATTCTGTGTCCAAAGCGCTATCGCTCCACACACGGATGCAATCATGCCCAATGCACACGTCACGCCTGCCAGCGTTTTGATTTTCCCGCCAATGTTGTCAAACATACTTTTCATCCCCTAGTTTTCTTTTGTCCGTTCACCTGACGGCACGAGCATTATAGCACGATTTTACTGCACTTTCAACAGCAATAAATGTTACCAATGATGAATTATACACAAATATGTTACCAATGATGGATTATAAATACTATCCGAACAAATTCAAAAACCACGCACGTTCAGCAAATCTTCCGCTTTTTTCGAACGCAAGCCTCCGCTTCGCCTTGCGCATCCGCAAATCATATAGCTTTTATTTTTTATGTACCGCATGAAAAAGCGGGCTGATCCCGCCTTCACCTCTGCCGAAGTCCGCCACGCATCAAAGTCTTGCTCACGCGGGCGATTTTACGCAATTTCCTATGCATTGAAAAAGAGGACGCCCTTTCGAGCATCCTCTTTAAATCTTTCGTTCGACCTGCCTTGTCGGGCGTTCCTTGCTCCACCGGAGCAAAAGCGCTCTATCCAGACCGGGCAGACATCGTTTTTCTATCGGTTTATATCGTCTGCGTGTGTCAAAGCCCGATTTTTCATCAAATTCCGGCGGAAGTCACCGCAGGCTGTGCCGACTTACTTGCCGAAGTACCGCTTGAGCAGTCCCGCAAACGCCTTGCCGTGACGGGCTTCGTCGCGAGCCATCTCATGCACGGTGTCGTGGATCGCGTCGAGGTTATGCTGCTTGGCGAGCTTCGCCAGTTCGGTCTTGCCCGCGGTCGCGCCGTTTTCGGCTTCAACGCGCATCTCAAGGTTCTTCTTGGTGGAGTCGGTCACGACTTCGCCCAGCAGCTCCGCGAACTTCGCCGCATGCTCAGCCTCTTCGTAAGCCGCCTTCTCCCAGTACAGACCGATCTCCGGATAGCCCTCGCGGTGCGCAACACGCGCCATCGCCAGATACATGCCGACCTCGCTGCACTCGCCCGCGAAATTCGCACGCAGACCGTCGATGATCTCCTGCGGAGCGCCCTGCGCTACGCCGACCACATGCTCGGCAGCCCAAGCCATTTCGCCCTTCTGCTCGACGAACTTGCTCGCCGGAACGCCGCACTGCGGGCACTTCTCAGGCGGATTCTCGCCTTCCCAAACATAACCGCAAACCGTGCAAACCCACTTTTTCATCATCGTTTCCTCCTTGATTTTGATTTGTCGTTTCTTTGTTGAGCCGAGAAGACAGCTCTCGCTTATTCTTCCTCGGTTGACGCCTTTTCTTTCTCCAAACAGTCTCGGCAAACGCCATGCCCGGTCATTTCGCACCAGCTGACCCGATGTCCGAAATGCTTTGCCGCCTCGGCAGCCATTCCGGTGAAATCCGCTTCGATATCGAATATATTTCCGCATCGTTCGCAGACAAAGTGCATATGATTGGTGCGGATATATTCGTACACCGCGCTTTTCTTTCCGACGGACAGCCTGCGAATCAGACCCATCTCCGTCAGGTGGTCAAGCGCACGGTAGACCGTTGCCGTCCCGATCCCGTCCAGACTTTCCAGAATCTCGTCGGCGGTCAGGTGGCAGCGTTTTTCCGAAAGGACGCCGAGAACCATTTTCGCCTGTGCGCTGATTCTCGCTTTCATCGTCTGCTCACTCCGTTCTTGAGAATCTGTATCATTATCATACACGATATTCGCGTCATTGTCAAGGGTTTTTAAAATATTATTTGAGAATTATTCTCATCTACTTTGTTCTGCAAAAAATGAGAATCGCTGCAAGCGCAATCACGCACACCACGATAAACACATCCAGCACAGGAAGTGGAATGTTGATTCGATCATAAATCTGCTCTTTCAAATTCTTTTGTTGTTTGCTTTCCTTTACGATTTGATCAACCATGGCTTCATCAATTTTCTTTTTTGGTTTTTTTCCTTTGTTCATAGCAAAATTCCTTTCTCAAATCCAAAAATCCGCCGCGCATGACACGCAGCGGATTTATAGTCGATTTTTTACTTCTTCGCCAGATACTTACGCAGGTCAAGCGCAACTGCAATGATGATAACCAGACCCTGCGCGATGTAGGTGTAGGAAGATTCGACGCCGAGGAACTGAAGAACAATCTTCAGCACTTCGAACACCAGAACGCCAACAAGGATGCCCGGAATCGTACCGACGCCGCCGTTAACAGAAACGCCGCCGATGGTGCAGCCTGCGATTGCTTCAAGTTCCCAGCCCTGCGCAGTGTTAACCGAGCATCCGCCGGACTTCGCGCAAACCAGGAAGCCCGTCAGACCGTACAGCGCACCAGCCAGCATGTAGATCAAAATCTTGCTTCTGTTGACATTGATGCCCGCAACCTCAGCCGCGTTCTCGTTGCCACCAATTGCGTACATATACTTGCCGTAACGGGTCTTATTATACAAGAACCACATGAACAGACCAATGAAAATCGCGATAATCGTCAGGTTGCTCAGCATGCGCGTGCCAACATAGCCCGTCGCAAGACCCGTGTAATCACTGCGCAGACCGCCAATCGGAATCGCACCCGTGTAGACAAGGCAGGCACCGTAAACCAGAGTCTGCATGCCCAGCGTCGCAATAAACGGCGGAACCTTGAGGAACGCGATGACCGAACCATTCACCGCACCGATGAGCGCACACAGTGCCACGACGATGAGCAGCACCACGAACAGCGGCATCTCCGGCATGCCCGGATAGAAACGCTGGTCGTAGTTGGCACGCTGCATCAGAATACCGGAAAGGCACGCCGCAAGACCGGCAACACGACCAGCAGAGAGGTCAGTACCCTTGGTAATCAAGCAGCCAGAAACGCCGCAAGCAATGATGAAGCGAACGGCAGTGTTAGAAAGCAGGTTACGAATGTTGTTCGCAGAAAGGAAGTTCTTGTTCTGCGTGCTGACAAACACGGATGCGAGGAGGATCAGCACGATGATGATGTTCTCGGAAAGCCATTTGCCAATGGATTTCACGCTGAATTTCTTGCCCATAAATCAATTTCTCCTTTGAGTTATTCAGTCTGCGGCTGTCGGCTGCGTTTCAAACTGCGTTGCCAACGTCATGATATTCTGCTGGTTAGCTTCCTTGCCATCAATAAAGCCCGTGATTCTGCCGTCGCACATGACCATGACACGATCGCTCATGCCGATAATCTCGCTCATTTCGGAAGAAATCATGATGATGCTCTTGCCTGCGCGGGCAAGCTCCTCGATGATGCAATAGATTTCATACTTTGCACCAACGTCGATACCGCGCGTCGGTTCGTCCAAAATCAAAACGTCCGGGTTATTAGCAAGCCAGCGTCCAATCAGCACTTTCTGCATGTTACCGCCGGAGAGAGACTGAATCTGCGTTTTGGAAGAAGGCGTCTTAATGTTCATCTTCTTCACATTGTCCTGAACAAGCTGCTCAATCTTCTTGTCGTTAATCACGATGCCCATGTACAGATACTGGTCAAGGCTCGCAATGGAGATATTATCCGCAACGGAAAGCACACCCATAATGCCCGTCGCACGGCGGTCTTCCGTCAACAGCGCAATACCATGCTTGATTGCGTCACGCGGGCGGGAAATTTTGATTTCCTCTCCCTTGAATTTGACCGTACCCGCGTTATGCGCACGAATGCCGAAGATACCTTCCATCAGCTCTGTGCGCTGTGCGCCGACCAGACCCGCAACGCCGAGAATTTCGCCCTTGCGCACATTGAATGTGCAATGGCGGAAAGAGCGCGGGTTGATGGACGTGAAATCATCAACTTCGAAAACCACTTCGCCCGGCACGTTGTGGCGTTCCGGGAAGAGGTTGCTCAGCTCACGACCCACCATCTGCGTGATGATTTTGTCGGTGGTCAGCTCTTTCGCATCCCAAGTGCCGATATAATGACCGTCGCGCATGATGGTCACTTCGTCGGAGATGCGCAGGATCTCATCCATCTTATGGCTGATATAGACAATCGAAACGCCCTCTGCCTTCAAATCCTCGATGATACGGAACAGTGCCTCAACCTCGTTAGCCGTCAAGGAAGAAGTCGGCTCGTCCAGAATCAGAACTTTGCAATCTGCCGAAACCGCCTTGGCGATTTCTACAGACTGCATCTGCGACACGGAAAGATCGCCCAAACGCTGCTTGGGGTTAAAGTTCATTCTGACCTTTTTCAGCAGTCGTTCGGTATCCGCGTACATTTTCTCATGGTCAATGACCGGAATGCAGCCCAAAAGCTTCTTCATCGGGTAACGACCGATGTAAATATTTTCAGCAACCGAACGCTCCGGCACAGGCTGAAGCTCCTGATGCACCATCGCGATGCCCATGTTCAGCGCCTGAAGCGGGTCGTTGATTTCAACCTTCTTGCCCTCGTAATAGATTTCGCCCTCATCCATCTTGTAAATGCCGAACATGCACTTCATCAAGGTGGATTTTCCCGCACCATTCTCGCCCATCAACGCGTGAACCGTGCCGGGTCTGAGCTTGAGCTGCGCGTGATCGAGCGCCTTAACGCCCGGAAATTGTTTGACAACATCACGCATCTCAAGACGATATTCCGCCATGAACGTGTCCCCCTTTTGCTCATTAAAAAGGTGCATGCGCACGACGCGCACGCACCCTTTTGTTACCTTTTCAAGAAATTACTTGGTGACCTTCACATAGTCAACCCAGTAGTACTTCTCAAGGGTCTCGCCCTTAGCAGCCTTGAGGGCAGCGTCAGCGGCGGTGTGGCTCTGACCGATGTGGTCGTTCAGCACGGTGCCGGTGATCTTGCCTTCCTTAACCATTTCCTGCACTTCGTCCAGCGCGTCAACGCCAACGAGGTAGATGTCCTCGCCAACGGTGCGACCCGCGTCAACGATCGCCTGATAAGCGCCCAGCGCCATAGCGTCGTTGTTGCAGAAGATAACGTCAACATCGTTGCCGAACTGCGTCAGAGCAGTAGCAGCCAGTTCCTGACCCTTGGTCTGATCCCAGTCACCACGCTGCTTGTACAGTTCCTTGGTCTTCAGACCAGCATCTTCAAGAGCCTTGATGGAGAACTCGGTGCGGTACTTCGCATCAACGTTCTCCGGATCGCCCATGATCATGACATAATCGACAACGCCGTTGCCGTTGAAGTCGCCATGGTTCTCAGTCTCGGCAATGATTTCGCCCTGGAAGGTACCGGACTGACGAGCGTCGGCGCCAACGTAGCAAATCTTGTCGGACAGGTTCATGTCTTCAGCGCTCGGCTCACGGTTGATGAAAACAACCGGGATGCCAGCGGCGTCAGCCTTCTGGATGACGGTCGCAGCGGACGTGCTCTGCACGAGGTTGAGGATCATAACATCCACATTGTCAGCGATGAAGCCGTCAATCTGGTTGGTCTGCTCAGCCTGGTCGTTCTTGCCGTCCATCACGGTGATGTTCTCAGCCGGGATGCCGCAGTCTTCAGTCAGGTAACGAACCAGCTCGGTACGATACAGCGTCATGAAGTTATCGGCGAACTGATAAATCGCGATGCCGATCTTCGGAGCAGCCTGCTCAGCGGTCGCTACGCCGCAAACCAGTACGACGAGCAGAGCCATGACCAACGCAAGGATCTTTTTCATGGGAAACACCTCTTCTTTTTATTTCAACGGGATTCCTCCCGTTGAGTAACGTAGCCGCGCCGACAGCATTTCTGAGATAAATCAACGATTTTGCGATTTATTTTTTATAGCTGTTGACGTTTGTATGTTTATTATAATCAACGTTTCAACAGATGTCAACGGCTATTTTTGAACGGGTTGAATAGTTCCCGTCTCGATTTTCATGCTGTTTTTCACGGAAGTCATATCAAATTTCATTGTAATATAAGGCTTTTTACTTTCTGTCCCTCCTTTTCTCCCGTTGGGGTAGTATAATATTTCATACCCCTTTTTTTCGGCGCGTTCCGAAGCGAAATAAACTTTCCCTTGCAAAGCCGGGGCGTATCGTTCATAATATCAATTGACATCAGGAAGGAGATTATGACCATGTATTTAGCTGAAATCAAGCGCGACGACCGCTTTGAAGGCTATCTGATCGTTCGCTCTGCCGAGCAGCGTGCCAGCGCCAACGGCAAGAATTATCTGGATATGACCCTCGCCGATAAAACCGGCTCCATCAATGCCAAAATGTGGGATGGCACCGTTCAGCCCCCGCTGGCGGGCAGCATCGTCAAGGTTCGCGCAACCGGCAACGAATTCAACGGACGCATGCAGCTGCGCGTGGAAAAGATTCGCGCCGCCGAGAGCCGCGACGCGGTGGATATGTCCACGCTCATCCCCTGTGCGCCGCGTGACCCGCGTGAAATGCGCGAGGAAATCATCCGTGCGGCGGATCATATCGCGGATAAAGATCTGCGGCTCATCACCTGCGAGCTGCTCGACCGAGCAGGCGATCAGCTGCTGACTTTTCCTGCCGCCAAGCAGATGCACCATGCCGAGCGCAGCGGTCTGCTCCACCACATGACCACCATGCTGCGCACGGCAAACGCCATCATGAGCGTCTATCCCCAGCTCAACCCCAGCCTGCTGACCGCCGGCGTCATCGTCCATGACCTCGCCAAGATCGACGAGATGGATGCCGACACGCTTGGTCTGGTTTCCGATTACAGCGTGGATGGCAAGCTCTTGGGGCATATCGTCCGCGGCGTCGTCAACATCCAGCTCGCCGCCGAAAAGACGAAGGCTTCCCCCGCCAAGGCGCTGCTCCTCCAGCACATGGTGCTTTCTCACCACGGCATTCCGGATTACGGCAGCCCGATCGCGCCGAAGTTCCCCGAAGCCGAGGTGCTCAATACGATCGACACGCTGGATGCACGCCTGTTCGAGATGGATGAAGCCCTTTCCCGCGCCATGCCGGGCGGCTTCTCCGAAAAGGTCTGGGGCTTGGATAACCGCCAGCTCTACCGCATTCCCGAAGACGAAGTCGAGAGATAATCCGGCGCACGCTTTCAAGAGCGTCGCTATACAGCAGGGGCTGTCAAGCTTAAACCGAACATTTCAAGAAGCAAATATCTAAGTATTTGTGGATATGGGGCTTTGCCCCATCGCCCCACCAAAGGGCTTTCCTCTCGCCCTTTGGAAACCTTCGGGCGCGAATACTCAGTTTTACTCTTGAAATATCGGTGTTGTTGGCTTGACAGCCCCTTGTTATGCTTCTTGTTTGTTATTTGTCCGCCTGTTCCAGCGCTTCCGCGCCCAGAAGCAGCGCACCGATGACGCCCGAATTGACGCCCAGTGCCGGCGGCACAATATAGCTTTCAATGCCTTCCGGCGTGATGCTCGGAGAAGCCACATATCCGCCCAGCAGCGCGAGAACGCGCTTGCGAATCTTCGGGAACAGGTGCATCTGCTGCATGACGCCGCCGCCCAGTACAATGCGTTCCGGCGATACGGTCAGAATCATGTTCACGCACATCTGCGCCAGATAGTTCGCTTCCAAATCCCACGCGGGATGATCCTGCGTCATCAGCTTTGCCGAAAGCCCCCAGCGCTTTTCGATCGCGGGACCGCTCGCCAGCCCCTCCAGGCAATGCCTGTGGAACGGACATACGCCGTCCGGCATGGAGTCGCCCTCCTGCGGCGCGAGAATCATGTGTCCCATCTCCGGATGGACAAGCCCATGCACCATCTTGCCATTGATCACCAGACCGCCGCCGATGCCCGTGCCGACCGTCACATACAGCAGGCTGGAAAGTCCCTTGCCCGCTCCCATCGTATGTTCCGCCAGCGCGGCTGCGTTCACGTCCGTGTCGATGCCCGTCGGCACGCCAAGCGCCTCCTGAAGCGTATTCAGCAGTGGATAGTCGATCCATTCGGTCTTGGGGGTTTTGGTGATCCAGCCGTAGGTCGGCGAAGCCGGGTTCAGGTCGAGCGGACCGAACGAGCCGATGCCCAACGCCTTTACATCAAACTTGCCGATAAAATCCACGATTTGCGGAATCGTCACATCCGGCGTCAGCGTCGGGAAACTCGCCCGCTGCAAGACACCACCTTCCGGATTTCCGATCGAGCAAACCATCTTCGTTCCGCCTGCTTCCAGTGCGCCAATGAGCATCGCTCTTCCTCCTCTTTCACGCGCCGCATGATTTTTCTTTTTTCCGTCCATCCTGTCATGGAGGAACTGCGTGCGGCGTTTACATCCATGATACGCTAACGACGCACGCCTGTCAATGATGGATTCAAAAATGTTCGTCTTTATATCCTTTTTTGACATGATTGGATCGCGGGATGGAGGGAAGCCGTGCAGCGTTTATCTGCCGAAAAAGAGGATCGGCTTGCGGGCGATGTGCGCCGCCTGACGCTGAAGCTTGCCGCGCCGAGCGTCGCCGCCATGGTGGCTTCATCCCTGTGCAGCCTGCTCGAAGCGCTGATTCTGGGCAGGGCGGATGCGCGGCTCTCCGCCGCCATCAGCGCATGCTTCGCGCTGACCGCGCTGGAGCAGACCGTCGGCTTCACGCTCGGCATGGGCGCAGGCAGTTCCGTCAGCCGCTCTTTGGGCTGCGGAAACAGCGACCTCGCCCTCCGCTCCGCGTCCGTCGGCTTTTTTGCGGCGCTGGCGATTTCCTGTATTTTCCTTGTCGTCGGTCTGTTCTTTGCCGCGCCCGTGCTTTCTCTGCTCAGCGCGGCATCCGATCTCGCCCGCGGCGCAGTCTATGCGCGTTACGTCTGCCTGTGTGCGCCGATGCTCTGCGGTTCGCTGACGCTCAGCAGCCTCCTTCGTGCGCAGGGCAAAACGCTTTGCAACATGGTCGCCTATCTCGTCGGCGCTCTTCTGGGCGCAACGCTTCTCTATGTTCTCTGCGTGCTTCTGAATCTCGGCGTGCATGGTGCGGGCGCCGCCATGCTCATCCGGGAAAGCGCGATCTTTGCGCTCCTGCTGCTCGCTCTGCGCCGGGATGCGTCGCTCATCCGTCCGCGTCTGCGTCAAGCCAAACCAACCCTGTCCATCCTCCGGGAGATCATGCGTTCCGGTCTTCCGTCGCTCCTCCGTCAGGGCACAACGAGCCTTTCCGCCGTTTTGCTCAGCCGAATATGCGCAGCCTTCGGTGCGCATGCGCTGGCGGGCATGGGGCTTGCCGTCCGCGTCTGTACGCTCTATTCCTCCGCGCTCATCGGCTTTGGGCAGGGCTTCCAGCCTGTTTGCGGCATCAACTTCGGCGCGGGCAAATTCGAGCGCTGTAAAACCGCCTATCTCTTCTGTCAGAAAGCCGCGTTTGGCGCAACCCTTGTGCTGAGCGCCGTCACGTTTCTTCTTGCTCCCGCGCTGGCATCACGCTTTGCGCCGGATGCCGAAACCGCCGCCTTCGCTTCTTCGGCTCTGCGCACGCAAAGCGCCACCTTCTTTGCGCAGAGCGCCGTCGTCCTGATGACCATGCTCACGCAGGCGATGGGCATGACCCTCCGTTCCTCCCTCGTCGCAACCGGCAGGCAGGGGCTGTTCTTTATCCCTCTCCTGCTCATTCTGCCGCGCCTGTTCGGAGAACGGGGGTTGATTTTCTGTCAGAGCATCAGCGACTTGACCGCGCTCGTTTTTTCCTTTTTCCTGACCCGAAATATCTTCCGCGTCCAAATGCCCTGTACGCAAAAAGCCTCATCGCCACCCGCAGGTGAAGGATGAGGCTTTCCATTTCAGTATGGGAAACGACGTAAAGCCGCCGCTTTTACAGGTTTCTCGTTCGAACCGTTCGGATGTTCGGATACTCGGACAGCGTGCCGATCACATCGACATAGCTCGTCTTAGAGGGCATGGTCAGCGTATACAGATTGGTATACAGATTGCCCTCCGGTCGGCTCTCCGCATGGAAATCGACATTCAGCACCGTCACGCCCAGATTCGTAAAGTACTCGTTGAGAAACGCCAGCGTCTGCGTGCGGTGGATAAACTGAACCTCCAGCCGCTTGAGCGTATTGACATGAACAACGCGCTGCATCAGCTTCAAAATCGCCAGCACAATCGCGCCCGCCAGCAGCGCCATCACGATATAGCCAAAGCCCACCGCCAGACCGATGCACGCCGTGCACCAGAGGGACGCTGCCGTCGTCAGACCGGAGATCTTGTGGTCGCTCATAAAAATCGTTCCCGCGCCCAGAAAACCAATGCCCGATATAACAGAGGTCGTAATGCGTCCCATGCTGACGCCGATGGACGCGTCGCCCAGCGCAACCGCATCCGCAATGGACTGGCATTCAATCATGGCAACCAGCGCCGCGCCCACGCAAACCAACACATGTGTGCGCATGCCCGCGGGACGATTCTTGATTTCGCGGTCAATGCCGATAATCGCGCCGATGAGTACCGCCACGCCAATGCGCAGCAGCAGCGTAACAATCGAAAGCGGCTGACCGAGCTGCCCCAGCGCAGCCAGAAAATTCGTCAAACTTCTTCACCTCATTCAATTTTCCATCAGTCGAATTTAAATTAATTTATTATACAGGATTGTCAACCCCCATGCAAGCATTCGCGGCATTTTTTCTCGTTGACAGCCCTTTTCCCGCGGCTTATACTGACATGAAGAAGAACCGCAAGGAGGCAACCGCCTTGAAAAATCCAACTGAATCCGAAATTTCCCGGCTCACAGAGCGGGCAAAGTACCTAACCGCCCGCCTGCCTGAATTCACATATACCGAAGACGGACGGCTTTCTCTCCGGGGACGCATTCTTTTTGAAAGCTATGTCGAAGATATCCTCCGCGAAAACCGAACCGTCGGCGCGTGCATCGTCCTGCGCAGCCCGTCCGGTCAGCACGAAACCTTCTGCTTTGGCAACGCCCGGCTGCATCCTGCCGTACCTGTCGAGCCGGAAACCTGCTTCCGCGTCGCTTCCGTCAGCAAGCTGGTCATGACGTTCGGTGCGCTTTCCCTCGTCGAATCCGGTCAGCTTTCGCTCGATGAAGAACTTTCGACATATCTGGGCTATCCCGTCCGCAATCCGCATGCGCCGGATTGTCCCGTCACCCTGCGCATGCTCCTGACCCACAGCGCCGCCCTTTGCGACGAAGGCAATTACGGCTCACGCGGCATGCAGCCGGGCTGCACACTCCGCGAGCTGCTCAGCGCACCGGAAAACTGGCTGCCTACCCGTCCGGGCGAATCCTTCCATTACAGCAACCTCGGCGCAGGCGTCGCGGGCGTCGTCATGGAACGCGCCGCCGACATGCCGTTTGATGACATCATGCGTCAGCGTGTGTTTGATCCGCTTTCCATCCGCGCCAGCTATGATCCCCGGCGCATTTCCCCCGCATCCGACATCGCCAACGGATACGGCGTCCGCTTTTTCCTGCCGCGGCTCAAATACGACGCCGCCAAACTCGCCGCCCGCCCCGCCGATCCCTTCGAGCCGGAACGGGATTATCTCTGCGCCGCAGGACGGCTCATCACCGACAGCGACGGCATGGCAAAGCTGCTCGGTCTGCTCGCCTCCCACGGCGAAATGGGCGTCCTTTCCCGCTCGTCGCTCGACCTCATGCGCATGCCGCAGGATGGCTTGGGCGGCATCGGCTCCATCGGGCGCGGGCTGAATGTCGCCTATCTGCCGAACGTGTTTCCCGGCGTGTCGCCCGTCGGGCATCAGGGCGTTGCCTACGGCATGTGCGCCGAACTGTTCGCCGATCCGAACACCGGCGCAGGCGTGGGCATCATGACCAGCGGCACCCGCCTTTTGCGCGATACGCCGCCGCTGATGCGCGTCGGTTTTGACCTGCTCACGCTCGGTTTTGCCGCTTTGTGCCTGGCGCATTGACCTTGACACAATTCTGTCACAATGTCTCAATGTTTTTTCCTCATATCTACCATTTTTCCTTCAAAGCCCTTGCCTATAATATAGCCATCGCCTGAAGGAAAAGGCGAAACCACATCAAGCTTATTCCCCCGAAAGGAGATCTTAATGATGAAAAAGAATATTCGTTCCATCGTCGCTCTGACCGCAGCATTGGCGCTGACGGCGACGGCTGGCTTCTCCGTGATGGCGCAGGCGGAAACCAACGACAAACATTTCAGCGTCGTTGAAGCGGCTTCTCATGAAGATTCGCTCTCCATCCCGGAGATCGCCAAAAAGTGCCGCTCGTCTGTCGTCGCCATCGAGACGGAGACCAAGGTGGTCTACAACAACTATGATAATTACTACAATCCGTTCGGCAGCATGTTCGGCTATGGCTATGGTTACGGCTATGGCGGACGCGGCGGCCGCGGCGGTACGCAGGAATACACCGAAACGGCTGCCGGCTCCGGCATCATCATTTCCGAAGACGGCTACATTCTGACCAACAACCACGTCATCTCCGGCGCGGACAAGATCACGGTCTATGTCAACTCCGGCGAAGAGGGCGAGGAGGAGCAGACCTATGAGGCGACGCTCGTCGGCAGCTCTGAGAACAACGATATCGCGGTTCTGAAAATCGACGCGAAGGGTCTGAATGCCGCCACGTTCGGCGACAGCGATCAGCTTGAGGTTGGCGAGCTGGCGGTTGCCATCGGCAACCCGATGGGCAAGGTTCATGGCTCCGTGACCGCGGGCATCATCTCCGCCGTCGAGCAGGAACTGACCATTGACGACGTGACCATCAACGCCATCCAGACGGATGCGGCGATTAACCCCGGCAACTCCGGCGGTGCGCTGTTCGATTCCTACGGCAACGTCATCGGCGTGGTCTATGCCAAGAGCTCTTCCGTGAGCATCGAGGGCATCGGTTATGCCATCCCGGTCAACAACATCAAGGAACTCGTCGAGCAGATGATCAACGACCCGGATTCCGTCAAGGATCAGACCAAGGGCAGCCAGATCATGCTGGGCATCACCATCCAGAACATCACGGAAGACATGAGCAAGCAGTATTCCATGCCGGTCGGCGTGTATATCACGGATGTATCGACGATGAGCGCTGCTGAGCGTGCGGGTCTGCAGAAGGGCGACATCATCGTCGGCTTTGCGGGCGAGGATGTCAAGACTGCCGATGAGCTGAACGCTCTTAAAGCGAAGCAGACGCCGGGCGACACGGTTGCCGTCAAGATTGACCGCAACGGCAAGGAAATGACCCTTGATTTGGTCGTTCCGCAGCCGACCGATGTCGATACCACCAGCAGCAAATAACTTCCCCTTCTCCAATCTTCATGTAACTTTCTCCTTTGTTGCGCCGGAGACCGCTTCCCTTCCGGGGAGGCGGTCTCCGGTTGTTTTTATGCCTTCCCTGTGTTATGATAACAGATAGGAAGGACTGAAGCGGAGCTAAAAAATCCCGCCCCTGCTTTGCGATGTTTTTATACCTGTCTGCTTCTGAAAATATGCTTTTCAGTATGAAACCGTTTCAATTACAGAATGCTTCGCATTCTGCTCTGAAACTGCTTTTTTACCCATCGGGGTTACGCTGGACTGCCGTCCAGACCTGCTTGGGGATTTCATCCCCAAACCCCATCTTCGCTTCGCGGCGGTTTAACCGGCATTTTTAGTTTGAGAGAGGAATCCATGAAACATCTTACGCTCATTTTTTTCATTCTGATGCTGCTTCCCTCCCTTGCCCTCAGCGAAAAGATCCTTTGGGAGGATGATTCCGGGCAAGTGGTTTTAAACGATACGGGCGGTGTCAGCTTTCTTTACGGCGACGGCGGCGAATCCCATGAAAGCGAGTTTTTTGCCGTGCAGGCAACGCCCGATCTGCCGACCCCTGCCGCCTTTACCTTTTCCAAAACGGTGAAATACGGCGACTCCGGCGATCGGGTACGCGCCATACAATCCCGCCTTTCCGAGCTGGGCTTTTATACAGCAAAAGTTTCCGGCGGCTATTACAAAGTGACCAAAGCCGCGGTTAAAGCCTTTCAGACCCACAACGGCTTGAACGCCGACGGCATCGCCGGGCGCGAAACGCAGGAGCTTCTTTTTTCCTCCGACGCCGTTCCCGCCGACGCGACGCCGCGCCCCTCGCCGACGCCCGAGCCGACTCGCTATACCCTGATGGTCGATGTCGTCAACCAGATTACCCGCGCCTATACCTACGACGAAACGGGAGAATACAACATCCTTGTCCGCGAAATGATCTGCTCCACCGGCACAGCCAATTACCCGACGCCCTGCGGCACGACGATCATGCCCAAAAAACGCGCACGCTGGGGGTATTTCCCGACATGGGGTTCTCACGCGCAGTATCTGACGCGCATTGATTCCGCCAACGCTTTCCACTCCGTCCTCTATTCCGAGCCGGATGAAACGACGCTTTCCGTCAAGTCCTTCAACGCGCTGGGCACGCCCGCGTCGCACGGCTGCGTCCGTCTGCTCGTTTCCGACGCCAAGTGGATTTACGAAAACTGCAAGGCGGGCACCATCATCACCGTTTACGAGGGCGATTACGACCCGGAATACACCATGGCGCTCAAGCCCACGCTGAACATGGACACGCTGCGCGAAAACCCGCTTCCCGCGCCGACCCCCACGCCGGTTTACAGCAGAGAAAACTTCCCGACCTCCTACCGCACGCTCTCCAAGGGCAAAACCGGCACGGATGTCTACATGCTGCAAATGCGGCTGACTGAGCTGGGCTATTATCATGGCAGCGTCACCGGCGGTTATTACGGCGGCACGATTCAGGCAGTCGAAGATTTTCAGCGCGACCACGGCTTGAACGTAGACGGCGCGGCAGGCAAGCAGACGCAGGCGCTTCTCTTCTCCGCTGCCGTCGATACGACGACGCCCGAGCCGCTGTTTCTGACGCCGATTCCGGTCACCGCAGAACCGACGTCCGAGCCTACGCCCGTGCCGACCGCCTCACCCGAACCCACCGCCACGCTTTCACCCGAACCGGCGCTGTTTGTTCCCATTGAGGATAATGTCGGGTAAAGTCAGCCGCCCTCACCTTCGCCGCAGTTTTGCAAAACGCAGGAGCCCCGCTCCCCTCTCACCCATTAAAAAAGCCAGCGAACAGCCGGGTTTTCCCGACGATTCGCTGGCTTTTTTGATGCCATTTCGAATTTAAAAGAGGGTTTTAGACCAATTTCAGCGACGGACAGGCGTTCAAATCCAGCCCCGCAATTTCGCCGCGCATCAGCCGGTAGAATGCCGCGCTGCCAATCATCGCCGCGTTATCCGTGCAGAGGATGGGCGGCGGCATCACCAGACGAACACCCGCCTTCTGGCATTTATCGTTCATCGTGTTGCGCAGTCCGGAATTGCTTGCAACGCCGCCCGCCAGCGCAACCGTCTTTGCGCCCGTTTCCACCGCGGCGAGCATCGCCTTGTCGCTCAGCAGCTCCACCGCCGCATGCTGGAAGCTCGCGGCAATATCCGCCGCGGGCACATCCTGCCCGTTTTGGCGCAGTTTATGCACCGTGTTGATGAGCGCGGTTTTCAGTCCCGAGAAGCTGTAATCATAGCGTCCCGGCGTCTGCACATGCGGCAATTTCAGCGCATGCGGGTTTCCTTCGCGGCTCAACTTATCCAGCAAAGGCCCACCCGGATACGGCAGCCCCAGCACACGCGCCGCCTTGTCAAACGCTTCGCCCGCGGCGTCGTCCATCGTCTGTCCCAGCAGCGTATACACGCCGTAATCGTCCACCCGAACAATGTGGCTGTGTCCGCCGGACGCAACCAGACAGACAAACGGCGGCTCCAGATCCGGATGGGAAACGTAGTTCGCGCTGACATGTCCCTCAATGTGGTTGACCGGGATGAGCGGCTTATTCGCGGCATACGCCAATGCCTTCGCCGCCGATACGCCGATGAGCAGCGCACCGACCAAGCCGGGGCCGTAGGTCACAGCGACCGCGTCCACGTCCTCAAGGCGCATATCCGCCTTCTTGAGCGCCTCATCCACCACCGGATCGACGCTCTCCACATGGGCGCGGGACGCGATCTCCGGCACAACGCCGCCGTACATCGCGTGCAGCGGAATCTGAGACGAGATGACGGAAGAAATCACCTGCCGTCCATCGCGGACGATGGCAGCCGCCGTTTCGTCGCAGCTGGATTCAATCGCCAAAATCGTCGCATGCCCGGCAGCCTTCAGCCGCTCCGCCTGTTCTCTCGCATTCTGTTCGTAATTCATGCTTCTTTTTCCTCCGTCAACTGGCGGCGAATCATTCCGGAAACCACCGCATACACCGCCGCCATCAGCGCCAGCGCAAGGGCAAATGCGCGTGCAAACTGCCCCATTACATCGGCAAACGCCGTTTCAAACAAAGTCTGCGGCATCATCCGAATGAGCATATCCGTCGCCGGGTCAAGCAGCCAATTGTCATTGGCGAACAGCAGCCTATGCAGCCCGACAAACATCGTCGAAAAGCCGGACGTGTTCATCATCGCCGCAAAAACGGCAGCCATCAGTGCCAAAATGCCAAGACCGCAAGCCGCACCGATCGCCACCGAACGATGGCGCTTTTCCAGTCCTGCGCCGACCCACGCGATGACCACCGTCAACCCCGCGGCAAGGCTGATCCAGAGCGTGCGCATCTTTCCGAGCTGCTCCACGATCCTGCGGACATCCGCCATGTGCGAAATTTCCTTGGCGTTCAGTTCCTCAAGCGCGAGCGGCGTATCCTCCTTGCCCAATTCCATATACAGGGCGATGATTTTTGCCGCTTCTGCCTGACGCGCCGCATCCATACCGATATATGCGCTCACCGCGTCCTCCCCGTTCATGCCATGCTCCCGAGCAACCGCCGCACGGGACTTTTCGCCATAAAGCTCCGGAGAAATCGCCTCACGATAGACCGCGCCGCAGAGTGAACCGAAAGCGGCGAGAAGGACAGCGAGCGCCGCCAGCAGGCTGACCATACCTTTTTGTTTTTTCATATTTCCCATCAGCGGGCTGAGTCCCGCCTGCACTTCCGCCCGTGAAATTAACTCATGCGGGCGGTTTTTTGTCATGTCCATGCGCTAAAGAAGAGGCGGGCGAAACCGCCCGCCCCCTGTTTATGAATATCCACTGACGTTCAAAAACCGTCGTTTGCTTACTGCATTTGCAGATATGCGGTGATGAAACCGTCAAGTTCGCCGTCCATGACCGCGTCCACGTTGCTGGTTTCATAGCCGGTGCGATGATCCTTAACCAGTGAATACGGATGGAAGACGTAGGAGCGAATCTGGCTGCCCCATTCGATCTTCTTCATCTCGCCCTTGATATCCGCCATCTTTTCCTCGCGCTCACGCTCGCGCAGTTCAACGAGCTTTGCACGCAGCATGCGCATACAGTTTTCACGGTTGTGAACCTGATCGCGGCTGGTCTGGGAGGAAACGACGATGCCGGTCGGGAAGTGCGTCATTCGGACGGCAGAGCTGGTCTTGTTGACGTTCTGTCCGCCCGCGCCGCTGGCATGGTAGGTGTCCACGCGGACATCCTTCATGTCGATCTCGATCTCGTTGTCGTCGTCATCAATGATCGGCGAAACATCCAGCGAGGAGAAGCTCGTCTGGCGGCGTGCGTTGGAGTCGAACGGGCTGATGCGCACCAGACGATGCACGCCCTTTTCACTGCGCAGGAAGCCATATGCGTTCTCGCCGTCCACCTCAAAGGTCACGGACTTGAGACCCGCTTCGTCGCCGTCGAGCATATCGATCAGCTTAACGGTGAAGCCGTGGCGCTCGCAGTAACGGGTATACATGCGGTAGAGCATGAGCGTCCAGTCCTGCGCCTCGGTTCCGCCCGCGCCCGCGTGCAGCGAGAGATAGCAGTTGTTGCTGTCGTAATCGCCGCGCAGCAGGCTCTCCAGTCGAAGCTCCTCCAAATCGCTTTGCAGCTTTTGGATTTCCTCGCCCGCCTCGGCAAGCAGGTCGGTATCCTGCATTTCCTCGGCAAGCTCCATGGTGGCATCCACATCGTCGGCACGCTGGCAGAGCTTTTGATAATGCTCCACCTTGTTTTCAGTCAGGCGCACCTTCCGGCTGACCTCGGTAGAACGCTTGAGGTCATTCCAGAAATCCGGCTCATTCATCGTTTCGTGCAGCTCAAGAAGCTGCTCTTTGAGTCCGGCGACGTTAAAGTGACTCACCTGCCTCAACAATGCTTTCGCGGATTTGTGCCATCTGCTGGCGATAGAGATCCAGTTCGATCACGTTGATTCACATCCTTTTTATCTGGTCCAATCGCGGAAGAGAGATCAATTCTTTCCGCAGCAGTCCTTATACTTCTTGCCGCTTCCGCAGGGGCAGGGCTCGTTGCGTCCGACGGTTTTCGTCACGCGCTTGGGGCCGGAAGGACCGCCTGCCGCTTTCGCCTGCTCCAGGTTGGTTTCCTGCGGCTTGGCGACCTCTTTGCGCTGCATCGGGATATTGATACGCGCCTGATACATGCGGCGCACGGTATCCTCACGGATGAGATGCACCATCTCGTCAAACATGTCATAGCCTTCGATCTGGTACTCGGTCACCGGGTTGCGGTTGCCGTAGGCACGCAGTCCGATGCCGTCACGCAGCTGATCCATCGCGTCGATGTGATCCATCCAGCGGCGATCCACGCAGGAGAGCAGCACGACGCGCTCCAGCTCGCGGGTATCGATATGGATCAGTTCAAAGCCCTTCTCGCGCAGGGCATAGAAATCGCGGGCTTCCTGCTTGAGCTTTGCGATCAGGTCTTCCTTGTCGATGGTCTTAAACGGCTCTTCGTGCGCCTTGAAGAAGCCAATGCGGATGCACAGGCGCTCCAAATACTGCGTCAAGCCCTCCATGTCCCAATCGGCATAGTCATCGCCGTTGCCGCAGTAGCTGCCGACAGCTTCCTCGATGAGCTTATCCGCCATCTTGACGATGGTTTCGTGCATATCCTGACCCTCGAGCACCTGTCTGCGCTGCTCGTAGATCTCCTTGCGCTGCTCATTCATGACGTCGTCATACTGAAGCACGTTCTTACGGATCTCGTAGTTGCGGGCTTCGATGCGCTTCTGAGCGTTTTCAATCTGACCGGTGAGCATCTTCGCTTCGATCGGCTCATCCTCCGCCAGACCCATCTTCTCGATCAGACCGCTGACGCGTTCGCTGCCGAACAGGCGCATGAGGTCATCCTGCATGGAGAGGAAGAACTGAGAGGAACCCGGGTCGCCCTGACGACCGGCGCGTCCGCGCAGCTGGTTGTCGATACGGCGGGATTCGTGGCGCTCCGTGCCGATGATATGCAGACCGCCGACCGCGATAACGCGGTCATGCTCGGCGTCGGTCTTCTTCTTGAAATCGGCATACAGCTCTTTATAAACGGCGCGTGCCGCGATGACGTCGTCGCCGACATTCTCGTTGAAGCCGGTCGCCTCTTCGATCACGCTGTCCTCGTAACCCTTCTGCTTCATCGCACGGCGGGCGAGGTATTCGGGGTTGCCGCCCAGCAGAATATCCGTGCCGCGTCCAGCCATGTTCGTCGCAATGGTGACCGCGCCGAAGTGACCCGCCTGCGCGACGATTTCCGCCTCACGGGCATGATACTTCGCGTTCAGCACGACATGCTCGATGCCGCGCATGCGCAGCATCTTGGACAGCGCTTCGCTGACCTCGACGGAAACCGTGCCGACCAGCACCGGCTGACCGGTCTTGTGGCGGCGTTCGATTTCCTCAACCACCTGGCTGAACTTGCCCTTGACCGTGCGGTAAACGAGGTCGTTCATGTCCTTGCGGATCATCGGGCGGTTGGTCGGAATCTGCACGACGTCCAGCTGATAGATGCCCTTGAACTCCTCTTCCTCCGTCTTCGCCGTACCGGTCATGCCGGAGAGCTTCTGATACATGCGGAAGTAGTTCTGGAAGGTGATGGTCGCCAGCGTCTTGCTTTCGCGCTGCACCTTGACGTGTTCCTTCGCTTCGATTGCCTGATGCAGACCGTCGCTGTAACGGCGGCCGACCATCAGTCGTCCGGTGAACTCGTCAACGATGACGACTTCGTCGTTCTGCACAACGTAATCGACATCGCGCTTCATCAGCGCATGCGCACGCAGCGCGGCGTTGATGTGGTGCAGCAGCTCGTTGTTCGCCACGTCAGAGAGGTTCTCCACGCCGAACCAGCGCTCCGCCTTGCGGACGCCCGCTTCGGACAGGTTGCAGGTCTTCTTCTTTTCGTCGATGACGTAATCCTTGCGCATCGCGGCAAGCTCTTCGTCCGAGAGCGGGTTATCCGCCCAGCGATCCTCTTCCGGCTCTTCGCCCTTTTGCAGGGTGCAGACGAAGCGATCCGCCTTCTCGTACAGGTCGGTAGACTTGTCGCCCGCGCCGGAGATGATCAGCGGCGTACGCGCCTCGTCGATGAGGATGGAGTCCACCTCGTCCACGATGGCAAAGTGATGACCGCGCTGCACCATGTTCTTCTTGTAGATGACCATGTTGTCGCGCAGGTAGTCAAAGCCCATTTCGTTGTTGGTGCCGTAGGTCACGTCGCAGGCATACGCCGCCTTGCGCTCCTCCTGCGTGAGATCATGCGTAATGACGCCGACCGTCATGCCCAGGAAGCGGAAGATACGACCGACATCCTCGCCCTGGAACTTGGCGAGGTAATCGTTGACCGTAACGACATGGACGCCTTCTCCGGAGAGGGCGTTCAGGTAGGCAGGCATGGTCGCGGTCAGGGTCTTGCCCTCACCGGTCTTCATCTCGGCAATACGTCCCTGATGGAGTACGATGCCGCCGAGCATCTGCACGCGGAACTGGCGCTTGCCCGTCACGCGGTAGGTTGCCTCGCGAACGATAGAGTATGCTTCCGGCAGCAGGTTATCCAGCGATTCGCCATTCTTGACGCGCTCGCGGAATTCCACGGTCTTGCCGCGGAGCTGTTCGTCGCTCAGTGCCTTATGTGCTTCTTCAAAAGAGTCGATTTTATCGACGATTTTATTCAGGCGTTTGATCTCCCCGGCAGTCGGGTCGAATATTTTGCTAAAAAAGCCCATTGTTATCCTCCATACGCGGCAGCCGGGATTGACCTTTCGCCTCAGGCAAAAACTCCACATTGCCGCTCATTGTATATTTTATCATCATTGAAGGGTTTTATCAACCTTTTCCCACTGGCTTTCGATCATTGTCAGTGTGTCCGTATCCGCTACGCCGGTCTCTTCCAGCCCGTTGGCTTTCTGGAACCGCGCAACAGCCCTGCCCGTTCCTTCTCCGAACGTGCCGGTGCGGATATTTCCGTTGTAATACCCCAGGTCCTTGAGCATCGTCTGCATGCGCATAACCGCCTCGCAGGGCGTCATGCCCTCGTAGAGCGTTCCCTCGTTGTAGAATTTTTCGGTCACTTCCTTGCCGCACAGCGTGCAGACCGCCGTTCTCACGCCCATCTTTTTGCCCTGCGGCTCGCTCTTCACCGTATATTCTCCGTAAACATGCTCCAGATGATCGAGCTTGACGCTCTTCGCCTTTCCGCAGCGAGCGCACGTCTGCTCTCCCTTTCCCGGCTTGGCGCAGGTCGGTTCCTGCGTAACGGCAACCTCGCCCCAGTCGTGACCGAGCTTTTCGATCTTCTCGGTCTTATGCTTTCCGCATACCTCGCAGGTATAGCGTCCCTGACCGTTCTGCGTGCAGGTCGGCTCGGTGACCACTTCCATCTCCCCATACTCGTGCGGGAGCATGTCAATGGAGCGCCGAATCAAATCGCCGCATGCGGAGCAAGTGCCTTCTCTGGTGCCTTTCGCGGTGCAGGTCGGCTCTTTGGTGACGATCCACTCCTCAACATCATGGGGCAGCTTATCGATATAACGCTTTTCCCAGTGGTCGCAGTTGCGGCAGTAGCGGAAATCAAGCCCTTCCAGCCTGCACGTCGTTTCCCGCTTCGTCTTCCACGGACCGAAAACGTGGTTTTCGCCGCATTCCGATTCCGCGCCGACTGTGCTTGCCAGAAGCAGGGCACACAAAAGTGCCAAACCGCCCGTCAGCATTTTTCCCTTCATCATTTTTCTCCTTATTGTTAAAATACGCTTATCTTTTCGCACGGATTTGCGCTAAGCATAATTTTATCATAGCACACGCATTTTCACAACAGTAAAAGCGGACTGAGTCCGCCTGCACTTCCGCCAAAGTCCGCAAAATTTCAAAGTTTTGCTCATGTAGGCAAACTTTGTGCGCATTCTTACCATAGACAACAAAAAAGCGAGAGCTTTTAAGCCCCCGCTTCTTGATGTGTAAAGTTGCGCTCTGCGCATTATTCTTCATAAGAAAAGACCCAGACGATCGTCTGAGTCCTGATCTGGAGGCGCCATCCAGAATCGAACTGGAGAATAAAGCTTTTGCAGAGCTTTGCCTTACCGCTTGGCCATGGCGCCACAGTGGAGCGGTAGACGAGATTCGGACTCGCGACATCCACCTTGGCAAGGTGGCACTCTACCACTGAGCTACTACCGCATAATGGTGCCTTGGGGCGGAATCGAACCACCGACACGGAGATTTTCAGTCTCCTGCTCTACCGACTGAGCTACCAAGGCAAATGGCGACGCGGAAGGGGCTCGAACCCTCGACCTCCAGCGTGACAGGCTGGCATTCTAACCAACTGAACTACCGCGCCATTTTATAAAATTGGTGGGAACAACAGGGCTCGAACCTGTGACCCTCTGCTTGTAAGGCAGATGCTCTCCCAGCTGAGCTATGCTCCCGAGCTGGCAACGCCGCATCGCTTGAACGTGTCGAGCGCGGCGACGAGATATATAATACACGAACACGCAAGATTTGTCAACAGTTTTTTGAAAATTTTACAAAACAAAATCAAGCAAGGCGAAATCACGCGCATTTTTCCCTTCACAGCATAAAAAAAGACGGGTGCTTTTCAGCACCCGCCCGACTTTTATGCCTTTCTGAATCTGATGCAGATTCTTCCGAATATCCCATCTTTTTTTGACTGTGAAAACCAATCCTGATCTGAAAACCAATTCCGAAAACAAGTTTGAAACCAGTTTGGAAAAATCTGCATCATCCCGGTTTTACTTGGTGCCACGCTCCGGCAAATTTGCCCAGATATACAGCCAGCCCATGTCCAGTTCACAACGCTTTTCGTTATACGGCTTCATCGCATACGGTTTTACATTCTTCCGATGCTCCACGCTTGCGTCATAGGCATCCGCCAGCTCTTCGGCAAAGTCTTCCGCACCTTCTCCGTTTGGAAATACAGCCTTTAAAATTGTGCTGATCTGTGTTTTGAGCGGTTCTTCTGCCTTCATCTGGAAAGCGAATCGTTCCGGTCTGCCGTCCTTTTGGGTTGTCAGGTTGAAAAATCCTTCGTCGGATCTCACTGTGTACTTGGAAATCAGCGGATCATACTCTCCTGTGTATTCCTCGATGGTACACGCATTTGGCAACCAGTCTGCTTCTTTCAGCAAAGCGCAAGTCTGTTCAACCCATGTTCCGGCGTCCATTTCTTCAGCCAGAGCCGCGCAGGAAAAACATACCGCGAGAAAAGTTGCTGCAATCATCGTCTTTCGTGCATTGCTCAGCTTTTTCATCGCTTGACCTCGAAGATTCTATTTTTCTCCGCGCACGCAACCGCATGCGTTAGGAAGCGCCTCGCTTCCGGGATATTCAGTCTACGGAATCCTCCGTGCCGTCTTCGCTCCGTCTGGCGCCGGATTCCTCTTCCGCGAGCGCCAGTTTTCCGATTTCTTCTTCCGTCAGCCCAGCCAGTGCGCCTTCATACATCGTCTCTTGCGGGGTTACTTCTTCACCCTCCGCCGGCTGTGCGCTTTCCCCGGGCTGTGGGGTTCCTTCAGGCATCGAGGTCTGTTCCGCTGTCGGGGTCGCTGTCGCCTCGGCTATGGGCTGTGCAGTACCGCTGCCCTTCGTCAAACAAATCAAACCGATCACAGCGACCAGTGCAATCGCTAAGACGACGACTGCAATTTTTGTACCCTGCTGCATCGGACTCACCCTTTCTTTTTTCCCGTCTCTGACCCGGGAAATTACTCGTCGTTACGCGTTCCTGCGCCGCTCTCGGCTCAGACCCGCGGTTTTGGCTTATTCCAGTTCGATCAGACCGCAACCGCCGTCCTTGCGGCGATAAACCGTTGCGACCTTGCCGGACTCAACATTGTTGAACATGTAGAACGTGTGCCCCAGCATGTCCATTTCTAGAATCGCGTCCTCCACGCTCATGGGCTTGGACGCATAGCGTTTAATGCGGACGACGGTTTCCTCTTCGTCATCGTCATCCGGTTCCGCCGCGGCTTCCGCCATCGCCGGCTTCTTTCTCAAATCACGAGCCAGACGCGTTCTGAGCTTCTTCATCTGACGCTCCAGAACATCTATACCCTTATCCAGCGCAGGGAGGGAAATCTCCCGCTCCTGGTTTTCTGTGCGAAGCGTGTGACCCATATAGGGCATGGTCAGCTCGACCTTGTAGGTGCTCTTCTGTTCGGTAATGCGAACACCGATCACCGTATCGCCCTCGGCCTCATCCTTAAAATAGGCATCCATGCGCTGATGAATTCTGCGTTCCATCGTTTCCACAATGCCAGCGGGAACATGCGCGTCTTTAATCACAAACTTTGTAATCATGAAGTCGGCCTCCTTTGCCTTGGGATTGCCTTTTAGAATGGATTTTTTTCTCTTTATCTTTTCTCCTTTCTGTATATATAGTATACAAGTTTTGGCATTTTCCTTCAAGTTAAGTCGCATGTTGATTGTAAGAAATCAACAATCGTTCGCCCTGTTAAGAAGCTTTTGGTAGATGGGCATCATATCCTTTTCCCTGACATATTCCTCAAGCTGCGCAATCGGAATCCAGCCCACCGCGCTGTTTTCGTCCTCCGCGATGCGCAGGGGCAGTGTGTCGTCCGCCTCAAACAGATACGATACATTCAGGTGCAGATGGCTCGCCACCATCTGACCGCGCTTCTGATGCGCCCATACCGGAAGCACTTCGATCGAAGCCGCGCCCGCACCCAGCTTTTTCAGGTTCTGAATGCCGGTCTCTTCCTGCGCTTCCCGCCGGGCAACCGCCTCAAAATCGCCGTCACCGTCCGCATGACCGCCCGTCCACGCCCAGCTCTGGTAAATTTTATGAAACGCCATCAGCATCTTGGTTCGATCCCGATTGACGATGACAGAGGACGCCGTCATGTGCGCATAACAGCATTCGCGCAGAAGCAAGCGATCGCCTTCCCGCTCCATGAGCGTCAGAATCTCCCGCTTTTCGCTCTCCTCCCTCGCGTCTTTCGGTATATACAACTCAATTTCTTTCTGCCAATCCAATGGAATGTTCGGGTTTTTCATGGCTGTCCCTTTCTGGTGAATCGTGTTCCTCATTTTTCCCGCTTTCAGCATATCACAAAAGGCGCATCCCGCGCAAGCGGAATACGCCCCGATTCAATTGCAGAGCAGGAACGCGCCCCTTTTCATCCATCATGAAATCCGCCGCGAAGCGTTGACGGGATTCGGAAATGAAATCCCCAGCGGGAAATAGGGCAGCTCCATCACAACCCCTGCGGTAAAAATCTGCTTCCCACGTCCTCAGCCGTTTCCATGCGTAAACTCAAGCCATTCTCCCTGAGGCGTCATCAAAACGATGACGTTTTCATCCGTATTCTGAATATTCTCGATGCTGACAATCCAGCAGATGCCGTCGTAATTTCCGTCTCCGAATATCGAAAGCCGGATATCCGCGTTCAGCTTTTCCAACGCTTCCCGCGTACGATGCTCTTCCGACATCCGAGTTTTCAGATACGCCCGCCCTTCGTCCGTGGTCGTCAGCAGGTCAAGCGCTTTTTCATACGCCTGTTCATGGGTCAGCTCGTCCGCCGTCGGCAGATAAATCCATCTTTCCACGCGCTCCGCCTCTTTGACGCGGACATGGCTTCTGCGAATCAACCCGCCGGCATATTCGTTCTCTTCGCTCAGGTCGTTCACATAACCCTTTCTGAGGATATCGCCGTCATATTCCGCCCGCTCGATTTGCAACCACTTGTCGCTGATGCCGATTACGTTTACAGCCTCATTCTTCGGAATGCGCCGAAGCTCCTCGCTTCCCGTGTCGCACGCCGCGTAAACCGGCGCATCCTTTTTCATCTCGACGACCCCTTCAACCCAGGGAATCGCCCGCAGCGCATTCGCGCCGTAGCGCAGATCCTCCGCACGCATATAGCCCGTCAGTGCCACTTTTCCCTGTCCCGTCCGAACCTCGACCATGCCGTTTTCCAGCACATTCAGCACCTCGGTTCGCGTGCCGCTGTAATAATTCATCCACACGCCGCTCTTTTCGTCCGCTTCCCGATACATCGGCACGGTTTCCTTTTCCTTCTTCGGCGCACAGACCGCAACGCCCGTCCGCGGGGTCACGATATCCGAGCTGTATACGTTTTGCGCCCATGCCGGACAGACCGCCAGCATGCAAATCAGTGCCGTCAGCAAGATCCAAATGCGTTTCATGTCTTTCCCTCCCGATGCTTGGTTGTAAAGTGCCTCTACTGATCAGACGATACAGACCCTGCCAAAATTTCATGATTTTGCTCACGCGGACGATTTTATATCATTTTTTAGAACAAAAAAGAGCGCCCCGCTTTCGCGGCACGCCCTTGCAGGGGGTCACATTTTGACGGCGTCTTTCTCGAATCGAATGCCGTATTTGAACAGGAAGCCCAGAACCAGCACTGCCGCGCAGACCCACGGTGCCAGCAGCAGCGCGACCAGCGCATACAGCGCAGGCACGTCGGCAACCTTCTCGTTGGGTGACGTCACGATGACGCGCAAAACCGTCAGCTGTCGGAAGGCGTTGATTGCGTTGTTCTTGATTGTTTCAAAATCCATTCTGCCTTCCTCCTTATGCTTTCACGACGCGCACCCGCATGCCCGCGAGCACCACCAGCACCGCCGTCAGGATGGCAAGGCGAATGCTCGCCAGACCTGCCAGCACGGCAAGCCACATCGGCACTTTCACAAACGTGCGTCCATTGCCGTCGATCATCAGTCGGCTTCCGAAAATCAAACTCAGAATTTCTTTGATCTGTTCCATCTATGTTTTTACTCCCGGCTGAAAAGCCAAGCGTTCGTAGGGTTACAGCCTTGTAATCATCAGTTTGCCGCTCATGGTGTCCATGTGGATGGGCAGGGCGCATGTGCCGTAGCGGTTCGGCCCGAATTCATTGACGATCCGTCCGCTCATGCTGCTCATGTCGGCGACAAATCCTCGGATATCGCTCGGCAGCGTCACGCGGGCATTGCCGCTGACCGTGCTGAGCTGGATCCTGTTGGTCGGGGCGACGGTGCAGATGAGTTCCACGCCGCCGGATACGCTGTTGATTTCCCATTCCTCGCAGGCGCCTTCAACGTGCGCCTTGCCGGAAACCACGCTGACGCTCGCCCTGTTCGCGTCGCAGGAAACAAACTGCTTGCCCGAAACCGTCGTCACGGATACATCGCCTGCGCAGGCGCTGACCGTCGCATCGCCGGAGATGGATGTCACGCTGATTTCCTTGGCGCGGATGCCCGGGTCAGGCTCGATCCGCACGCTTCCCGACGTCGTGTTGACCTTGACCCTGTCCACGTCGATGGCATAGAGCTTGATATCGCCGGACGTCGTGCCGATCTCATAATCCGCCGCATAGCCACGCGGCACGCGGACGGTCACCTTTCCGCCCTCTTTTTTGAAGACGGAGAAAAATGTCTTGAACACATCCGGATTGTTGCGGTCGATGGTCAGCTTATGGTTTTCACAAACCATGTTCGGCTGAATCGCGTCTTCGTCCTCAGCTTCCCACTTGACCACGACATCCGGTTCGTCGGAATCCTTGATGGTCACGTCGTCGGCATCGAGCTTGATGCTGATTTCGCGCAGACCCGCCGCCGGAAAACGCTGAACGATGACCATGCCGGGCTGACCCTCCATCGGGCGGGCAGTCGTTTTTCTCTCTTCCGCCTGACGGTCAGCATCGCGTGCGGCTTCTTCCGCGTCGCGGACAACCGCGTCCAGATCGATATTCTCGTCGGCGTCTTCGTCTGTCTGACCGAGTTTTTTGCCCATCTCGTTCAGCTCTTTGGTCACCGCCGCCATTTCGTCCATCAGCGAATCGAAATCGGATCCCTTTTCTTCGGGCTTTTTGACCTCTGCCGCTTCTTCCGTCTCTTTGGTCGCTTCGGCTTCTTCGGCTTCCTTGGCGGCAATGTCGGCGAGTTTCTTTTCCATCTCGTCCGCTTCGGTTTCCATCGCGTAGGCTTTGGCGCGGAGCTGTCTTGCGCCCTCCTGATCGCCCGCCGCCTGCTTGATCTCCGCTTCGGCACGGATATCCTGCGCACGCTTGCGCAGCGCCGCCGGCGCCTTGGGGCTTTCCTTCTTCTCGTCCGGCTCAATGACGATTTTGCCCAAATCGATGACAATTTCGCCCTTGTCGCCCGACAGCTTGTCGATCGCCTTGCCCGCCGCCTTCTGCGCGTCGCTCAGTCCTTTGCCGACAACCTTGCCGATTCCGCCGATGACGCCGCCGGTCATGCCGTCCACCTGCTTGACCAGCTTCTGCGCCTGCGGCATGATCTGCTTGCCCATGTCGCCCAGTGCGCCAAATGCCTTGCCCAGCGCTTCGCCGAGGTCGGGCACATCCTGCGCCTTTTTCTCGGTGTTTGTCTCGGCGTCCTTCGGTTCTTCGGTTTCTTCCGCCTTCGGCTCTTCGGGCGCATTCGGAACGTCCTGCTCCCCGCCGTCCTGCGCGTTCATCTCTTTGAGCAGGCTCTGCACGTCGCCCAGCGAAGCGGCAACCTCTGCGAAGGCTTCCTCCTCCGTCTTGCCCTGACGCACGGAATCCTCATAACGCGCCTGCGCGTTTGCCATCATCTCATCGCGGAGGGCGAGATTATCCGCCGTCATTTTCATGTCCGAAAAAATATCATCGATCAATCTGCGAATTTTCTTATCCATCATTTTGACGCGGCCTCCATTCCAAATAATTCCGATATAATGCTGCGGTACTTGCGCCAATCCGCCTGATTCTCGTAAAAAAGCTCACGCCCTTTTTCCGTCAGATGATAATAGCGCCTTCGGGCACCTGCGTTTTCATTGCCCCAATAAGATTCGATCATGCCGCTGTTTTCCAGCCGGCGGAACGTCGTATACAGCGTCGCTTCTTTCAGTTCCAATTCTCCGCGGGTGATTTTCTGAACGTTCTTGCTGATCACATAGCCATAATTGTCGCCCTGATCCAGCTGCGCCAGGATGATCGTATCCGTATAACCGCGAAGGATATCCGATGAATTCAGCATTTCATCACCTCCGACGAGATACAGTATAGCACTATATACCTCGCCTGTCAATGTATCTTGGCACAGTTCCGAACAAAATTCTTTCGCATATCAACATTTGTTAAATTTATGGTCATATCGTTGACGTGTTTTGGCATTTCTTCTATAATGGGATTATCCGGAGACGATGGAGTCGCTTTGCTCCATATTCAAAGCACTCGTACCCCACAACCTATGCAAGTCTTACAGCCTTTGCATCCACGGCAAAGGCTGTTCAAAAAACTTGTATAACCGATCAAGGAGGCGCTTTCATGAAGAAAACAAATTTCCTGTTCACCCTTTTTCTCTGCCTGACGCTGCTGGTTTCCTTCGCGTCCGCAGAAACCGCTGCCTATGTGCCGGGCGAAACCACCGATGCCCTGTTTGCCGATGCCTTTGACGCCGGGCTGATGGTCGGCGGAGAAGCACAGCTCACACTCAAAGCTAATCCCGCCATGTTTGATGACGATGCCGATCTCTCTCAGATCGATGCGCTGACCGATGTCTTGAATGACGTGCGGCTCACCGGCGGTCTGGGCAAAATCGAGGATGGCTACCGTCTGGAGCTTGCCGGCTCGTATGCGCCGGAAAACTGCACGCCCGTGGACGTGAACCTCGCGCTGAACCTGACCATCGACGGCATCAGCATCGAAAGCAACCTGCTGAAAGGGGAGCGCGTCACCGCCAAATGGGAAACGCTGCTCGCCCTCTGCGGCGCAGACGATACGATGATCGCGCAGTTCTCCGCTCTCAAAGAGATGGACTGGGATACCGCGCTTTCCGAGCTTGCCGAAACCGTCGGTGCTTACGCAAGCCTCGCCGCGACGCTTGTCGAGCCGTATCTGGATACGTTCGGCGACTTCATCGCAACCCTGAATATCAACGTGACCGACGATGTCGCAGCGAACGGCGATTTCCCCGCCGTCGATCATGAGCTGACCATCGAATGCTCCATGGCGGATATCGCCCGCCTGATGGATGCGCTGGCGGATCAGCTGGAAAAGGACGACGACATCGCGCCGTATCTGGAAGCGCTGCTCTCCAGCTCGTTCGTCGATTTCACCTTTTATGTCGGCGATGAGATTGTCCCCGTTTCGACCGTTCCGGAGCTGTGTGATTTCCTGCGCGGAAGCGCAAAACAGCTGGCGCAGACGGATCTCACCATCTACTACTGGATCGGCTACTGCGACGACGACACCATGCCCCTCTATGTCATCTGCCAAATGGAAAACGGTGTCTGCCAGTTCATCCTGACGCCGGATGAAACTGGAAACGGCACGGATTGCTACGTCTATTTCGGCACGCTGGATGACGCGGGTAACGATCTTGAGTATTTCGTGCTCCAGACCGTCTTTGCGCGGGATCCCGAAGATAAAAGTGTTTACGACCTGTCGCTTGATTTCTTCGGCGAATCCGTAGAAGAAGGCTTGGGCTTCTCCCTCACCTATACGCTTTCCAACACGAAATCCCCGAACGCTGACGCTTATCAGTTTGTCGGCAATATGGACTTCGTCGGTCACGACGCCTCCAATATCGAATTCCGCTATACGCAGAGCAGCAACGGCGTTCAGTCCCTGACGCCGACCGGCGGCGAACAGGCTACGGGCTACAGCACAGTAACCAGTACGCTCGGTGATTCGAACGATTCGACCAGCAATGTTTCCTTTTTCTACGTCACCGAATCGGCTGACCCCGGTGTCGTCGGTCATTATCAATATAATATGACGGAAGACGGACCCGACGCGCTCTGGAGCCTGATGGGCATGGATATCGATGTCTTCTCTTGGGCATATGATCCCGCTTCTACCGCCGCTCTGACGGAAACCGCCCTCGAGACCGCCACCAATGATGAGATGGATGCACTCGTCACGCGCCTATCCACCGCCGCCCAGCAGAAGTTCGCCGGTGTGCTTGCCATCCTTCCGCCGGAAGTCATGCAAATCATCATGAGCAGCGAAGAATAATTCCGAAACCACCGCAAAATCAAAAAAATCGGAAATCCCCGTTCGGAGATTTCCGATTTTTTATACACTTGGAAATTGCGCCGAAGCCGCTCTCCGGCTCTGCTATTATGCCTCCGGCTCCATCGCGGAAATGCCGCGATGCTCGACCGGCGTAGAAAAGACAATCTGCGTCCGCGTGCGCCCGAAACGGTGCAGCTGGTTGATAAACTGGTCAAGCTCCTGCGTCGTGTGGAAGCAGACCTCCACCAGCATGGAGTAATCGCCCGTCACGCAGTTGCACTCCATCACATTCGGGCAGTTCTCAATGTACGGATAAAACTCCGGCTTCTGGCTCGGCTCCACTTCCAGATTGATGAACGCCTTGATCTGGTAGCCCATCGCCGCGCAGGACAGCTGCGCCTGATAGCCCAGAATATAGCCCGCCGCCTCCAGCCGCTCGATGCGTGCGCTGACCGCCGGCGAGGACAGGAATACCTGCTCAGCGATGACCTTGAGCGGCGTCCGCGCATTCTGCTGCAAAATGGTCAGGATCTTTCTGTCAATGTTATCCATAGTCCGTCTCCCCTTTATCCGCTGTTCATATAATAAAGAGAATACCACGAGAAGCGTCATTTATCAAGGGGATTTGGCAAAGAAACGAAAGAATTCAACTGTTTTTACAGATGAAGCAGCATTTTCGCCGCCAGCGACGCTGCGCCGCAGCATACCATGACCAAAATCGGATTGCTGTGACGGATGCGCAAAACGACCAGCGCCGCGACAAACAGCACACAGTAAAGCAGCTGCACCGAGGAAAGCGCAATCACACCGTTTGCAAAGACGACGACGCGCAGAATGGTCAGCGCCGCCGAAGCAATCAGCGCGACGACAGCCGGACGCAGGCAGGAAAGAACCGCCTGCATGGCGTCCATGCTGCGATAACGTTCATACAGCCACGAAATCAGCGAAACGATGATGAGCGACGGGAAAATGCAGCCGATCGTCGCAACGAGCGCACCCGGGATTCCCGCCATGCGGATGCCGACAAAGGTCGCGGAGTTGACCGTGATCGGACCCGGCGTCATCTCCGCAATGGTCATCAGGTCGGTAAACTCGCTCATGTTCAGCCAGTGATAGTATTCGACCGCCTTGGACTGAATCATCGGCATGGCAGCATAACCGCCGCCGATTGAAAACAGACCGACCTGGAAAAAGCACAGGAACAAATCAAGCAGCATGTTTCTTCCCCTTTCCCGTCAGCGCACAGACGATACCCACCACGCCGCTGGCGAGGATGATATAAACCACGTTTACACCCATCAGCGCGGCAGCGAACGCGGCGACCATGATGATGTTCAGCAGCATGCGCTTTTCCTTCAGCACGCCCGCGCCCAGATTCAGCACAACGTCCACGATGACCGCCGCAACACCCGCCTGCATGCCCGCCAGCACGGCGGCAACATAGGGATTATCCGCAAACAGCGCGTAGAAATACGACACCAGCGACAGAATGACCAGCGGCGGAATGACCGTCGCCAGCGTCGCCACGGCGATGCCCGCCGCACCCGCCACGCGCCGCCCGACGAGAATCGCGCCGTTGACCGCAATCGCGCCGGGGCAGGACTGCGCAATAGCCGTCATATCCAGCATGTCATCCTCTTTGAGCCACTTCAGGTCGTCCACGAAGCGCCGTTTCATCAGCGTCACGATGACGAATCCGCCGCCGAACGTAAACGCGCTGATGGAGAGCATGGAAAAAAACAGCGTAACCAGCCGTTTTTTCAAGCTCACTTTTTCCAGTTCCACAAGCAGTTCCTCCTTATGGGAGAATACGATGGGGACGTTGTCCCCCAACCCCTGCCAAGAGCCTGAAGTTCTTAGATTTCCCACTTTCGCTATTGCTTTGCGATAGCGGCGCATAAAAGATTAAAACCGCCGCGAAGCGAACCGGGAAGTCCAGAAACCTCAGGTTTCTGGTGGGGTGTGGGTTCAAGTCCCGCATGTTCCCCTTCTCTCTTTCCTTTTTATCATATTCCTTGCATTCAAATGTGTAAAATGCTATTATTTTATTATACCGATAACCAATTTGATATGATTGGAGGAACGCCCCGTGACCATCCGCCATATGCGCATCTTTTTGGAGGTCTGCCGAACGATGAACGTCACCCGTGCGGCGGAAAACCTCTACATGACCCAGCCCGCCGTTTCCCGCAGCATTCGGGAGATGGAAAAGCACTACGGCGTCCGGCTGTTTGAGCGGCTCAATCAGCGGCTCTATGTAACCGAAAGCGGACGGCGCATGCATGCATACGCCGTCCACATTGTCGATACGTTTGACCGGATGGAAAGGGAAATGACCGACGGCGACGAACGCGGCATCCTGCGCATCGGCGCGAGCATCACGCTCGGCAATTACGATCTGCCCGTCCTCGTCCAAAAAATGCGTCAGGAGAAGCCTCAGCTCCGCATACAGGCGACCGTCGCCAACGCCGGCACGCTCGAGGAAATGCTTCTGGATAACCGGCTGGATATCGCGCTGATTGAAGGCTCGGTCGCATCTGACGAGCTGGTCACCGAGCCTTTTGCGCAGGACAAGCTGCTGCTCATCCTCCCGCCCGACCACGAGCTGACCCGAAAAGACGCCATTTTTCTTTCTGACCTGATGCGCTATGACTTGCTGCTTCGCGAAAAAGGCAGTTCCGGACGGGCGTTTCTGAATACCATTTTTGAATCGCAGGGGCTGACCCTTTCGCCGCTCTGGGAAAGCGCCAGCACGCAGGCGCTCGTCCGCGCCGTCGCGGCAAACGTCGGTTTATCCATTCTGCCGGAAAAGCTGGTTCAAAACGCGCTGTCCGGCGGGCTGGTCGTCACCCGGCCGATTCAGGATGCGCCGCTTCTGCGCGTATGCCACATCGTCTGGCACAGGAACAAATATCTTTCGCCCTCGCTTCTGCATTTGATTGACCTTGCCAAGAAAGGAAACGATGGGGGCTTTGCCCCCAAACCCCCACCAAGAACCTGAGGTTCTTGGATTTCCCCCTTCGCTATCGCTTTGCGATAGCGGCGCATAAAAGATTAAAACCGCCGCGAAGCGAAGAAAGGGTGCAGGGAACTCAGTTCCCTGCCGGGAGTTTGAGGGCGGCGCCCTCATCGTTTCCCCATCTTTCTCTTCACTCTCGCAATGTTCTGCTCGTACCCCGTGACGGTCTCGCCCTCCGTCAGTGTCCAGTCCTCGCGCAAAATCGTGATGATCTGCTCATATGCGGCAATCGCGCCCGCCCAGTCCTTCTGCCGCTCACAGCATTGGGCAATGCTCTCCTGAATATCCGTCATGCGCGGCTTTTCCTGCAGCGCGTCGCCCCGTTTGTAGGCTTCGATCGCTTCGCGGTCGCGTCCCTGTTTGGCATATTCGTCCGCCCGCTCGAACCATGCACGCCAGTCATCCGCGTAGGTCTTGGTCATCGCGTCGAAACAGGCTTCCGCCTGCGCGGGTTTTCCGTGCTTCTGCGCAATCATGCCCTCGTACATCGGCACATAGAATCCCTCTCCGCGGCGTGCCCTCAGCGCGGCAAGCTCACGCTCCGCTTCCTCCAGCCGCCCGTCGTCGATGAGGTTATCCAGCAGATACATCCGTCCGAGCGTATCTTCCGGATGCGCCTGCAAAAAATCAAAGTAATAGTCAATCAGTTCGCTGTGATTCGTGCAACACCAGTCGCGTTTACAGCCCTGCATGGCGTCTCCGAGCAGCGCGTGATTCACCTTTTTCTCCGGTTCTTCCGCCAAAGCCTGCTTGGCATATTCCGCCGCCATGTTCATGTAGCCCCTTGCACGCTGCATGCTCAGTTCGCTCATCAGCGTCAGGCAGCGTCCGCGCTCCTGTTTCGTCCGTGCGATTTCCTGCGCACGGTTCATGGCGTAATCGAAATCCTCTCGGGAGAGCATGACCTCATTTTCCAGCATGGCTTCGATACGCGTGAGATGCTGTTCCTGTGAGCTTTCAAACAGTTCGTCGATGGACACGCCCAGCACCGCCGCCAGTTCCGGCAGCAGCGTGATATCCGGATAGCTCTGTCCGCTTTCCCATTTGGAAACCGCCTGCGCCGTCACCCCGACGCTCTGCGACAATCGCTCCTGCGTCATGCTTCTGCGCAGTCTGTGCATGCGGATTTTTTCACCCATATTCATCATCTTGTTTCACCCCTTGTTCTTCTTCCCGGGAACACCTTTATCTTATCACGGCACAGGATGCAAAACAATCGAGCGTTCGTTGATATGGATTCAACCGCAAGGGGCTTTGCCCCCCAACCTCCACTTTCCGGACTTCCCGTATCATAAACGACGTCCTGCTATTCCCTATCTTTGGGTTTTCTTTCGATTCTCCCTTGACAAAGACTTCCCGTCCTTTTATAATAAAAACGAATCCATAATTTTGTTTTTACGCTGTCTGTTTTTCTTTCGCCGCGCGTCGGCGTTTTCTTTCAGGCATGATAAAAACGAAATCGCATATTTGTTTTTACGCATGGAAAAGGAGGTTTCCCGTGGGCTATATCACTTTTGAACACGTCTGCAAGTATTACCAGACGGGCGACACGATCGTCAAAGCGCTGGATGACGTGAATTTCTCCATCGAGAAGGGGGAGTTCTGCGTCGTTCTCGGCCCGTCCGGCGCAGGCAAGACCACGCTGCTCAACCTCTTGGGCGGCATGGACAAAGCGACTAGCGGCACCATCACCGTCGGGGGCAAACAGATCACCGGTCTGCGTGGCCCTCAGCTGACGGATTACCGCCGGACGGACGTCGGCTTCGTCTTTCAGTTTTATAACCTGATGCCCAACCTGACCGCGCTTGAAAACGTAGAGCTGGCGCGTCAGGTCTGCAAAAATGCGCTCGACCCGAAGACCGTCATGGAGCAGGTCGGTCTGGGCAGCCGCATGAACAACTTCCCCGCCCAGCTCTCCGGCGGCGAGCAGCAGCGCGTGTCCATCGCCCGTGCGCTGTGCAAAAATCCGGCTCTGCTCCTGTGCGACGAGCCGACCGGTGCGCTGGATTCCAAAACCGGCGTGCAGGTGCTTTCTCTGCTGACCGATGTCTGCCGCACGCATGACGCAACCGTCGTCATCATCACGCATAACGCGATGATCGCGCCGCTGGGCAACCGCGTCATCCACGTCAAAAACGGCGGCATTGAATCGATGCAGACCTGCGATCATCCCGCCCGTGTGGAGGATATCGCATGGTAAACAACACGCTGAGAAAGAAACTTTTTCGGGATATGACCCGGGCGGCGATGCAGTTTCTTTCCATCATCGCGCTGTGTGCGTTGGGAACGTTTGCGTTCTCCGCGCTGGACGGAACGGCGCGTATGACGCGTACCACGCTGAACACCTATTACGAGGAAAACAACCTCGCCGATTACTGGATCAGCCTGCCCACAGCCGACCGCGCCGCGCTGGATAAAGTCGCCGCCGTACCCGGCGTGACCCATGTCCGCGCCCGCACGACGGTCGATATGGACACGACGCTCTCCGATGACATCACCGTATCCGTCACCGCGTATGACGGCGCGATGGATATCAACATTCCGCTGCTGCGCGAGGGTGAACTGCTGGATGAGAACGACAAGCGCGGCTGTCTGGTCGAGGAACGCTTTGCCGCTGCGCAGAATCTCTCTCTGGGCAGCCGCATCGGCGTCAAGCTCTCCGGTCAGGAATATGACTTCGTCGTCCGCGGCATTGTCGTCAGTCCGGAGTACATCGTCGTATCCAACGGTCTGGTCGCCAACCCGGATGCTTACGGTTATCTGCTGGTCAACGCCTGCGCCATCCCGACCCTTCCGCTGACGCAGATTGTCGCGAACATCGATGACGCTGCGGACAGCGAAACCGTGCAGGCGGCGATTGAAGAAGCCGTTCCGGATGCGCTCGTCGTGGACAGAAGATCCCACGCAAGCACCGCACGCGCCAACAACGAAGCGCAGATGTTTGAAAACATGACGCTCATCTTCCCGGTGCTGGCGTATGCCGTCGCCGCGCTGATCGTCATGACGACCCTCTCGCGCATGATCGACAACCAGCGCATGCAGATGGGTACGCTCAAGGCACTGGGCTTCTCCTCCCGGCAGATTCGCAATCACTATCTGTCTTACGCGCTTGTGCCGTCCGCCATCGGCGCGGTGCTGGGCACGATCATCGGTCATTTCACCCTGCCCACCCTGCTCTGGGACACCCTGCTCAGTCAGGATGAAATGCCTTATAAGCTCACCCCGCCGATCTCCAAGCCCGCATGGGTCATGACCGCTCTGTGCGTCATGATGAGCCTCGGCATTCTGCTCTACTCCTATCAGAAGTCCGCGAAGGAATGCACCGCCGCGCTCCTGCGTCCCAAGCCCCCGAAGGACGGCAAGCGCATCCTCTTTGAGCGCATTCCGTTCCTCTGGTCGCGCTTCAGCTTCAATACCAAGATGGTTGTGCGCAACCTGATGCGCAACAAACTGCGCACGTTCATGTCCCTCGTCGGTCTGCTCTGCTGCACGATGCTGATTATCACGTCGTTCGGCTTGCAGGACTCCGTAACCGCCATGAGCATCAACTATTACACCCGAACGCTCAACTACGACGTCCGCGCCTCGCTCAAGGGGACGGTCGGCACGGCGGAAAGCTACGAACGCCGGCTGGATGCCGAAAATATCGAGTGCATCATGGAGAAATCCGTTTCCCTCCGCGCCGATGCCGGCACGCGCACCGTCAGCCTGACCGTTCTTGAGGACGACCAGACGATGCAGCATCTGGGCGAAAACGAAACCTTCGTGAAGATTCAGCCCGGAACAGCCGCCGTCACCTATAAGCTGACCAAGACGCTCAAATTGAGCATCGGCGACACCATCCGCCTGTATCTGCCCGGTGATGATGAACCGCTCAGCCTCATCATCGGTCAGATTGTCCAGAACAATGTTTCGCAGGGCGTCTATCTCGACCAAACGACGTGGGAATCCTTCCGCAAGGGCGATTTCATTCCGACCGCCCTCCAGCTCAAAAATCCGTCGGCAGACTGCCTGACGCTGCTCGCCGATATGGATGAGGTGGATAAGATTGAGTACCCCGCCGAACAGGTCGATGAAATGAAGCGCATGCTCGATACGCTGTCCTCCGTCTTTTCGCTGCTGACCGGCATCGCGCTGGCTCTGGCGTTCGTCGTCTGCTACAACATGGGGCTGATGAATTTCGTCGAGCGCACACGCGAATACGCGACGCTCAAGGTTCTGGGCTATCATCAAAAGGAGATTCGAAGGCTGATTCTCCGCGAAAACAACATCATCACCCTCATCGGTGTGCTGATGGGCATCCTTCCCGGCATCACGCTGATTGACGCCATTCTGCATTCCTGCGAGCCGGAATCCGGCTATTATCCGGGCGCACCCGCGCTCTCCTCCATCATTCTGGCTTGCGTCATCACCTTCTGCTTCTCCCAGCTGATTCAGCGTCTGCTCGTGCGCAAGGTGCGCAAGATCGACATGGTTGAAGCGCTGAAGTCGGTGGAATAACAAGGGCACGTTGGGGCACCGATTCATCCCCCGTCAAGAACCTGAGATTCTCGGATTTCCCACTCCTGATTGATTGCCTCGCGATCAATCTATGAAAACACATATTCAAACCGCAGTCCGGCGTCCCTTCTCGTCGGGCTGTACAGAAAGGATTTTTTCTATGAAAAAGCTGCTTTCTCTTGCCGCCGCTTTTGCGGCGCTCACGCTGACGGCTTCCGCCGCCTTTGCCGCCACCGCCAACGCGACCATCGTCGCCCCGAACACTGAAAAGATCACTGCGCCGTTTGCCGGAACGCTGCTCGCCTTCGATCTCCGGCAGGGCGACAGCGTTGCCGCGAACGAAACGCTCTTCACCATGGATACCACGCCGGTTTACGCGACGCAGGCGGGAACGGTTTCCGCCGTCTTTGCGGGCGTCGGTGACGACGCCTCCGGTGTCGCGGCGCACTACGGCTCTCTCGCCGTCATTGAACCGAAAAACGCGCTGTATGTTGCCGCTTCTACCCAGCAGGCGTATGACGACGCCGACAACCGCTACATCCATGCCGGCGAAACGCTCTATCTCAAGCGCAACAGCGACAAGGGCACCGGCATCGTCACCAACGTTTCCGGCAGCGGCTATATCGTCGAGATTCTGACCGGCGACTATGACGTAAACGACACCATCCGCTGCTTCCGCGAAAGCAGCATGCCCAGCGACAGCGAGGTCGGACGCGGCAAGGTCACGCGCTATGACGATGTGCTGGTCAACGCTTCTTCCGGACGCATCGCCGCCGTGCATGTCAAGGCAGGCGACAAGGTTGAAGTCGGCGACCTGCTCTTTGAAGTCATCGACGCACAGAGCGCACGCGGCGCATCCCTCACGATCCCCTCTCCCGTGGACGGCGTCGTCAGCACGCTGGCAGCCACGTCCGGCGCACAGGTCTACCGCGGACAGCTGCTCTGTGAGGTTGCCGACCTCGGCACGCTGGAACTGAGCGTCGAACTGGATGAGCTGGATCTCAACAGCGTCCGCGTCGGCGATACGCTGACCTATACGCTGGATGCCTACGGCGATGAAACCTTCTCCGGCACGGTCACGAAGATCTACTCCATCGGCACGGCGAAACAGAACGCGACCTATTTCGACGTCCGCGTCACCCTGCCGACCGGAAAGACGCTTCTGCCCGGCATGAACGGAACGGTCACCCTCGGCAAATAAGTCATTTTGCCCATTTCATTTCATGACAAAGGAGGTGCTTATCTTTGGCGCAGCCCTTTTCCCCCGAGCAGCGGGATGCCATACGCGCCCGCCTTTTGGAAAGCGCACGTCAGCACATCGTTTCCGACGGCGTCAAAAAAACGTCGCTGGATATGCTGACTTCCGACGCGGGCATTTCCAAATCATCGTTCTATAAATTCTATGACAGCAAGGAACAGCTCTTTTTGATCATCGCTGCCGAATGGGAGTCACAGGTCATCTCCTGCGTACAGAAAGCACTGGAAAACGCCGCCGGGCAAAGCGACAAAGAGCGGGCAGCCGCCATGGTCTGCTCCGCCTTTGAAACCATCCATCAGCTGGGCATCTGTCGTTTTCTGAGTGAAGACCTGTCCGATCTGGTCAAGCTGATGCCCGAATCCGATGCCAAAATACACTATCTCTCCTCCGCGCACGGCATCTTCGATATGCTCCATCAATCGCAGATTCACTTCTCCGCGCCGGATGAAGCCGTGCTTGCCTGCATCCAGATTCTCTATCTCTCGATTTTGCATATCGACCAGATTGGTTTGAGCTTCTTTCCCGCTCTGCGAATGCTGGTCGTCGGCGCATGCGCGGAGCTTGTCGTCTGAGCTTTGAGGCGCTGTCAGGCTTAAACCGAACATTTCAAGAAACAAATAACTAAGCATTTGTGGATATGGGGCTTTGCCCCATCGCCCCACCAAAGGGCTTTCCGCTCGCCCTTTGGAAACCTTCGGGCGCAAATACTTCATTTTATTCTTGAAATATCGGTGTTGTTAGCTTGACAGCTCCTTTTCTGTTTCCAAAGCGAATTGACCGAAGAACACCGTCTCTTTTGGAGGTTTGCATGCAAAACAACATTGACCATATCGAGATCCGCGGTGCGCGGGTTCATAATCTCAAGCGGATTGACGTGGATATCCCGCTGGGCAAGATTGTCGCCGTGGCGGGCGTATCCGGTTCGGGCAAATCATCCCTCGCGCTGGGCGTGCTTTATGCCGAAGGTTCGCGCCGTTACCTGGATGCGCTTTCCACCTATACGCGCCGCCGCATGACCCAGGCGCCCAAGGCAGACGTAGACGAAGTGCTTTATGTTCCCGCCGCCCTCGCCCTCCATCAGCGTCCCGGCGTACCCGGCATCCGCAGTACGTTCGGCACGGGCACGGAGCTGCTGAACAGCCTGCGCCTGATGTTTTCCCGCCTTGCCAGCCATCGCTGTCCGAACGGGCATACCGTCGCGCCGACGCTCGCCGTCGCTGCCGGTCAGAAGCTGACCTGTCCCGAATGCGGGGCGACCTTCTATGCGCCATCCGCCGAAGAGCTTGCTTTCAACAGTCAGGGTGCATGCCGAACCTGCGACGGCACGGGCGTCGTCCGCACGGTAGACCGCGCTTCGCTGGTTCCGGATGAGTCGCTGACCATCGACGAGGGCGCAGTCGCGCCATGGAACTCGCTGATGTGGTCGCTGATGACGGATGTCTGCCGCGAAATGGGCGTGCGCACGGACGTCCCCTTCCGCGACCTGACAGAGCGGGAAAAGGAAATCGTCTACGATGGACCTGCTGAAAAGAAGCATATCTTTTATCACCCCAAAGGTTCCAATCAGGCAGGCGAACTGGATTTTACCTATTACAGCGCCGTCCGAACGGTCGAAAACGCGCTCTCCAAGGTCAAGGATGAAACGGGCATGAAGCGCGTGGAAAAATTTCTCCGGCTGGATGTCTGCCCGGACTGCGGCGGAAGCCGCCTGAGTGCGGCGGCACGCGCCCCAAAGCTGCGCGGCATATCGCTGGATGAAGCCTGCCGCATGACGCTGGTGGATTTGGTGCAGTGGGTCGCAGGCGTGCCGGACAGCCTGCCGGCGGAAATGCAGCCGATGGCAAAAAACATCTGCGATTCGTTCCAAAATGTCGCCGCTCGGCTGATGGATTTGGGGCTTGGCTACCTGACCCTCGACCGCTCGTCCTCCACGCTCTCCACCGGCGAACGCCAGCGCATGCAGCTTGCCCGCGCCGTCCGCAACCGGACGACCGGCGTGCTTTATGTGCTGGATGAACCTTCTATCGGTTTGCATCCGGCAAACATCGTCGGCTTGATCGGCGTCATGCGCGACCTGATTGCCGACGGAAACTCCGTCATTCTCGTTGACCATGACACGCAGATTCTCTCCCAAGCGGATTGGATGATTGAAATGGGTCCGCAGGCAGGCGCGAACGGCGGATACGTCATCGCGCAGGGTTCGCTTGCCGATATCGCGCAGAATCCCGCCTCCCGGGTTGCGCCGTTCCTCTCCGAAAAAGCAAGCCTGCCGATGCGCCGCCGCGCAAGCCGGGATGAGCTGTTTGCCCTCGGGCGCATCCATCTGTCCACCCGCGCCATCCACACCGTCAAGCCGCTGGATGTCGATATTCCCAAAGGGCGGCTGACCGTCGTCACGGGTGTTTCCGGTTCGGGCAAAACGACGCTCGTTTTGGAAAGCCTCGTGCCTGCGCTCGCCGCGAAGGCAAGCCACAGTGCCCTGCCCGACCACGTCCGCGCACTGGACGCGGAAGGCATCGCACAGGTCAAGCTCATCGACGCGACGCCCATCGGCATCAATGTCCGCTCGACCGTTGCGACCTACGCCAACGTCCACGATGAACTGCGCAAGATATTCGCCCGAACGCCGGATGCCAAGCGGCTCGGCTACAAGGCGGGCGATTTCTCCTACAACACCGGCAAGCTGCGCTGCCCGATGTGCGACGGAACGGGCGAAATCAGTCTGGATGTTCAGTTCCTGCCGGATGTGGATATCCCCTGCCCCCAGTGCCGCGGTTCGCGTTACAGCCGCGACGCGGAAGCCGTCCGCCATGAAAACAAACAGGGCGCCGCCTACACCCTGCCCGAATTGATGGATATGGATGTCAGCGAAGCCCTTAACGCCTGCGCCGACATGAAGCTGGTGAGCCAGCGCCTTCAGGTTTTGCAGGATTTGGGGCTTGGCTACCTGACGCTGGGCGAAGAAACGCCCAGTCTTTCCGGCGGCGAAGCACAACGTTTGAAGCTGGCGAGCGAAATGGGGCGTGCGCAGGACGATTCCGTCTTTGTCTTTGATGAGCCGACCATCGGCTTGCATCCGCTGGATGTACAGACGCTTCTGCGCGTCTTTGAAACGCTCATCGAAAGCGGCGCAACCGTCATCGTCATCGAGCATGATCTGGACGTCATCCGAAGCGCCGATTACATCATCGACATGGGTCCCGGCGGCGGCTCGGCGGGCGGAAAAATCGTCGCCTGCGGCACGCCGGACGAGATTGCCGCAAGCCCCGAAAGCGTAACCGGAAAGTTTTTAGGAAGGCGTTAAAGGCGTCATCTCCGACGTTTTCTGAAAACAGATTTCCGCTTATTGACATCCGGCATTTGACCAGAAGAGCCAAGCCGGGAATTTCGTTGATTCTCTTATTGCCATGGAAGCCATTCTCCCCAAAATGAGGAAAATGGCTTTTTTGTATTCCCTGCATGGGATCGGATTTTTCTTGACAAATATCCGAAATCGGATTATACTAGTTTTCACTTAATTTATATCCGATTTCGGATGTTTGCATGTCATCGGAAAGACGATTTTCCGTCCATCCGTTCTCCGATTCCGTTTTGAAGGAGGTTCTTGTTTTGAAAAATTCGTGTGTCGGTACACAGCTTACCGAGTATAACCGCCTCTATAAGGAAAACAGCGCGATCTACCACGATGTCTGCAACCGCTTCGGGCTTTCCGACAGCACTTTCTGGATTCTCTACATCCTGCGCACAGAAGAAGCGCCCATCACGCAGAGCGATATCTGCGTCGCGCTCTCCCAGCCCCGGCAGACCGTCAACTCATCGCTCAAAAAGCTGGAACGTGAGGGCTTACTCGCGCTCTCCGGCGAAGGCGGACGGCACGGCAAGCCTGTCAGCCTGACCCCTCAAGGGCTGGAGCTTGCCGAAAAGACGGTCGATCGGGTCATCGAGTCTGAGCAGAAAGCCCTGCTCGACCTTTCGCCTGATGAACAGAAGCAGCTGCTTGATGCCATGCGCCGTTATAACGCCATGCTGAATACGCGCATGCACGACATTCTCTTTGCGCAGGAGGATATCCATGAGTAAACATCCCATTCAGCTTTCTGATCACTTCACCTATCCCCGCCTGCTCAAATTCGTCGCGCCGTCCATCCTGATGATGATCTTTACCTCGATTTACTACGTTGTGGATGGTTTTTTCGTCTCCAACTATGTCGGCAAAACGCCTTTCGCCGCGCTGAACTTCATCATGCCGTTCATCATGATCCTTGGCGGCATGGGCTTCATAGTCGGCACGGGCGGCAGCGCACTCGTCGCCAAAGAGCTGGGATGCGGACAAAAGGAAAGGGCAAACCGCATCTTCTCTCTGCTGATTGCTTTCGTCATCATCACGGGCATTGCGCTGTCCGTTCTGGGCATCGTCTTCATCCGCCCCATCGCGCAGCTCATGGGCGCAAGCGAAACGATGCTCGAGGACTGTGTGCTCTACGGACGTGTCATCATCGCCTTTACGACCGCCTACATGCTGCAAAACGTATTCCAGAGCTTTCTGATCGTCGCCGAACGCCCGCGCATCGGGCTTGCTATCGTCATCGCAGCGGGCGTAACAAACATGGTGCTCGACGCGCTGTTCATCGCGGTATTCCATTGGGGGCTGGCAGGCGCGGCGCTGGCGTCGGGCATCGGTCAGTGCCTCGGCGGTTTTATCCCGCTCTTCTATATTCTGTGTGCCAAGGATCTGCCGCTCAAATTCACCCGTTTCCGCTTTGATTTTCGTCCCATCCTCAAGACCTGTGCGAACGGCTCGTCCGAATTCATGAGCAACATCTCCACGTCGTTCGTGTCCATGCTCTACAACATCCAGCTCCTGCGCCTGCTTGGCGAAAACGGCATTTCCGCTTACGGCGTGCTGATGTATGTCCAGCTCATCTTTATCGGCACATCCATCGGTTACAGCATCGGCAGTGCGCCCATCATCAGCTTCCATTACGGCGCGAACCATCATGATGAACTGAAAAACATGCTGCGCAAGAGCCTGACGCTGATGCTCATCTCCGGCGTCATCCTCACCGGTCTGGCGTTGGGGCTTTCCTCAGCACTGGCGAAGCTCTTCGTCGGCTATGACGCAGAGCTTTGTGCGCTGACCCGACATGCTTTCTCCATCTTCTCGTTCTCCTTCCTGCTGACAGGGCTGAATATCTTCTCCTCCAGCTTTTTCACCGCACTGAATAACGGGCTCATCTCCGCCGTAATCTCGTTCGCCCGAACGCTTCTCTTCCAATCGGCATGCGTCCTGATTCTGCCGGCACTGTTCGGCGTGGACGGCATCTGGTTTGCAACGATTGCAGCGGAAGCACTGGCGTGTCTGGTTTCCTTTGCGTTCATCTATGCAAAGCGGAAACACTATCATTACGCTTGAAAAAAGGAGCATAGAAGCCTTCTCCGGCTCTTTGAATCCGTCTTCCCCGGCAAAAAAGGGGCTGATTCGAAGGGGCAGAGCAGACTTCTCCGCTCCTTTTTCTGATTTTGATTGACTTTTTCCATTGTCCGCTTTATAATATATTTTAAAATTAAACATTTATGAAAGGAGCGAACTTCCTATGATGAATGCCTCGCAGTTCTATGCTCTTGCTCAGCAGCTCCGAGATGCCTACGCCTATGCGCTGCACCCGCTGTGTGAAAAAAACGGTCTGGCTCAGACCGCCTTGGATATTCTGCTGTTCCTGCATAACAACCCGGGTCGGGACACGGCGAAGGACATCTGCACCTATCGCCACCTCAAGCCTGCGCTCGTTTCCCTGTACGTTGAAAATCTGGTTCAGTCGGGTTATCTCGTTCGGGAAACCGATGCACACGATCGGCGCAAATGCCGTTTAAAACTGACAGCTCAAGCCATTCCTGTCGCTCAGGATGGCGTCGCCTGTCAGGATCAATTTACCAAAGAGCTGTTTCATGGTTTGTCCGCCGAAGAGCTTGCCGCGTGGCAGCGCGGTCTGAGCGTTTTCCAGAGCAACATTGAGCGGCTCAATGAAAGAGGGAAAAAAATTCATGAATAACGATCAATCCTTTCTGGGCACAGAGCCGGTCGGCAAGCTGCTGATGCGGCTGGCTGTGCCGACCGTCATCGCCCAGCTCGTCAACATGCTCTATAACATCGTAGACCGCATCTATATCGGACATATGCCCGGCGACGGCAGCCTCGCCCTGACCGGTGTCGGCGTATGCATGCCGATCATCATGATCGTCACGGCGTTTGCCGCGCTCGTCGCCTCCGGCGGCGCACCGCGTGCCTCCATCGCGCTGGGGCGCGGCGACCGGGACACCGCCGAGCGGCTGCTGGGCAACTGCTTTACGCTCCAGATTATCATCTCGCTGACGCTGACGGTGATCCTCTGCCTGTTCGGGCGCAGCTTCCTGCTCGCCTTCGGTGCCAGCGAAAACACCATCGAATACGCCGTCAGCTATCTGAATATCTACGCCATCGGCACGCTCTTCGTCGAGCTGACGCTCGGCATGAACGCCTTCATCACCGCGCAGGGCTTCGCCACCACGGGCATGCTGACCGTGCTCATCGGCGCAGTCTGCAACATCGCGCTTGACCCGCTGTTCATCTTCGGGCTGAAGATGGGCGTGCGCGGCGCGGCACTGGCGACGGTCATCTCTCAGGGCATCTCCTGCCTGTGGGTGGTTTCTTTCCTGATGGGCAAAAAGACCAGCCTGCGCCTGAAAAAGGAAAACCTCAAAATCAACTGGAAGCTGATTCTCCCCTGCCTTGCGCTCGGACTGTCCACGTTCATCATGCAAAGCACGGAGAGCATCATCTCCGTCTGCTTCAATTCCTCGCTGCTCAAATACGGCGGCGACATCGCTGTCGGCGCGATGACCATCCTGACCAGCGTGATGCAGTTTGCCATGCTCCCGCTGCAAGGTCTGGCGCAGGGCGCTCAGCCGATCTCCAGCTACAACTTCGGCGCGAAAAACGCTTCCCGCGTCAAAAATACCTTCTTTGTGCTGCTCAAGTCCAGCCTGACCTATTCCGTCCTGCTCTGGGCGGGCATCATGCTGTTCCCGAAGGCTTTTGCCGGAATCTTTACGCCGGACGCCGAGCTGCTCGCCTTTACCGCGAAAGCCCTGCGCATCTACTGCGGCGCACTGTTCATCTTCGGCATTCAGATTGCCTGCCAGATGACCTTCGTTTCCATCGGCAACGCGCCCTGTTCAATCATCGTCGCCATCCTGCGTAAATTCGTTCTGCTCATCCCGCTCATCTTCATCCTGCCGCATATCCTGCCCGATCCGACCATGGCGGTTTATACCGCCGAGCCGGTCGCCGACACGCTGGCTGTGCTGTTTACGGCAGTCATGTTCGGCACACAGTTTAAAAAAGCGCTGAAGAAGCTGGAAAATGCTTAACCCCTGCTTTCAGCCTTGAATACAAACAAAAAGCATGTGTATCGTGCCATTCGGCACAATATGCATGCTTTTTAATGTCGATATGGGGAACCGCCCGCGTGCGCAGCATTTTCATGCTTTACAGCCTTTAGCGAAAGTGCAGGCAGGTTTATTCCGCTTACAGTCCCAGCATCGTGCTGGCGATGAGGAAGTAAATCATCAGCGAGCAGGCGTCCACGATGGTCGTGATCATCGGGCTTGCCATCACAGCCGGGTCAAAGCCAAGCCGCTTCGCGCCGATTGGCAGCAGACAGCCGACAATCATCGCAATGATGACCGTGCAGAACAGCGTAACGGAAACGACGGCGGCAATCATCGTGCTCGTGCTGGTAAAGATGATGATGCGCAGGAAGTTGACCACGGCAAGCGCCGCGCCCGCGACAACCGCAACGCCGATTTCCTTCACCAATACGCGGGGCCAGTCCTTCATCTCGATTTCGCCCAGCGCAAGGTTGCGGATGACGGTAACGGAAGTCTGGCTGCCGGAATTGCCCGCGCTGTCCATCAGCATCGGGATGAACGCCGTCAGCAGCACGGCGCCGGAAAGCAGCGTTTCAAAATGGGTGATGATGGTCGATGTGAACGTCGCGGAAATCATCAGCAGCATCAGCCACGGCAGACGATGGGCAACGAGGCTCCAGACGCTGGTCTTCATGTAATCCTCGTCGCTCGGGATGATAGCCGCCATCTTCTTGATGTCCTCGGTGTTCTCATCCTGAATGACGTCAACGATATCGTCGATGGTGATGATGCCGACCAGGCGGTTCTCCTTATCGCAGACGGCGATGGAGGTCAGGTCGTAACGGCGGAAATCATCGGCAACGGCTTCCTGGTCGTCGGTCGTCACGGCACTGACGATATTGGTATCCATGATATCGCGGATGCAGGCGCTTTCCGGCGCGATGATGAGCTTGCGCAGGGAAACCTGACCGACGAGCTTGCGCTGGTCGTCGATGACATAGCAGTTGTATACGGTTTCCTTGTCGATACCCGTGCGGCGGATGTAATCCATCGCCTTGCGGACGGTGAAGTAGTCGTGCAGATCGACATACTCGATGGTCATCAGGCTTCCGGCGCTGTTTTCCGGATAGTTGAGGAACTGGTTGATGGTCTTGCGCGTGCCTTCATCGGCGTTCTGCAAAACCTTCTTGACGACGTTGGCGGGCATTTCTTCAAGAAAGTCCACCGTATCATCCATGAACATGTCGTCAACCAGCGCTTTCAGTTCGGCGTTGGTCGCGCTCTCCGCGATGAGCTGCTGCTGCTCGCTGGTCATGTAGGAAAACACGTCGGAAGAGATGTCCTTGGGCAGCATGCGGAACACGCGCAGCACGCGTCCGCCGTCCTCAACCTCCTCCAGCCCCTCGGCGATATCGACCGGCGGGCATTCCGAAGCCTTCTCCTTAAATTCCTGTAATCTGCCTTCGTCAAGGAGCTTCAGAAGCTCCAAAAACTCTTTGCGCGTTTCTTCTTCCATGGGGTTTCCTCCTATCATTTTTCGTTGTCCGATTTTGCGAAAAATGCAGGCTTACCCAAAAAACGGCGTAAAAAAGCGCACGGCAAGAAACCGCGCACCTTTTCCATCCCATCTATTGCCTTTACAGGCTCAAGAGAAAACGGAAGCGGCAACGCGGCGCAGCCTGCGCCAGGCGTTCTCGGGGTTTGCCCGCCAGGCTACTGGGATAGTCGTCCACGTTGTTCACCTCCGGTAAATTCTTCGGTTCAAGCAGTTGCTTTCATCCGATGGTTTGCGTATCACGCATCCCTTTTAAGCCATGATTACAATACCGCTATTTTTCCCCGTTGTCAAGGCGCTAAGCGAATTTTATACCTGATATCCGGCGCCTGCTCGTACCAGATAAATTGCCCGCTCGCGGACGGGAATCCCCGTGATGCCGGAAAGCGCCTGCGCATACAGCTCAATCTGCGGTCTGTGCCGCTCAAGCGCCCCCGCGATATCCGACGCGGAATCCGTCTTGTAATCCAGCAGCACCCATTCGCCCTTTTCCTTAAAGCAGCAGTCGATCACGCCCTGCAAGAGCTGCACGCCCGCTTCCGTTTCCCGGCGATAGGTGAATGCCCATTCGCGGTGAACCTCTTTGCTTTCCAAAATCCGCACACCCAGCGGCGAGGCAAAGAACCTCGTAAGCATGCCCGGCGGAACAGCGGAAAGCTCCGCATCGCTGACAATGCCGTCCCTGTGCAGCTTTTCCCGCTGCGCCTTGATCTCGCGCCCAAGGTCATGCGTCGCCTTCAGCGCATCCAGATCCAGCATGCGCATCATTCTGTGGAAAGCGGTGCCGATCTGTGCGCCGGTCATCCGTTTCTCCTCCATGAACCGCGGCAGGCGGGAGAGCGGCGAGTCGCCGACAGGCGTTTCATCCTCCTGCGCCGCACGCTTTTCATCCCGCAAAAGCATGCTGACGCTCGTTTTGCGCACGGCGGCCTGCTTATCCGCCTCAAACGCCATCAGCCGAATCAGCTCGTCGTTTCGCGGCGCTGTGCGCAGCTTTTCCATCAGATGCAGAATATGCTCTTCATCCCTGTGCGCCATGCTGCCGAATGCGCCGTTCCAGTAGGCGAAGATGTTCCAGCGGGACTGATCCGCGCTGATTTCTTCCTTCGCTATGCCGAAATGAGCACCGCCGTCCGCCAGCGCAGGCACGACCATATCCAGTCCCGTCGTCATCTGAGAGATATCGGGGCTCTGCCATTTTTCCGGCGGCTTGTCATCCGAAACGCTGCCGATCAGGATGAGCCGCTCCCTTGCGCGTGTCATCGCGACATACAGGATGCGCACTTCTTCGGCAAGCTCCTCCTTCTCCGCTTTGGCGCGTATGGCGCGGCGCAGAAGCGTATCGCGCTCGCTGCTCAGCTCCGTGTCGATGCACGGCAGACCCACGCCCAGCCGGGCATCCGTCAGGATGCGGTCGTGCGCAGATTTTCCGCTGATCTTTTTGCCCAGCGCCATGACGAAGACGACCGGGAATTCCAAGCCCTTGCTCTTGTGGGTCGTCATGATGCGCACGACGTCCTCGTTTTCGCTGATTGCGCTGGCGCTCATGGAATCTCCGCCCGCGTGAAGCCGCTCGGCATAGCGCAAAAACGCATGCAGCGAACCGCCCTGTGCGCTGACGAACGCACGCGCCCGCGAGGTCAGCAGATGCAGGTTCGCCTGCCTTGCCGCGCCGCCGGGCAGCGCACCCGCCTGCGCCAGAAAGCCCGTTTCCGCATAGATGCGCTCGATGAGCCTGTCCACGCCCTGATGGCGTGCGCAGAGCCGCCATCTCTGCCGCTTTTCCTCAAAGCTTCTGAGTTTCTGCGCCAGCTCGTCCTCCATCTCCTCGCGGTAATGGCGCACCGCTTCGGCGTAAGAAATCTTCGTGTTCGGCGTTTCCATGCGAATCGCCGCCAGTTCCGCTTCGCTCAGCCCCAGCGCAGGGCCTCTCAGCGCTGCAAGCAGCGGTTCATCCCGTTCGCCGTTCTCGATATTTTTCAGCAGTGCCATCATGGCGCGGATCTCCGGGATATCGAAATATCCGTCGCCCGCGTCGCAGAACACGGGAATGCCCGCCGCGCCGAGCATATCCGCCACAAGAGGTGCGCTTCCCCGCGCCGCACGCATCAGGATGACGATATCGCGATAACGGATCGTTCTTTCCGAATCCGTTTTGGCGTCGTAAAACGTCGTGCCGACCAGCTCGTGAATGCGTTGGGCGACCACCTGCGCCTCGCGCTCGACGGCAACCCATTCGCGGCTGTCCTCGTCTTCGTTCCCATCGTCCTCATCCGCATTTTGATACAGGATATGCAGCTCGACCGGCGGGTCGTCCTCCCGCGCCGGCAGACCGCAGAAGAGCTTTTCGCGTTCGTCGTATTCGATTTCCGTTTCGTCCTCGCGCATGATGCGGCTGAATACGGCGTTCGCCGCCTCCAGCACATTGGCACGCGAGCGGAAGTTCTTTTGCAGGTCGATGCGCCGCTCGAGCGTTCTCTCTTCCAGATCAAAGCGCTTCGCCTTTTCAAGGAAGAGCGTCGGTTCTGCCTGACGGAAGCGATAGATGCTCTGCTTCACGTCGCCGACGAGAAACAGCCCGTCCTCCCGTGCAAAGCTGCCGATGATGGCTTCCTGAATCGCGCTGGAATCCTGATATTCGTCGATAAAGACATAGCGGTATTGCCTGTTCAGCGCGTCGCGGACTTCGGGCAGTTCCAGCGCCTTGAGCGCACCGTGTTCCAGATCGTTAAAATCCAGCAGACCGCGCTGCTTCTTCGCGGCGGCATAGAGCGTGTCATAGGTCTTGACCAGCTCTGCCAAGCCATCCAGCGGCGCGGCGGTCATCGCGATATCCGCCGCCGCGTCATCCGGATTGAGCGCAAACGCCTTTTGCACATCGCCGATCGCCTTTTTGAACGCGTCGCGCCGCGCCTTTACGCTGTCGGCAAGCGCCTCATCGAAGATGTCCGACTTTTTCTTTCGTCCCAGCGTGGCAAAGGAAACATCATGCGTCGCAATATGCAGCGCGATATAACCTTCTTCCGCCTGCTTCGCCAAATCTTCCGCCAGACGCACGTCCGTTTCGCATGCCGCCGCGTAATGCGCCGGGCCGTTTTCGCCAAGGCATATATCCAGCGTTCTGCGGGCGGATTTTGCGAGGTTGAGCAGCCGCTTTCGGGCGCTCTGCGTCAGCAGCTCTGCCGCCGGGCTGTCTTCGAGCGTCTGCCCGTCGATGCGGACACCCTTCTGCGCACGCTCCAGAAACGCCCATGGGTCGGGGCGCGTCATCATGAAGCGATGCAGCGCAAACGCCAGCTCGCCAAGCTCATCCTGCGCATAGCACCTGTCCGCGGCAAGGAACGCGTCGCTGCCCACTTCGTAACAGCTGTAAATCGCGTCCTCCATCGCCTGACGGCTCAGCACGCCGCACTCCTGCTCGTCGCCGATGCGGAAGCCCGGGTCGATGCCCAGTGCCTGAAAATTTTCGCGCAGAAGATTGCCGCAGAAGCGGTGCAGCGTCGAGATGCTTGCCCGCGGAAGCGCCATCAGCTGTTCGCCGAGCGCAGGCTCTTCCCTTGCGGCTTTGCCCAGCGCTTCGCCGATGCGCAGGCGCATTTCGCCCGCCGCCGCATTGGTAAACGTCACCACGAGCATCCTGTCGATCGGGCAACCCTCGCGCACAAGCCGAACGATGCGCTCGACCAGCACGGCGGTTTTGCCCGAACCCGCCGCCGCGCAGACGATCAGGCTGTGTCCCCTGTCCTCGATGGCAGTCTGCTGCTGCTCTGTCCACTTTGGCATAAAGCTCTCCTTTACTCTCTCTCCGGCGAGCAGGTCGAACGGCGGATGACCAGTTCGGCATGCATCTCCGCCGGAACAGGCGGAAGCGCCTCGTCCTTGAGCAGCGCTTCCATCATCTGCATCGCATATCTGCCGGTTTCCACGCAGTGATAATCGATGCTCGTCAGCGTCGGCGTCATCGCCCGGCAAATGCTGCTGTTGTCACTTCCAATGACGGATATTTGCTGCGGCACATGGATGCCCTGTTCGCGGAAGACGCTCATCGCGCCCAGCGCCGCCACATCGTTCGCCGCCATCAGCGCATCGGCGCAAAGACCGGCGCCGAGCATGTGTTCCGCCGCATGCCGACCTTCCTGCTCCGTATAACCGTAAAACAAAAACAGGTTCGGATCTATGGGCATTCCCGCTTCCTCGAGCGCCCGGCGGTATCCCCTGTAACGGTATACGCCGATCTCGTTCACGCCGTCCCTGACCATCTGCTCCAGCTGTTCCATGGACGATATCTTCGTTTCCCGAAAGGGAATGACACAGGCGATGCGTCTGCGTCCGATGCTGAGCAAATAGCGAAGCCCCTGATAGGCGCTGTTTTCGCGGTTTTCGATGGCGCAGGGCACGGCGTCCGGTTTCTCCGGCGCGGAAAACAGCCCGACAACCGGGATTCCCAACAGATCCCGCGCCTGTTCCAGCACCTCATAGCTGGATACCGGGCGGCAGATCAGCCCCTCGATCGGCAGCGCCGCCATATCCCGTATCCGCTCCATCTCCATTCGGGAGGAACTCTCGCTGCTCATGGTCACAACGCTGTACCTTTTTTTTGCCGCTTCCATGAGAACGCCGTCCATCAGCTGCACAAAATTCTCAAGCCCAAGCTGCGGAATGATCAAGCCAATCTGTCCGCTCTTTCCGCTGCGCACCGCACGCGCAAACGCCTGCGGTCTGTATCCAAGCTTTTCCACCGCTGCGCGAACCAGCCGTTCGTTTTCCCCGCCAACGCTCTCCCGTTTGTTCAGCACGCGGGAAACCGTCGCCGTGGATACGCCCGCTTCCCGCGCAACATCGATGATGGTCGTTTTTTTCGCCATGCGTATTCCTGTCTTTCCTTGTAATAAGACTATGATATACGAAAAATGAATTTCTGTAAAGCGCAAAGTAAACGTTTTCCTGCATTGATTGATTATTGACAAGCATACTGCGTGATATTATAATATTCCACGCTGGAAGCCCGGATGATGAAGGCTTTGTTTCACGAACTCACTGTGAAATCGTTTTCTCATTCGGACAAAAGTGGACCTGTACTATGAGGAGGAAGACACCCATGCGTAAATTTCTGAGCCTTCTGCTCACGCTTGCGCTCGTGCTGGCGATGCCGTTTGGCGCCGCTATGGCGGAGGGCATGACCCCCGGCACCTATACCGGCGAAGCCACCGGCAACAACGGCGCCGTGAAGGTTGCCGTAACGGTCGATGCGCAGAGCATCCTGTCCGTCGAGGTTGTCGAGCATAGCGAGACCGCGGGCATCTGCGATACCCCGATTGCAACCATTCCGGGCGCCATCGTCGAGGCGCAGTCCGTCGCCGTCGATACCATCTCCGGCGCGACCAACACCTCCAACGCGATCATCGCCGCCGTGACCGATGCGCTCACGCAGGCTGGCGCAAATCTGGAGGACTTCTCCAAGAAGGAAGAAAAGGAATTCGTCCTCTCCGAGGATACGAAGGATCTCTCTGCGGATGTCATCATCGTCGGCGCGGGCGGCGCCGGTCTTGCCGCGGCGACCACCGTTCAGCAGGCGGGCGGCAGCTACATCGTCGTTGAAAAGATGGCGATGATCGGCGGCAACACCGCCCGTTCCGGTTCCACGCTCAACGCTGCCGATCCGGAGCGCCAGCAGAAGGTCGAGCTGACCGCCGACATTCAGGAAGTTTACGACGCCGTAAACGCCGAGCCGGTCAGCGAAGAGCATGCCGCTCTTCAGCAGAAGGTCAAGGAGCAGCTGGAAGCGTATGTTGCCAGCGGCGCGACCTACATCTTCGACTCCCCCGAGCTTCACGCCCTGAACACCTTTGACGCGGGCGACCGCGTGGGCGATCTGGCGCTGATCGAAAACATGTGCAACAACGCCCTCGCCGCACGCACCTGGCTCAGCGACCTGGGCTGCGTATGGACCGAAAAGGTCTACCTGACCATCGGCGGTCTGTGGCCGCGCAGCATGAACGCTCAGGAAGGCCCGAGCGGCATCATCAACGCGCTCAAGAAGAACGTTCCGGACGATGCCATCATGCTCAACACCAAGGCGACCGAGCTGATCGTCGAGGACGGCAAGGTGACCGGCGTCAAGGCGTATGACGAAGTCAGCGGTCAGCAGTATGCGCTGCACGGCAACGTCATTCTCGCCACCGGCGGCTATGGCGCAAACGCCGCGCTCGTCGCCAAGCTGCACAACATTCCCGAGCTGATGACCTCCAACGCCGCCAGCTCTACCGGCGACGGCATGCTCATGGCGCAGGAAATCGGCGCGGCGCTGATCGGCATGGATAAGATTCAGATCCATCCGCACGGCAACCCGAAGACCGGTGCGCTCCAGAGCCACTTTGCCGGCAGCGTGACCAACTCCATCTACGTCAACAAGGAAGGTCACCGCTTCACCGAGGAAACCGGCCGCCGCGACACCATCTCCAACGATACCCTCAAGCAGACCGATCACGTCATGTTCTCCATCTATGACGCCCGCACTGCCAGCGCCAACAGCGACAACGCGGTTGAGCTGGGCAACGCCTACAAGGCGGACACCCTCGAGGAGCTCGCCAAGCAGGCGGGCATCGATCCGGACGGTCTGGTTGCCGAGGTTGCGCACTACAACGAGCTGGTCGAGTCCGGCAAGGACACCGATTTCGGCAAGAAGGCTGTCGAGCTGAAGATTGAGGAAGCGCCGTTCTACTGCGTGCCGCTCAGCCCGACCATCCACCACACCATGGGCGGCGTCAAGATTGACACCGATGCTCGCGTCTACAGCGAGGCGGGCGAGATCATCGACGGTCTGTACGCCGCGGGCGAAGTGACCGGCGGCATCCATGGCGGCAACCGCATCGGCGGCAACGCGATCACGGACATCATCGTCTACGGTCGTATCGCCGGCGAAAACGCGCTTGCAGATCACTAAGTTCATCTCCTTCCTTTCAAAAAGGCTGTTCTCTCCTGTCGGAGGGGGCAGCCTTTTGCTGATTGACCCCGTTTTTTTGCGCGACGGCTTTTTTCTGATAATTTACCTCCCCTGATGATGTTTTCAGCCCGTTTTAGGCGACATTGTGTACCGCGTCAACTTGCAGTCAGCCTCAAAACATGGTATACTTTTTGTAATCCACAGGAGTTTTTCTCTCCTCTACATCCAGCTGAAAATCGGGCGGCGCAAAGCGCCTCAGCCCTGCTTTAAACGGAGGATTTTTCCCATGAAAAAAGCTATTGCCACGCTCGCGCTTGCGCTGATCGTCCTGTTTGCCGCCGTCCCCGCCCTGGGTGACAGCGAGGGCGTTGTCGTCCAAAAGTCCTGCAACATCGTGCAGAGCGGTCAATACTATCTGGCGTACTGCTTCGCGCAGATCCACAACAATTCTTCGACCGTCATCTGCCTGGAAAACGGCACGTTCGATTTGCAGAACGGCGAAACGATTCTCTCCACCAGCGAAATCTCGCAGATTTGGCCCTACTTCGTCGGACCCGATGAGGACGGTTATCTGTTTGACATCGTGTCCTTCGAGCCGGATGAAAACGGCAACCCGGTTCTGCCGACCATCACGGACATATCTTATGATATCCACTACATGGCGGTGGACGCGGCATACGCCAGCAAGGATCTGGAAGCGGTTTCGACGATTGAAACGGACGCCGCAGGCGACGCTTATGTCGTCTGCCGCCTGACCAACGGCACGGACGTGGACGCCTATGATCCGACCGTCGCCTTCGGCCTGTATACGGACACCAACAAGCTGGTCTACGCCGACGGCACGACGCTCAAAGACGTCGGCATTCCGGCAGGCGGAACCGTTCTCGTCCGATTTGATATCGACAGCGCATTCATCGGCCAGTGGAAGAGCTACAACGCCATGCCGACGCAGGCGATGGTCTCCGCTGCATTCCGCAATGACGAGGATTGACGAAAAAACAGGAATACGTTAAGGAAGGATGTTGGATATGGAAAAGAAAACCGTTCGTTCCGGTGCGCCGTTCCTGTTCGCAGGATGCGGCGTGATGGCTGTCGCGCTGACGGCGGGCATCGGCACGATTCCCGGCTATCTGCTCGCCGCGGGCGTGGGCTGCATCGCCTTCGCCGTCGGCAAGGCAAAGTTCCCCGACCGCGTGATTGAGGTGGAAACCGCGCCGAAATCCGGCAACGCCGAGGTGGACGCGCTCATCCGCGAAGCACGCGCTCAGCTTAACCAGATTGCCGCTGCCAACGACGCAATCGCCGATCCGAAGCTCTCCGCGCAAATCGAGGACATCGAATCGACCTGCCGCGTCATCCTTCAGCGGCTGGAAGAGCAGCCCAATATGCTCTCCTCTCTGCGCACGTTCCTGCGCTATTACCTGCCCGCGACGCTCAAGCTTCTGAACGCACGCGCTCAGCTGGAAAGCGAGGTCAACGCAGGCTCCAGCCAGAATATCGCATCCCGCATCAGCGATGCCGTCAGCGCCGTGCAGTCCGCCTTCCATAAGCAGCTCGACGCGCTCAACGAATTCCGCTTCATCAATCTGGAAAGCGAAATGGACGTGCTGACCGATATGCTCAAGAGCGACGGACTGACCGCTGACAGCGACGCTTTCACCGACACAAAAGCAGCCCCGGAGGAAGACGATCCGTTCGCCTCTCTCTTTGCCAAGGGGGATCAAAAGTAAATGGGTGAGTTTTCCCAATTCGCGCTCGTGCCCGAGCAGGGCGTCGTTCCGGAAAAGGAACAGCTCGACCCGCAGACCCGTCAGCGCATCGAAGAGATGGCTTCCCGCCTCAATATCCGCGACAACGCCGCTGTGATGGGCTTCGGCGCACGCGCTCAAAAAGAGATGGGAACCTTTACGGATATCGCGCTGGAGCAGATGCTCCGGCAGGATATCAAGCCGCTGGAAGGCGTCATGCAGACGCTCGCCGAGCAGATTCGTTCCTGCTCCTTTACCTCGGAGGCGAAGGGGCTTCTGCGCAGGATGTTCGGCAGCGCCTCGCCGCTGGCAGAGGTTCGCGCATCCTACGAAAAGGCAATCCCCAAAATCAACGCCTGTGCGGACGAAATGACCGACCGCCGGGTCGCGCTCATGCGCGACAGCGCACTGCTCGACAGGCTCTATGAGCGCAACGAAGGGCTTTACCGTGAGCTTTGCTCGCTCATCGTCATCGGCGATGAAGCCATTCGTCAGGCAAAGGAGCGCGGCGAAAATCCGCAGGATATCGCCCGAATGGAACGCCGCGTACAGGATCTGCGCATCACGCAGATTGCCTCCACCCAGCTTGCCGCGCAGATTCGCGCCGTTCAGGCAAGCGACGAAACCACCTGCGCCAAGCTGCAAAGCGCTCTGGAAGTGACCATCCCGCTCTGGAAGAGCCAGATGGCTGCCGCGCTGGGACTTGCCCGCGCCACGGACAGCCTGCGCATGCAGCAGAAATTCAACACACAGGCAGAACGCGGCATCCGCAGCGGCGCCAAGGAGCTGAACGCTCAGGTTTCCGCGTATTCCGCCGCCAGCGGCGAAAGCGACGACCGCCAACGCGCTCAGCAGACCGCCGACGCGCTGCTTGACGAGCTGCACGACATCGAGCAATCCCTCGCCGAGCAGGATCAGATTCGCCGCGCACGGCAGAACTCAGAAAGAGGTGTTTGATTATGCCCGCCACCGCAACCCAAACCGCACCGAAACAGACGCCGAAACAGCAGCAGGCGTCTCAAAACCAATCTTCTAAAAACAGGCAGGAACAGCCCAAAGGGCTTGCCGCGCTCTCCCAGAAGGCGGGCATCACCGCGATGGCTGTGCTGCTGATTCTGTCGCTGTTCGTCGGCAACTTCCGTGCGCTGCAAAATGTGACGCCGAAGGCGTTCATCCGTCAGGGCGACGTGCAATCCATTGTGGAGGATCGCATCAATGCCGCCAACAACATCGTCACCGTTGCCGGGCGCGGCGGCGTAAAGCAGACAACGCTCAGCGACGTAACCGATGCACTGACCGCGATGAAAAAAGCCAAAACGGCGCGTGAGATCAGCCGTGCGGATCAGCAGCTGACCGTCGCCGTCAGTGCGTTGATCGATGAAACCTCCGATTCGCTCACCGGCGAAAACGCAACGATGCTCACCCGTGCGGCGGATACTTTCTCCGAGCAGGGCAGCTTCCTGCGGCAGGAGGCACGCAGCTACAACGAGCTGGCGCAGAAAGCGGAAACGCTTTATGAAAAGCTTCCGACCAAAGCGCTTCTCGCTCAGCCGGACATGTACGAGGGGATTTAAGGGGGCGTTCTGGGGCAAAGCCCTGACGCAAACCCCGGAAAGGAAGGAAAAATGAAGAAACTATTGGCTCTGTTCACGGCTTTGGCTCTGCTTCTCTGCCTCGCCGTGGGCGCATCGGCATCCGTGCCGAGCAAACCCCGCGAATTTGCTTACGCCTATGACTATGACGGCTCCGTGCTTTCCGATTCGAGCATGAGCGTCATCGCCAACTACGGCTCTGCACTCGAGGACGCGACCGGCATTCAGGCGATTGCCGTCGTCGTCGATTTCCTTGACGGACAGGATCCCGCCGACTACGCAACTGACCTCATCAATACATGGGGCATCGGTCAGGCAGGCGAAAACAACGGCGTGGTCATCCTCCTCGCCCGCGGCGACCGCAAGATCCAAATCGGAACGGGCAGAGGCATCGACCGCGTGATGAGCGGCTCCAAGTGCGGCGACCTCATCGACGACAACATCGGCTACTTCGCCGATGATGAATTCGACGAAGGCATGGTCAGCCTGTATAAGGATGTCTGCCAGTATCTCGCCCGCGCCAAGGGCAAAACGCTCAGGCTTTCCTCTTCCCAGACCGGCACAAGCACGACGGGAAGCAGCGATTACAATTCCGGCAGTTCAAATGATGGAGGTGGATCGATGTTTGAATTCCTCCTCGGCGTTATTTTCGTTTACATCATCATCAGCGTCGTCTTTAACGCCCTTGCGCCCAAACGCGGCGGCTGTCTGAACTTCCTGTTCCTCGGCTGGCTCTTTGGACGCAACAACGGAAACCGCCGTCCCCCTCGCGATCCGCGTCCCCCGATGGGCGGCGGTCCCCGTCCTCCGCGTCCGCCTCGTCCTCCGCGCGGTCCGCGCCCGCCGATGGGCGGCGGCTTTGGCGGCGGTTCTTCCCGCGGCGGCGGCAGCGGGCGCAGCTTTAGCGGCGGCAGCAGCTTTGGCGGCGGCAGCAGCTTTGGCGGCGGCAGTAGCTCCGGCGGCAGCTTCGGCGGCGGTTCTTCCCGCGGCGGCGGCGGCGGACGCAGCTTCTAAGTAAGTCCTTGGGGTCATTCTCCTTTCAAAAGGGGAATGACCTCTTTCTTTTCCGTCGATTTCGCTTCGCGGCAGTTTTGAAATGAACAGGGTCTTAATTTTTCCCAGCGGCGCAAGCCTTGCGAAAGCAGAGGCTTTCATGTATAATCTTTTTATTAAAAATCTTGCATTTAAACGGATGAAAACGTCGGCTTCATTCGTCTTGATACATGAGGGTAGGAAGTGAAACGGTTGGAAAGCAGCGTAAAGACGCCTGAGTTTACCGAGCAGTTCGAACAGCTCTACGCGCAATATGCCGATGACGTACTGCGCATGGCGTATTTTTATCTGGCGGATAAACAAAAGGCCGAGGACGTCTGTCAGGATGTGTTTATCAAGCTCTATACGCGTGGGGAAAACATCGCCCCCGGGCGCGAAAAAGCGTGGCTGCTCCGCGTGACAGTCAACTGCTGCCGCGACCTGTGGCGCAGCGCGTGGCTCAAGCGCGTCGTGCTTGGCGCACCGAGCCTTGATATCGTTCCTGCACAGGACGAAACCATTGAACAGCGGGAGGAAAAAGCCGAGCTGATGCGGGCAATCCACAAACTGCCCGTTTCGTTCCGCGAAACCATCTTGCTGCACTATTATCAGGGGCTCGGCATTGCGGAGATTGCGCAGATGCTCAATCTTCCGGAAGGGACGATTTCCAGCCGCCTTTCCAGAGCAAGAAAAAAACTGGAAAGCCTTTTAAAGGAGGAAGCAACCGGTGAATGACATGAATAAGCTCGAGCAGCTCGCGCCTATTGCCGACGAGATGCTCTCCGGTCTGCATGCGGATGAAACGATGAAGCGGCGCATCTTAACCGCCGCAAGAGAAAAAACGGCGCCGCGCAGGGCAGCCGTGCGCCGCTTTGTGCCGGCGCTGAGCTGTGCCGCGCTCGCCATCGCCTGCGTCGGCATGATCGGTCTGCGGCTGAACGGGGCGCAGACGCAGTCGGCAGAACCCGTCGCCATCCGCGCCATCGCCGCAGGCGACTATACGCTTGACAACAGCGTGCGCATCGCGGACGTCGGCAGCCATGCACGCGTCAAATCAGCCGCGCCAAACGAAAATTCGCTCTTCGCCGTGGCTGACGGCGATATCCCGCTGGTGGCGGTCAACGGCTGCGTTTACCGCATGCTGACCACGCCGAAGAACGTCGATTCGTCCCTGTTGGGCGATCCCGTCGGAAGCATCGCCGCGTTCAGCGATACGCCGTCTCTGGCAGACGACGACGCGTTCAGCAGCGGTCTTTCCAACGTTTCCGGCGAGGGTACGGCGATTTACGCCGTCTCCGGGTTGGATACAAGCACGGCTGTCGCGGCGGAAGTGGACGGCAAAATGCGCCTTTTCCAGCGCGTCAGCTATGCGGGCAAGGGGCCCGGCGGGCAGGGATTGGAAGACACGTTCGCCGTCCGCTCTCTGGTGACGGATCTGACGCTCTCCAATGTCGGCACGCTGACGGGCGATGCGGCGAACGATGCCATTGCCGTGCTGCTCGACCACGCCTATCTCAAATCCACGGATACCTCTTCGCACAAGCAGACCCTGACCGCAACGCTCAGCAACGGCTTGAAGCTACAGCTCGGCGTTTCCGGCGACACGGTCAGCGGATGCGGCAATTGGAGCTGTCCGGAGTTCTTTGAAGCGTTCAACGCGGCTCTGTAATCGCATGACAGGGGCCGTCAAGCTAACAACACCGATATTTCAAGAATAAAACGAAGTATTTGCGCCCGAAGGTTTCCAAAGGGCGAGCGGAAAGCCCTTTGGTGGGGCGATGGGGCAAAGCCCCATATCCAAAAATGCTTAGACATTCGTTTCCTGAAATGTTCGGTTTAAGCTTGACAGCCCCTGCTTTTATTTTAAGCCGTACGCCTTAAATCTTCCGGCTTGCGTCCGCTTCCGCTTCTTTTCCTTTTTTTGCTATATCCAGCGTCTGCCTGAGCTTTTCCGGAATCGGCACACCGAGCAGCACCGCGTTTTCCAGAATGGACAGCGACTCGTTGACGATATAAAACAGCGTCACCGCGCCCGTACACGCCGCGCTGCCCATCACGCGGTCCAGCACAGCCGCCAGCAGCACAATGCCCAAAATCATCGCCTTACGCGCCAGCCCGATGAAACCGGCTTTGCTGCTCAGTGCGCCGGTTCTGCTCTTTTTGCTTCTGCCCAGAACCGCCACGCCTACGCCGCTGAAATAATCCAGCGCCATCAGCAGCATCAGCAGCCGGACTGCTACCGGCATCCGCGTAAACAGCCCGGCAACCGCGCCCGCAGCCGCGGCAAGCCAGCGCATGATCTCGCTCCAAGGTTTTTCCATCAGCCTTTCCAAGCCTCCTCGATGAAGAATGTCCAGGTCATGCACGAAAACAGATTGTCCTTACGTCTATATAAGCGGGAGGGAGTTTCCCTCTCCGGCTCAGCTTATGCGCATCCTGACCGCATGGTTCGCATGCCGCCTCCCAAGCGTCAAAAAAAACTTGCGTACGGCTCAAAAATGAAGTATGATAGAGTATGGCATATTATGATGCACCGGCGGGGAGCATTTCCCCGCTTTTCACTTAATCAAGGAGGTGATGCCCATGTCAGATGATCGCCAGCTCCCGCGCCGCAGACGCCGTCCCGCCTCTGCGCCCGCCACGGAAGAAAAGCCGCTGCGCATCATCGTGGGCAACGAGCAGAACACGCCGGATTGGATGGTTTCCGATACCAGCGGCGCCGCCTCTCGGCGAACAAAAAAGAAAGCGGAGCCTTCTCCCCGCACCGAGGTCAAACGCCCCGGCACACGCGGAACGCAGGAAAGCGAAGCCATCCTGATGATGAAGCGCGGTTCTTCCGCCGAGAAAACCGCATCCGAACAGCGCACCGCCGAAGAACCGAAAAGGACGAAAGCACCCGCACGAAAGACGCCCGCAAGGAAACCCGCGAAGAAGCGCCCAATGAGCAAAAAGGCGCGGGAGCGCCGCGCACGCAAGATCCGCCGCACGGTCATCGGCTCTCTCTGCGCCGTTATCGCCGTCGTGCTGCTGGTCATCGGCGTGCAGTCCGGAAGCCGGCTCGTGGATATCAAGCAGACGCTCGACCGCGGCGACGGCGTGTTCTATCCGAATATATTCGTCAACGACATTCCGCTCGAGGGCAAGACGCTCGACGAAGCGGCGGCGGTCGTCACCCAGCAGGTTCAGTCGCTCATCTCCTCGTTCCGCATTACCCTGCGCACCGAGGACGGACGCAGCTGGGATATCACCGGCGACAGTCTGAACATGAAGTATGACATCGCCGACCAGCTCGACCAGCTCTGGGCGATCGGACATACCGGGTCATCCTCCACGCGCTATGAGCAGGTCAAAGCCCTTGAAGCGGAGCCTGCCATGCGCTATACGACGCTGACCTATGACCTCAGCCAGGTCAACCAGATTCTCAACCAGATCAAAGCCGAGGTCGATCAGCCCGCCGTCAGCGCGACGCGGGTTCAGGACGACAGCAAGTGGCCCCCGTTCTCCTATACGGACGATATGCCGGGGCAGACGCTGGACACCACCGGACTGAACGAAAGAATCTGTGCCATGGTCGATACGCTGGAAAGCGGCGTCGTCGTTCTCTCCCCGACGCCCGTTCAGGCGACCATCACCCGCGCTCAGCTGGAAGCGCAGATTGTCAAGCTCAGCTCTTACGAAACCACCGTCGGCAAGTCCGGCGAATATGCGGAAGCCCGTGCGGAGAATGTCCGCCTTGGCACGGAGAAGTTCAACCACCTTGTCATCAAGGCGGGCGAGTCCGTTTCCTTCAACAAGGTCGCGGGCAAGCGCACCGTTGCCAACGGCTATCAGCAGGCGCTGGAAATCGCCTACGGCAACTATGTTCTGGGTACGGGCGGCGGCATCTGTCAGGTGTCTTCGACGCTGTATAACGCCGTGGTCAACGCCGGGCTGACCGTCAACAAGCGCACGCCGCACGCCATCCCCTCCAGCTATGTGGAGAAGGGACTGGACGCGACCGTTTCCGACGACCGTTACGACTTCGTATTCACCAACAACACCAACTCGGATATCTATATCGAAACCGAGTTTGTCAAGGTCAAGGGCTATTACCACAGCCGCTTCACCATCTACGGTCGTCCCGACCCGAACGGTTATACCTATAAGCTCGTCTCTCAGGTTGTCGAAACCATCCCCCTGCCCGACCCGACCTATGAAAAGGACACGACCGGCGAACATGCCTTCTACGACGACGAAACCGCCGTCAAGAGCAACGGACGCGAAGGCTATGTCGTCGATGTCTATCTGGTCACGCTGGACAGCAAGGGGCTTGAAATTTCCCGTGAAAAGAAGTATACCGATACCTATAAGGCAAGCGCACCCGTTTACTGGATCGGCGTCAACCCGCATGAAACGCCCATCCCCGAAGGGTTTGAATCGATTGATTGATCTGTACATCACACAAGAAGGGAACGATATCCGTGAAGAGCCGTAAAACCCGTGTTGCCTCCGCCGTGCTTTGTGCCGCGCTGCTTGCGCTTCCCGCCTGCGCTCTGGCGGGCGACACCGCGCCGCTTACCCTTTCCACCCAGCAGGACGTTCAGTTCACGCCCCGCCGTCAAGACGCAGGTCAGCTTGAGAAATTTGGACATCGCCGCGCTTATCTCGGCGTTTCCGCTTCCAACAGCTGGCTCTATCAGGCGCGAATCGGCGGCTTGATGCTGAACCTGCGCCTGTATACGCCCGACGGCGAAGGCGTGACTTTTCAGGAAAAGCTCTGCGCGGCGCAGACCGGCGGCGAAAAGGACATCTGCCTGTGCATCCGTCAGGGCAGCCGCGACGGCGGGCTGATGCTCCAATTCGATCAGCATGCCATCGACGTCCTGAACCGCGTCGGCATCACGGAAATCGTTCTGGCTGATTTTGACTTCTACATTCAGGTGACCTATCCGGTCGCCGATCTCGCCGCCATGCGCGACGCGCTCGGGCTTTCCGCGGGCGAACAGCTCTGCCTGACCGGCGAGAACGCGCCCCTGACCGTCGTCAGCGAAGACGGTGTCAGAAGGCAGATTGCGCAGTAAGCGCTTTTGGGGCTGTCAAGCTAACAACATCGATCTTTCAAGAATAAAACAAAGTATTTGCGCCCGAAGGTTTCCAAAGGGCGAGCGGAAAGCCCTTTGGTGGGGCGATGGGGCAAAGCCCCATATCCAAAATGCTTAGATATTTGTTTCTTGAAATGTTCGGTTGAAGCTTGACAGCTCCATTTTTTAATTATGCCTTGTTTTTATCTATCCTTAAATGATACAATACAGATATCATGATTCGCTGTTCGGAGGTTCGCGCCATGGCAAAAAAGGGAACTAGTCGAAAGAAAATGATCGTCAAGGTCATGAAGTATGAGTTGAAATACGAAAGCGGCTGCGCCGACTTCAATGAGATGCAGAACGAGCTTTGGAAGCTACAGCGGCAAACGCGGGAGGTCATGAATCGTACCATTCAGCTGTGCTATCATTGGAAATATGTTCAAGCAGAGTATTGTAAACAGCACGGTTCCACCCTAAAACCCAGTGACGTAAAACCCTGTGACGTATATGAAACAAACGCTAAAGATGTCGATACCTATCTTTATCAATTGCTTAAAGTTGAATATCCCGATTTTAACACAGGGAATTTAAATGCAACGCTGAGAAAGGCTCGTCAAAAATACGATGCACTCCTTTTCGATATTCAAAAAGGCAACTCTTCTATCCCCTCTTTCAAAAAAGATCAGCCTCTCATCTTCGGTTCTCAAAGTGCTATCCGGCTTTGCAAATCTATTCCTGATGCACGGCATCTTACTTTATCTTGTTTTTCCAATCCTTATAAACATGCTCATCCTACGCTCGGGAATATTACATTTGCCGTTCGTGTCCGTTCAGCTTCTGAAAAATCCATTTTTGACCATATCATCAGCGGAAAATATGCACTCGGCGAAAGTCAGCTTGTGTATGAAAAAAAGAAGTGGTTTTTTCTGCTGAGCTATAAATTCACGCCGGAATCCGTCGATGTGAATCCCGAAAAGGTATTGGGCGTCGATTTAGGCGTCGTCAACGCCCTGTGTGCGGGGAGCGTCGAAAACCCGCATGATTCGCTCTTTATCAAAGGTACGGAAGCCATCGAACAGATTCGCCGTTTGGAAGCCCGAAAACGGGATCTGCAAAAACAGGCGCGTTATCCCGGCGACGGGCGCATCGGTCACGGCACAAAGACGCGTGTATCTCCCGTTTACCAGACCCGCGACGCCATCGCCCGCATGCAGGATACGCTGAACCACCGTTGGAGCCGCGCCTTAATTGACTTTGCCTGCAAAAACGGCTATGGCACCATCCAAATGGAAGACCTGTCGGGCATAAAAGCCATGGAATCTGAAAAACCTTACTTAAAACACTGGACATATTTCGATTTACAAAGTAAAATAATCTATAAAGCCGAAGAAAAAGGGATTCGCGTGGTGAAGGTCAATCCGAAATGCACATCCCGCCGTTGTTCGGCATGCGGCTATATCAGCAAGGAAAACCGCAAAAATCAGGCGGAGTTTCTCTGCGTCAACTGCGGCTATCACCATAATGCCGATTACAATGCCGCTCAAAATCTATCCATTCCTCAAATCGATCGATTGATTGAAAAACAACTGAAAGAGCAGGAATCAGAAGAAAACGAAGCCGGTGCGAACCCCAAGTAAACCTCTCGTTTTCATCTCCTGTCGGGGCGTCTTCCCGTCCCTAAATCGAGATAGCAGCCATTTTTCTTCATTTTTGAAGACGGTCTTGCACTCGAAAAGGTCAAGATGCACACAATAATCCGTGCATGGTCAGTGTTTTGTGCATTTTTGCCGTTGCAACTCGCACGTTGGCACTGATTGAAGGATGGTGTCACCGCCTTTCTGCTTTTAGTATATTCGTTGCAACTCGCACGTTGGCACTGATTGAAGGTCAGCGCGTCCCAGTTGTCGGAAAATCGGGTAACAAGTTGCAACTCGCACGTTGGCACTGATTGAAGGACACGATAATTCACACGCAAAAAGGTCGAGGATTGTTGCAACTCGCACGTTGGCACTGATTGAAGGGTCTGCTTCCGTCTGCTTGACGCTTCCGCCTTTGTTGCAGCTCGCACGTTGGTACTGATTGAAGGGCGGTCTCGATGCAGTTGGCAATCAGATCGCTGGTTGCAGCTCGCACGTTGGTACTGATTGAAGGGCGGTCTCGATGCAGTTGGCAATCAGATCGCTGGTTGCAGCTCGCACGTTGGCACTGGTTGAAGGCGTGCCTCCACTCTCGCTTTTTGTTAATCTCCAGTTGCAACTCGCACGTTGGCACTGGCTGCCACTCGCACGTCAGCGTTATCTGCTCAACTCTGCCATTCTATTATTCTATCCGATTTCTTCAATTCCGAATGATTTCATGCTTGAATTTTCCCTATAAACGCTTTTTCACCCCCGCCCGCCGGCTGCATAGGCTGTACGGGCGATTTCTTTTGCTCAAATTGCGCTTTCTCTTGTGTAACGCCGTTTATTGGGGTACAATAAGCGGAGAATTTTAAGTCAGCAGGAGGGTCATGGATGGACGCCCTGATTCAGTCGCTTGTTCAGGCTAATTTTGCGCCGGAACGCATCATTCCCCGCGCTTCGATGGCGCAGTATACCACATTCCGCGTCGGCGGCGCTGCCGATGTGCTGGTCAATATCGCGTCGGCGGACGAGATTCCCGTCGCGCTGAGCGCCGCGAAAAAAGCGGATGTGCCCGTGACCATCATCGGCTGCGGTTCCAACCTGCTTGTCCGCGACGGCGGCATCCGCGGGCTGGTTCTGCGCATTTCCTCCGCCATGTCCGCCATCCGCCGCGTCGGGGATGACCTGGTTGCCGAGGCGGGCGCACCGCTGGGCGCAATCGCCGCCTTTGCGCGGGATGAAGGGCTCTGCGGTGTGGCAGAGCTGGCGGGCATTCCCGGCACGATCGGCGGCGGCGTGGTGATGAACGCGGGCGCATACGGCACTGAGCTGGCGCAGGTCGTTTCCTCCGTGGACTGCGTTTCGCTGCACAACGGAAAGCCGGTTCATTTCTCCGCTGAAGATCTGGATTTTTCCTATCGTCACAGTGCGCTGATGGGCGCAAACGTCGTTGCCGCGCAAGTCACGCTGTCCCTGACGCCGGGCGATCCGCAGGCGATTCGTGCGCGGATGGAAGAATGCGCCGCCATGCGCCGGGAAAAGCAGCCGCTGAATTATCCGAGCGCGGGCAGCACCTTTAAGCGCCCGGAGGGTTACTTCGCCGCTAAGCTCATCGATGACTGCGGTCTGCGCGGCTTGACGGTCGGCGGCGCACAGGTCAGCGAAAAGCACGCCGGATTCATCGTCAACATCGGCGGCGCAACGGCAAGCGATATTCTGGAGCTGATGCGTCAGGTGGAACAGCGTGTCTTCGAGCAGTTCGGCGTCCATCTGGAGCCGGAGGTTCGCATTCTGGGAGAAGACTAATGGGATGCGATTGGGGCTTTGCCCCAAACCCCAGCAGGGAACCTCGTTCCCTGCACCCTTTCTCCGCTTCGCGGCGGTTTTAAGAATCTGAATCAAACGATGCGCATGCGCATCGTCAGACTGTAGACAAAAAGCTATTTTCCCCTTTCGGTGAAGAATAGCCCTTTCCGCAAATGAAAGAATAGCTGAATTTCTTGATTTTGCTTTTTAGCCAAGTTTGCTTATGTTTGTTGAAGCCGCCGAGAAGCAAAGCCTCAGGCGGGTCTTGTGGCAGCCCAACGTAACCTTTTACACAGGAAGGATAAAGCAATGAGATTTTTAATCGTCACCGGGCTTTCCGGCGCGGGCAAAACCAGCGTCCTGCGCCATCTGGAAGACAACGGTTATCAGTGCATGGATAATATCCCGCCGATGCTGCTTGCGCCCGCTTTTACGCTCTGCGAAAAGGTCGAGGTGGATACGCCCGTTGCGCTGGGCGTCGATTCCCGCAGCGGTGCGCTGTTCAACGCGGAAGCCGTTATCAGCGCCGTCGATCAGGGCGGCGAGAGCCACGACATCTCCATCCTCTTTTTGGAAGCGGATACGGAAACGCTCATCGACCGCTACAAGGAAACCCGCCGGGATCATCCGCTGATGAAAAACGGCATAAGCCTTGAGCAGGCGATTGCCAAAGAGCGCGAGATGCTTCAGCCCCTGCGCGAACGCGCCAACTATGTGCTTTCCACCGGCGGACTGCGTCCCAAGGAGCTTTGCGCACGCGTAGACGAGCTGCTCGCTGACGGCGAAAGTCAGGCGACCCTGCGCACGGAGATCATGTCCTTCGGCTACAAACGCGGCATTCCGCGGGAAAGCGATTTGGTCTTTGACGTGCGTTTCCTGCCCAATCCGTTTTACATCAAGGAGATTCGCGCATACACGGGTCTGGAAGCGCCCGTTCGGGATTACGTTCTGGGCAGGGAAGAAACCCGCGAGTTTCTGAGCCATCTCTATGAGCTGGTGGATTATCTTCTGCCACTGTATCAGCGCGAAGGCAAGCGCCGGCTGATGATCGCCATCGGCTGCACGGGCGGCGCACACCGCTCTGTCGCCATCAGCGAAGCGCTGGGCGCACATCTCCGCGCACTGGGTCAGCCGGTCAGCGTATCCCATCGCGACATCACGCTGGAAGAAGCGAGCTGGCCCTTCAGGCGGGAAAAGTAACGGAAGGCGAGGGGGACCGATGGGGCTTTGCCTCATACCCCAGCAGGGAACGTCGTTCCCTGCACCCTTTCTCCGCTTCGCGGCGGTTTTAAGACGCCGAATCGAACGATGCGCTTCGCGCATCATCAGACTGTAAACAAAAAGCTATTCTCCCCCAGAGGGGGAGAATAGCCCTTTCCGCAAATGAAAGCATAGCTGAATTTCTTGATTTTGCTTATGTTAATTTAAACTGCCGCGTACCCGCTGGCGGGATTCAGTGCGACGAACATCGCAGGGATGCTTGCGTGAAGATGTAAGCTTCCCAAACCGGCATCTCCGCTAACCCCGCCGTATAACTCCATATCAAAACGCGCATGCTGAAATCATCACCGAAAACCGGAGGATGAATCCGCATGCGCGTTTCTTCTATGCCGCCCTTTATTCCCGTTCCGCCGCAGGCGGTTTCCATGCCCGCCCCGCCGCCGGAACCCGTTCGCTTTCTGCCCTTTTCCGCGCAGGCGTTCCGTGAAGCCCGCACGCGGCACGTTCCCGTGTTTCTGGTCATCGCGGAACAGCCGCCCGAGCTTTCCGACGCCTCGCTCTCCATGCAGATTGCCGAGCGCACCGTTCCGGTTCACCTCTATCCCGGCGTGCGCAGGGATGTCGAGCTGCTCTGCCAAAGGGCGGGTGCGCTGTTTTCGGGCGAAGGAGCGCTTCCCCTCTGTGCGCTTCTGCTTGAGGATACGCGCCCGTTTCTCGCCGCGCCGCTTCCGCCGACGGGCTTTCCGCTCGACGCGTCGCGGCTGTATGTCTGGCTCTCTCAGGCGGACAGGCGCTTTTCCCAAAACCTGCCCGCGCTGACCGGTCAGGCGGCGCAGGTCATCCGCTCCTTCCGCGTGCCGCCCCTGCGCAAGCCCTATGTGCCGCACGACGCCGCACACGATTTATTCCGTGCGCTGACCGCTGTGCAGGACCCCATCAACGGCGGTTTCGGCGCAATCAAGCATCCGCTTCCCTGCGTACTGCGCTTTTTGCAGCATGAAGCCGCCGCCGGAAACCGCTCGGCGCATACCGCGCTGAACCATGCGCTGGACGCCATGCTCGCCTCCGACCTCTACGACCCGCTGGATGGTTCGTTTTTCCGTGCGACGCTGACGGCGGATTGGCGCGTATTTATTCCCGAAAAGCCGCTCGGCGTCAACGCGCTTCTGGCGCTGACGCTGCTGGAAAACGGAAGGCGCAGCGAAGCCGTCCGCGTGCTGGATTTCATGCTCGGCGCCTGCGCCCTGCCCGGCGGCGCTCTGACGCCCGTGATCTCCGTCAGCCGCGAAAGCTGTGCCTTTACGCCGGAGCAGGTCTGCGCCGCGCTGGGCAACGAAGACGGGCTTCGCGCCTGCCGCCTGCTGAATCTGCGCCGCCAGCATGCGCCGGCTCTGCCGCATGTCACGCCCAGCCGCTTTTCGCCCGTATCGGATCTGCCGCCCGAAACGCCCCCGCTGACGCCGACGCTCCCCGCATCGCTCACGCCGGAGGACGCCGCGTTTTTGCGGCGGGTGACGCCGAAACTCCTGCATGCCCGCGCCGCACGGGCGCTTCCGCAAGCCGCGCCCTATGTTCTCAGCGAGGATTGCGCACTTGCCGCGGCAGTGTTCGCGCTCTGCGGTCGCCGACTGGGGGAAGCCCGCTATACGCAGGCGGCTCAGCGTGCCGTTTCCTTTCTCATCGCGCTTCCGACCGCGGGCAATATGCCTGCCGTGCTTCCGCCCTCCGTTTCGCCGACCAGCGCCCTTTCCGCTCAGGCGACGTGCGGCGCGGCGGGTGCGCTGGCTCTGGCGCTGCTGACGCTCGGACAGGATGACGCCATGGGCGAATATCTCGACTGCGGTCTGCGGACGCTCGGCGCCGCGCTCCATGCCTTTACAACCCGCGACGGCATGCCCATGCACACCCCGCAGGACGCGGCGGCATTCTTCCCGCGCCTTCCCGCCCTCTATGACGGGGAACTGCCCTCGCCCGCCGCGCTTTTGCTCCATGCGCTCGCCCTTGCCGACGCCATGCGCCCGCAGGCGGGCTATCTCGAGGCTTCCCGCGTCCTATGGGAAGCGGCTGCCCCCTTTGCCCGGGAACAGCCGCTTGCCTGTGCGTCACTTATCGACGCGGCGAATATCACGCTTTCAAAATCTCCCTGAGCGCCGACGCATCGACGGTAAACAGCGAATCCTCGCCGAGCAGCACGCCGTCGCTCAATTCCTTCTTTTCCCGCTGAAGCAACACGATGCGCTCCTCGATCGTTCCGGAAGCGATCAGCGAAAAGATCTGTACACCCTTCGTCTGTCCGATGCGGTAAGCGCGGTCGGTCGCCTGATTCTGCGCGGCGGTATTCCACCACGGGTCATAGTGGATGACCACGTCCGCGCCGGTCAGGTTCAGCCCCGTTCCGCCCGCCTTGAGCGAAATCAGAAAGACCGGAATGTTTCCGCTGTTAAACTGCTCAACCAGCCGCATGCGCTCTTCCTTGCCGGTCGTTCCCGTGAGCATCAGCGTTTCAAGCCCTTCTTCGTGCAGCGCTGTTTCCAGCAGATCGAGCATCGAGGTGAATTGCGAAAAGAGCAGCATGCGATGCCCCTGCGACGCCATGTCGCGAACCAGCTCGATGGTCTGTTCCAGTTTGCCGCTTCCGGATGCATAGCCCTCCAGACAGAGCCGCGGGTCACAGCAAATCTGCCGCAGGCGCGTCAGCCCTGCCAGAATCTTCATGCGCCCCTGCGCACTGTCCATCTCGCTCTCCGCTTCACGCATCAGCCGCTCGGCATAAGCATGATAGACCCTGCTCTGTCCGGCGGTCATCTCGCTGGTCATCACGGTTTCAATCTTATCCGGAAGCTCCGTCAGAACATCCTTTTTCATGCGGCGCAGGATGAACGGCGCCGCCATCATGTGCAGGTCATGCCGCGCCTGCTCGTCGCCCTCCACCACGATGGGCGCCTCAAACCGCGTCTTGAACTTTTTATAGGCATACAGATAGCCCGGCATCAGGAAATCAAAGATGGACCACAGCTCGCTGAGCCGATTCTCAATCGGCGTTCCCGTCAGCGCAAAGCGATGCTCCGCTTTCAGCGTTTTAACTGCCTTCGCCGCTTGCGAAGCGGCGTTTTTGATATACTGCGCCTCATCCAGAAAGACGTGCGTCAGCTCAATGTCGCGATAGGCTTCCACATCGCGCTTGAGCTGGTCGTAGGAGGTCACCAAAACGCCGTCCTGCCACCCGGCAATCTGTCGGGCACGCGTCGCCGCCGTACCCATCAGCGCCTGACAGGGCAGACTCGGCGCAAACCGCACCGCCTCGTTCTGCCAGTTGAATTGAAGCGACGCCGGGCAGACGATGAGCGCACGGACAGCCCGTCCCGCTTCCTTCTCCCGCAGGAAGAGCGACAGCGCCTGAACCGTCTTGCCCAAGCCCATATCGTCGGCAAGGATGCCGCCAAAGCCCGCGTCGCTCAGCGCACAGAGCCACGACAGCCCCGTCAGCTGATACGGGCGCAATTCGGCTTGCAGCGTTTCGGGCTGCTGTGCCTGCGTCTTTTGCGCCTCGGTCAGGCGGGAAATCCACTCGCGAAGCGCTTTGGGCGCATCCAGCGACACATCCTCCCGCCCCTCAAGCGCCTGTTCCAAATACATCGCACGGGAGAGCGGCACGCCGCCGCCCTGCGTCAGCTCTTCCGCGCTCATGCCGACGCTGTCCGCAAGCTGATAGACCTGCGCCGCCTGTTCCAGCGCGTCTCCGGAGAGGAACGTCCCACTTTGAAGCCGCACATACTTTCGCTTTTGGCGATAGGCGGCATAGGCGGCGTCCAAATCCGCCTGCGTCAGCCCGCCCAAATCGGCACGGACGAGCAGCTGCGTTCCCTGCCGCTTCATGCCGAAGGACAGCGCACGCTTTACGCTGATGTTCATCGCCGCCAGCCTGTCGGAGATCATCACCTCGCCGAACTGCTCCAAATCATGCAGCTGTTCGGTCAGCAGGGCATACATCGCTTCCTCATCGCCGGCAAAGGCGTATTCTCCGGCGCCGACCTTCTCCGGGAAAAGCGATTCCACCCGGATTTCGATGCGCTTTTCCGCAAACGCGTCACGGCAGATATGGGGGTTTTCCTCGCCCGGGCGCAGTCTGGCAGCGCCGTAATCCCATTCGATCCGGCAGGTCAAGCCGCCGCCCTCCGCGAGATCGATGTAAAACCTCGCCTTCATCGCCATCGGTATATGCTTTTTGACGACATCGCGCCCCGAAACGATCGTCGCGCCGGACGGCGCGATGACCTGCGCACAGATCGGCGCAATCTGCTCTTCGCTCAGGTTCAGTCCGTCGGGATATTTCTCCGCGACGCTCAAAAGCCCCGCCGCACGCATATAATCCGCGTCAAACGCACAGACGACCCGCTTGAGCTCAAACTTATATGCGCCGGTCGCGCCCATGACGGTGTCTGCCGACTTGACATGCAGTTTTGCGCCGTCCTCCGTCTTTTTCAGCGCAAGCGCAAGGGGGATTCGCCCCTCTTCCACCCGCGCCAATCGGCTGCCGCCGTCTTCATCGCGCAGCTCAATTTCCCGCCCGACGAGGATGCGCATCATATGATCGAGCGACGCCCCGTACAAAAGGAGCTTGGATCCTCTTCCGTATGTCGCGTTCTGCGTCATGAACATCACGCCGCGGACAATCGGCATATCCCGCGGATCAAAAGCCAGACGATGATGGATGAACGCCAGCCCTTTTCCATAGGAAAAATATTCGCCCTTCAGAATGCGTCGGGTGAAATCCCACAGGTTGCGGACAACATACATTCTGCCGCGCCCGACCTTCAGCTCCATATCCACGCCGCCTGTCTTAGGCGTAAGGACGGGCAGAAGGCGGATATCCTGCTTTTCCTCTCCCAGCTCCTGCGCACGCAGTGCCTCGCTGCCGCGCAGAAGCTCATCAATAAACAGCTCATCGCGTCTGCGCCGCTCCTCCTCCAGCGCTTTACAGCGAAGCTGCTCCGCCTCTTTTTCCTGTTCCCGGATTGCCGCAAGGATATCCAAGCCGCCGTGATTTTTCTGTGCCGCGTTGAACTCGTTCCAAACCTCAAGCGCCAGCGCGATGATGTGTTTGCAGACATACTCCGTCCTCTGATACGCCGGACAGGTGCAGAATCCGTTCGTCAGCTGACTGTCTTCCTCCTCCAGCCATGTCCGGTATACGCTTCCTGTCTGCCCCTTGATTCGACAGGAATAGCGAATCACGCCCGCGCCTTTCATCTCCGTGCGGACATCCCGAACGCGTCCTTCCCGAATGCACGCCGCCGCACGCCGCATCATGGCGTCATCCGAAATGTCCCTGATTTCATCAAGCGTAAATATGCCCATCACCCTCTCTTGACCCGATTATACCATACTTGCTTCCTCAAAGAAAAGCCGTTACAATAGGGCAAAAGGAGGTCTGCCGCCATGCGACTGTTTTATGGTCTGTCCCTTCCCGATTTCGTTTCGCGGGAAACCGCCCGCATCGCCCGCCAAAGCGAATCGCTCATAGCCGGACGCTATTCCGAGGTTTCCAACCACCATATCACGCTTGCCTTTCTGGGCGAAGTCCCGCCCGAACGGCTGAGCGACGCTGAGCGCATCCTGCAAAAGCACGCCGCCGCATTTCCCGTCCCGACGCTTACGCTGGAGATTGCCGACTATTTCGGCAAGCCGGACAACGCCATCCTGATTCTGCGCGTCAAGAGCATTCCCACGCTCGATGCGCTCCACGACGCGCTGATTGCCGACTGCGCCCAAAGCGGGCTGAGCGTTGATCCCGGACCTTTTTCTCCGCATATCACCCTCGCCCGCCATGCCAAAACCTCGCCGCAGACGCTTGCCGCGCTGACGCCCGCGCCGCTTTCCTTTTCGCCCGAATGTGCGCATGTCTATGTAAGCGCCCGCGACAGGCAGGACATTCTGCGCTATACGCCTCTGTTTTCCGTGCCCTTTCACAAAAGCTGAATCAGCGGCATATACAAGCGGAAATCTATGCAGATTGAGGAATTTGCCCTCCGATTGTTTCAATGGAATGTAGGTTTATTAAAATCGGCTTGACAAATGTTACAAGTTGTAATAAAATAGTCACATACTTGAAATGAAAGGAGACGCATGCCCAAATGAAATTCCGTGCGTCGAACAAAAGATGGATTTCAGCCCTTGCGGCTGCTGTCATGGTGTGCGTCTGCGCCACAGCCTCTGCGCAGAGCTACCGTCTTGGCGATGAGGCAGATGAGATCGCAACGATCCAGACCGCGCTCAAGCAGCTCAAGCTGTACAGCGCCGGCATCACCGGTCACTTCGGTGAAAAGACGGAGACCGCCGTCAAGAAATTCCAGAAGAAATATGCGCTTGAGAACAACGGCGTCGTCGATGAAGCGACCCGCGCAGCGCTGTATGAGGCAGCCGGCATCACCTATACCGCCGGTTCTTCCTCTTCCGGCACTTCGTCCTCCAGTTCTTCCGTTTCCTCTGCCGGAACGACCCTGCGCTATGATATGCGCGGCGACGCGGTGCTCAAGCTCCAGCAGGATCTGAACAAGCTCGGCTATTATTCCGGCACGATCAGCGGCCACTTCGGCAGCAAGACCGAAGCCGCCGTCATGAGCTTCCAGAAGGCGAACGGGCTTTCCGCCGACGGCATCGCGGGCAGCAAAACGCTCGCCAAGATCGCCACGGCACTGGGCAGTTCTTCCTCGGGCAGCTCTTCGAACAGCAGCTCCTCGAACAGCTCTTCGTCGTCCGCTTCCTCTTCTTCTCTGCTCAAGCAGGGCACGAAGTCCGAAGCCGTGCGCACGCTCCAGCAGAACCTCAAAACCTTGGGTTACTATACCGGCTCCGTCACCGGCAACTTCGGCCCGCTGACCAAGGAAGCCGTTTACAGCTTCCAGAAGGCGAACGGACTGTCCGCCGACGGCATTGCGGGCGAAAAGACGCTTGCCGCTGTCAGCAGCAAGCTGAAGGGCGGAAGCTCTTCCGGCAGCAGCAACAGCAGCTCCTCGAGCAGTTCTTCCGGCAGCAACAGCAGTTCTTCTTCCACCTCTTCCCTGCTCAACACCTCGCTCACCCTTCAGCAGGGCACCAAGAACGACGAAGTCCTCAAGCTGCAAAACATGCTGACCTCGCTGGGCTTCTACACCGGCAACAAGACCGGCAACTTCGGCGAAAAGACTGCCGACGCGGTCATCGCTTATCAGAAGTCTAAGGGCCTGACGGCGGACGGCATCGCGGGCAAGAAGACCCTCGCCGCCATCAACGCCGATTATTCCGGCAGCAGCGTCATCGGCAACAACAACGGCAATGCCAACGCGCCGACCCCGAGCATGGCGAACAACGTCCGCTATGAGAACTTCTATAACTGGCGCCGCAACTACGCCAACGGCGAATACTGCACCGTATACGACTTCTCCACCGGCTACTCTTGGAAGCTGCGCATCATGACCAAGGACGCGCACATGGACGCCGAGCCGGCGACCGCCGAGGATACCGCCATCATGATCAAGGCGTTCGGCAACAAGACGACTTGGACGCCAAAGCCCGTATGGGTCACCTTCTCCGACGGCAAGACCTACATCGGCTCGACCCACGACGTGCCGCACTCCCCGCAGCACCTGACCAGCAACAACTTCGCCGGTCACCTCTGCGTACACTTCCCGATCCCGATGAGCAAGGCAGAGAGCATCGGCTCCTACGCCGTCAGCCATCAGGAAGCCATCAACGAAGGCTGGGAAATGACACAGAAGCTCAAGTATTGATAAAAACCCGCTCCTCTTTCCGAGGGGCGGGTCTTTTATCGTCTATTACACTTTCAGCGTTCTCAGATATGCCTTTCGTTCCTGTGGAACGCGATAGCTCTCGATTGCTTTTTGAATCGTCTTATTATGCGTCCAGCGGTCAAGCCGCGGCTGCTGCAAATACGGAATGGAAGCGTCCCACTGCTTTGCCAGCGCGGTGGCGAAAAACCACGCGATCATCATCCGGACGTAGTATTCTTCCGAATGGACGCCAGCGGGAAGCTCCAGATATTCGGGCTGAAAGTCTGCATCCAGAAACCACGTCATCAGCATCTCCATGCCGAAGCGGCAGGTGTAGGGATGCGCTGAAGCTATCCAGCGGCGGATGTGATTGAGCAGGTCGGGTTTGTTTTTTGAAAGCGCCTTAGGGGAAAGGATATCGCAGACCGCCCAGTTATCGACGTAAGGCAGAAACGCGTCGATTGCCTGAACGCAGGCTTCGTAATCGCGTTTTTCGCAGATGAGCAGCGCATGCAGGATGTTTTCGTCATAATAGGTATGCGGAACAGCCGCCATGAACGCCTGCGCGGCATCTTCCTTTGCCATCTGTTTGGCGAGCCTACGCATATTGGGCATGCGCACGCCGATGAACCGCTCCCGCGGGATATTCGGGACGAGTCCGCTCTGAAAATCCGCGTATCCGGTATCCTGCAAGGCGTAAAGCTGTTCTAGGATGCTCATATCCGATGATCCTCAATCGCCTTGCCGTAGCTGATTTCAACCTTTTGGGCAAACGCCTCCGTGCCGAACGGCTTGGCGTAATCGGCGGCATTCGCGGCAATGCGCCGTCCCTCGTCGCCAAACGCACGGATCAGCGCCGCCAACAGCTCCTCGTCGCTGTCCCCCGAAAGGATGCCGCTCACGCCGTCCTCAATGACGCCGTTCAGGCAGGGGTCGTTGACCGCGCAGACGCACAGACCGGAAGCCATCGCCTCCACATAGGTCAGCCCCTGCGTTTCCGAATGGGACGCGCTGCAAAACACATCACCCATCGCGTAATAGCGGTCGATCTGCTCCCACGGCTTGGGACCCACGAGCGTCACCGAATCGGAAACGCCCAGCTCCTCCGCCATGCGCCGCAGCTCCTCTCGGAGCGGACCTTCCCCGACGATAGCAAAATGCACATCCGGGCAGACCTCCAGCAACTTGGGGAACACGCGCATGACCTGATCGAGGTTCTTCTCCCGCGCAATGCGCCCGATGTTGAGCAGCAGCCGCTTATTCTCCGGCAGACCGCATTCGCACCGCGACGCCATGCGCTCCTGCTGATCGTGGCGCTCGGGCGAAAAGCGGGCGATATCCATGCCGCTGGGAATGACGTCAATCGGCGCATCCACGCCGTATCGGCGCAGAAGGTCGAGCGTCTTTTCCGTCGGGGTGATGACCCGATCCACCCGGTTGCACCACCACTGGGAATACTTGCGCGTAATCCTGCGCACGGCGTCATCCGCCACGCCATGGGTCAGATAATAGGTATAGTCCTCCCAGATGGTGTGATAGGTATGGATGATTGCGCAGCCGAGCGTATCGGCAACGTAACGCCCGAAATAACCCATGACAAACTCACTGTTTGTATGAACGATATCAAAATCAATACGGGTCGCTTCCTGAGAGATCGACGGCGTCGGGATGGCAATGTTGCGATCCTTGAGCGCGATGAACGGCTTACTGGTCAGGTAGTGAATATTCTCCCGCTGATTATCCTCCCACCCCTTGCACTTCGGCGCAAACACATGAACTTCATGTCCCCGTTTGGTCAATTCGCGCTCCAGCGTCAGGCAGGACGTCGCCACGCCGTTGATCTCGGGATAAAAGGTATCCGTAAACAGGCCAATCTTCATGGTCTTTCTCCTTTTGCTTTGCTACCGGACGTTATGCCGGTGAATCAGACGGTTTCATTTTATTATATCATATTTCCCTGTATAGAGCCATATCCAAAAAAGCGGGTTGAGCCCGCCTTCACCTCCGCCGAAGTCCGCCACGCATCAAAGTCTGGCTCACGCGGGCGATTTTACGCAATTTCCTATACGTTAAAAAAGCCGCGCTTGGCGGCAAGCATTTTCCATATAGGAAATCACCCTGCTTTCGCTTGCAAAAACCCACCGTTTGTGATAGCATCATAGCAGGAAACGGGCGGGTGCATTTTGAATTCATGCAAAACAGCATCCGCCCAATGTACGAGAAAAAAGAAAGTGAGGAATCGCTTTGCATAAAGAGATGACGACAGTCGCGGATGTCGCGCTGCCCATCGACGAAAGATGGGGCATCAAGCGCTGCCGCTATGCCACGGAAGGCGCATCTGCCGGGCGCGTCTGTATCGCAACCGGCACACACGGCGACGAAATGATGGGTCAGCTCATCACCTACCGCATCGAACAGCGCATCGCCGCCAATCCGGACGCGCTCAACGGTGTGGTGGATTTTTATCCGATGCTCAACCCGCTGGGTCTGGATATCGCCCACCGCCTGGTTCCCTCCGTTACGCGGCTGGATATGAACCGCGCTTTCCCCGGCTCGCCGGACGGAACGCCGCTTGAATACCTTTGCTGGCAGATCCTTCAGGATATGACCGGCGCGGATCTCGTTTTGGATATCCACGCCAGCGCACGCAATAAGAGCGAGCTTTACGAAGTGCGCGTCAGCGCCAAGGATGCCGACAGGCTGGTTCCCCGTGCCCGCGCACTGTGTCCTCAGCTCATCTGGGTTTATCCGGATAAGGGTTCCTTCTGCGCATCGCTGACGGGTGCGCTCTGCGCCGCCGGAACGGACGCGATGATTCTGGAGGTCGATGAGCGCCGCCGCATGCCGCAGGAAATCGCCGAGATGGTTGTCGAGGGCATCTTCTGCAAGCTCAAGGAGATGGGCATCTGGACGGGCGAAGCGCAAAATCCCCCTTCAAAGAGCGAATCCATCCCCACCGTCCTCTCTCAGGAGGATGTCTGCCGCGTCGCCTGCGAATATCCGGGTGTCTATGTGCCGGAGGACTTTCTCGGAACGCATGTCCACACCGGGCAGGTGCTGGGAACGGTGATTGACGCGCTGGAAGGCGTCGCCCGTCAGGAAGTCAAAGCGCCCTGCGACGGGCTTGTATTCAGCCAGAGGAGCTATTCGGCGGTCTATCCGGGTACGCTCATCGCACGCATCAGAAAGGAGCAGGCATGAAAAAGGATATCCTGTTCACCGTCTCGTCTTATTTCCGGGACGACATGAACATCATGGCATATCGCTTCGGCAAGGGCGAAAAAACCTGCGCCGTCGTCGGTGCGCTGCGCGGCGACGAAGTCCAGCAGCTGTATGTCTGCGCACGGCTGGTCGCCTTCCTGCGCGAAGTTGAAAAGGCGGGCGGCATTCAGCCCGGCAAAAGCGTGATGGTTGTTCCGACCGCCATCGGCGCTTCCATGAACGAAGGCACCCGCCTGTGGGAACCGGAAAACATGGATATCAACCGGCGTTTCCCCGGCGATCTCAGCGGCTCAACCACCGAGCGCATCGCCGGAGCGCTGCTTGAGCGGCTCAAGCACTATCGTTACGGCGTACAGCTGACCAGCTTCTATCAGCCGGGCTCGTTCATTCCGCATGTGCGCATGATGGACACCGGCAAGCAGAACCCGGAGCTGGGCTGCGAATTCGGTCTTCCCTACGTCTATGTGCGCACCCCGCGCAACTATGACCAGACGACCCTCAATTACACCTGGCAGCTCTGCGGCACGCAGGCGTATTCCCTCTACGCGGGCAAAACCCGTGAGATCGACGAAGCCGCCGCCGACCAGACGCTCCGCTCCATCATCCGCTTCCTTAACAGCCGCGGCGTTATCCGAAGCGAAACCGTGCCCGGCCATTCTTCCACCATCATCACCAATGCGGACATGACCTCCGTTTCCGCCACCAGCGCGGGGCTTCTGCGCCGGGTCAAGTTTGCGGGCGCACATGTCCGCCGCGGAGAGCAGCTCGCCTTTGTCATCAACCCCTGCGACGGCTCTGTCCGTGAGGTGCTGAAAACCCCTGTGACGGGTATGCTCTTCTTCATGCAGGACGGGCCGTTCGTTACCGAACACAGCCCTGTTTTCCAAGTTCTTGCCGGTGTATAATGCCATGAAAAAAACAACTCCAGATTTCACCCGGACGCTTCTTTCCATCGCCATTCCGGTCACGCTGCAAAACCTGCTGGCGTCCTCCTTTACGCTCGTCGATACGCTGATGATCGGCGCATTGGGCGACATGCCCTTGGCGGCAGTCGGCATGGCGGGTAAGTGGACGTGGTTCCTGACCATCGTCTTCTTTGGCTTTGCAAGCGGTGCGTCCGTGTTCATCGCGCAGTATTACGGCGCGGATGACGCGGCGGGAATCCGCCGGACATATGGCGTGATGACCATCGGCACGCAGATTGCGTCGGCGCTGTTCATGCTCATCGCGCTGCTGTTTCCGGAGTCGGTCGTCCGCCTGTTCTCTTCCGATGCGGAAGCCATCGCGCTGGGCGCATCCTATCTGCGCATCATCGCCATCAGCTATCCTTTCCTCGCGCTGACGCGTGGCGGCGGCACGCTGCTGCAAAGCACGGGCAGAGTCATGATCCCCTTTGTGGGGTCGCTCATATCCGTCGCCGTGAATATTGTGCTCAATGCGCTGCTCATCTTCGGTCTGTGCGGCTTTCCCGCGCTGGGCGTACAGGGCGCCGCGATTGCGTCGCTGGTTTCCGCCATCGTCAACGCGCTGGTCGTTTACGGCACAGGGCTGGCGAAAAAAACGTATTTGCGGACCGGGATCAGCGCACTGCGCAGCATTACCGGCAGCTTTATCCGCGATTTTGCCGTCGTCAGCACGCCCGCCATGCTCAACGAAACCATGTGGGCGCTGGGCAACCTGATGTACAGCTCGATCTACGGTCACATGGGCACCGGCGCGTATGCGTCCATCACGGTCGTCCGCACGATCGAAGAGCTGATGGGCGTTGCGGTCATGGGGCTTTGCTCCTCCTGCGCGGTGATGATCGGCAGCTATATCGGCAGGGGCGACATTCCGCTGGCAAAGCTTTGCGCCCGCCGCCACGTCGAGCTGGTTGTCGGCATTTCCATCCTATCGGGCGCCGCGATGCTGCTGCTTCGCGAGCCGCTGCTCTCGCTCTTCGGCATATCGCAGGCGGTTCGCGAGGATGCGCTTTCGGTGCTGACCATTTACGCCTTTGAGATGACGCTGCGCAACATTCCGGCCATACTCGTCATGGGTGTTTTCCGTGCGGGCGGCGATACGCGCTATGGACTGGTGATCGACTGCATCACGCTGTATCTCATCGGTCTGCCCGTAACGGCGGCAGCGGGACTGGTTTTCCACCTGAGCGTCCCGGTGACGTATCTCATCATGTATCTATCCGAAGACATCTTCAAGTGCATCGCCTACATCACGCACATGCGTTCCGGCAAATGGATACGCCCGGTGATTTAAGGACATCGGTGTTTTGATTATCATCAGACAGGAGCATCGCCATGAAAGACAACAAAGAAACGCTCTCTGCCTTTGAAGAAAAGGCAGCCCCCAAGCGCGGCGCACTGCGTGAATTTGCCGCGTTCTACAAGCCGCACATGGGCATGTTCCTGCTGGATATGTTCTGTGCGCTCATCATCGCGCTGGTGGATATCACCTTCCCCGTCGTGACGCGCAAGGTGCTTTACGATTACATTCCCAATCAGGCGCTGCGCACGTTCATCCTCGTGATGCTTGCGATGCTTGGGCTTTTCATCCTGCGCACGCTCGCACAGTGGATCGTCACCTATCTGGGGCATCTGATGGGCGTTCACATCGAAGCGGATATGCGTGCAGCCATTTTTGCGCACATGCAGAAGCTGGGTTTCAGCTTCTACGACAAGAACCGCACGGGTCTGCTCATGTCCCGCGTGACGACGGACCTGTTTGATATCACCGAGCTGGCGCACCATGGTCCCGAAGATCTGTTTATTTCGCTGGTCACGCTGACCGGCGCGTTCATCATCCTCTGGCGCATCCAGAAAACGCTCGCCCTCGTGCTGATGATTGCCGTGCCGCTGATCGTCATCTTTGTCGCCATGCGCCGGCGCAACATGATGAAGGTCTCCCGCGAGGTCAAGCGCCGCACGGCAGGCATCAACGCGGAGATCGAAAGCTCGATTTCCGGCATCCGCGTCGCCAAGGCATTCGGCAACGAGGATGAGGAGATCGACAAATTTTCCCACTGCACCGACGCGTATGTCGGCGCAAAGCAGGGTTATTACCGCGTGATGGCAAGTTTCTTCTCCGGCACGGAATTCATGATGAACCTGATGAGCCTGTCGGTCATCTGCGTCGGCAGCTACCTCATCATGAAAAACAAGATGGATATCGCCACGCTGGTCACGTTCAACATGTATGTCGCCAGCGTGCAAAGCCCGATCCGCAAGCTGACGCAGTTCACCGAGCAGTTCACGCAGGGCATGGCGGGCTTCCAGCGTTTCCGCGCCATCATGCACGAGGATCCGGACATCGTCGATGCGCCGGATGCCGTCCCGCTTGATCATGTGGACGGCGACATCGAGTTCAAGGATGTATCCTTTGCCTATGACGAGGGCAAGGGCGACGTGCTTTCCCACATCAACCTGCATATCAAGCCCGGCGAGATGCTGGCGCTGGTCGGTCAAAGCGGCGGCGGCAAATCGACGCTCTGCCAGCTCATTCCGCGCTTCTACGAGATCTCTTCCGGCAGCATTACGCTCGACGGAAAGGATATCCGGCACATCAAGCTTGCCGATCTGCGCGGCAATATCGGCATTGTTCAGCAGGATGTTTTCCTCTTCGCCGGTACGATTCTGGAAAACATTCGCTATGGCCGTCCGTCCGCAACGATGGCAGAGGTCGTCGAAGCGGCAAAGATGGCAGAGATTCACGACGACATCATGGCGATGCCGGATGGCTACGAAACCATCGTCGGTGAACGCGGCATCATGCTTTCCGGCGGACAGAAGCAGCGCGTTTCCATCGCACGCATCTTCCTGAAGAATCCCCGCGTGCTGATTCTCGATGAAGCGACGAGTGCGCTGGACACGGCGACTGAGCGCAAGATTCAGGCGGCGTTTGACCGCCTGGCGAAGGGGCGCACGACGCTGGTCATCGCGCACCGCCTTTCCACCATCAGGAACGCGGACGAAATCGTCGTAGTCGGCGAACACGGCATTCTCGAAAAGGGCACGCATGCGCAGCTGGTCAAGCAGGGCGGCATTTACGCCGAGCTTGCTGCCGGCGCCAGCCTGAGCGGGGAAACCATGGAATAAGCGGGCTGAGCCCGCTTTCACTTCCGCCGCAGTCTGGAAGGTTTGAAAGCCTTGCTCACGCGGACAATTTCGCGCAAAATTCTATGGGGTAAAGTGGGCTGAGCCCGCTTTCACTTCCGCCGCAGTCTGCAAGATTTGAAAGTCTTGCTCACGCGGGCGATTTCGCGCAATGTCCTATGGGTTAAAGTGGGCTGAGCCCGCTTTCACTTCCGCCGCAGTCTGCTAGATTTGAAAGTCCTGCTCACGCGGGCGATTTCGCGCAAAATCCTGTGGGTTTAAAGTGGGCTGAGCCCGCACTCACTTCCGCCGCAGTCTGCTAGATTTGAAAGCCTTGCTCACGCGGGCGATTTCGCGCAATGTCTTATAGATCAAGAAACGGGAGAACGAACCAGTCGCTCTCCCGTTTTTTTGATCTCCGTATGGTTATCTTATTCCTGCACCAAGCTGCCCGCCGCTTCCGCTTCCTCCAGCTCGTGCATGTACTTATACACCGTGTAACGCGAAACATTCAGCCGCTCGGCAACAATCGCCACCGACTTTTGATAGGTGAATGCCCGGCGCTTATAGAGCATGCGGATGATGCGCATGCGGTCGGTCTTCTTCATCGCGTCCGGCTCCTTGCCGACCGCGCTGATGCACTCGCGCAGAAGCTCCTCAAGCTGGCTTCGGGCGTCCTGCATGAGCGTCTGCTGAAGTTCGCCGCTGGTCGCCGTCAATTCGCTGATCATCTGTCCGGCACGCACCATGTTCGTGATGTCCATATTGATGCCCAGCGCGAAGTGATAATCCTCGCCGACGATGTTGAAGGTCGTGCTTTTGAGCGTCCGCCCGTCGCGGGAAAGCACCAGCTGATTGATGTAATCCTTATTCTTATAGATGCTTTCGTCGTAATCGCCGATATCGCCGAAGATATCCGCCGTCGAGCCGACCTCGCGCCCCGTGACCGTGCCGTTAAAAATCACAAGAATCGGATGCCCCGGTCGGGTCATATCGTGAACGAGGGTTTCACAATTCGGTCCAAACATCGTCGCGATGCCACGCGCCTCGTTTTTGAGAAAAGTCAGCATTTCTTCCCGGTTCATTGCAATCCTCCGCCCCGCCTGATCGGCGGGCTTTCATTTTGTTTTCGCTTTTTTCTTTTTCAGAAAATGTTCCGGCTGACCCTTTTCCGCCGGGTAACGTGACATTCTGTTGCCTTCTTCTTATTATAGCATACTTTCTTCCCGTTGGGTATGCCCTATCGTCCAAATTCCTGCCGCAAGCATCATCCATGCGCAAGCCGAAAGCGGAAGCGCCGTTTCCCAATAACTGCCCAGCGACGCAAGCGCAATGAGCGCCGCCGCGGGCGTCAGATTTCTGTCCTCTGACGCCGCGACAATCGCCATCGCGTCCGCCAGATAGAAATACCGCTCGTGCATCCTCGGCAGGCAGAATACGATCATCAGCGGAAACAGCAGCGCATAGCGCAGATACATCCGCCGGTTCATCTTTCCCGCATAGCGAATGCCGGAAACCGCCAGCAGCGCACAGACGCCGAACGCCAGCCCCATGCCGAAGTTGCCGTAGGCGTAGACATCCAGCCCGCTCGTATTGAACAGCGCAAAGAAATTCGCCGCCCCGTAATTCAGTCCGGTATACAGCCCCGTCTGCGCCGTGTAAATCGAAAGCAGCGCATGCAGGCTCTTTCCGCCGAGCAGCGCGGGGAGCGCCGTCAGGGCAAGCGTCAGCACAAAGACCAGCGCATCGCTCAGGCGGAGCTTTTTGTCCGCCCACAGCAGCACAACCATCGGCAGCATGAACACGGCTTGCAGCTTAAACGCCAGCGACAGCGCGAAGCAAACCGCCGCGTGCGCAGGCTTTTCACGGAGCGCCAAAGCCAGCCCCCAAAGCGCACACGCCGCGTACAGGCTGTCGCACTGGGCAAACATGCCGCCGTTGAGAACGACCGTCGGCAGAAGCAGCACCGCGCCGAACGCCGCCACGCTGGGCTTTCCGTCCTTTTCCGCCAGAGACGCTGCCGCGCCAGCCAAAAAAGCGTCGCCGATGAAAGATACCGCCTTCACCGCATAGAGCGGCGGCACGGGCAGCCGCGTGATGATGAACAGAATATACTGGTACAATACGTTATATTCGCCGATCTTCTGCCGCATGCCGTCGGCAAACGAACCTGCGCTCAGCTTTTGCAGCCAGTCCGCCAGATAATAGTCATAATCTCCGGCAGAGCGCTCGATGAAGCTGACCCGCGCCAGTATCGCCGCCGCGCAGAGCGCACAAAGCCCCCATGTGCCGAGCAGACCCTTCTCGCCGCGCAGCGCAAACACGAGCATAGCCGCCAGCGGGAGCGCCAGACAAACCGCCGTCGCGACGCGCACGCTCATCTGTGCGTCGGCTATCAGGTTCAGCGTCCGCGTCATCATCAGCAGAATAAACGCCAAAACCGTCAGCGACGCGCAGATTCCCTTGCCCACGCGCCCCGCCGGTTTCATCAATCCCTCGCGCAGGCGCTCATCCATCCGCTCAAGCGTCGCCTTCATGGCAGAGCGCCTCCTTCGCGCCGGGTTTCAGTTTCCGCAAAAGCTCCATCGCGATGACCACCGCCGCCGCAATGGCAATCAGGCTCAGCGCCTGCATCGGCAAAACCGTGAAGGAGAAGATGGCTTCCATATAGCTGCACAGCGAAACGAATTCCAGCGCCAGCGCCGCCGCCATGCGCCGCGGATTGCTCGCCGCCGCGAACGCCAGCATGCCCGCCAGATACAGGCATCGCGCATTCATCTGCGGCAGAATGAGCGGCAGACCCGCCGCCAGCAGCAGCGCCCCCAGCAGCATAGCATCTGCATCCGGTTCGCCATGCGCATGAAGCATGGCAAAGACCACCATCAGCGAACAGGCAACGCCCAAATACATGCCCATGCCGCTGAACTCGCGGACGGAAGCGATGTTCATCAAGCCATATACGCCCGCCGCATGGTCGGCAAGCCCCACGTCGCCGAACGCCGCTTCGTCAATCTGCATCGCATAGCGCCCAAAGACCGCCTCCAGTCCCTGACCATCCAGCAGGAATGCCGCCTGAAACGCGATAAACGCCGCCAGAAGCGCAAGAATATGACGGATGGATACTTTCCTTTGCATGAAGAATACGAGCAGCAGCGGGAAAATAAACACGCTTTGCAGCTTCGTCGCCGCCGCCATGCCCCAGAAGACGCTTCCCCAGACCGGATGGTCGTCCATCAGCAGGTACAGCCCCCAGAGCGTCAGCGCCGCAAACATCGCGTCGCACTGCGCCCAGCAGCCTGCGTTCAGCAGCATCGTCGGCGCCAGCACGCAGGCAAACATACCCAAGATCGCCGCGCCGGGCTTCGCGCCCCGCTTTGCCGCCAGATTCAAAACAGCCAGCGCCGCCAGCGTCTGGCAGACCAAATCAAACAGCTTGAGCGCAATCACCTGCGGGAAACTTTCCAGCCGGGAAACCAGCGCCATCACGACCAGATAGCCGCCCGACCACGCCTTGTCCTCCCAAGCCATCGCCGTCAGCAGATCGTAATTCCACATATCCGCGAGCATCGGCTCCAGCACCTTGCCCGCCCGTCCCGGGCGAATGCTCAGCATCGCCAGATGCGCCGCAACCGCAAGCATCGCCAACAGCGCCGCGCACAGCAGCACCATCACCGGCTGATCGTTCAGCTTGCGCCATGCGCCCCATGTCAGCAGCGCCGCACAGAACGCACCCGTCAGCGCGATGACCGCCGCGCCCTCCATCGCCGCGCACAGCTTGACCGCCGCCAGCAAAAACACAAGCGTCAGCACCGCGCCGAGCGCAAACCGCTTCTTTCCGGAAAGCCGCGCTTCCATGGCATAGCGAAGCGGGTCTTTCATCCATTGCTTATCCATTACGCCTTCACCTCCGCCAGACAGGCGTTCTCCTTGTCCTCATGCAGGCTCTTCCAGAGCGCCGCCGCCGTCAGCGCAACCGCCGCGCCCTGACACAGAGTCGCCCATTTCAATTCCATGATGGCGTCGCCCGGCAGACCCGCCGTATAGCAGATATAGGACGCCAGACCGAACAGCAGCGGCAGAACGACGCGCTTGGGGCAGTATGCCGCCGCAACCAGCGACAGAACGTCCGCGCCGAAGGTATACCGCTCGTGCATCTTGGGCAGGAAGAACGGCACGCCGCCCAGCACCAGCAGGCACGCCAGCACAACACTCTCCTGCGTAATCCGCTCACGGCGCAGGCAGAGCAGCAGGCAGATGGCGACCAGCATCGCCATGCCCAGCGCAAGCGCCATGCCGCTGAACATCGTGTAGAGCATCTCCTTGTCCATGCCCGCCGGCAGGAAATGATACAGGCTCGGTCCGTTGACCGTGATGAAATTATACGTTCCCGCCTGCGTCATGTAGACCGTCAGCGCATGGTGCAGCGATTTGCCGCCCCAAAACGCCGGAACCATCATGCCCAGATAGGCGACCGGAATCAGCAGCACATGGCACAGCTTGATATCCTTCCTCAGCCACAGCGGCAGAAGCGCCGGCAGGAAAAAGACCGTTTGCAGCTTAAAGGACAGCGCCGCGCCAAAGAACATCATGCTCACCGCGCCGCGCTTCTTCAGCCCCATATACAGCGCCATCAGGCAAAGCGAACTGTAAATCGCGTCGCACTGTCCCCAGTATGCGCCGTTGAAGACGACTGTCGGCAGGATCATCGTCAGGTTGAGAATCATCAGCTTCGAGCCGGTTCCGCGAACCTTCAGGCTTGCCAGCTTCATCACCGCATAACCCAGCAGCAGATCCGCCAGAATGGAAGCCGCCTTGACCAGATATTGCCACGGATAGTTTTTCACCCGGGAAATCAGCAGCAGGATATACAGATAGGGCGGCGAGTAGTCGCTGGCGATATAGGTGCCCAAGCCCTCTTTGATTCCCATTTCGGAATAGGCATAGATCCAGTTGCTCAAAAAGATATCGTAGTCGTCGCTCACATAGTCCAGCAGCGATATCTTCGCCAGCAGGATTGCGCCGACCAGCACGCTCAGCAGCACCTGCGACCCCAGCGGCATCTTGCGCCCGATTCGCAGCTGCACCAGCAGCGTCACGGCATACAGCGCGGTGAACACGCCCGCCGTGAACCGCGTCAGCTCCTCCAGCCGGAACGCCGCAAATTCATCCAGCCGTGCATATCGCGCATGATAGGCGAAAACAGCGAAAACAGCCGTCGCCAGCGCAAACAGCAGCGCCTGCGCCCATGCCGGTGCGCGGCGCTTTGCCAGCGTGCGCAGGGCGTCATCCGCAAAATCCTTGTTCATATGTTCTTCCTTTCCGCAAAAGCGCCGGGTGAAATCCCTATACGCTTTTCGATATTTCTTCGATTTTCATTATACTGAAAAAAGCGCCTTCTGTACAGGGAAATCTCCCCCCTGTGCAGGCATTCTTTCGCCTTTTCGCGCATAGATATAAACCGTTCATCATTGCTCACATTTTTGTGCGCTTTTTGCCGTATCCGCGCAACACAGCCCCTGTATCATGGTTTGCAGATCAAGCGCGTTTTCGGCGCTCAAATTTTCCTTTTTCGAGGTGATATCCTTGCAGCACAGCAATGTTATACGGTCCATGTATGCGCCGAAGTGGGCGGCATGCGACACCGAATTCTCCCCCGCGTTTTACAAGCCCTATGAAGCGGCGGTTGAAACCGCCTTCCTGACGCTCTGCGCCGCACGGACGCAGTTTGAGCTGGATACGCCCTACGCCGTGCGCGGCATGACATTTCGGCTGAAATCTCCCGCCTCTCTGCAAGATAAGCTTGCCCGGCGCGGTCTGGCGCAGGATGCCTCCGGCGCGGCGATGCTCAACGACATCGCCGGTCTGCGGGTCGTGCTTTCCTCAATTGAAGCCGTCTACCGCTTTGCCGAGCTTTTGAAAAAGATGGACAACTGGCAGTTCGTCCTTGCGCGGGATTATATCGCCTGCCCCAAAGCCAGCGGCTACCGCGGTCTGCATCTGGTGATGCATGTTCCTGTCTGCACGGGGCGTCAGCGTGCCGTCGTTCCGGTAGAGATTCAGCTCCGAACGCCCGCGATGGACATGTGGGCTTGCGTGGAGCATGATCTTTGCTATAAGCCGGTGAAGGAAGCCTGACGCCCTTTCTTCAGGCTTTTGCCGCTCACGCCATTTCCTGCATGTGAAAAAGCGGTACTGAGCCCGCCTTCACTTCCGCCGAAGTCCGCCACACATCAAAGTCTTGCTCACGCGGGCGATTTTACGCAATTTCCTATACGTTGAAAAAGGGCTGCTTTTCAGCAGCCCTTTGACTTATCTCACGACGAAGAAATATCCCGCCGTGGCGAGTATGGCGACAATAATCAGGCAGATCGGTACGATGGTGATCATCGCTGCGATCAGCATGGCAAGCCCATCGCCTTTTTCCATTTCGTCGCAGGGTGCGCGGTCAATCTGCCGCTCGCCCATTTTCTCCCTTTGAAGCTCGCGGAAGCGCTCATAGCGCCCCTGAAATGGAAGCCGCATCGCTTATTCCTTCCCGCCGAGCGGATGATGGCAGGCGACGAAGTGACCCGGCGCCATCTCTTTCCATTCCGGAACGGCGTGTTTACAGATTTCCGTGCAGTGCGCACAGCGCGTATGGAATTTGCATCCCTGCGGCGGGTTGACCGGGCTGGGGATATCGCCTTCCAGAATGCGCAGTTCGCGATGCTCCTCGACGTCCGTCGTCGGAATCGCCGCCATCAGCGCCTCCGTATACGGATGCAGCGGATGATCGAAAATCTCCTGCGTATCGGCAAGCTCGACCATGTTGCCCAGATACATGACGCCGACGCGGTCGGAAATGTACTTGACGACCGACAGGTCATGCGTGATGAACAGATAGGTCAGGTTGCTCTGCTCCTTCAAATCAGCGAGCAGGTTGATGATCTGGCTCTGGATGGACACGTCCAGCGCGGAAACCGCCTCGTCGCAGACGACGAACTTCGGCTTCACGGCAAGGCTGCGGGCGATGCCGATGCGCTGACGCTGACCGCCGGAGAACTGATGCGGGAAACGATGCAGGAAGTAGCTCGCCAGACCCGCGTCCTCCATCGTCTTGACGATGTATTCCTGCATACGCTCGTCGTTCTTCTTGAAGAAACCGTGCGCCAGCAGACCCTCGCCGATGATATTGCCGACCGTCATGCGCGGGTTCAGGCTGGAATACGGATCCTGGAAGATGAGCTGCAGGTCGCGGCGGAGCAGGCGGATTTCCGGATACTCCAGACGCGCAAGGTCGATGCCCTCGTCGCGCAGCGTTTCATAGCGTTCAAACTCTGCCTCGCCGGCATGCGCCTGACGCATCGCGTCGAGCTGTCTGCGAACGCTTTCAATCTGATTGGTGAGCGCAACGATCTTCTCGTCGATCTTCACCAGCTCAGCGCGGTACTTCGCCGCCTTCTTTTCGTAGCCGCTGCTGTTCTTGCCCGCTTCCCGCGCCTTCTTGAGGTCAAAAAGCACGTCGTCCAGATCGAGCTGCACGCTGTCGCGATGACGCTGCTCCTTCACTCGGGTGCTGGAGATGCGGTATTCCTCAAGGAAGAGCTTCTGCGCGTCCGCGATATTCTGAACCGCGACAAAGCCGCCGATCAGGTTCGCCATATCCAGCAGGGCGTCGTTCTCATCCTTCCTGGCTTTATCCAGCTCGTTGTGCTTCTTATACTTCGCTTCGCCGTCGGGCATCGCGTCGTATTCCTTCTGGATGGTATCCAGATGCTTCCTAAGCGCATGCCATTTTTCGCGGCGCTTGTCGAGCGTTTCCAGCGTCTTTTTCACATAGCGCGGCGCAAGCTCGTCCAGCGTGCGTCCGTAGTACATCGTGCGTCCGTCCGTCTGGCGGTAGAGCTGAAGCAGCGTGCGTCCGAACGTGGACTTGCCACAGCCGGATTCGCCGACCAGACCAAACGTTTCGCCCTCGTAAATATCGAGCGTGATGCCATCGTTCGCCTTGACGAACATGCCCTTCTTCTTCAGCGGGAAGTACTGCTTGAGGTTGCTGACGCGAAGCAGCACCTTCTTCCCCTCTTTATTTGAGGTTTGCACGGCGCTCCTCCTTTCTCGGGTAGAAGCAGCGCACCTGCTGCTCCTCCGACACGTTTACAAGCTCCGGCTCTTCTTCGAGGCAGCGCTTCTGGCAGTATTTGCAGCGGGGCGCAAATTTGCAGCCCTTGGGCAGATTCAGCGGATGCGGAACCGCGCCCGGGATGGATTCAAGGCGAACGCCCGCCGGGGTATCCAGACGCGGGATGGACACCATCAGACCCTCCGTGTACGGATGGGAGAATTCGCAGTCGGTGAAGACCGTCTTCGCCGGCGCCATCTCGACCACCTGTCCGCAGTACATGACGGCAACGTCGTCCGCCATCTGCGCGATAACGCCGAGGTCATGGGTGATGAACAGGATGGACGTTCCATGCTCGCGCTTGAGGTCATTCATCAGCTTCAGGATCTGCGCCTGAATGGTGACGTCCAGCGCGGTGGTCGGTTCGTCCGCGATGAGCAGCTTCGGCTTACAGGCCAGCGCCATAGCGATCATCACGCGCTGACGCATGCCGCCGGAGAGCTGGTGCGGATACTGCTTGGCGACGACTTCCGGATTCGGAATCTTAACGTCCGCCAGCATCTCGACCACTTTCTTCTTGGCTTCTTCCTTGCTCAGTCCCTGATGGATGATGAACGGCTCGGAAACCTGGCGTTCGATGGTGAACACCGGGTTCAGGCTGGTCATCGGCTCCTGGAAGATGACGGAGATCGCGTTGCCGCGAATCTTCTGCATCTCGGACAGGGGCATCTTCGTCAGGTCTTTTCCGTCAAACATGATGCTGCCGCCGGCAATATAGCCGTTGCCGTCCAGCAGCTGGAGCATGCTCATCGCGGAAACGCTCTTGCCGGAGCCGGACTCGCCGACGACGCCGAGCGTTTTGCCCGCTTCAACTTTATAGGATACACCGTTCACCGCCTTGACGACGCCGCGTTTGGTGGTGAAGAATGTTTTCAAATCTTGCATTTCAAGCAGTGCCATAATTCTTCCCCTCCTTACTTAACGTTCGAGTGCCTTCGGGTCGAGCGCATCGCGCAGACCGTCGCCAATCAGGTTGATACAAATGGTGCAGATGCCGAAAATCGCCGCCGGGAACACCCACTGCCACCAATACTGCTGGATGACGATGGAGTTGTTCGCGCCGTTGAGCAGGTTGCCCCACGTCGGGGTCGGCAGCGGAATGCCGAAGCCGAGGTAAGACAGCGTCGATTCGGTCAGCATGCAGGTTGCAAAGTCCAGCGTCATGGAAACGATCAGCAGGCTGACGACGTTGGGCAGAATGTGACGGAATACGATGGTGTATTCACGGATGCCCATCGCCTTCGCCGCGGTGACGTACTCCATTTCGCGCTGCGCCAGAATCTGCGCACGCACGAGACGGCAGGTCGGAACCCAGCTCAGCACGCCCAGAACGACCATGATGAGGTACATTCTCTGCGTCGGGTCCAGCCTCGTACCGATAACGGCGGAGAGAATCATGGCGAACGGGATGAACGGCAGACCGCCGACAATCTCCGCGATACGCATGATGAGGATATCAAGCCTGCCGCCAAAGTAGCCGGCAAGTCCGCCGAAGATGATGCCGAGGATGGTCGCGATGACGACCGAGATTGCGCCGACGGTCATGGTGACCCTGCCGCCGTTGACGATACGGGTCAGCATGTCGCGTCCGAGGCTGTCCGTGCCGAGCGTGAAGCCCTTCAGACCCCACGTATACATCGTGCCGTCGCTCGCCAGCGCATAGTTCTGATAGCTGGAAACGAAGATCTTTTCGATGTTGTCCGCGCTCTGCGCCTTCTCCGGCACATTGATCTGACCGTACTTGTTGTTGCCCCAGGAAACCAGATCGCCGTTCTCCAGCAGCGCGGTGTAATGATAACGACCGCCGTAGATATGAACGATCTTGGATTCAAGCGCCGGCACATTGGCTTCGCCCTTCACGGCGTTGCCCCAGATGTAGACCTCGCCGTCCTCGGTGATCGCCGCAACAGATTTGCTCGTGGCAGCGATATCGACGACCTTCTTGCCCTTGAGTCCTGCCGGAATCTTGGCAAACGGAGAGGTCTTGTCCTTGTTGCCGGTATAAGCGACGGTGCCGTCCGTCAGCAGGGCGATGTATTCGTTGTCGGTCAGCGCGACCTTGGCGATTTTGCCCTGATACTTGCTGCGGAGCTTGATGTCCGCCATGTTGCCGTTGCCCCAGAGATAGAGGTTGCCGTCCGAGCAGACGATGGCGGAGAACTGGTTGCTGGCTTCGAGCTGGACGATATCCCAGTCTTCGCCGCCCTTGTCCATCGCCTTCTTCATGTCGTTGGAGAACTTATTCTGCTGGAGTCGCGTGTTGCCCCAGACATAGACCTTGCCATCCGCGTCCACCGCGACGATATGGTCCGTACCGGCGGCGATCTGCGTCAGGTCAGCCGTCTTGACTTCGTCCGGAATGTTCGCAACGTCAATCTTATCCGTGATGCGGGTATGACCCCAGGTATAGATTTCGCCCTTGTTGTCAACGCCGATGCCGTAGGTATTGCCGGAGGAAATATCCTTGACACCGTTGTCCAGCAGCGCCTTCGGCACATCCATCATGTTGCTGGAAGGCGGCAGGTTGGTCAGCGTGCTGTCCTGCTCGGAAAGGTCAAGCACCCAGATGTGCGGGCCGACCATAACGAATACAAAAATCGCAAGGAACACAATCAGACCGATCATCGCCAGCGGACGATGGGCAAAGTTTGAAACCATCGCACGCACGGGGGTCTGAATCTTTTCTTCTTCCTCCGTAGAAAGCTCGGGACGACTTCCCAGGAAGCACCGCTTGAACCAGCGCACGAGGAAGAATTCTTTTTTCTTATTGCTCATTGTTCTTCCTCCTTACTTGTCCACGCGGACACGCGGATCGACCAAACCGTAGCTGATATCCATAATCAGCGAGCCGACCAGCGCAACGATGGTATAGAACATCTGAATCGCCAGAACCAGCTCAAAGTCGAGGTTGCTCAGACCCGCCCAGTAGAGCTTGCCCATGCCGTTCAGAGAGAACGTGTTCTCGATGATGACCGAGCCGGAGAAAATGCTGATAAACCAGCCGATGATCGAGGTGATGATCGGCAACAGCGCGTTGCGCCACGCGTGGGAATAGATGACGACCTTCTCTTTAAGACCCTTGGCACGCGCCGTGCGGATGTAATCCATGCTCAGCGCGTCAATCATCGCGGAACGGACATAGCGGGTCATGCCGCCCAGAGAGGCGAACGTCATGACGATAGTCGGCAGAGCGATGTGGTAGAGCATATCCACAAACTCATCCCACTTGGTCGCGTAAATCGCGCCCGCCGTCTTCGTGCCGGAAATCGGGAAGATGCGCCAGAGAACGCAGAAGAAGAACATGAAAATCAGCGCGATGATGTAGATTGGGATGCTGTAACCGAGCATCGTGACGACCTGCACCGTGTTATCCACCTTTTTGCCCTTGTGAACGGCGCAGAAAATGCCCAGCGGAATGGTGATGCCCAACGCCAGAATCGTGGAGAAAATATTGATAAAGATCGTGTTCTGCATCGGGACGGAAATGACCTTAATCACGTCCTGCTTGTAGAACTGGGAATAACCGAAGTTGCCCTGAAGCAGTCCGTTGAAATCCGAGTTGTCCCCGACATCCGGCCACAGACCCATCCAGCGCATATAGCGCACCACCAGCGGATCATCAAGACCCATCTTCGCACGCAGCTCCTGATACAACTGTTCATATTCCGCCGGCTTGAGGCTCTGCTTCTGCGCTTCCAGCTCGGCGCGGGCAGGGTCGGTCGGAATCAGGTTGTACAGCGAGTACATCAAAAACGAAACGATGAGAAACACAAGCGCCATATATCCGATACGCTTGGCAATATATTTGCCCATCTCATCCATCCTCTCTATTTGGTATTATCTTCGACGGTTCTCCTCTTCACGGTTTCCGCCATGTATATGAAATTCATCCACAGGACAAGTGCTTTGCCCTTTGCACCCCTCTTTGCACGCCAAGGGCAGGGCGCTTGTCCTTATCGGGACGATTATTTTCAAAAATTAAAGAAAAAGGGGTCGGGCAGAACGCCCGCCCCCTGTTTTGCTTACGAAGCGAGATTACTCAGCAACGGTCGCGTAGAGAATCGCCTGCTGGAAATCCCAGAAGGAATCCTGAGTGTAGTTTTCGAGCCAATCCGGATAAACCGTGATGTAGATGTTGGAGTAGAGCGGGATCTGCGGGAGCAGCTCGTTCCAAAGCATCTGGAAGCCCTTCCAGTAGGTCATGTACAGCTGCGTGTTGCTGGAATCCACGCCGTAAACCATGTTCATGGTGAGCGCGTCCATCGTCTCGTTGTACAGGCGGTTCAGGTTGTAGCCCTGAGCGACCATCGCCGGATCGAGCGTCCACTCATAGGACTGGTCGTACGCCGGCTGGAAGTTGGAAGCCAGGTTGAACATGCCGTAGGTCGGGACGGCGTACTTGTCGCCCTGAGAAGCATCGCGGTAGTAGTAGTTGAGCAGCTCGGTGAAGGTCATCACGTTCTGGTTGATCTTCATGCCCGCGTTCGCGGTCTGCTCGCCCTGAGCCAGCATGACGTTGAGCAGCTCGGAAACCGGGTTGTTCTCGGAAGAAGACCATTCGATGATCAGCGGCATCAGGATGGTGCCGTCGGCGAGGGTCACGTTGTGCGCGTAGGTGCCGGCCTCAACCGGAGTAACCTTCTTGTAGCGGATTTCGCCGGAGCCATCGACATAGTCGCTGCCGTCGGCGTTGTAAACCCAGCCGTCAGCCTTCAGCTCTTCGACAGCCGCTTCCGGATCGTAGGAATACGGATTGAGGGTCGCTTCCAGCCACTCCTCAGCCTCCTGATACTGCCACAGACCCGTGCCATACATGCCGTTGACGACGCCGCCCCAGCCCTGGCAGAAGGTGTTCGCAAACTCGTTGCGGTCAAGCAGCAGCGCAACCGCGTGACGGACAGCCTCGAACTGAGTCGGTCCGAAGTCGCACTGGAAGTTCAGCATGCCGTAGCCGGCACGGTCGAACTGGACGTAGTCAAAGCCGCCTTCTTCGATGATATCCAGAGCAGTCATAATCTGGGTGCCGTCGGTGACGGTATCATAGAAGTTGAAAGCACCGGTCTTCAGAGCGTCAGCCCAAGTCGCGTCTTCGGTCTTGGTGACGACGATCTTTTCGATGCTCGGCTTCTGACCCTCGAAGTTGCCCGCGTAGTTCGGGTTGATGGTCAGGGTCGCCTGCAGGGAGCCCTTGTCGAACGCAACCAGGTTGTACGGGCCGGCGGAAACGCGGTCCTCACCAGCGTTGAAGCGGGCGTACTCCAGCTGCTTCTCGATGCCTTCCTTGGTGAAGTCGCCGGCGATGTAGCAGCCTTCGCCGTCGTCCTTGACTTCAACCGCATCGCCCAGCCAATACTTGATGGACAGCGGGATATCGCCGACGTAAGCCAGATCGTAGAAGTACGGAATCTTTTCCGGAACGATGGTCACGGAGTAGGTGTAATCGTCGATGAGGCGCACACCGGAAACCGCGGCCGCTTTGCCGTCAAAGTATTCCTGACCGCCGACATAGGTCAGATAACCGGTCATCTTCGCGCCGACATCCATCGCGACCTTGGAGCAGGAGAATACGAGGCTCCAGACATAGTCCTTCGCGGTGATCGCTTCGCCGTTGTTGTAGGTCAGACCCTCGTTGATGGTAACGGTGAAGGTCTTGCTGCCGTCATCGTTGACCACGGAGGTCAGATCCTTGCAGACCGTGTCGTTGACGACGTACTCGCCGCCCTGGTTGGTGACGGTGATGCCGTAGTCATTGGTCAGGTCACGGATGAGCTTGTCAGTCGCGTTGTTCGTCCACCAGGAGCTGGGGGCGAAGTCGCCGCCGATTTCGGTGGAAGAGCCATAGACAATGGTTCCCTTCTCCGCCGCGCCTGCGCTTTCGGCAAAAGCCATAGCGGTCGAAGAAACGAGCATGGCACCTGCCAGAAGCATAGAAAGAAGCTTCTTCATGGTTAAGTTCCTCCCTGCAAAATATTATATTCTGCGCATCCCTGCGACAAAATATCAAGTTGAGCCCGTCGATTTCCGTATAAATGCGTATACTGCCACAAATCTGATTAAACACATTTACTATACACTGTTTTTTTGTCATTGTCAATCATACCGACGGTTTTGGATGATCGAATTACAAAAAAAATCTGACGAGCGTCTGCCGACTGCCCCTTAAACGGGGATAATCCTTATTTTCGACGCTTCATTCCGGAATTCCTGCAAAACAATGCCGCCATTTCCACCAATTTTTGCATTTATTGCTCCACAGCTCATGGCGGTTTGCAGGACAAGCCGTTTGTCCATCCCCTTTTCCAGCGCAAAGAGCGCCCCGGCGAACGCCGCGTCCCCGCTGCCGACCGTTGAAACAACGTCAAGCGGCGGTATATGCGCCGCATACGCTTCCTCCCGGGTGACCAAAATGCCGCCCTCCGCGCCCATGGACACCAGCAGCATCTCATACGGAGGCATCAGCTCCCGCGCCATTTCCGCCAGCGCATGGACGTCCTTTGTCCGCTCTCTTTGGAGCAGCGCACAAAGCTCCCGCTCGTTCGGCTTGCCCAAAATGTAGCGGACATCGCCCGAAAGCGAGCTTTTCAGTGCCGACGTATTGCAGTCAAGCGCACACTTTGCGCCGATTTCCCCGCAGATTCGGCTGATCTGCGCGTAAATATCCGACGGTGCGCCCGCGATGATCGAACCGCTTGCCGCAACGATGTCCCCCGGCTGAACGCGGTCGCTCAATTCAAGCAACAGCTCGCGCACATCGCTTTCGCCAACCTGCGGCCCCGCTTCCGTGATGACCGTTTCCCGTCCGGATTTCGGGTCAATGATGTTTACCGTCGTCCTGCACGCGCCCGACACATCGAAAAACGAGCAGACACAGCGTTCCTTCATCTCTTTGCGGATGATGTCGCCGCCTTCGCCCAAAAAACCGTAGAGATGAACCGGCGCACCCAGCTGACTGAGTACACGAGCGACATTTACGCCCTTGCCGCCGACGCGCACCTCGGGCTTCTGCCCGGGGTAGTCCTCCCCCACCGCAAAATCGGGAATGCGGTATATTTTGTCGATGGCAGGGTTCAGGCAGATGACATGCAGCATGGAAAGGACTCCTTTCTTAAATCAGGGAAAGCGTATGCGAAGGGGGAACGGGAGTTACCATGTGTTGCCACCCCATACCCCGCTTGGGGATTTCATCCCCAAACCTCACCTCCGCTTCGCGGCGGCTTAAAGTCATATTCCATTTCCCCCAGCTATCGCGAAGCGATAGCGTAGTGAAGGGTGCAGGGAACTCAGTTCCCTGCCGGGAGCTTGAGGGCAGAGCCCTCAACGTCCCCCACTTCCGTCACTTTCTCTTCGTTACCTTCCGCACAAACATAAAGAGCTTGTCTTCGATTTCGCTGCTGTACTTCAGCGCAAAATAGAAGATGCAGACGCCGACCGCGCCCAGAATCACCCATGCCCAGATTGGCAGGCTCAACGAACCGCTTCCCAGCAGCGCCGCAACAATCAACCCCCACGGACGCGCCAGTATCATAATCGCCGTAAAACGCCCCAGCGAGATATTCGTCAGCCCCGCCAGCATGCACAGCGCATCGTCCGGAAAAAACGGAAACAGCATCGTCAGAAAGAGAAACATGTCCTGCTTCTCCTCGATGACCGGCAGATACTTGTCCATCACGCCCTTGTCCAGAAACCGCTGAATCGCGTTCCGCCCCAGCGCACGCGCCGCCAGAAAAACGATCATCGAACCGGCAACCACCGCCAGCACGCCTAAAATCATCGCTTTCCAAAATCCCAGCGCCAACGCGCCCGCCATCATCGAAATGTTGCTCGGGATCGGCGCGACAATGACCGTCATCATCTGCAAGAAGAAGTACACGACGCCCGCCCATGCGCCCGCGCCGGAAATGACCTCGCGTAGCTCTTCCACCGAGTTGATGCGCTCAAAGACGCCCGTTTTCCAGAGCGCATAGCCGCATCCCGCCAGCGCCGCAATCACGGCAAGCGCAATGACGAGCCTGCGCACGGTTTTTCTGTGTTCTTTCATCTCAATAAAGCCTCTCTAAAATACCATAACCGCAATCGTATATCCGAATATAAACAGCACCAGCAACGCTCCGCTGACGCACAGCGTAATCACATGCGCATCCTTTTTTCGGAATGCACTCGCCTGCATCAGCGGCAGGGCGCAGAGCGCATACAGATACCGTGCGCCGGAAAGCAGCCACGTCGGCGAAAGCACGACCGCGACATAGACAAAGCTGTATGCCGCCAGATCAAACGGGAGCTTTTTCTGCTCAAACGCCAGCATGATATACATATATGCCATCGCCAGCCCCTGAAACACCCATGTGAACAGCCAATCGTCCTCGCCGAACGTCGAAAGAATGTAGTACATCGTCTGCCCGGCGGATTGCCAGAATGCGCCTGCCTCCTGATACCAGTTTTCCCTTTGATAGGTCAGGTACATCATCGGATCGCCCGTAACCGCCCAGTTGATTGTCCAGTAGATGAACAGACCGCAGAAAACCAGCAGAACCTGACCCACGCAGGCAAGCAGCGCCTTCGCCTTCACGCCCTCACGCGGTATCTTGGCAAGGAACGCGATGATGAACAGACCGGAAACGATGACGCCCGGCATGCGCGTCAGCGCACTGAGCATGCCGCACAGTGCTGCAGCCCACGGATGCCCGCGCCGAAGCAGACAGACCGCCGCCAGCGTCAGGCAGATGAACAGGGCTTCCGTATATACGCATCCCAGAAAGACGCTCAGAGGGTTCAGCAGAAAATAGGCGACTGCCAGCCATCCGCCTCGTTCGCCGAGCTGCATCTGCGCCAAATCATAGAGCAATGCCGCCGCTGCCGCCGAGCAGACCAGCGAAACCGCCGTCCCTGCCGCAAACAGATTTCCGCCCGTCAGCGGCGAAACCAGCCGCATCAGCAGCGGATACAGCGGAAAGAACACCAGCCTGAGCCGCTCGTCGCCGACGGCGGTGTAGCCGTCCTGCGCGATGCCGATATAGTGGCGCGTGTCCCAATGCAGCCAAAGCTGCTCAAACGAATCGGCAAAGGACAATTCGCCCACGTCCAGCACGCGGTAAAAGCCATATGCCAGCAGCATGGCAGCCAATCGGCTGAGCAGCGCAATGCCCGCCGCCCACGCCATCTGACGCAGAGGAATTGGACTTTGTTCTTTCGTCAACCCGTCTGCCGTTTCCTGCCCGCGCATCAGTCGGGTCAGTCTGAACCATAATTGAACGCCGCATACGCCCATGAGCAACATGGACGCTGCGGCGGTTATCATGGGCAGGATCTGTTTTCCCGCATCCATCATGGTTGTCACCGATTCCGTTTCCCCGTTTTCTGCGGTGTCTTGGCTGGACGATACGCATCGTGAACATTCACACGCGGCGGAAGCGACGCGATGCCGGAAACATCGTTCTCATCCTCTTCCTCGATGAGCTTCGCCATGCGCCCCATCAGCCCGCCCTGCTTTTTCGATTTCGCGGACTTTTCCGCCGTCGCTCTGGTCTGCTCTGCCGCCTGCTGAACCTGCGGCCAGCGGGGCGGATCGGGCAGGTTCTCGACCGTTTCTCCGGAAACATAATCGCTGTACGTCATCGGGCGCTGGGGAGCGCGGCGGCGGCGTGCGGAAGTCGTTTCCGCTGTATTCTGCTGACTTTGCTGCGCCATTTGCGCGTCATACGCCGCTTTTTCCTGACGATAACGCGCCATATCCTGCTCATACTGCGCCTTCTGCCGCTCGTATTCAGCCATCTGCCGCTGATATTCTTCCTGAGCAAGCCGCGCCTGTTCGTCTTCATAGGCTTTCTGCGCGGCGATTCGACGCTGCTCTTCTTCATAAGCTTTCTGCGCGGCGATTCGGCGCTGCTCCTCTTCGTAGGCTTTCTGCGCGGCGATTCGGCGCTGCTCCTCTTCGTAGGCTTTCTGCGCGGCGATTCGACGCTGCTCCTCCTCGTAGGCTTTCTGCGCGGCGGCTCTGCGCTGCTCCTCTTCCCTTGCGGCGCGTTCGGCTTCGGCTTTCTGCCGCGCTTCCTCCTGCATCTGCAATTGCCACGCGGCAATCTCCGCCTTGCGGCGCTCAACCTCTGCCGCGCCCGGGCCTTTGCTGTGTACGGCAGCATAGCGCTGCGTGCTTTCCATGCTCTCACGCGGCGCCGCCTGCGCACCGTATTTCATGCCCGGATACGCACCCAGTTCGGCATCCGGAACGCTTTCCGCCTGACGCATGACCTCCCGCTCCTGCTGCGCATCCAGCCGCGGCTGTTCCAGCGGAAGCCACTGTTCCTCTTCCGGCTCATCCCACTGTTCTTCTTCAACAGGCACACTCGGCTGGCGCTTCGCTTTTTTGCGCTGCTTCCGTTCCTCTTCCTCCTCTTCTTCCGGGGAGGGCAGATGCAGAAAACGGCGCACGCGGCGTGCCCAGAGATGATAGGGCTTCCAGCGAACCAGCCACACCAGCCAATCGATCACAAGCCCCGCCGCAAGCATGATGACCACGAGCATCACCCAGTTTTTGCCCAGGAATTCCAGCAGCGTCATATGATCCGTGGTAAACAGCGCCCAGATCGAATTGACCAGCGCACGCACCCAGCTCATCAGTACGTTAAACAGCGAATCCGCGAGTGTTCCCATGTTGCCTCCAAATTGTGATGTAGATCTTCCCGTCAAGACTTGATGACAGTCAAAAGGCGAAGCGATGAATCGATCGCCTGTCCAAAGTCATCTTTTTCGGCGCAAATCCCATCTTTTTCCGCGTCCGTCGTCCGATTTGACATTTAAACAAAAATCCGGTCGTGATGGACGACCGGAACAGCTTGTTGACATAAGCAAACTTGGATTGAATAGCAAAATCAAGAAATTCAGCTATTCTTTCATTTGCGGAAAGGACTATTCTCCCCCTTTCGGGGGAGAATAGCTTTTTGTCCACAGTCTGATCCGGTCGTGATGGACGACCGGAAAGCAGCCTGCGCCGAATCGATCGGCTAAATGCCGGCTGCATCATAAGACTCACTGATTCCGAATGACCACCGAAATCTGCGGCGACGCCAGTGCGCAGGTGAATTCCGGCGCATTGTCGATATGAACCTGAATCGGCAGGCTGTACGTTCCCGCTTCCAGCCCGGAAACATCGACAAACAGCTGGATTTTTTCCGCAGACAACGCGCTGATAAAACCGTATCCGCCCGTCAGCTGAATGGTCGTCTTGCCCAGCTCGGCTTTCGCGGTCTTGTCATCCGCCAAACCCTCGATCTGAATCGGCACCTGGCGAATCGTTCGCTCGATCTGCTTTTCCGCAATATGCGCCGTCACGCCGATCTCGGTCGGCAGCGTATTTTCAACGCCCGTCTGGCGGCGCAGACGGACATAGCCGCTGACATCGTCCGTTGCGCCGGAGATATCCAGCGGCGAATCGGTCGTCAGCTCCGTCAGCGCGTCAAGAACTTCCCGACGTGCGGCGACGGGCACGGTTTCCTCCGCCAGCTCGATGCCGGTCAGCTCATAGCCCTCCGCCGGCTCACCCGCAACAAACGCGCTCGCCCGAAGCGGAACCTTTTTCATTGGCACCAGTTCCGTTTCAACCGTTACCGAGCTGGTGATGACGGATTGGTTGGTCACTTCCAGCTTGTCAGAAACGATGGCGTTTCCGTTTGAATCCTGAAGCTCGATATTCAGCGCGGTTTTGTCCGCCATCCGCGTTTCGCTCAGCGTGGACTGATCCAGCCGCGCCACAACACGCGCCACGCTGGAAACCAGCGACTGCGGGCCGGAGATCGACAGCGTCGTCGGGTCGGTCTTGTAGCTGTCCAGATACAGCCCCTCGGGCATGACGCCCGTCATTTCCAACACGACCGGAACGCGCCGGGTGATATAGCGCTCGACATTCACCGTGACGGTAGACGGCTCACAGGAAACGACCGGGCCGTAGATTTGAGAAGAATAGGTGATGCTCAGCTCGTTTTTTCCCTCGCTCTTGATCTGGGAAAGATCGAAATGCGGGTTATAAGCCGTGCCGCTGACGCGGTTGTAGTTTGCCTGCGTCACTTCGACCGTCATCTTGACCGCCGGAACGAGTTCGGTGATGTCATCCATGACGATATAGCCGCGGCTCTTGAGCGTCGCTTCACCCGTCACGCTGACCGCCACGTTTGCGAAGACCTTCTGCCGCGTCAGCGTGCCATCCGAAGCGACCAACGCGCTCCAGCAGATGATCGCCGCCAGCAGCGACGCCACAATCAGAAACGGCTTGCCGCTGATGATCTTCGCGACCATCTTGCGCAGTTTGAGGAACGGGCCCCGGTTCTCAGGCTTTCTTGTCGGTCTGCTGTTCATCATGAGTGCCCTTCCTCCTTTGCTTGAAATGGAGCAGAGATGCACGCAGATCCCTTTCCTGTTCCGTGTCATACAGTCCATGCAGAATCTGCCGCAGGGACGCCTCATCCAGATGGCGCACAAGTCTGCCGCCCTCCGCCATGGAGATGATGCCCGTTTCCTCCGAAACGATGAACACCGTCGCGTCGGAAATCTCGCTCACGCCCAGACCTGCGCGATGGCGCGTACCCAAATCGCGTCCCACGCCCGTCGTATCCGACAACCGCAGCAGGCACGCCGCCGAAACGACGCGATCCCCGCGAATGACGACCGCGCCGTCATGCAGCGGCGTGTTCGGCTCGAAGATGTTCTCAATCAGCGGCTGAGAGATGATGCCGTCCACCCGCGTGCCGGTCGCGATGACGTCGTTGAGGTGAATCTTGTTCTCAACGACGATCAGCGCACCCACCTTGCGGCGCGACATATGCTCCAGCGCGAGGATCATCTCGTCGATAATCAGCTCGGTGTTGCCCTCCCGCATCGACAGCGCCGAGCTGTCAAACACGGAGTTGTTGCCCAGCTCTTCCAGAATGCGGCGTATCTCCGACTGAAACAGCACGATCAGCAGCACGGGTCCCGCATTAATCATCCACGAAAGCAGCGCATGAATCGTGCGCATACCCAATATATCGCTCAGCCATGTTGCGGCGAGCAGAATCAGGATGCCCTTGAGCATCTGGGATACGCGGGTCTGACGGACATTTACGAGCAATTCGTATATGATGATGGTCAGCAGCAGGATATCAATCAGGTCGATGAGGCGCGGTCTGTTGAATATGTTCCACAGGATCGCGGATATCTGTTCCCCAATCGCGTTCAAGACACTTCCTCCCATCTATAACAGCATGTGTTTCTATTATACACCATCGGAAACTGTTCGGACAGGGGCAATCGTTTGTTATTTGAGTAAAATTTTACCCCGCACGGAAAAAAGATTCGCCTTTCCGCACGGGGCATTTCATTCTTCGTTTAAACCGGGGCGTTTATGCGTCCGCCGCCGCGTGGTCAGGCGCACGCTCATGCCCGGTGAAGAGCAGGGAGATGCTCCACAGCCCTGCCGCGCCGACAATCGTATACAGCACGCGGGAAACCAGCGCCGCCTGACCGCCGAAGAGGAAGGCAATCAGGTCGAATTGAAACAGCCCCACCAGCCCCCAGTTGATTGCGCCGACAATCACCAGCAGCAAAGAAAGACGATCCATGTCATCCACTCCTTTCCGACAGGCAGTCTGCGCGGAAAAGACGGTTTTTATTCATTTTTTCATAAAAGGGTGCATCAGGCTGCCGCCCAAGCATTACCCCATTGCCCTGCCTAAACGGATATCCTCTTTTTTCACGTTTTTCCAATCAAAAACGTCAATCAGCTCATCCATCGCCGCGGGACGTTCTTCTTCCAGAATCCCCGCGCTGTATGCCAGCATGCCCAAAATATCCTCGCGTGAAAAGCGTTTCGCCAAACTGGTCAAGTCCATATCCCTGTCGCGCTTGGCGAGCCGCCGCCCGTCCGCATCCTCCAGCAGCGGGATATGGATATACGACGGCGTATCAAAGCCCAGCACGCGCTGAATATAGACCTGCCTCGGCGTGGAAGCAAGAATGTCATGCCCCCTGACGACCTCGTTCACCCCGCTGAGCGCGTCGTCCACGACCACCGCCAGCTGATAGCCGAAAAGCCCGTCCGAACGGCGGATGATGAAATCCCCGCAGTCACGCGGCATATATTCGCTGTATTCCCCGTATTGGCGATCCCAAATCGAGATCGTTTCATTCGGAACGCGCAGGCGTATCGCCGGACGGCGCGTCTTCATGCGCTCCGCAATCTCTTCCGGCGACAAATGCGCACACGTTCCCGCATAAACCGGGTTGTCGTCGCCGCGATTGGGTGCGGCGGCGGCGTGAAGCTGCGCACGCGTGCAGAAGCAGGGATAAAGCAGCCCTTTTTGCTCAAGCTGACGGGCGTACCGCTGATAGACTTCCCCGCGTTCGCTCTGAAAAAGCGGCGGCTCATCCCAGGTGATGCCCAGCCATGCCAAATCCTGAATCGCCGCGTCGCACAGGCGTTTCGGGCACCGCGGCGCATCCAAATCCTCGATCCTCAGCAGGAAACGCCCGCCCGCGTGCCGTGCGGACAGATACGCCAGCAGCGCACAGAGCAGGTTGCCCAGATGCAGCCGTCCGCTCGGCGTGGGCGCAAAGCGCCCCGTGACCGGCATGCTCATGCGTCCATCAGCGGCGTTCTCTGTCCGCTGCTCTTTTTCTCTCCATCCGGCGTCAGCAGCTCAATTTCCAGCTTTTGAAAGGCAATCGGCTCCGTAAAATGCTCTTTGCTGTAAAATGTGCGCCCGAATTTTTCAAATTCGCGGTTGTGCTTGGGCAGCTGAAGCGGACGCTGTACGTCAAACCGGCGGCAAATCTCCAAAAATGCGGATTCGATATTCCCGTCGATGATATCCACGGTTTCGCTCTTCTCGATGCGGTGATGATTGATGATTCTGCCCCAGAGACGATAATTGTTCATGGCTTTCTCCTTTACGCGGCGCGAGGGTTGCGCTATAATACTGATATGGATTGTAACGGATAGAGAGGAATTTGTAAAGCCATGCAGCTGACACTTTGCCCGCTGTTTTCCGGTTCATCGGGAAACAGCGTTTATATCTCATGCGGCGGCGTTCGCATTTTGGTGGATGCCGGCGTAAGCGCAACACGCGTAGAAGCCAACCTTCGCGAAATCGGCGTGGATATCAGCAAGATCGACGCGATTCTCGTCACCCATGAGCATGTCGATCACATTCGCGGTCTGGGCGTGCTTTGCCGCCGCTACGGTCTGCCCGTCTATGCCAACGAAGGCACATGGGACGGCATCCTGCAAAAGGAAAGCGGCATTCCCCAGCGCTGCGTGCGCACGTTCGTCACCGGAGAAAATTTTTATATCGGCGGCGTGGATATCAGCCCTTTCCATATTCCGCATGACGCCAACGACCCCGTCGGCTTTTCTCTGAACGCGCAGGGGCTGAAATGCGGCGTCGCAACGGATATCGGGCATATCACGGACGAATGGATGGACGCCGTTTCCGGCTGTCAGGCGCTGGTGCTTGAAGCGAACCACGATGTCGAAATGGTTCAGCGCGGCCCGTATCCGCTGAAACTCAAGCGCCGCATCCTCAGCCGCAACGGACACCTCAACAACGAGGACTGTGCGCACGCGCTGTGCGAATTGGCGGCGCGGGGCACGAAAGCCGTCTTTCTTTCTCATCTTTCTACTGACAATAATTTACCGGAACTGGCATATAATACGGTATGCGGTGCGCTTTCGGCGGCAGGATTTGACGTCGGCGGCGATATTCGCGTCTGCGTTTCCAGAAGGGACAAGGTTTCTGACATGCTGGTTCTGCGCACGGACGAAGCCGACGCCGTGTAAGCAGAATTCGACAAGCCGTACAGGGAGGGCTGTTTATGCGCCCAACGATCACCATGGAAATTCGACGGGAAACCTATGAAGAGCTGTTGACGCTGGCGGATACGCTCGGTTATCCGCCCGAAGCCGCGATGAGCTATGCCGTGCGGCTGGTCAACGCCTGTATCCGCGAAGGTCTGCTGACCGATATCCCCATGCCCGAAAACGTCGCAAAGCCAGACGCGGCTCGGGCACGCGGCGGAAAGGTCATCGCCTTTCCGGGCAGGCGGGAAGGTTAAAAAATGTAACATTATATGAAAAAAGCGGGATGAGCCCGCCTCAGCTTGTTGACATAAGCAAACTTGGCTTGAAGAACAAAATCAAGACATTCAGCTATTCTTTCATTTGCGGAAAGGGCTAATCCCCCCTTCGGGGAGGGATTAGCTTTTTGTCTACAGTCTGAAGCGGGCTGAGTCCGCCTTCACCTCCGCCGAAGTCTGCCACGCATCAAAGTCTTGCTCACGCGGGCGGTTTTGTGCAATTTCCTATACGTTAAAAAACTGCGATGCAGCTTTGAAAAGCGATCGCAGTTTTTTGTATAGGGCTGCTGCCCGGACTCATCCGGAAAACAAGCCCCAACCATTCCCTTTTTATTTTACCTCTGCCTCATACACCGCCGTGACGCTCGCCGTCACGCTGATGCTTCCGGAGCGAATGCCCGTTTCGGCAGATTCTGCGCGTGCGCTGACCACACCGCCGTCCGACATGCTGTTGACGCCATAGCTCGTGTCGTAGGTGTTGTTCTCGGTGATGCTCTCCAGCCCCGTGATCTTCATGCCCACCGCACTCGCCATCACATCCGCCTTTTTCGCCGCCGCGTCAATCGCCAGCTCAAGCGCCTGCTTATACAGGTCGGAACGGTTGGATACATCGTAGGTCACGCTGTAAATGTCGCTCATGCCGCTGTCCGTGACCACGCCGACTACGCTGTCGAGCATTTCGACGTCGTTGCAGGTGATGCACAGCGTGTGATTCGCCTGATAGCCCTTGATGGTCGGGGTATCGGTGTCATAATTATAGACCGGATAGTAGCTGTAACTGCTGGTGACGATATCATTCTGCTGAACGCCGAGCTGGGTGAGCTTGTCGGTCACGCTTGCAATGATCTTATTCATCGCTTCCTGTGTTTCGCCGACGGTCTTCGCCGTCACGCTCGCATTCGCGATCACCGTCACCTGATCCGGGTCGGCGGTCACGGTCGCCGTTCCCAGCGCGGTGATATCCGCGTCCCTTCCGTCGGCGAAAGCCATCGCCGGAATCGCCAGCATCAGAGCCAGCGCAAAGGCAAGAAACTTTTTCATGTTGTTTTCCTCCTATCTAAAGAGCAGGCAGTTCTTTTTGTCAGTGGTCTGATCTGGAATATTCTTCCATCACCTATATAGACGAGTCTGCTTTTTATTTTCTTCCGCGAACTTCAGAATCTTTTTAAGATTTTTTTCTGCGTTTTTTCCAAATAACCACCCTCACGACCGCAATCACGACCGCCAGCAGCGCCAGCCACGGCAGGGCATAGGTCAGCGCAAGCACGGAATCGGAAACGAATTCGCCGAAATGCTCCAGACCTTCCGAAAACTCCTTGCCCAGCCGCGTCAGAAAAGGCTGTTTGGCGCTGACCGCGCTGCTCTTTTCGCTGATGGACACCACCAGCGTCGCAAGATTCACGTCTTGGTCAATCTGTCTGTTCTGTCCCTCCAGCGCGTCGATTTCTTCCTGCACGTCAAACAGCGCGTTGGTCAGCGTGATGATATCCTCCATGTTTTCCGCCTTGGCGTACAGCGCATCCAGCTGCTGCTTTTTAGCGCGTGCGCTCTCCAGTCGGGATGCGTTGTCCGTGTAGGTATCGGTCATGTCCACCGCGGTCGTCTGTTCGCGGGTGATTTCGCCAAGCTCGCCCATGCCTTCGATCAGCTCATCCAGCTTTTCGCCCGGCACACGCAGGGTCAGGCTTGCGCTGCGGCTCGCGTCCCTCGCGCTGCGGCTGATTTCGCAGTTTTCGATGCTGCCGCCCATGTCCGCCACCCGACTGCGCAGCGTATCAACCGCCGCGTCAAAGGCATCTGTCTTGAAGCTCAGCCATGCGCGGCGGACGATCTTCTTATCCTGCTGGATGTTCTTCGACGCGCCGGACGCCATGCTCCGCATGCCCACGCCCGAGGTTTCGGATTCATAGCTCACGCCGTAACCCGAATCCATCATGTCATCATAGCTCTGATATTCCGACGTGGAGGGCACGCCGCCGCCACTCAATCTGCCCAAGCCGATGCCCGACGCCAGCACCACCGCCGCGCACGCCGCATAGCTCAGGATGCGCGTGATGGTCGGACGCGCTCTGCGCTTTTTCACCTGTTCCTCAAAGCGGATGGGTTGTCTGCTCTGCGCCCGAACCGCCTGTCTCCATCCAGCCGTAAAGGACTCCGGCAACTCCACATCGTCGTCGATTTCCCGCATGCCGCCCAGCAGCTCCGCGCTGTTCAGCAGAGCGCGGCAGGCTTCACAGCTCTTCGCGTGTTCCTGCATCTGCATGCGCTGCTCTTTCGTCGGCTCTTTTCCGGAAAAGACGATGGCTTCCAATTCTTCACACTTCATACGGCTTCACCTCCCGATTTTTTCCTCTTCCGCCTGTCAGCAGTTCAGCGGCAATCTTCTCTCTTGCCCTTGCCAGCCGCGACTTGACCGTACCCTGCGCGATTTGCAAAGCGTTTGCTGTTTCCTCGACGCTCAGCCCGTGAACATCTCTGAGGAGGAACACGCTTCGCATCTGCTCCGGCACGGACGAGATTGCCCGCTGGATATTCTCCCGCCGTTCTTTCTTCTCGACGCTTTCCTCCGGCGTATCGGCGTCATCCGCGGGATCAAACCCCTGTTCCTTCATATCTTCCAGCGACGGCTGGATCTGTCTGCTGCGTTTGCGGATCGCGTCCATACAGCTTGACGACGCGACCCGATACACCCATGTTGAAAAAGCGCATTCTCCGCGATACTGGCTCATTTTCTGCCAAATCCTGAGCATGGCTTCCTGCGCGGCGTCTTCTCCGTCATGCGGATTGCCCATCATCCGCAGGCACAGGCAGTATATCTTTTTTTCATAAGCGGTCATCAGCGTTTCAAACGCCTCCGCATCGCCTCTTACAGCGCGGGCGATATACTCGCTTTCCATGCGCATCCCTCCTTTCGCATTCCTTCTGATACTTAGACGAATCACACGGACAAAAAGTTCCCGAAAAAGCGGAAAAGACGAAGAACGATTGGGGAGTGGGGCACGCTGGGCTATCGCCCAGACCCATTTGGGGACATTGTCCCCAAACCCCTTCTTCGCTTCGCGGCGGTTTAAAAAACGCCGGCAAGGTTTAGCCCTTGTCGGCGCAGCTTCATTCACAGAAGCGATCAATCCTCAATGATGCTCTTACCGGTCATTTCCTTCGGCACAGGCAGACCGATATACGGCAGCATGGTCGGCGCGATATCCGCCAGACAGCCGCCCGCACGCAGTTTCACATTACCGCAGCCCGCCACGAGGAACGGAACCGGATTGGTGGTATGCGCGGTGAACGGCGTACCGTCGTCGTTCTCCATCTTATCGGCGTTACCGTGGTCGGCGGTCAGGAACATGCAGCCTCCCATATCCTGAACGGCTTCCCAGACCTTCTCCACGCACGCATCGACCGCCTCAACCGCCTTGACAGCCGCATCAAACACGCCGGTATGACCGACCATGTCGCAGTTGGCAAAGTTCAGGATGATGACGTCATACTTACCGCTGCGGATGCGTGCCGCGCACTCATCGGCAACCTCATATGCGCTCATCTCCGGCTTGAGGTCATAGGTCGCAACCTTCGGGCTGGGGATGACCTTACGGTCCTCGCCCTCATACGGCGCTTCCACGCCGCCGTTGAAGAAGAAGGTAACGTGTGCGTACTTTTCGGTTTCCGCGATGCGCAGCTGCGTCTTGCCGTTCTTAGCGAGGTACTCGCCCAGCACGTTCGTCAGCTCGACCGGCGGATACGCGACTTCGACGTTCGGCATGGTCGCGTCATACTCCGCCATGCAGACATACTGCACATGGAAACGACCATAGCGGCGCTCAAAGCCCTTGAAATCATCATCCACAAAGATGCGGGTGATCTGGCGTGCGCGATCCGGACGGAAGTTGATAAACACGACCGTGTCGCCTTCCTGCACGCGACCGCCTTCGCAGGTCACGCACGGCACGACGAACTCATCGGTCACGCCGTCGGCATAGCTCTTCTCGATGGCTTCCAGCGCGTTCGCGGCATGGTTGCCCTCGCCGTATACGAACGCCGCATACGCCTTTTCCTCACGATCCCAGTTGGAATCGCGGTCCATCGCGTAATAGCGTCCGGTGACGGTCGCGATTTCGCCGACGCCCAGCTCATCGAGCTTCTTCTGAAGGTCAGCGAGGAAGCCCTTGCCGGAATGCGGGTCGGTATCGCGTCCATCCATGATGCAATGGACATAGACCTTCTTCGCGCCCAGGTGCTTCGCCAGATCCAGCAGACCGAAGAGATGCTCGATGTGGCTGTGAACGCCGCCGGTGCCGAGCAGACCCATCAGGTGAACCGCCTTGCCCGCGTCGATTGCCGCACGCATATTGCGCACCAGCACATCGTTTTCCTTCATCGTGCCATCCATGATGGACTTGGTGATCAGCGTCAGCTGCTGATAGACAATGCGGCCCGCGCCCATGTTGGTATGACCGACCTCGCTGTTGCCCATCTGCCCCTCCGGAAGACCGACAGCCATGCCGGACGCCTGGATGGTGGTATACGGATAGTTTTCAAACAGCTTATCGAGGTTCGGCTTTTTCGCCGCAACGATTGCGTTGCCAAAGGTGTGCTCCGGCACCCAGCCGAAGCCATCCATAATGCAAAGCAGAACAGGTTTCTTAGCCATAATTGCTCCTTTACTGTAACTGAGCAAATCCTGCGCAAAAGGAACGCTTGAGACGCTGCTTCACGCCCAGCCAAACGTTGCGATTTGTGCAGTTTCAGGAATTTACGAATGGATTACAAAAATCGGAAATCCGGAGCAAAGCCCCGCTCTTTCCCCGATTAAGCGTCGAAGTGAACGACCTTGGAGAAGTCCTCAGCCTTCAGGGACGCGCCGCCGATCAGACCGCCGTCGATCTCGCTCTGCGCCATCAGACCCTTGCAGTTCTTCGGGTTCATGGAGCCGCCGTACTGGATGCGCACATCGTCCGCCGCATCGCCGTAAGCGGAGCGAACCGCCTCACGGATGACGCCGATGGTCTCGTTCGCCTGCTCGTCGGTCGCGGTCAGACCGGTTCCGATTGCCCAGACCGGCTCATACGCGATGACCACATTGCGAACCTCGTCCGCAGTCAGACCGGACAGCGCAATCAGCGTCTGGTAGGAAACCAGCGCGTTGGTGTAGCCCGCCTCGCGCTCTTCCTTCTTCTCGCCGACGCAGACGATCGGGGTCAGACCCGCCTTGACGGCGGCAAGCGTGCGCAGGTTGACGGTCGCATCGGTCTCGCCGAAATACTGACGGCGCTCGCTGTGGCCGAGAATGACGTATTCCACGCCGGATTCCTTGAGCATCGCGGCGCTCAGCTCGCCGGTGAACGCGCCGGACTCTTTCCAGTGCATGTTCTCCGCGCCGAGCTTGATGTTCGTGCCCTTGATGACCTCGCTCACCGCGGCAAAGTCAACGGCAGGGGTGCAGACGACGACGTCGCACGCCGCGTCCTTCACCAGCGGAACGAGCGCGGAAACGAGTTCACGCGCCTCGCTGGGGGTCTTGTTCATTTTCCAGTTGCCGGCAATAATCGGCTTACGCATAGTCATTTTCCTCCTCATCATAAATGCCCCGGACGACCCCAAGGGTCGCCCAGGGCGATGGAATGTTCTTTTGCGCCGCACCTCTTCCGCTGCGCCTGCACCGTATTCCTACGGCAAAGCCGCTTTGGCTGTGCGGATGACCTGATGTCGCTTACTTCTCGTCGAGGCAGGCAACGCCCGGAAGCACCTTGCCCTCGAGATACTCGAGGGAAGCACCGCCGCCGGTGGAGATGTGGGTCATCTTATCACCCAGACCCATCTGCTCAACAGCCGCCGCAGAGTCGCCGCCGCCGATGATGGTCACAGCGTCGCTGTCCGCCATCGCCTGCGCGACAGCCAGCGTGCCGGCAGCCAGCGTCGGGTTCTCGAACACGCCCATCGGGCCGTTCCAAATGACCGTCTTGGCTTCCTTGACAGCCGCCGCATACAGCTCGCGGGTCTTCGGGCCGATATCGCAGCCTTCCATATCCGCCGGGATCTTGTCCGCGTCAACCGTCACGGTTTCCACAGCCGCGTCGATCGGATCCGGGAAGTCCTTGATGCAGACGATGTCGATCGGGAGCAGGAGCTTAACGCCCTTCTCGTCCGCCTTCGCCATCATGTTCTTGCAGTATTCGATCTTGGTCTCGTCCAGCAGGCTCTTGCCTACGCCGTAGCCCATCGCGTTGAGGAAGGTGTACGCCATGCCGCCGCCGATGATGAGGGTATCAACCTTCTCAAGCAGGTTGTCGATGACGTTCAGCTTGTCAGCGATCTTCGCGCCGCCCAGAACGGCAACGAACGGACGCTCCGGATTCTCCAGCGCCTTGCCCATGATATCCAGCTCTTTGCCGATGAGGTAACCGGCAACGCACGGAGACAGGAACTTGGTCACGCCCTCGGTGGAGCAGTGGGCACGATGGCAGGAGCCGAACGCATCATCCACATAGCAATCCGCCAGGGAAGCGAGTTCCTTGGAGAACTCCTCGATGTTCTTGGTCTCTTCCTTGCGGAAGCGGGTGTTCTGAAGCAGCACCACGTCGCCGTCCTTCATCGCGGCAACAGCAGCCTTCGCGTTCTCGCCGACGACGTTGTCGTCATCCGCAAACACGACCGGCTTGCCCAGGTACTCGGAGAGACGCTCGGCAACGGGCGCGAGGGAGAACTTGGCTTCCGGGCCGTTCTTCGGCTTGCCCAGGTGGCTGCAAAGGATCACCTTGCCGCCTTCAGCAATCAGCTTCTTAATGGTCGGCAGCGCAGCAACGATACGCTTGTCGTTGGTGATCTTGCCATCCTTCATCGGAACATTGAAATCGCAGCGCACAAGCACTTTTTTGCCGGCGACCTGAATGTCGTCAACGGTCTTTTTCGCCATGGGTAATTCCTCCATTTCAATTTGGTTCCAATTGATTGGGTTTCCACGATCAAAAGGGTTTTTATATCCTCCGGAAATCCGGGGGAAGAAAGCCGCGGGAAGCACGGCGTTTCAAACCTTTTGCCGATAAAGCAGTCCGCCTTATCGAACATCCCTAGTGTAGCATTTTTTGCCGAGATTGTCAAAGATTTGCGCAAAGAACTCCGCTGACTGACCCAAATCTTTCTGTCTTCCGGCAATTTTGGGCTTTTATGCCCGCAAAAGTTCCATCATCCGAAGCGCGGCGCCTTCATCCACAACCAGCAGCTTATGCGGATGATGGGCGCAGACCGCCAAAATTGCCTCTGCCTTGGCGCGTCCGGCAGCGACCGCCGCGGCGCGGTTCTTCCTGCCGATGTCCTCCGGCTGAATCGCCAGCGACGAGCCGCCGCCGACCACACGCCCCTGCGCATTCATATAAAAGCCCAGCGCCTCTGCGACGGCGCCTTCCTGCGCGAGTCTGTCCCGCTCGGCGGCGCTCAGCCCGCGCCTTTGCGCCAGCTCCATCGCCCGACCGATGCCATACAGCAGCACATCCGCATGGCGAACCAGCTCCAGCGGTTCGCGCACCTGCGGCAGCCGCGCCAGCTCATCCGCCGCCGCGCCGCTCAACCCGTCGGGCAGGTGCAGAAAGCGATAATACCCACCCAGCTTTTGGGCAAACCGTTCGGCAACGGTGTTCGCCTGCGTGCTGACGCCGCCGCCCATGCCGCCCTGCGCGGGCACAACCGTCAGATCCATCGGCGCGGCGACGGAAATCGCCTCCGCCGTCAACGCGACGGTTCGTCCGCCCGTAACCGCCATGACATGCGCATCCTGCAAGAGGAAGCGGATCTGCCTTGCCGCCGCACGCGCCACTTCCTCCATGACACCCGAATCGATATCCGCATTGCCGCGCACGACGCAAACCCGCTCCACATTCAGCCGCTGCGACAGCGTCAGCTCCACGCCGGAGAGCGTTCGCCTGCCGCCGCTGATGGCGCGTGCAGCATCAACTAAATTCTGTCCCTGCGGCGTCAATTCCATGCCCGAAGCGCTCTGCGTCAGGCATCCGGCACGCTTGAGCGCTTCCGCTGCCGTACGAACTTCCCTTTCCGCCAGATGCAGCCTTGCCGCAAGCGCACGCCGTCCAATCGGCTCCAGCACGGCGACGCGCTCCAAAATCAGCGCACGCAGCTCGACCTCATCCATTAAATCCGGCGCAATCTGCGCCAGTGTATTTAAAATCGACGTATCCATCTATTCTGCTCCAAGCGGGATGGTTTTCTCCCGCGATTCGTAATGTGTCCCGATTCAGTGTAGCACAACTCGCCAAGTCTGGCAAGGCAGATTCCGATGCAGGATTTTGCATGGAGTCCGGCGAAAAGAAAAAAGGTTACGCATCTGTAACCCTGCCCCCCATTTTCTTTTCCCCTTATATCAAACATTCAGGAGGATTTTCCCCATGACTGATCTGCTCATTGTTATCGATATGCAGCGCGATTTCGTTTCCGGCGCTCTGGGAAGCCCGGAAGCCCGCGCCATCACCCCCGCCGTCGCCGCACGCATCCGCCGCGCCAAGGAAGAGGGCACGCCCGTCGTTCTGACCCTGGATACCCACGAAACCAACTATATGGATACCCGTGAAGGGCGCTTTCTCCCCGTTCCGCACTGCATTCGCGACACGCAGGGTTGGACACTCGAACCGGAAATCGCCGCCGAATGCACGCCGGACATGGCGTCCTTTGAGAAGCCGACATTCGGTTCCACGGCGCTGTGCCAATACGTCTGCAATCTGGCAGAAAAGAAAAACGCCCCGGAAGGCCGCGGTCTGACGATCGAGCTCTGCGGCGTATGCACGGATATTTGCGTTGTTTCCAACGCGATACTCATCAAAGCGGCGCTTCCGGAGGCGGATTTGGTCGTTGAGTCTTCCCTCTGCGCGGGCGTCACGCCGCAAAAGCATGAAGCCGCGCTGGAAACCCTGCGTTCCTGCCAGGTCGTGGTCAAGTAAACTGCGGGCAGTTTTTACCGTTCCCCATACATATAGGGGCTGTCAAACTAACAATACCGATATTTCAAGAGTAAAACAAAGTATTTGTGCCCGAAGGTTTCCAAAGGGCGACCGGAAAGCCCTTTGGTGGGGCGATGGGGCAAAGCCCCATATCCACAAATGCTTAGATACTGTTTCTTGAAATGTCGTTTAAGCTTGACAGCCCTTTGTTATGCCGTGTTTTCCGCACGCCCTGCCGATTTACGGATTTTTCCTCGTCTCTTTCTGCTGATTGGTCAGCGGCGCGATGCGATAGTTAAACATCACATTGGAATTGGGATAATCCCGATAGAACCGCCTCTTGATGCGCTCAATCACGCCGTCGCACGAAGAATAATCGACCGTCGGCAGCAGAATCGCAACCATGGTCGGCGAAAAATGCGTGATGACGTCGCCGCAGCGGAGATTGACTCGCAGAATATCCATCAGACCGTGCATGACGCTTTCCTGCTTCAAGCCATCCAGCGGGTCGCCGTTCAGTCTGGAAATCATGATGATGGCGAGGAACATCGTCGAACCCAGACGCTCAATGTTGTAGATCTGCAGATTGTAGATCTCCTTGAACATCGGAAAATCGCAGACAAACGCGCCGCGATTTCTGCTGTTCTGGCGCAGTTCCCGGCAGACGGATTCCATGCTGTTGTCAATATTCTGGTTCGCCGCAACGAGCTGATCGTAAAAATCCATGACCCCCTGGCTGGGCTTGACACCGAGATAGTGATGATGCAGGTGCATCACCTCATCGAACTGCGCCTTAGCCTGAATCGCGCCGTCCGTTTTGAGCTGCGCACGCATCAGCTCGATATGAATCCAGTCGTCAAACGGTTCACATTCCAGCGCACGGCGGCATACGTTCACGATCTCGTGCGCGTCTTCCATCCTGTCCGTCTGCTTGAGCATTTCAATATAGGTGTACACGCCGTTGACATACTGGCTGTTCAGCGCTGTCGCACGGGGAAATGCCCAATCGTTCTGCTCACAGTTTTTGAGCAGCGCACCGCGATAAAGGCGCATCATTTTTTGATAAAGCGCCCGCTTTTCGACGGAGTCATGCGCCGCCTTCAGCGCTTTAAAGGTGTCTTCCAGCTCATACAGGTCAACGGTCATATCCGGCAGGCACTGCCAGCGGTATGCGCCGCGCTCCGCCACGATGCAGCTGCCCAGTTCAGGCGAAATCTGGTTGAGCGTGGCACGCATGCGGCTGATCAGCGTTTTGAGTGCGCTTTCCGGGTTGGTCACGCTCTCGTTTGCCCAGAAGGTATAGATCAGCCGCTGATTCGTCACGGATTCATTCCGATGCACAATCAGATACTCGATGAGTGCCAATCCTTTTTTGGATTTATTGGCCATGTGTTCCGCGCACCGCTCATTGATATAGATGACGAAATCATCCATCATCTGAATCCGAATCTCGTCGTGCGAAGTTTCCGCATTCTTTTCGGGCATATCGGCTTACACCAACCTTTTTTCTCAGCGTTTCGGGTCATGTTCCCGTGATCCGAAGGACCATTGAAATGATTATAACATGGTTCTCCCCGCATTTCAACGAAGAGACGCCCGCCCCTGCCGCCGCGCTGTTTCCGCTTGACAGTCATCCAAAACCCTCGTAAACTAAAAGCATCATACCCCCGGGAGGAAAGACCGTCCGATGCTGAAAAAAGCCCGATTCTGGGTCTGCCTGACGCTGACCCTTCTTCTGATCAGCATGGCGCTGTGCATGGCAGCCGTGTATATCGTCGATCCCTTTGAGCATTACCGTGAATCCGCCATCCTGCCCCTGTACGATCAGGAGAGCTACAACAACCCCGGCATCGCCCGGAATTATGATTATGACGCGGTCATTCTCGGCACATCCATGGTCGAGATGAGCCATCCGTCCGTCATCGATGCCTGTTTCGGCGTCCATTCCGTCAAGCTGCCCATGCGCGGTTCCTATACCGCCCACATGGGTTGGCAGCTGACCCATGTGCTGAATACGCACGAATTAAAACTCGCCATTCTCGCCGTGGACGCGTACAGCCTGATGGGAAATCCGGATGACGGCGACGAAATCTATGATTATCTCTGGAACGATGATCCGCTGGATGATATCCATTACCTGCTCAACCGCGATGTGCTTCTGGTCAAGATTCCGAAAATGCTGAAAAACATCGGCAAGCCGCTGGATAACAAGCGGGACGACATGTATCAGTGGACGGACGTCGTGTTTTCCAAGCAGAGCGTGCTGGATACCGTCACCTTCTCCGAGCAGAAGGACATGCTGCCCGCAGACACCAATCTGGAGCGCTCGACGGAGAACATCCTGCGCCATCTGGAGCCGTCCATCCGCGAACATCCCGAAACGACGTTCAAAATCTACATGCCGCCGTATTCCGTGGGCTACTGGTATCTGATGACCCGCGGCGGGCTTTCCGAGCAGCAGTATCGCTCCCGCGCACGCGTCTGCGAGCTTCTGCTTCAATATCCGAACGTCGAAATTTACGACTTCTCTTCCCGAATCGAGTGGATCACGGATCTGGATTCGTACTTTGACTATTCCCATCACAGTTCCGACGTCAGCGATAAGATCATGCGTGCCATGGCGGCGGGCGAAAACCGCGTGCTGTCCGCAGAGGATATGGACGCGGGCAGCGAGCGCATCCGTCAGGCGGTCATCGCCTTTGCCGACGAATACGAACCGAAACCATAAACCGAAACCACGGAGGAATTTCATGACCATCATCGTTCTGGACGGACAGGGCGGCGGCATCGGACGCGCCATCATCACCGCTTTGCTTCCCAAGCTTCCCGAAGGCGTTCAGCTTCTGTGCGTCGGCACAAACGCCATGGCAACCGCCGCCATGCTCAAAGCCGGCGCTCAGCGCGGCGCAACCGGCGAAAACGCCGTCCGCTGGGCGGCAAAGAACGCCGACATCCTGCTGGCGCCCATCGCACTGGTTCTCAAGGATTCCATGATGGGCGAAATCACCGGCGATATGGCGGCAAGCGTCGGCTCCAGCTCTGCCGTTCGCATTCTGATTCCGACCGAGCGCTGCGGCACGCACGTCGCCGGAGCGCAGGGCGTCAGCATGCAGACGCTCGTCGAAGATGCCGCTCAGCAGGCGGCGGCGTTTGCCCGCCAAGGCGTCCTTCGTTCATAACGCACAGATTCAGTCGGCTTTATCTTGACGGCAGATTCATCTTGCTCTATAATGAGAACGATTCAATAAAGGAGGTAGATTCCCGTGATTATCGACCGCATCGAGGAACAGGAACGCTATTATCCCCTTCATCCCGATATGGAGCTTGCTTTCGCGTTCCTTGCGGAGGCGCCGGATCTGGAGCCGGGGCGTTATGAGCTGGAAGACGGTCTTTTCGCAACGGTTTACGAAAACGACACCCGTCAGCTCGATACTGTTGCGTTGGAATCCCACAAAAAATACATCGACCTGCAATACTGCATTTCCGGCGGCGAGCGCATGGCGTGGGCGCACATTCAGGAGCTGAACCCCGCCGAATCCGACCCGGAGCATGACACCTATTTCTACACGGGCAAATCGACGGCGCTGTCCATTCGTCCGGGCATGTTCTATATCATGTTCCCCAGCGACGGACACAAAGCGGGCTGCCACAACGAGTTCCCCAAGCATTACCGCAAGGTAGTCGTCAAAATCCCGATTCCGGCACAGGACGAAGAATAATCTCAAGCCGCAACAATTTTGCGGCTTTTTTTGAAATCCGGCATGCTTTGTGTCCTCCCACGGGCATGCTGAATGATATAAATTTTTCTGAAAGCAGAGGTTGCTACCATGAAAACGATCTTCGCTTATGATCCTTGGCGCCTTGTTGAAAACGAGCTGCATAAGGACGATATGCGCCTTTCCGAGTCGATGACCTCCATCGGCAACGGACACATGGGCATGCGCGGTAATTTTGAAGAGAAATACAGCGGCGACAGCCATCGCGGAACGTATCTGGCGGGCGTATGGTTCCCGGATAAGACGCGTGTGGGCTGGTGGAAAAACGGCTACCCGCAGTATTTCGGTAAGGTCATCAACGCCATGAACATCATCTCCCTGCGTGTACGCATCGACAGGGAGGATATCGACCTGTACGAGGATGACGTGGCGTCCTTCTCCCGCGTGCTGGATATGCACGCGGGCGTGCTGAGCCGCGAATTCACCATCCGTCGGGAAAAGGGCACGGTGCGCGTCAGCTTTGAGCGCTTCGTTTCCGTCGCCCGTCCGGAACTGCTCGCGCTGCGCTGCCGCGTGACGGCGGATTACGACTGCAAGGTCGCGCTCCTGCCCGCCATCGACGCCGATGTCCGCAATGAGGATTCCAACTACGACGAAACCTTCTGGCTCTTTGAGGGCGAGGACGAGGATGAAAACGGCGTGCTGACCGTCCATACCCGCACGCGTGAAAACCCGTTCGGCACACCGCGCTTCGCCGTCTGCGGCGCAATGGCGGCTGTTCCGACCGAAAAGCCGAAGAAGAACCGCACGACCGTTGAAGAGGGCTATGTCTGCCGCAAGTTCGTCTTTGATGTCGAAGCCGGTCAGACCGTGGGCTGCGACAAGTTCGTCTGCGTCTGCACCGACCGCGACCACAAGGAAGATGACCTGACTGCCGCCGCGACCACGGGCGTGCTGAGCGCACAGGCTGCCGGCTATGACGCTCTGCGCCGCGAGCAGGAACGCGCATGGATGCGCCGCTGGGAAAAGGCGGATGTGCGCATCGACGGCGACGTCGCCGGTCAGCAGGGTATCCGCTTCAACATCTTCCAGCTCTTCTCCACCTACTACGGCGAGGACGCCCGCCTGAACATCGGACCCAAGGGCTTCACCGGCGAAAAATACGGCGGCGCGACCTACTGGGATACCGAGGCATACTGCCTGCCGATGTACACTGCCATCGCGGGCGAGGATGTGGCTCGCAGCCTGCTCAAATACCGCTGGCTCCAGATCAACGGCGCCTACCACAACGCCCGCGAACAGGGTCTGCCCGGTGCGCTGTATCCGATGGTCACCTTCACCGGCGTGGAATGCCACAACGAGTGGGAGATCACCTTTGAGGAGATTCACCGCAACAACGCCATCGCCTACGCCATCTATGCCTATACGCAGTACACCGGCGACCGCAGCTACCTTGACCAGTACGGCATCGACGTGCTGCTGGGCATCGCCCGCTTCTGGGTCGGGCGCGTCCACTACTCCAAGCACGCGGGCAAGTACATGATCCACGGCGTCACCGGCCCGAACGAATACGAAAACAACGTCAACAACAACTGGTACACCAACCGCATGACCGCATGGGAGCTGGCGTATACCGCCGAACAGCTGATGCTCATCCCGCGGGAAAAGGCGCAGACGCTGAATGTCAGCGCCGAGGAAATCCGCCGCTTCCGCGAGATCAGCGAAAAAATGTACCTGCCTTACGACAAAGAGCTGGATATCTTCGTTCAGCATGACACGTTCCTGGATAAGGATCTCATGCCCGCCAGCGAACTGCCGGCGGAGGATCGCCCGCTCAACCAGAAGTGGAGCTGGGATCGCATCCTGCGTTCCTGCTTCATCAAGCAGGCGGACGTGCTTCAGGGACTTTACTTCCTCGAGCATCTCTACGACAAGGAAACCATCCGCCGCAACTTCGATTTCTATGAACCGATGACCGTTCACGAATCCAGCCTGTCCCCGTGCGTTCACAGCATTCTCGCGGCAAGCCTGGGCAAGCTGGACAGGGCGCAGGAATTCTATCGCCGCACGGCACGCCTTGATCTGGATAACATCAACAACGACACCTGCGACGGACTGCATATCACCTCCATGGCGGGCAGCTGGCTTTCCATCGTGCAGGGCTTTGCGGGCATGCGCACGCTGACCGGCAAGCTCAGCTTTGATCCGCAGCTTCCGGACGGATGGGACGGCTATGCCTTCAAGATCGTCTATCGCGACAGGCTGATCGAGGTCAGCGTATCCCGCGACGGAACGGGACTCAAGCTGCTCTCCGGCGACACGCTGACCGTGCTGCTGCACGGACGCGAGGTCACGCTGGTCAGCGCTTCCCCGAATTCGGAGGACAACAATGATTGATATTGCCATCGTCGGTGCGGGTCCCGCGGGATACAGCGCCGCCATCACGGCGCGTAAGCGCGATCAGTCCGTCATCGTCATCGGGCAGCATACCGGCTGGCTCAGCCGCGCACACAGCATCTCCAATTATCCCGGTCTGCCGGATATTTCCGGCGCGGATCTTTTAAACGCCATGCGGGATCAGGCGGTCGCGCTGGGTGCGCAGACGCGCCCGGGCGTCGTCCACCAGATCGTGTCGATGGGCAGTTCGTTTGCGCTCTCGCTCGGCGGAGACTTCATCGAAGCGAAGCGCATCATCCTCTGCACGGGCGCCAAGCAGCCCCGCCTGCTTCCGGGTGAAAGCGAACTGCTCGGTCGCGGCGTCAGCTATTGCGGCACATGCGACGGCATGTTCTACCGCGGCAAGCGCGTCGCCGTCATCGCGCAGGGACCGGAAGCGGTCAGCGAAGCGAACTTCCTCGCCGGACTTTGCAGCGAGGTCGTCTACTTCGGTGCGCCCGATGATGCGCTGGATTCCAAAATCGTCGTGAGCGACAAAAAGCCGGAAGCCATCCTCGGCGAAGGCAGCGTTTCCGGCTTGAAGGCGGGCGGTGAAGAATTGCCGTTTGACGGCATTTTCATCTTCCGCGAAGCCGCCGCGCTCTCCTCGCTCCTGCCGGGGCTGGAAATGGACGGCGCGTTCATCCGCGTAAACCGCCAGATGAAAACCAATCTGCCGGGCGTCTTTGCCGCGGGCGACTGCACCGGTCTGCCGCTTCAGGTTGCCAAAGCCGTCGGAGAAGGCTGCATCGCCGCCATATCCGCCTCTGCAAATTAAGTCATACCCATGGTTTTGCTTGTAAATTATAGAAATTTCACAATTCTCCTTGCCCAGATGAATCCGCCCGTGTTATAATCAATATATAATCATGTTATTTCGACGGGAGGAGGGATACGGTTGCGCACTATCGAAACGGGGCGGGCTGTCGTGGATATCGTCGCCTGGCCCGAAGACAGACCATGGGAAGGTCGTTATCAGACTTCCAGCCAAATCGAACGAGGGCTTTGCCGGCTTGTGCTTTCGCCAAACGTTTTCCATGATGCCGCCAGAGCAAACACCGCTTATCGCCGCTTCGCAAGAAAAATCGAGCGGGAAGGGCTTGTTCCCCCAAACGTCGTGTTCCGCGAAATGGTATCGCGGACATCGAAGAACGTCTTCTGCATCCTGACGACGACGGAATCCGTCTTCAACTCGTCATGCTCGGTCGGGCGGCTCTATGTCGTTGAATCCGGCATCGATGACCGCCGCCGTCTATGCGCCGTCCGCGTTCGGGACAGCGTCAGCAGCGATCCCCAGCAGGAAAACGCGATGTAAGAAGCGGGAAAACGCTTGGGACTCCGTCCCAAACCCTGCCAAGAACCTGAGGTTCTTGGATTTCCCGCTTTTCATTGATCCTCGTTTAGACTGCTGCGAAGCGAAAAAAGTGCAGGGAAGAAGGTTCCCTGTCGGGGATGGGCTTTGCTCCAAACATTCCCACGATTCTATGGCTAAAGGATGTACCTATGTCTCAAAAATTACCCGAAGAATTCCAAAATCAAATGAAACGCCTGCTCGGTGAAGCAGGCTTTTTTGCGTATCTGAACGCGCTGGATGAACCCTATACCCGTGCGCTGCGCATCAACCTGCTCCTGCGTCCGGACGGCACGCCGCCCTGCGCCATCGAGGGGCTCGGTGCACCCGTTCCGTGGGCAAAGGGCGCGTATTTCATCGAGGGCGATGCACGCCCCGGGCTTTCCCCTCTCCACGAAGGCGGTCTGTTTTATATGCAGGAGCCGAGTGCGCTGACCGCCGTCACCGTGCTTGACCCGCAGCCGGGCGAACGCGTGCTGGATCTGTGCGCCGCCCCCGGCGGCAAAAGCACGCAGATCGCCGCGCTGATGGGCGGACAGGGGCTGCTGGTCTGCAACGAGCCGGTTCCCAACCGCGCTCAGATTCTTTCCCGAAATGTGGAGCGCATGGGTGTGCGCCACGCCATTGTTGTCAGTGCACTGCCGGATGCGCTTGCGCCGCGTTTCCCGGCGTTCTTTGACCGCATACTGGTCGATGCGCCCTGCTCGGGAGAGGGCATGTTCCGCCGCCAGCCCGAAGCGCGTGACGAATGGCACGCCGATTCCCCGGCGTATTGCGCCGACCGCCAGATGGATATCCTCAGCGAAGCCGCGAAGATGCTTCGTCCCGGCGGCGTGATGGTCTACTCCACCTGTACCTTTAACGACACGGAAAACGAGGGCGTGCTGAAGCGCTTTTTGCAGGCGCATCCGGAGTTCTCCATGGAGTCATTTGCCCTGCCCGGTCTGCCGGAAGCGCCGAATGGCTGGCTGCATCTCTATCCGCACGAAATGCGCGGAGAAGGTCACTTTGTCAGCCGGCTGAGAAAGTCTGCCGACTCGCCCGCGCCGCAGGCGGAAACGCCGCGCATGCGTCCCGCCCGTCCTGCCAAAACTGCGGGAAAGAACGCAAAAGCCCCCGCGCCGCTCACCCTGCCCGACGTATTCGCCAAGGGCTGCGAACCGGACAGGCTCTTGTCATCAGGCGATGCGCTTTGGGCTTTGCCCGCAGGCATCGACCCGCAGCAGCTGCACGGTCTGCGCGTGCTGAGAACGGGGCTTTTGCTCGCCCATGCGGAAGGCAAGCGCATGGAACCGGATCACGCGCTGGCGATGGCGCTGCGCCCGGAGGAAGCCGCACGATGCGCTTCCCTGACGCAGGAGCAAGCACTCGCCTATCAGGCAGGCGAAACGCTCGAGCTGGGCGATCTGCCCGCCGGATACACGCTGCTCTGCTGTGAAGGCGTTTCCCTCGGCTGGGGCAAGCAGGCAGGCGGCATCATGAAGAACCACTATCCCAAGGGCTTGAGAAGGCGATAAGGAAATCCCGCGTACACGCAAGCGGGCGACCCTACCCTCACTCTCGCCGCGGTTTTGTAAATATGGGCGTTTTGCTCTCGCGAACGATTTCACGCCATTCCCTAATCACGAACATAAAAACGCGTCCCCTCCGAAAATTTCGAAGGAGACGCGTTTTTTAGCGTATAGAAAATTGCGTAAAATCGCCCGCGTGAGCCAGACTTTGATGCGTGGCAGACTTCGGCGGAGGTGAAGGCGGGCTCAGCCCGCTTCAAACTGTAGACAAAAAGCTATTCTCCCCCCGAAGGGGGAGAATAGCCCTTTCCGCAAATGAAAGAATAGCTGAATGTCTTGATTTTGCTATTCAAGCCAAGTTTGCTTATGTCAACAGGCTAAGGCGGGCTCAGCCCGCTTTAGAATTCTATTTACATGTTTTCCGCAACGACACGCTCGATGTACGCCTTCTGTTCATCGGTAAGCGTCGGGAAAGGCTTGCGGCACGCGCCGCAGTCCACGCCCTGCGTCTTCAGGATGTGCTTGATGGACGGGAACAGCGAGCAGGAAACAAGCGCTTCCATGATGTTGTTGGCGCGAACCTGAAGCGCATGCGCACGCGGCAGGTCGAGCTTGCTGTATGCTTCCTCAATTTGGGTGAACAGCGGCAGGGTGAAGTTGAAGGTCGAACCGATTGCGCCGTCCGCGCCGAGGATGCGTGCGCCGATATACACCTCATCAAAGCCGCCGTAAATGACCAGCTCCGGATTCAGATTGCGGATGCGCTCCATCTGATACAGGTTCAGGCTGGTCTGCTTCACGCCGGCGATGGTTCCGTCCGTCAGCATGCCGCGGATATGCGGATCATTGAGATCCAGCTCAACGCCCGTGTTGCCCGGAAAATTATACAGGAACAGCGGCAGGTCAACGGCTTCGCGCAGGGTGTTGTAATACTCGGCAATCGCCCTCATGCCGAATTTGTAGTAATACGGCACGGTGGAAATCATCGCGTCATAGCCCAGCTCCTTCGCGGTTTTGGCATAAGCGACGGCTTCCTCCGTCGAAATCGCGGCAACGGACGCCATGAGGTGCGTCTTGGCGCGGTCATGATATGCGCTGGCGGCGGCAAGACCCTCTTCGCGCTCGGCATGGCTGAGCAGCGGGCATTCCGCGCTGCTTCCTCCGATCAGGAAGCCGTTTGCGCCCTCGGCAATCGTCTTATCCATCAGCTGATGCAGTGCAGGCGCATTGAATTTGCCATTCTCGTCAAACGGCGTTACCGCGGCAACAAAGAAGCCGCCCATATTCTGCATTTTTTTCATCGGTGATCCCCCTTTATTTTTCAAACGGCGAAAGTTTGCCGTGTGTCACGATGTATCCCTCTTCCGCACGGGCGAGCAGCGGGCCGTCCGCCTTGGCATCGTCGGTGTACATGGCGCGAATCTCAAACGCGCCGACAGCTTCTGCGATGCGGCGCAGTTTTTCCTCGCCCTTGCAGTTTTTACCGATCAGCCTGCCGGTCTTTGCGTCGCAGCGCGTGCCGATCAGCGTTTTGACGCCCAGGAGCTTGGCGGCGTATTGCAGTTCAAACTCCGGCGATGCGGACGCGATCACGATCGGCAGATCCCGCGGACGGGTTTCAAACCACTTTCCGAGCTTGGCTTTCGTTTTCTCACTCTGCCAAAACAGCGCGGCTTCCCGCTCAAGGTCAAACCGCTTCGCCATTTCGCCTAACAGCACGCTTTTGAATTGGGTTAATCCTTTGCTCTTGATCATGACCGCTGCCGCAATCAAGCGCGGAAGCCCCGCAATGACACCGGGATGGCGGCGCAGGCAGAAAAACACGAAATCCACCGTAGAATCCCCGTCATAGATCGTTCCGTCAAAGTCATACACGTCGATGCGCATAAGATCCTCCGTCAAGCTTTTACGGATAGTATATCATTTCCCATACAAAAAGAAAAGCAGGAGATATGCCGGGAAATGGGGAGAACGATTGGGGCTTTGCCCCAAACCCCACAAGGGAACACGTTCCCTTGACCCTCACTACGCTATCGCTTCGCGATAGCTGGGGAAAGGAATTCTTTGCTTCGCGACTTCAAGACACCGCGAAGCGAAGATGGGAGTCTGAGGGGGAATCCCCCTCAGGCGGGTTTGGGCGGCAGCCCAACGCACCCCTGATTCTCCTCGCGAAGCGATTAAAAATAAGAATCAGGGAGCGAAGCGACACCTGATTCCTCCTTCCTCCAACGCCGCATCGAGTCGTTGCATCACTTCTGCTCGTTTCAGCAAAGAAATGTGGGGAACGATTGGGGCCTTGCCCCAAACCCCACAAGGGAACATGTTCCCTTGACCCTCACTACGCTATCGCGAAGCGATAGCCGGGGGAACGCCCGACGTTCCGTTCCTCCATTTTAAAGATAATGGTTGGCTTTTTCCTCTTAACCCGTTATAATAGAGTCATCCATATCAAAATTGAAGCAAAGAAAGGGGCTTTTTATCATGGCAAACCCGAATATTCCTACTCCCCATATCACCGCAAAAGAGGGCGATTTCGCCCGTACCGTGCTGATGCCCGGCGACCCGCTGCGCAGCAAGTTCATCGCGGAAACCTATCTCGAAAACGCGGTACTGGTCAATAACACGCGTGGCGTGCAGGGCTATACCGGTCTGTATAAGGGCAAGCGCGTTTCCGTCATGGCTTCCGGCATGGGCATCCCCTCGATGGGCATCTATTCCTATGAGCTGTTCAACTATTACGGGGTGGAAAACATCATCCGCGTCGGCACGGCAGGCGGCATGGGCGACAACGTCAAAGTTCGCGATATCGTGCTGGGCATGACCGCCTATACCAACTCCAACTTCGGCCGTCAGTATGGCTTCGACGGAAACGTTGCGCCCTGCTGCTCGTTCAAGCTGCTGGAGCAGGCGGTTGCCGCCTCCCGCGAAATGGGCATCGAGCCGACTGTCGGTGCGCTGTATTCCTCGGATATCTTCTATGATGAGTCCCGCATGTCCGCGCCGCTCAGAAAGCTCGGCGTGCTGGCGGTCGAAATGGAATCCGCTGCGCTGTATCTGAACGCGGCGCGTGCGGGCAAGAATGCGCTCGCCATCTGCACCATCTCCGACCATGTCGTAACGGGCGAATCGCTGGATGCCGAAGCACGCCAGAATTCCTTCACCCAGATGATGGAGATCGCGCTGACCATCGCCTGAGATTGGCTTAAACTGCCGCGAAGATCAATCTTCGCAGGCGCATCCATCTTTCATCAGGAAAGGGCTTGATTTTTCATGCTGAACCGCATTTTTCTTTCTGCCGATATTGAAGGCACCTGCGGCATCGCCCACTGGAACGAAACCGAGCTGGGCAAGCCGGATTATGAGCCGTTCCGTCGCCAGATGACCCGCGAGGTTGCCGCCGCCTGCGAAGGCGCATTCGCCGCAGGCTGTGAAGACCTGCTCATCAAGGATGCACACGACAGCGCACGCAACCTGATTCCCTCCGAGCTGCCCGAGCGCGTGAGCATCTTCCGCGGATGGGGAAGCGACATCCATTCCATGATGTCGGGCATCGACGCCAGCTTCACCGGCGCCATCTTCACCGGCTATCATTCCTCCTCCAACACGGACGCCAACCCGCTCTCCCATACGATGAATCTGGACAATGTTTCCATCCGCATCAACGGCATTCAGGCGAGCGAATTGGTCATCAACACCTTTGCGGCGGCGCTGTATGACGTACCCGTGCTGATGGTCACGGGCGATTTGGGCGTATGCGAGCAGGCAAAGCGGCTCTGTCCGGCGATTTATACCGTTCCGGTCAGCCGCGGCTGCGGCAACGGATCGATTTCGATCCATCCCGCCGAAGCCGTCAAGCGCATCCGCGAAAAGGCGGAGCTTGCTGTCGCGGACGGCATCGCGCATCCGGACAAATTCGCGGTCGCTCTGCCGAACAACTTTGATGTCGAAGTCGAATTCGTGAAGCATAACCGCGCACGCCGCGCCAGCTTCTATCCGGGCGTCAAGCAGACGGGACCGCGCAGCGTTCGCTTCTCGTCGGACGCCTATTTCGACGTGCTGAGATTCTTCATGTTCTGCCTGTAATCTGCGGAGCAGACAACACTTGGAACTCACCCCATTTTCCAAAATGACAAAAGCCGCTTTTCCCTGTACGCACGGGAAGAGCGGCTTTTTATAACGTATAGGAAATTGCGTAAATTCGCCCGCGTGAGCAGGGCTTCCATGCTTTGCAGACTGCGGCGCAAAATCCGATTTATGATTCTTTTTCTTTGACCGCCCGATTCACCACATCTTCCATATTCAGACGGTGATGACGCTTTTTCTGCGGAATGAGCTGATAGAGCCGATAGCGCTCACGGACATCCTCGACATCCTCCATGCTGGCGGGATAGGCACGCTGATGCATGATGAGCGTATTGGACGGCGTGCGCTTAAAGTGCATCTGCCCGAACACAAACCCGTGCTGAGGGCAGACGGAAATCGCCATATACTTTTCCCGTCCGCTGTCAAACCACGGCGTATCAAACGCCGTCCGCTTGCCGCACGCCGGGCAGGGCAGACCCATAAACTTCTGATCGGCAAGGGCGTCCGTCTGATACATGTAGGGCGTCGGCAGAGAACGAAGTGCCGACGCGGCAATGCGCTTTTCCTTTTCCAGCGTCGCCTCCAGCTGCATGCGCCTTTCCGACGGAAGCACGCAGAGCGCCTCGTCGATCTTTCCGAGCAGAGCCGCCGTGCATTCCGCGTCATACACCGCACGGTGTGCAGGCGCATCCAGCTCGATCTCCATCTTCTCCATTGCCGCATGCAGGTTCATCTGCTGATGTGCGCCGCCCAGACAGCAGAAACCGAAGATCAGCTGGGCATCCATCGGCGGCTCAAAGGGCATCGGCGTCATGAAAAAAGCGGCGTTCCGCTTCAGCACGGGGTAATCATCGCGCCCCCATGTCACCAGCTGTACATCCTCTCCGCACCACGCGATGAAATCGCCAAATACATCGGAAAACGGCTTGCCGTTCGCCAGCTCTTCTTCCGTGATGCCCGTGACCTGCTTGATGTGCTTATCCAGCTTCTGATACACACGCGGGCGAATCAGCCGGCTGAATCTGTCCAGCACGTTTCCTTCCCGGCTCACACGGCAGGCGCCGATTTCAATGATCTCATGCGGTATGCGATGGTTTGTATGAAAACTGCTCTGGTTCCATTCCAGATCAAACACGATTATATTTTTAACTTCTTTATTTAGCAGCGAAAACATGTTCCACATCCTAAGAATCTTTTCTTTTTGCCTTCCGGCGCATTCTATTGTAACGCATCATCACGTTTTTTCATAGAGGAAATTCTGTTATGCGCCGATTTTCGGCGAATCTTCCGCCCGCATCGGTTGAATCCGCACGCGTTTTCTGCTATGATAACCCATAAAGCGCAAAGGGGGAAACGCACATGAACCTGTTTGATATTCTCGGGCCCGTGATGGTCGGTCCAAGCAGCTCGCATACGGCAGGCGCCGTTCGTCTGGGGCGCACGGCACGCCGCCTGCTGGGCGAAGGCACGCCGCGCAGCGCCGCAATCACGCTCTATGGCTCATTTGCCGCCACGGGACACGGACACGGCACGGATCGCGCACTCATCGCCGGTCTGCTCGGCTTTCAGCCGGATGATGAGCGCATCGCGCATAGCTTTGACCTCGCGCATGACGCAGGCATGGCGTTCACGTTCACGCTCTCCCGTACTGCGGAAGAACATCCCAATACAGCGCGAATCGACCTCGTCGGCAAAAGCGGAAAAACGCTCTCCATGACCGGCTGTTCGCTGGGCGGCGGACGCATCATGGTCGTGGAGATGAACGGTCTGCGTGCCAATTTTTCCGGCGACCTGCCTACGCTCATCGTGCAGAACGTCGATCAGCCCGGTCATGTCAGCGAGGTGACCAGTATGCTGGCGCAAAGGGGCGTCAACATCGCAACCATGCAGCTCTACCGCGATCATCCGGGCGGAAACGCCGTCATGATTATCGAAACGGATAAAGCCGTTCCGCAGGAGAGCCTGACGTGGCTGGAAAGCTGCGAGGGCATTATACGCGTCACATTCATCGATGCCGAGCGGGAAGAATAAAAGGGAGGAACGAGCATGGCAATCGAATCGCTTCATGCGCTGGAAAAAGCAAGCGAAAACAGAGACATCTTCGAAGTCATTCTGGATAGCGACTGCACGGATCGCGGCGTGTCCAGAGAAGCGTCGCTTGAAAAAATGCACGCGCTGTATGCCGCCATACGCCGCGCACGGGAAGGCTATGATCCCGCGCTGCGATCCGCCAGCGGCATGGTCGGCGGCGACGGCGCCAAGATGCGCGAATATGTTCAAAAGGGAAAGACCATCTGCGGCGACTATATCGGTCAGGTCATCGCACAGGCGCTGGAAATGGGCGAAAGCAATGCGTGCATGAAGTGCATCGTCGCCGCGCCGACGGCGGGAAGCTGCGGCGTTCTGCCCGCCGTCCTGCTGCCCTATCAGGCAAGGGAAGGGCTTGACGACGATGCCATGGTACGCGCTATGTATATCGCCGGCGCAATCGGTCAGGTCGTCGCCACAAAAGCGTCGATTGCCGGCGCGGCGGGCGGCTGTCAGGCGGAAATCGGCACGGCGAGCGCTATGGGCGCGGCGGCATTGTGCTATCTGGGCGGCGGCAGCGCACAAGCCGTCTGCCATGCGGCGGCAATCGCTATCAAAAGCATGCTGGGGCTGGTCTGCGACCCGATTGCCGGTCTGGTCGAGGTGCCTTGCGTCAAGCGTAACGCGGCGGGCGCGATGATCGCTATGTCCAGCGCGGATATGGCATTGGCGGGCATCCGTTCGGCTGTCCCGCCGGATGAGGTGATTCTGGCAATGCGCGAAGTCGGCGATAAAATGGATGTTTCGCTTAAAGAAACCGGTGTCGGCGGCGTCGCAGGGACACCGTTCGGGCAGAAAATCGCTGAAAAGATGGGCGTTCTGTGAGATAAGCTCTAAAAAACGTGGGAAGGCTTTTGCCTTCCCACGTTTTTTAGATCCAGCCTTCCTCACATATTGGAAAGTGAGATAAAATCCCTCAGGCAGGTTTGGGCGGCAGCCCAAGGGTTCCCTTACATTGAACTCACCATGACCTGCTCATCGCAGCATCGAACGATCTCCTCTTCATGGCTGATGAGCAGGATCGTCTTTTCGGGGTACGCCCGACGGATGTTCTCGATGATCCGCACGGAACGCTTCTTGTCGATAGCGGAGAACGTCTCATCCATGAGGAGAATAGGCTTCTTCTGGAGCAGCGCACGGGCGATGATGAGCATCTGCCGCTGTCCGCCGGAGAGCCGCAGACCGCCCTCATCCAGCATCGTATCCAGCCCATCCGGCATGTCGCCCAGCCATTCGTCGCAGGTGCAGATGCGAAGAGCTTCTTTTATCTCTTCTTCCGTCACGGCGGCATGACCGCCAATAAGCAGATTCTCCTTTATCGAACCCGCGATCAGGATGTTCTGCTGGGACAGATAGGCGATCTGTTCCCGAAGGTACTTTTGGGAATAAGCATTCAGCGGCGCACCCGCGATAGAGATATCGCCCTCGTAAGGATAGAAGCCTATCAGCGTTTTGATGAACGACGTTTTGCCGCATCCGGATGCGCCGCACAGCGCGGATATCCTGCCCGCGGGGATATCCAGCGGGTCTTTAAGAACCAACTTCTTTTCCGGCGAGAAGCACAGCACGGCGTCCGATGCGCGGATGCCCTCTTTCTCCAGATCCTTCCATGTGTTCGCGCCGGTCTCAAGATCTTCCTCATCCAGCGTCAGAATCTCCTCGACGCGGTCAAGCGCGGGCAGATAGCCGCGCAGGGCAATCAGCGCGTTGCCGACCAGCGTAAAGCCCGAAACAACCAACCCGGAGAGCTGCAGCACGACCATGATCTGCGTCGCTTCCATCTGCCCTTTGGACAGATAGAAGATGGAGATCAGCATCACGCCCACATACTGGAGCAGGGACGCGCCGCCGACCACCATATCCGCGCCGCTCTGGATGGCGGCGTCCTCGCGTCCCGCGGCGAGATAGGTCTTGCGCAGGCGTTCGGTATGCCCTAAAACACCACGATATGCGTTCATCAGCCGGATGACCGGGCGGTCCGTCAGACATTCGCTCGCCGCCGTCAGCAGCGACGCCATCAGCGCCTGTATCCGAGTTGAGACGCGCTTTTTCCGCCGGCTCATGGCATATTGCAACGCGAAAGAGGACGCGCCCAGTGCGAACAGATACACCGCGATGCTCGGACGTACCCACCAGATGCTCACGAAAGCACCGACGCCCGCGATACCGAAGATCAGCGGCGCGAGCAGCGAAGAACGATACAGGCTCTCGACGACGTTCATATCGTTATTCAGCCGGGACAGCATCTGACTGCGGCTTGCGCCCAGCGTTTCCGCCTGCCAGAGCGGGGCACGCAGGATGCGCGAATAGGCGCTTTGGCGCAGGGCGTTGCCGATCTTCTGTGTGCTCATATCGTGGGCGTACTTGCTGACGGCATCCACGAAGAGGAACGGGATCAGGCAGGCGATGAACCACGCCACATCCCGTAAAAGCCCGGCGACGTCCATGTGCTGCGCCGCTTCCGTGATCCTGCCCGTCAGATACGCAGTCAGGTAGTTGATGACGAAATAGCGCAGAGACATGATGAGCGAACTGACAATGAACGCCGCTCGGGCGGGCTTGGCATACCGCCAGAGTTTTTGTATCGACTGTTTCATTCCGCTCACCTCCCCAGTTCCAGCACGTCGTCGGTCTCGCGGAGCATGCGTGCGTCATGCGTGATCAGCAGCACGATCTTTTCGCGGCTCAGTTCCTCCAGCATGGCGTGCATCTGCACGCACCGGGCGTCGTCCAGTGCCGCAGACGGCTCGTCGAAGATCATGATCGGCGCATCGCGCAGGAGCGTTCGGGCGAAGGAGATGCGCTGCTTCTGCCCGCCGGAGAGCACGCCGCCGTTCTCCGTCAGATACGTATCATATCCATCCGGAAGGGACAGGATGGTCTCGTGGATATCCGCCTTTTGGCAGGCGGCTGTCGCCTGCTCGCGTGTGGCGGTCGGCTGGCAGAGGAGCAGATTCTCCATGACCGTCCCCGCCAGAAGGATATTCTCCTGCGGCATGACGGCGATGAGCGATTCATAATCCTGCGGCTGGAGCGTTTTTGCGTCGATGCCCATGAGGACGATATCGCCCTTCTGCGGATGCAGCGTGCCGCAGAGCAGGCGCACGAGCGTGCTCTTGCCCGAACCGTTTGCGCCGCGGAGCAGATGGATCTTCCCGGGGCGCAGGCAGAAAGTCATCCCGTGCAGGATATCCTTTCCGCCCGGATAGGCAAAGGAAACATTTTTGAACGAGACGCAGGCATCCCCGGTCAGGCGTTTGGCTTCTGACGACGGCGGAGCCGTTTCATCCAGATAGCTTTCCAGCGCGTCAAGTGACACCCGATAGGCATGGAGCGCGACCACCGTGTTTTCCAGACACATCACGGGATCGACGATAAAGGACATCAGCGAGATCATCGTCACCAGCTCGCCGGCGGTGATGCGCTCCGTCGCCGTCAGGAAGCCCCCGACAATCAGAATGGTGACCTGCATGCCGAACGCGCAGAGCACGGACGGCAGGGTCAGCAGCGTCGTAGTCTTCGTCAGCTTCTTTTTCTTTTGATACAGCTCCTCCAGCGACGCGCCGTAAGCCGCGCAGAACTCATCCTCCATCGCGTTCGCCTTGACGGATTCCATGCTGTACAATCCCTCGGACGCCGACTGATTGACCCGCCCCATCTCCTTCATGTACTGCCTGCGCTCATCCTGTTCGCGCCGGCTCAACACGCGGATGAAGAACGTCGGCAGGATAGACACGCCGACGATGACGGCGGCGCCGCCGGGATGGATCATCGCCAGAACGAGCGACGCAAAGACATAGCAGCAGAAATCGCCGGATGCCTTGGACACGAAACGATTGACAGCTTGAACCAGCTCCGTCACATGACCGGAGAGCCGATTGGTCAGCTCGCCCAGAGAAGGCATATCTCCCTCGCCGTAGATAAGCTGCCGATAGGCGTTGTGATAGATGCGGCTTCGGATGCTGTGCTGAAGCAGCTGCGTGCCGTAAGTCTTGACGCCGCTGAGCGCTGCATAGACGGCAATCCCCGTTAAGCCAACGAGCGCGATCTGCACGATCTCAATCTGCCCGTTCAGCGCCGCATCCAGACTTGCGCCCAGATATCGGCGCAGAGCGATGTTGACGAAGACCAGCGCGGCGGACGCGAAAAGCGTCAGCAGAAGTCCTCGCCAATGGGGTTTAAACAGTTTCAAGCTCTTCTGTTTCATGAATTTGCCTCCATCTTTTTTCAACGCATTTTCCATATTCACAATACCAATCTGGCGGCACACATTCACTTCCAGATTCTATTTCAAAGCGAGCAGGACAATATTTACAAATATGTTTTACTTACAGATATAGTATATTTTTTTGTAGTAATTGTCAATTCATTTGTCTTAAAAACATCAAGCAATTGAGTTGATAAAACAAATGCCGGATTCCGTTTCCACATACAGCGAATCAATTTTGATGCTTGACGCGGACACGCGCCTCTATCCGGAGAAGGATGGCGGCAGAGTTTTCCACGCTGCCCCCCGATTGCGCCGCCATTCCCGAACGCGCCCGCGATGCGCCGGAAGCGTTTTCCGCCGACCAACTTGAACAAAGCCCGTACAGCCTGCTGAGCGCATGTCCGGTTTGCTTGAAGACAAAAAGCGTAAGCGAGAGCGGAGAAAGCCAGTAAAATAACAAATATAAATTGCCGCCGCACGGCTCAATTTCCGTGCGGCGGCAATTTTTATATGATTTTTAGCAGACGATGTTCAGCAGACGTCCCGGCACGAAGATGATCTTCTTCACCTGCGCGTCGCCGACCAGCTTCTTGACGGTTTCATTCTCAAGCAGCTTCTCGCCGTCGTCCTTGCCCAGCGTAGCGGGAACCATGATACGACCGCGTACCTTGCCCTTGATCTGAACGGCAATCTCCACCTCGTCCGCAACGAGCTTCGTCTCGTCGTAGGTCGGCCAGCTCTGCTTGTAAATCGGCTCGCCGAAGCCGCAGACCTCCCACATCTCCTCCGTGATATGCGGGGCGACCGGATTCAGGCACAGCAGCAGCGCACGCAGTTCGCCGCGGGTCACATCGCCGCGGGCGTAGATTTCGTTGACATAGGACATCATCGCCGCGATGGCGGTGTTGTACTTCATGCGCTCGTAGTCCTCGGAGACCTTCTTGATCATCGCGTTGACGGGCGCTTCCATGTCGTGCCGCACGCCCTCGTCGGCGGTCAGCATATCCTGCAAACGCCAGACGCGCTCAATGAAGCGGCGGCAGCCGCGCGCGCCCTCGGTAGACCACGGAATCGCCTGATCGAACGCGCCCATGAACATCTCATACATACGGAACGCGTCCGCGCCGATTTCGGCGATGGTGTCGTCCGGATTGATGACGTTGCCGCGGGACTTGCTCATCTTCTCGCCGTTCGCGCCGAGAATCATGCCGTGGCTGGTGCGCTTCTTGTATGCTTCCTTATTCGGAATCGCGCCGATATCGTAGAGGAACAGGTTCCAGAAGCGGGAATACAGCAGATGCAGCGTGGTATGCTCCATGCCGCCGTTGTACCAATCGACCGGCAGCCAGTATTTCAGCTCGTCCCAACGTCCCAACGCGGTATCACAGTGCGGATCGGCATAGCGCAGGAAATACCAGGAAGAGCCAGCCCACTGGGGCATGGTGTCCGTTTCGCGCTTGGCGGGCGCACCGCAGCACGGGCAGGTCGTGTTCACCCAGCTATCCATTTTGGACAGCGGGCTTTCGCCGGAATCGGTCGGCTCGTAGTTGTCAACCTCCGGCAGCAGCACCGGAAGCTGATCTTCCGGAACCGGAACCCAGCCGCACTTTTCGCACTTGACCAGCGGAATCGGCTCGCCCCAGTAACGCTGACGGGAGAATACCCAGTCGCGGAGCTTGTAGTTGACCTTGCGCTCGCCGACCTTGTGCTCAACCAGCCAGTCGATGATGGTCTTCTTCGCCTGCGCGATGGTCAGCCCGTTGAGGAAGCCGCTGTTGCACAGGACGCCGTCCTCCACATCGGTATACGCCGCTTTCTGCACGTCCTCGCCGCCCGCAACGACCTCGACGATCGGCAGACCGAACTTCGTGGCGAACTCCCAGTCACGCGTATCGTGCGCCGGAACAGCCATGATTGCGCCCGTTCCGTAGGTTGCCAGAACATAATCCGAAATAAAGACCGGAATCTCGCGTCCGTCAACCGGATCAATCGCCTTGATGCCCTTCAGCTCAACGCCCGTCTTTTCCTTGCTCAGCTCCGTGCGCTCAAAATCGCTCTTGCGTGCCGCCGCCTCGCGGTAGGCGACAACATCATCCCAGTTGGTGATGCGGTCCTTGAGCTTATCGACGGTCGCATGCTCCGGCGCAACGACCATGTAGGTCGCGCCGAAGAGCGTATCCGGACGGGTGGTGTAAACGCGGAGTTTCTCATCGGTATCCTTGATGGCAAAATCGACCTCAGCACCCTCGCTGCGACCGATCCAGTTGCGCTGCTGCACCTTGACCTTGTCGATGAAATCCACATCGTCCAGACCTTCGAGCAGCTTCTGCGCATACGCGGTGATCTTGAGCATCCACTGGCTCTTCACGCGGCGGATGACCTCCGCGCCGCAGCGCTCGCACTTGCCGGCGACGACTTCCTCGTTGGCAAGACCGCACTTGCAGCTCGGGCACCAGTTGACCGGCATCTCCGTCTTGTACGCCAGGCCGTGCTTGTAAAGCTGCAGGAAGATCCACTGCGTCCACTTGAAGTAGTTCGGGTCGGTGGTGTTGACCTCACGCGTCCAGTCAAACGAGAAACCGATGCGCTTGAGCTGCTCGCGGAAATGGTTGATGTTCTTCTCGGTCACGCCCGCGGGATGGACATGGTTCTTAATCGCGTAGTTTTCCGTCGGCAGACCGAAAGCGTCCCAGCCGATCGGGAAAAGCACGTTGTAGCCTTCCATGCGGCGCTTGCGGGCAATGATATCCATCGCGGTGTTGCTGCGCGGATGACCGACATGCAGACCCGCTCCGGAGGGGTACGGGAACTCAATCAGTCCATAGAATTTGGGCTTTTCGTGGCTGGCTTCCGCCTCGAAGCAATGGGCATCCTCCCAGCGCTTTTGCCATTTGAGTTCGATCTCATCAGGATTATAAGCCTTGCTCATGGGTAAACCTCCTTATCAAGGGAAAGGCGAATTTCGGGGCATATAAAAAGCGCCCCTGCACGCCATAGTCATGCACAGGGGCGCCCGAAAGCGCGGTACCACCCTGATTTAGCTGCAAACGCAGCCCTCAGCGGCTAAACAGCCAAGACCTTTCACGGGGTCACGCCGCCGCGGACTACTGTTTTTCGCCCGCGAAGCTCCGGGAGGAGAAAAGCCGCGCTTCGACCCGCCGGCTTGCACCTGACCGCCGGCTCTCTGAAGGCATCTTGGCACGCTGATTCCCATCATCGCATTTCATACATCGGAAGGCGAAAACCTGCCGATGAAACTGCGTTTATTGTATCCAACGCACGCAAAAATGTCAAGCCTGTTTATCGTTTTTCTGCGCTTCCGCCCAAGTTTGCAAAAATCTCAACACCCGGCGCACGCGGGCAATCCCGAAATGATTTCCGATTAAAAGACTGACCGCCCGAAAAATTGTTAGCACTCTTTTGTGTTGAGTGCTAATTTTCTCTTGACAGGCTCCCTCCTCCGCGTTACAATACGCTTGCATAACGAATTTATTCCCGGTTGATCCGGGTCATATAGCGCGGGGATCACTTCCCCGCAAAGGAGGTCTTTTTTATGGAACCGATTCAGGGCAATGTTTCTATTGATGCGCAAAACATCATGCCAATCATCAAAAAATGGCTGTATTCCGATAAAGATATTTTCATCCGCGAGGTCGTTTCTAACGGCTGCGACGCCATCACCAAGCTCCGCATGGTGGACAGCGCTGCCGCGCAGAACTGCTCCATCCACGTTGAGGTGGACAAAGCCGCCCGCGAGCTTCGCTTTATCGATGACGGCATCGGCATGACGGAGGACGAGGTCAAGACCAACATCAACCAGGTCGCCTTCTCCGGCGCAAAGTCCTTCATGGAGGAATACGCCAAGAACGAAGACAAGGAAAATTCCGGCATTATCGGACACTTCGGTCTGGGCTTCTACTCTGTGTTCATGATTGCCGACAAGGTGACCATCGACACGCTGTCCTTCCGCGAGGGCGCAACGCCCGTGCGCTGGGAGAGCGAGGACGGCATGGCATTCACCATGACGGAAGGCACGCGCACCACACGCGGCACGACCATCACCCTGCACGTCAGCGAAGCGGAAAGCGAGTTCCTTGAGCAGTGGCGTGTGCGCGAAGTGCTGGACCGCTATTGCTCGTTCATGTCGGTACCGATTTACCTTGAAGAAATCAAGGAAGAAAAAGCGGATGACGTCGAGGTAACCGGCGAGGGCAGCAACGAAGCCAAGGACGGCGAAGCTGCCGAGGCAAAGAAGGAAGAACCGAAGCCCATCAACGACACCCAGCCGCTGTATACCCGTGCGCCGCAGGACTGCACGGACGAGGACTACAAGCAGTTCTACCGCAAGGTGTTCCACGAGTATGACGATCCGCTGTTCTGGATCCATCTGAACGTGGATTATCCGTTTAAGCTCAAGGGTATCCTCTACTTCCCGAAGATCAAGGAGCAGTTCGGCGGCATCGAAGGACAGATCAAGCTGTACTCCGGTCAGGTCTTTGTCGCGGACAACATCAAGGAAGTCATTCCGGAGTTCCTGATGCTGCTCAAGGGCGTCATCGACTGTGCGGACTTCCCGCTGAACGTGTCCCGCTCCTTCCTGCAGAACGACGGCTATGTCCGCCGCATCTCCAACCACATCACCAAGAAGGTTGCCGACCGTCTGACGGGCATGTTCAAGACGGAACGCGAGACTTACGAAGGCTTCTGGCCGGATATCCATCCGTTCATCAAGTACGGCGTCATGCGCGACGAGAAATTCGCCGAGCGCATGAAGGACTGCCTGCTCTTCAAGACGACGGACGGCAAGTTCCTGACCCTTGCGGAATACAAGGAGCGCAACAGCGAAAAGCTGCCGGATAAGATGGTTTACACCTCTGACCCGGCGCGTCAGGATGCGGCAATCCGCCTGTTCACCGAGCGCGGCATCGACGTCGCCGTGCTGGATCAGCCGATCGACGTCAACTTCGTTTCCTACATGGAATACAGCGCCGATCCGGAGAGCAAGTTCCGCTACTGCCGCGTGGACGCTGAGCTGGACAGCCTGACCAGCTCGGAAGAAGCCCCTGTGCTGGACACCGAGAAGCTGACCGAGCTGATGCGTGAGGCAAGCGGCAACAAGGATCTGGCGGTAGAGGTCAAGCCGCTGGTCAACGACAGCGTGCCGGTCATGCTGATTGAAGACGAGCAGACCCGCCGCTTCAACGACATGGGACGCCTGTATGGTCACAGCGAATACACCATGCCGGCGAAGTACAACGTCGTACTCAACAGCCGCAGCAAGACGATCGAAAAGCTCTCCACCCGCGAAAAGGATGAGCGCAGCGTGCTGCTTGCGCGTCAGCTCTACGACCTCGCCGAGCTGAGCCGCCAGCCGCTGGAAGCCGAGCAGATGACCGAGTTCATCCGCCGTTCGATGGAGATTGTTGACATCGCCGCGCAGATGTAACGGTTTTGCTTGACATTTCCCCGATGTTTGCTTTATAATAAACGGGTATCCTGATGAGGGATACCCATTTCATGGAGAGTTGTCCGAGTGGTCGAAGGTGCAGCACTCGAAATCTTCAGATCCTTTTGGAACGCTCTCTTGCGAATTTTCAAGTAATATCTAAGTTTTTTCCCATCAAATAAGGTCTTAAAGTGCCTTCATATCTCTCCTCTTATCTCTCCTTTTTCCAAGGAGTCAATGAGGAGGGAATTTTACGGAGACGTATCGAAGCGGTCATAACGGGGCAGACTCGAAATCTGTTAGCTCTTTTTATCGGGCTCGTGGGTTCGAATCCCACCGTCTCCGCCATAGAAGGAAGTCTGGCAAAACTAGGTTTTGTCAGGCTTTTTTCATTGTTTGGGATAGAAGAATGTTGTACATCAACCCATATCCAGTCCTGTCAGCATTGCTTCTGCCGAAGATATTTTTGATTGAAAGTCAAGATGAGCGTAAATATTTGCCGTAGTAGAGAAGTCGCTGTGTCCGAGCCATTCCTGAATTTTTTTCATCGGCACGTTGTTCGCGAGCAATAGACTGGCACAGGTGTGGCGCAAATCGTGAAAGCGAATACGGCGAAGACCATTCTGTTCCAAGATTCTCTTGAATCCGTCCGACAAGTAGC